>NZ_FXAN01000027.1 GCF_900176645.1 Burkholderia singularis
CTCAGATTGTTGACCGCTTGCAGGCCCGCGCCGTTGGTGAACGTGCCGGGCAGCGTGAACGCGAGATCGTGGCCGGCGTTGAACTGGAAATCGGGCGTCGTCGTGAAATCGCCTGCCAGATTCAACGCGACGTCGTTGGCCGCGCTGTACGCACCGCCGCCGAGCAGCGTGTTCGCCGACACCGACAGATTGCGCGTCGCGCCGATCTTGCCGCCGGTGTTCGTGACGGTTCCGGTCGTCGCGATGTCGATATCGCCGTTCGCGATGGTGCCGATGTTTCCTAGGGTGCCGCCGGAATTGTCCAACGCATCGCCGCGCACCTTGACGTTCGCGCCGCTCACCTCGCCGCCCTGCGTGTTCGCGATCGACGACGCGCCGATCGTCACCGCACCGTTGCCGGTGACGACGCCGTGGCGGTTGACGAGCTGGCTGCCGCCTTGCACGCTCGTCGCGCCCGTGCCGAGATTGCCGATCAGGCCGCCTGAGTTATCGACCGACGCCGATTGCAGATCGAGCGTGCTGGTGTCGTTCGATCCGCCCGTGCCGGACTGGATGCGGCCATTGGCATTCGTCAGCGTGCCGCCGGTGTGCAGCGACAGCGACGACAACGCGCGCATCTGGCCCTGCGCGTTGTTCACGTCGCCGGTGACGGTCGCGGCGATCGCTTGTTTCGCGGCGATCGTCCCGCTTGCGTTGTTCAGACTGCCGGCGTGAGCGACGATTCGACCGGCGCTGATGATCTTGCCCGCGACGTTGCTGATCGAGCC
>NZ_FXAN01000036.1 GCF_900176645.1 Burkholderia singularis
CCGCCGCGACTGCGGTGGCGGTCGACGCCACCGTTTGGCCGGCGGCAGCCGGCGCGGCAGCCGCAATAGGCGCCGGCGACGACGCTTGCGCGGCGCTCGATGCAACCCGTGCGTCGAGCGGCGCTTGCGCGTGCCATGCTGCCGCCGCGCCCGCTTTTTCCGCTTCGCCGGACGCCGTCACGCCAAGCGCGCCGCGCGCGCCAAGCGACACGGCGACATACCCGATTCCCCGCGCCACCAGCTCGCAAGCCGCACGCGCGATCGCGCCGTCGTCATCGCCGAGCGTGCGGCCCAACGCGGCCTCCAGCTCGGCGAGATTCGGCTTGACGAGATCGGGCAGCTCGCGCGGATCGGCGCCCGCCAGCGCATCGGCGAGCGGCGCGCCGCTCGTATCGAGCGCGACGCGCGCGCCCGCGTCATGCAGCATGCGCGTCGCACGCCGGTAAAACGATGCGTCGACGCCCGGCGGCAGGCTGCCCGCGAGCACGAACCAGCGGCCCGGCGCGGCAAGTTCGGCCAGCCGGCGCTCGAGCGCCGCGACGTCGCCGGACGTGGGCCGCGACGTCGCGAGATTGACGTCGGTTGTCTCGTCGCGCGCCGGATCGACGAGCTTCACGTTGATGCGCGTGCGGCCCGCGATCCGCACGAAGCGATCGGCGATGTCCTTGTCGGCGAACATCGCGTCGAACACGGCGCTGTCTTGCGCGCCGAGCAAGCCGGTGGCGATCGTGTCGATCCCGTAGTCGGCAAGACAGCCGGCGACGTTCACGCCCTTGCCGCCCGCGTTGAATTCGAGCGACTCCGCACGGTTCACGTCACCGAGCGTCAGATTCGCGACACGCACGGTCTGATCGAGCGCCGGATTCGGCGTGACGGTCACGACCGTCGCACGGGGCGTGGCGGCCGAAACACGGGCCGCGTCGGGTTGCACGCCGGCTTTCGAACCGGTGGTTGAATCGGTGGTTGCAGTGGTGGAATCAGCGTTCATATCGGTCCCGAAATCGCCTCTCATGCGGCCGCCCGCGTATCCGCGGCATCGAGCGCCCGCACCGCGTCGACATCCCCGCAATCGAGCGCGCGCTGCGCGAGCGTTTGCAGCGCGTCGAGCCGCTCGCCGCGCAGCCGCGCCTTGACTGCCGCGATATCGCGCGCGCTCATCGACAGTTCATCGACGCCGAGCCCCGCGAGAATCGATGCGCCGAGCGGATCGCCCGCGAGCCCGCCGCACACGCCAACCCACTTGCGATGCCGGCGCGCGCCGTCGACGGTCTGCTTGATCATCCGCAGCACCGCCGGATGCAGGCTCTCCGCATTGCGCGCCAGCTCCGGATGTTCGCGATCGATCGCGAGCACGTATTGCGTGAGATCGTTCGTGCCGATCGAGAAGAAATCGACGAGTTGCGCGAAATGATCGGCGAGCGCGGCGGCCGACGGCGTCTCGACCATGATGCCGAGCGGCACCTTCGGCGCCTCCAGTTCCGCGCGCACCGTCTCGGCAAGCGCGATGGCCTGCCGCGCGTCGTCGAGCGTCGACACCATCGGGAACATGATCGACAACGGCCCATGCTTGGCCGCGCGATAAAGCGCGCGCAATTGCGCAATGAACAGATCGGGACGCCGCAAGCACAGACGCACTCCGCGCACGCCCAGGAAAGGATTGGTTTCGTGCGGCAGGTTCAGGTACGGCACCTGCTTGTCGCCGCCGATATCGAGCGTGCGGATGATCAGATGCCGGCCGCCGCTCGCGTCGACCATCCGGCGGTAGCAGTCGTATTGCTCGTCCTCGTCGGGCGCGTCGCGGCGCTCGAGAAACAGGAACTCGGTGCGCATCAGGCCGATACCGTCCGCGCCTTGCGCGAGCGCGTCGGCAACCTGGTCCGGCCGCGTGATGTTCGCGCCGATCTCGATCACATGGCCGTCGAGCGTCGCGGCGGGCAGCGCACGGTTCGCGCTCGCGCGCTTGTGCTCCTCGATCAGCCGCAGCTGCGCTTGCCGCGCGCGTTCGGCGTCGCGCGCGGACACGCCGACGAACAGCCGCCCCGCGTTGCCGTCGAGCACGGCGTGCGAGCCGTCGGCAATCTCCAGCAGCTTCGCGCCGCAAGCGACCGCCGCCGGCACGCCGAGCGTGCGCGCGAGAATCGCCGTATGCGACGTCGGGCCGCCTGCGACCGTGCAGAAGCCGAGCGTCACGGCGGGATCGAGCTGCGCGGTGTCGGACGGCGTCAGATCCTCGGCGATCAGGATCGAAGGCGCGCCCGCGCCCGCATCGGCGCTGCCGCCCGCGCCCGCTTCACCGAGATGCCGCAGCACGCGCCGCGCGACATCGCGCAAATCCGCCGCCCGCGCGGCGAGCAACGGATCGGGCAACGCGGCGAGCCGCGCCGCCTGCGCGTCCGCCGCGCGATGCCACGCCCACGCGAGCCCGTGGCCGTCGGCGACCAGCCGCGCGGTTTCGTCGAGCAGCGCGGTATCGTTCAACAGTTCGCGCTGCGCGACAAAAATCTCGCCCTCGGCTGCGCCGAGGCGCCCCGCCGTCGAACGGGCGAGCGCGTCAAGCTCGGCGGCCGTATCCGCGAACGCCTGTTCGAGACGATGCGACGCGTCGAGCGGATCGCCCGGGCGGTCCTCGATCTCGAGCGCCGCCGCGCGCAGCACGCGCACCGGCCCGATCACGAGGCCGGGCCCCGCGCCGATGCCGTCGATCGCCGTCGCCGGGTCCTCCGGCGCCCACAGTGCGGGCTGGGCCTGCTGCTTGCGCGCCTGCGCGGCGGCCGCGCGCGCATGCTCTTCGGCCGCGAGCGCCTCGATCGTGCGCGCCAGCGCCGCAAGCGCATCGGCCGCATCGACGCCCTGCGCGGACACCACGAGCGCCGCGTTCGCGCCCGCGCCGAGTTGCAACAAGCTGACGAGGTTCTTCGGGTCGGCCACAACGTTGCCGTGACGCACGCGCAGCGCCGACTGATAGCGCTTCGCGGTCGCAACCCATGCGCTCGCGGGCCGCGCATGCAGGCCGTGCGGATAGTCGAGGATCAATTCGATGCGATGCTCGTAATCGGCCGGCGTCGCCGCGACCACGGCCGCGCTGCCGTTGCTCGCGCCGCTGCCGCCGTTTAGCGCATCGACGATCACCTGAGCGTCGCGGGCCTCGAGCAACCGTTCGAGCTGCGCCGGATCGCCGATCAACCGGGTCAGGCGCTGCAACAGCGCAATGTGCTCGTCGGACTGCGCGGCGATCGCCACCACGAGCTTCGCGCGCTCGCCGCCCTGCCACTCGACGCCGGCCGGCACTTGCAGCACCGCGACGCCCGTGCGCCGGATCAGGTGACGATCCTCCTGCAATCCGTGCGGAATCGCGACGCCGCTGCCCAAATATGTATTCGATACCTGCTCGCGGCCAAGCAGGCTATCGACATAGCCGGGCTCGATGACGCCTGCCGCCGCGAGCAGCGCGCCCGCCTGACGGATCGCATCGTGTTTCGAGTCGGCGCCGGCACCGAGCCGGACCAACTCCGCAGTAAGCAACGGCGGCATCGCGTCTCCTGAATTCAGTCGTTCTAGATGCACGTATTGGAATCGATACCACTTCAATCGTCAAGCGTTCCCCGATTTCCGAAAACTGGGTGAAATGCGCAGCAACCCCATATAGAATAGGCAAACGGCCTGTCCACGACGGGCGGATGCGTGATGAATCACCTAGCATTCCGCCACCTGGAATCAGGGTAAATACCGACCAGAAGAGAAATCGATTTCAGTCATTTCAGTCGTATGGCGCTACGAATCAAGGATGTCGCACAAGCCGCCGGCGTGTCGGTCACGACGGTTTCGCGCGTGCTGTCGAACAACGGTCCGGTACGCGATGCCGTGCGGCAGCGCGTGCTGGCAGTGATCGAACAGCTCGACTACCGGCCGAACGCCGCCGCGCGGCGGCTGCGTTCGGGCGATACCGCAACGATCGGCCTGATCGTGTCGGACGTGCGCAATCCATTTTTTACCGAAGTGAGCCGCGCCGTCGAAGACGCCGCATACGAACATGGCATGCGCGTGATCCTCTGCAACACCGACGAAGATCCGGAAAAGGAAGCGATGTATCTGCGGCTGATGGCGAGCGAGCGCGTAACGGGCGTGATCTATTCCCCCACTTACGATGCCGCACGGCGCTTCGATGCGCTCGCGCATGCGTTTCCGGTCGTGATGATCGACCGCGCGGGCCCGGCGGGCACGGCCGACGCGGTCACGCTGGATAACCGCGACGCCGCGACGCAACTCGTCGAGCACCTGGTTGCGCGCGGCTACCGGCGCATCGCGGGCCTGTTCGGCAATGCGAGCACGACGGGGCGCGAACGGCACGCGGCGCTCGTCGACGCGCTGCGCGGCCATGGGCTGTCCGCCGAAACGGAATTCGTCGATCCGAATCCGCACGCCGCGCAGGCGCACGTGTCGGCGTGGCTGTCGGGCGACGCGGCGGCGCGCCCCGACGCGATCGTCGCCAGCAACGGGCTGCTGCTGCTCGGCGCGTATCGCGCGCTGCGCGAACGCGGCGCGCGCGTGCCCGACGATGTCGCACTCGCCGGCTTCGACAACGATGCGTGGACCGATCTGGTCACGCCCGGCGTGACGGTCATTGCACAGCCCGTCTACGAGATCGGCAGGAATGCGATGCAACTGCTCACGCAGCGGCTAGCGGAGCCGAAGATGTCGACCCGGACGCTGGTGCTGCCGGGAGAGCTGATCGTCCGGGGCTCGACAGCGCAACGGCAGCGGGCGTGAGCGTGCCTGAGCGGGTGCGGGCAGGTTGACGGCAGCCGTCGGACTCAAACAGGCAACCTCGCGCGATCGGCTGACATGCGGACGATTAGCCGATGTTTAATCGATGTTTAGCGGATATTTAGCGCAAGGCCAGGCAAACATTAGCAAATGATGCGGGCTTGAGCCGGTGCCGAACGCACGGCAGGCGCACGCAATCGCAACACGCCAGTTGTCACGAAAACATCGGCCGCCGGACGGGTAACCGGCGACGCCCGCGCGGCCATCGGCGGACGCCCGTTTCACCCAAAACCCGGCGATGGCGTCCGCCACCGGCAGCAACTGCCCGCCCGCCGGCAATCGCGCCGCCCCTCAATGCCCGCCCCTCGCCACGCCCGCACTCGGCAGCGCCGCGTGTTGCGGCGAGCATGTCCGAGGCCGGGAAATCGCGCGCCGAACGGCTGCGCGGCTCACACGTCGAACTTCACTCCCTGCGCCAGCGGCAGTTCGCGGCTATAGTTGATCGTGTTGGTCGCGCGGCGCATATAGCTCTTCCAGGCATCGGAGCCCGACTCCCGTCCGCCCCCCGTCTCCTTCTCGCCGCCGAATGCGCCGCCGATCTCCGCGCCGCTCGTGCCGATATTGACGTTGACGATCCCGCAATCGCTGCCCGCCGCCGACATGAACCACTCGGCCTCGCGCATGTCGTTCGTGAAGATCGACGACGACAGCCCTTGCGGCACGCCGTTATGAATCGCAAGCGCTTCGTCGAGTTCGTCGTAGACGAGCACATAGAGGATCGGCGCGAACGTCTCGCGCGTCACGACAGCCGTCTGCTTCGGCATGCGCACGAGCGCCGGGCGCACGTAATACGCATCCGGATGCCCGACGTCGACACGCTCGCCGCCCTTCACGTCTCCCCCCTGCTCGCGCGCATCGGCAAGCGCCTTTTGCATCGCATCGAACGACGCGCGGTCGATCAGCGGACCGATCAGCGTGCCGGCATCGAGCGGATTGCCGATCGTCACCGATGCGAGTGCCTTCTCCAGCCGCGGCAGCAACTGATCGGCAACGCTGCGATGCACGATCAGCCGGCGCAGCGTCGTGCAGCGCTGACCGGCGGTGCCGACCGCAGCGAACGTAACCGCGCGCACCACGAGATCGAGATCCGCGCTCGGCGCGACGATCATCCCGTTGTTGCCGCCGAGTTCGAGAATGCTGCGCGCCAGGCGCCGGCTCAGCACCTGTGCGACCTCGATGCCCATACGCACGCTGCCCGTCGCGCTGATGAGCGGCACCTTCGGCGATGCGGCAAGCACCTCGCCGACATCACGCCCCCCCAGTACAAGCTGCGTCAGCCCTTGCGGCACCACACCCGGATGTGTGCGCTCGAATTCGCGCACTGCCTTTGCAAACAGCCCATGACACGCGATGGCCGTAAGCGGCGTTTTCTCGGACGGCTTCCAGACGACCGGATCGCCGCACACGAGCGCCAGCGCCGCATTCCACGCCCACACGGCAACCGGGAAATTGAACGCGGAGATCACGCCGCACACGCCAAGCGGATGCCAGGTTTCCATCATCCGGTGGCCGGGCCGCTCGGACGCGATCGTGAGGCCGTATAGCTGCCGCGACAAACCTACCGCGAAATCGCAAATGTCGATCATTTCCTGCACTTCGCCCAGCCCTTCGGACGCGATCTTGCCCGCTTCGAGCGTGACGAGCGCGCCGAGCGCGGCCTTGTGCTCGCGCAGCACGTTGCCGAACACGCGCACCAGCTCGCCGCGCACGGGCGCGGGCACCGTGCGCCAAGCGGCGAACGCGCGATGCGCGGCATCGATCTTGCGCTCGACGTCGGCCGGGCTGTCCACGGCGAGCGTCGCGAGGGTCGCGCCGTCCACCGGCGAGCGTGCCGTCAGCGCGGCGCCTTGCCAGTGGGCGAGATCGACGTCCAGCGCGGCGAGAATGTCGTTGAATTGCATCGCTTCCTCTTCAGTTCGGAATGACAACAGGTTGATCGGTGAATGAATCGATTGGACCGCGTTCGCGGGCCGCATGCAAGCGCCCCGGCCATTCGGCCAGGCGCCGCGAACCGGCACGCGGCGCTCGCGGACAGCCCCCGCGCGGCCGCCGCCCGCTCGGGCAAGCGTCAGCGGCCGGCCGCGAGCGCGGCTCGCAACCGGCGCACGCCCTCGAAAATTTCCGCCTCGTCCGGCGCCGCGAACGACAGCCGCAAGCTCGCGGTATCCGCAGCGCTCGCATAGAACGCCGCGCCCGGCACGTACATCACGTTATGCTCGAGCGCGTGCTTGAGCAGCGCCGTCGCGTCGCGGCCGCGCGTGAGCCGCGCCCAGACGAACATGCCGCCCGCAGGCTCGCGCCACTCGACGTCATCCGGCACGAATTGACGCAGCGCGCTGATCAAAGCGCGGCAGCGATCGCCGTAAGTCCGCGCGATCGTGCGCAGATGCACGGCAAGCCGGCCGCTGTCCAGATAGCGCCGGATGGCTTCCTGAGCAAGCGGCGCAGTGCACAAATCGCTCGTCTGCTTCGCGACCGTCATCCGGCGCGCAATTGCCTCGGGCGCCACCGCCCAGCCGATCCGCAGCCCCGGCGCGACGATCTTCGACAAGCTGCCGAGATAGACGGTCCAATCCTGCGCGCCGTCGCAGCCGAGGATGGGCGCGACAGGCTCGCCGGTAAAACGCAGATCGGCATACGGATCGTCCTCGACGAGCACGATCCGCTCGCGCGCGGCCAGCGCGGCGAGCGCGGCCCGCCGCGCCGGCGGCAAAGTCGCGCCGGTCGGGTTCGCGAACGTCGGCACCGTATACAACAGCTTCGGGCGGCGCTCGGCGGCGGGCCAAGCGGCAAGCTGCGCGGCGAGCGCGTCGGGATCGACGCCACCGCCGTCGGTGCGCACCGCCACGAGTCTCGCCCCCGCGAGCCGCAGCGCCTGCAGCGCGGCCGGATACGCCGGCGCTTCGACGAGCGCGGCGTCGCCCGGCTCGATCAGCGTGCGCACGAGCAGGTCGAACCCCTGTTGCGAGCCAGTCGTCACCAGGATGCGCGACGCGTCGCAATGCACGCCGCGCGCGCTCGCCATCCAATGCGCAAGCGCGCGGCGCAAACCAGGCTGGCCCGCTGTATCGCCGTACTGCAGGCACGCGACGGGATCGTCGCGGCACGCATCGGCAAGCGCCGCCGCCATGCCTTCGCGGTCGAACAGATCGGCGGACGGATAGCCGCCCGCGAACGAAATCATCCCCGGCTTGCCGACGTGCTTGAACAGCTCGCGGATCGGCGAGCCCTGCGGATCGGCAAACGGCGCGGCGAATGGATAAGCGGTTGCGGGCAACGCGCCGGGCGGCGGCACGGCTCGCGCAAACGTGTCGACGCTCGGCGCGGCCGGCTTCGGCATGCGGCGGAAATCGGCGGCAGTCGTCATCACAAGCTCCGGCAAGGGTGGAAATCGACAGCGATGGAGGCGGACGCGGGCTTCAACAAACGGTGCAAACCGCGCCGCTGACGCTACGCCGCGGCCGTCATCTTGAAGATGCCGGTCGCATTGCCTGCATCGAAGCTCAGATCGAGCGTCGCACGCCCGGTGGCCGCATCGGCGAGCGTGTCACGCGTGATGAATTCGTAGAACGACCCCGGCACCTCGCGCTCGATATGCGCACCCGACGCGTCGACGAACGCGCGCACCACCGGGTCCGCGCGAAACGCGGTCTGACGCACGCGCCCCGAACGCGACACCTCGACGGCCGGCTTGATCGGCCGGCCGAGCGCGCGTTGCGCGGCGGCGAGCGCGTCGACGTCCGGCACGCGGTCGGTCGCATGGTTGAACGCGTTGCCCTCGGTCGCGATCCACGCCATCTCCGCCGATTCGGCAAGCAGCGTCTCGTAATCGGCCAGCTTCGGCGTCGCATGCTGGCGGCCGAAACAGCTCACCAGCACGGGCAGCAGCGCGCACGCGTCGGCAAGCGGCAGCGATGCGTCGCGCTCCAGCTCGGCCAGCGCGGCGAACGAGCGCGGCGTCAGCGGATCGGCCGACGTGCCGACCACGTTCGTCACCGCTTGCTGGAATGCGGCGCTGAAGCGCTCCGGATGCAGCTCGCTCACGAAAAACTGCGCGATTTGATCGGGCGCGTCGAGATGCGCGTATGAGCGGCCGGTCATGTTCAGGCGTTCGAGCGCATAAGTGCCGTTCAGCCGGTAGCCGAGCGGCCGCAGGATTCGCGTGAACGCCGCTTCCCCCGGCGGCAACGCGCCGCACGACGGCCAGCGCACCGTGCGCAACGCACCGTGATCGAACGTCACCCGGCCGCCGTCGCGGGCGACGTCGCGCGTGTACGCACGGCCGGTCGGCACCCGCTCGAGCAGATCCGCGAACAACGCCATATTGAGCGCCTGCGCAAGCTCCGCGCGCGTCACCACGCCCGGCTCGCAACGCTCAACGCAGCTCGGAACATGCATCAATTGCATCAACTCATCGATCGTCGATGAAGGGAGGACGGTGGCGAGCAAAGCGGCGAGATTCGCGTTCATCGGATTTTTAACGAGTTCGGAGGATGTCGGCAATGCGTCGCGGTACAGCGGAATTCGTGCGCAACATCGGCTGCCGCACCGGACGGATTCGGGAGTTGATTGTCGGCATGCGCCATGCTTGCGGCAACTGATATAAACTCACCACTTCATTCCTAAAACTCATCAACTATTGATCTTTCGATCAGCCAGCCCTCGATGCGAAAAGGCATTCCGAATCTTGCCGCGCTACAGGTGTTCGAAGCGGCGGCCCGCCACGCCAGCTTTACGCGTGCGGCGGACGAACTCGCGCTCACGCAAAGCGCGGTCAGCCGCCAGATCACCGCGCTCGAGGCGCGGCTCGGTGTCGCGCTGTTCCTGCGGATCAAGAAACGGGTCGTGCTGACGCCGCATGGCCGCCATTACGCGGCGCTCGTGCGCCGCAACCTCGAGCGCATCGAGCGCGACACGCTCGAGCTGATGGCGCAGCGCGGCATCGGCGCGACGCTGGAGCTTGCGGTCGTGCCGACGTTCGCGAGCCAGTGGCTGATTCCGCGCCTGCCGCAATTCCGTGCGCGGCGGCCCGATATCACGGTCAACCTGTCGGTGCGCACCGAGCCGTTCCTGTTCAGCGATTCGCCGTTCGACGCGGCAATCTATTTCGGCCATGCACTCTGGCCCGGCACGCAAGGGCGGCTGCTGTTCCGCGAAGGCGGCATGCTGCCGGTGTGCAGCCCCGCGCTGCTGCCCGCGCCCGACAAGCCGGTCTCACTGGACGCGCTGCTCGAGCTGCCGCTGCTGCATCTGTCGACGCGCGCCGATGCGTGGCGCGACTGGTTCCGCGCTCACGGCATAGACAACGATCTGCGCGCGGTGCGCGGGCCGCGCTATGAACTCTTCACGATGCTCACGGCGGCCGCTCACGCGGGAATGGGCGTCGCGCTGATGCCCGAACTGCTCGTTGCCGACGAGCTGGCGTCGGGGCGTCTGCGCGCGCCGCTCGAGCTGCGTCTGCCGAGCGATGCGGGCTATTACCTCGTCGCCCCCGACGACGCCGCCGACAGCGAGCCATTCGTTGCGCTGGCCGAATGGCTAGGTTCCGTCGCGCCGTCGCGGCCGATAAGCTGACATCACGATCCTGTTCGATCGCTGACCTTTTAATCGCCGGCCTTTACTTATCCGCTTGTCCGTTCACCGGCCGGCCGACCGCCGGCCACGCGAGACCGATCATGACCATTCGCATCGGCGATATCGTGCCGCTGTCCATCGCCCGCGCCCACTTTTCCGAGCTGGCCGACGAAGTGCGCAACGGCGCCGAGAAGATCATCACGAAAAACGGCGCCGCCTATGTCGCGCTGATCGATGCCCGGCGGCTCGAGCGCTACCACCGGCTCGAATGCGATTGCGCGCGCTGGCCGTCCGTGGCGCAGACCGATGCGCCGGAGCACCGCGATGTTACGAACACCGAAACCCGTCAAACAGCCAGCGTCGCGCCCGAACCCGAACCATCGCCCGAGCCGAAGCGGCACGGCACACGCTGAACACGCCGATATGTGCATGCACCGATCCAAACCTACCCGGATATCCGAAAAATTCGCGCAACCGGCGCGGCGTGCGGCGAACGCTGCGTCGGCGGTCAGCCGCCCCTGCTGCGCACGCCCTCACGCGGCCGACGGCCGTGCCGCACCGCCCGTCGGCGGTGGCACGCCTGACAATGACCGCGCCAACCATCCGCCCCCGCTGCGCTGCCGGCCCTTCGCACGCCGGGCTCAAACGGTTACGATAGCCCGCACCGCCAACCTCGCACCGCCCCGTCTCCACGACCCACGCTGCGCATGCCGAATTTCTACGAAGCCACCGCGACCCGCACCCCCTATCCCACGCTCGACGCCCGCATCGACACCGACGTCTGCATCGTCGGCGGCGGGCTGGCCGGTTTGTCGACCGCGCTCGGCCTGGTTGAGCGCGGCATGCGCGACGCCGTCGTGCTGGAGGCGAAGACGGTCGGATTCGGCGCGTCGGGCCGCAACGGCGGCTTCGTGTTCGGCGGCTACAGCCTCGACAACGCAGACCTGCTGCGCACGCTCGGCCCCGCGTCAGCCCGCGCGCTCTACCAGCTGACGCTCGATGCGGTCGACCTGATCCGCACCCGCTGCACGCGCTACGGCATCGATTGCGAGCGTGTCGACGGCGGCGTGATCCTCGCCAACTGGTTCGACGATCCGGCCAGGCTCGACGCGCCGCGCAAGCTGATGAAAAACGCGTTCGGCGTCGACTGGGAACCGCTCGATGCGCGCTCGCTGCGCGAGCGCCTAAAGACCGATCGCTATCACGGCGGCCTGTTCGAGCGCAACGCGTTCCATTTCCACCCGCTCAAGTACGTGCTCGGAATCGCCACTGCCGCCGCGAGCCGCGGTGCGCGCATCTACGAACATTCGGCGGCACGCTCGATCCGCCGCGACGGCGCGGGCTTTGTCGTCGCGACCAGAAACGGCGCCGTGCATGCCCGGCACGTCGTGTTCGCGGGCGGCGGCTACGCGCGCGGCGTCTATCCACGCATCGAGCGCGCAGTGCTGCCGATCGCGACTTATGTGATCGCAACCGAGCCGCTCGGCACGCGCCTGGCCGACTCGATCAACTGCGCGTCGGCTGTCTACGACACGCGTTTCGCGTTCGACTATTATCGGCCGCTCGCCGATACGCGCATCCTGTGGGGCGGCCGCATCTCGATCCTCGATCGCGGGCCGGATGCGATCTCGCGGCTGCTCAGGCGCGATCTCGTGCGCGTCTATCCGCAATTGCGCGACGTCGCCGTGCAGTTCGCATGGGGCGGCCTGATGAGCTATGCACGCCATAAAATGCCGCAGATCGGCCGCGACGCGAGCGGCGTATGGCACGCGATCGGCTTCGGCGGCCACGGCATGGCGCCGACGACCGTCGCGGGCGAAGTGCTCGCGGCCGCGCTCGCCGAAGGGCGGCCCGTGCCGGGCGGCTTCGACGCATTCGGCCTCACGCGCACGTTCGGCGTGGCCGGACTGGCCGCAGCCCAGCTCACCTATTGCGCATACGAGGTGCGCGATGCACTCGCCGCGCGCTGCCCGCCGCCCGCCAGCCGCGCGGCAAACGCGCGCGGCCTGTAGCTCGCCCGAGCCGGGACTCGTCGGGGTGCATGCTAGAATGCGCCGTTCATGCCGCCGCCCGCCCGATCCAGCCATATGAAACAAGCGACAAACAAGGCCGCAGCAGTCGAAACCCGCGCGAATGCGCACGCTGCCCGGACGCGCCGAGACGACGGGCGCCGCAAATACGATCCCGAGCAAACCAAGCGCAATATTCTCGACGTCGCCACCGAAGAGTTCTCAGCAATGGGGCTCGCGGGCGCGCGCGTCGATGCGATCGCCGAGCGCACGAACACGACGAAGCGGATGCTCTACTACTATTTCGGCAGCAAGGAAGGGCTGTACGAGGCAGTGCTGGAGAAAGTCTACGGCGACATTCGCGCGCTCGAACTCGAACTGAACGTCGGCGAACTGGAGCCCGAAGAAGGGTTACGGCGGCTCGTCGAATTCACGTTCGACTATCACGACAAGCATCGCGATTTCGTCCGTCTCGTGTCGATCGAAAACATTCACGGCGCGAAATATCTGGAACAAATCAAGTCGTTCAAGAACAGCAACGTCAGCATCATCAAGACGCTCGAAACGCTGCTTGCGCACGGCATCGAAAACGGCGTGTTTCGCGACGACATCGACCCGATCGACCTGCATCTGCTGATCAGTTCGTTCTGCTTTCATCGCGTCTCGAACCGCTACACGTTCGGTGCGGCGTTCGGCCGCGATCCGTCTTCGCCGCGCCAGCGCTCGCGTCACCGCGCGATGATCGCCGACTCAGTACTGCGCTTCGTCGCGCGCTGACGCATAAGTGAACGCGCGGGCGCCGCGTAACGCTCCTCCCTCGCCTGTCCGCATGCCGCCATCGGCTTGCGCCCGGGGCGGCGCGGCCAACGCGATCCGCGCCTTTTCTTCCGGGCTGCCCGCGACGAAATATTTCTTCGCCCAACGCGCGTCCGGCTGCAACACGAGCTTGCGCCGCGCGTCCGAACCGGCGTGCGAGTCGCGCTGCGCGGCGATCCACAGCGCCCGCGCGCGGTAGTGCTCGTAAAGACGCAGACTTTCCGCAAGATAGCTTGCCGCCACGCGCGCATCGCGAATTTCGAGCAGATTCTCGTCGTTATAGTGCTCCGAGTTCTCGCTCATATTCGCCGAGCCGCTGTACACCACCGGATTGGCGCCTTCCGCATCGATCACGATGAACTTGTGATGAACGACGACAGGCGGATAAGCCGGCGGCGCATCGCCGGGAAAGAGCCGCAATTCCGGCTCGAAGCCGGCCGGCACCGTTGCGGGCGAAAAATAGGCCGCGCCGATCACGTCGCGCTGCGACCGGCTGCGGTGATACAGCTCGAGATTGGCGAGCCGCGCCGCATCGGGCGTCTTGCCGGCTTGCTCGTCCGCTTGCGCTTGCTGCGCGCTGCGCGCGCTGATCTCGTTGACGAGCCCGAACATCATCAGCCCCCGGTCGCCTGCGGCAAAGCATGCGTCGCGCAACGCGGCGTCGGTCGGCATGAACAGGCAGAACAGGACCGAATGCCGCGCGGCGCGAATCGCCTCGACGATCGTGTCGATCTGCGTGCGCGCGCTGCGCGGCTCCGGCGAAAACGACACCCGCACGCGCGCCGTGCCCACGCTCACCGGCTCCGACCAGCCAGGTGCGAGCCGCGCCGTCTGCGCGATGCCCGGATTGGACGCGAGCGCA
This sequence comes from Burkholderia singularis, assembly GCF_900176645.1. Lineage (GTDB taxonomy): Bacteria > Pseudomonadota > Gammaproteobacteria > Burkholderiales > Burkholderiaceae > Burkholderia > Burkholderia singularis. Next base: position 14,086 of record NZ_FXAN01000036.1, read on the forward strand.
TGCGCGCGCGCGTTGTACAGATCGGCGAGCGCCGCCGACTCGAACAAATGCAGCACGTTCGCCTGCTCGGTGATGCCCTCCGTCGTGAAATTCGCCGAGCCGGTCAACACACGCGCTGGCCCGGCCTCGTCGCCCGCGACGATGAACTTGTCATGCATGATCCGCGTCTTGTCGCGTGGCGCGAACGTCGCGGCATTCTTCAACTGATCGACGGCCGGCTGGTTCGGCGACGGCAGCGGCGGCTCGCCGCGGCCGCGCTTCGTCGCGTGCGCGTCGTAGACGATCGCGAGCGCGTCGGCGCCGTGCGCGCGGCCGAACGCTTCGAACGCGGGAATCGCCCATAGCCGGTCAGTCAGGTGGTAGACAGCAGACACCGCTCGGCGCGCCGCCGCGCCGAGCATCAGGCCGAAGGTTTCCTGCAAGTCGTTTGCCAGCCACGTGCGCAACTTCAGCGCGGCATCGGGCGAAGGTGTCTCACCGGGCCCGAGATGCAGCGCGCCCACCTGCCTGGCGAACGCCTGCGAACTCACCACCGCGCGGTTGAACCATGTGCCGATGCCGTCCTCGATATGCGCGGGCAACGTGACGTTGCACACTCCCGCTTCGGCATCGAGCACACGCAGCGACTCCGGCGTGCCGACGACCGGATAGACCTCGTAGCGAAAGGTGCGGCCCCGATCCGGCGGATCGATCCGCGCATCCCACCACATGAATTTTTGGATCGGCGCCTGATCGGTCGGCGCATCGCCGTGGGTATCGGAGGCGGGGGCGTCGAACGTCAGCCGGTTCGGCAGCCAGCTCGTCATCGCGCGGCTCTTGCCGTGCGCCGACCAGAAGCCGGGCGTGCGTCTGATCGCAAAGCCGAGAAAATCGTCGTGCCGCTGCGCGCCAGGCCAATCGAATGCGAGCAAAACCAACGTCGGGGAAAGATAGCTGCGCACGCTGACGGACATCGCCGCCCTCCTCGTCTGATCGTGATGAAAACCGAACTGACGAGTATTCAATGGCGGTTTGCCACCGGTATGACGCTTCGATGAAGTTTGCGTGTCGCGGTTGCGAGCAGGGCATCACACGCGGTGCGGCCCACGGAAACGCTTGTGCTGGCCGCGCCGTCAATGCGCAAGCGCGCCGTCGCGCTCAGTCGCGAACGGCGCACGCGAAGCCACGCTCATCCACACACGACAAGCTCGATGCCGCGCAATGCAAGCGCGCTTGCGAATGCATTGTCGGGTCGGCGCTCGGTCACCAGGTAACGCGCGTTCTCGCTACTGACCCGCACTGGCAGCACGCAGCCGAATTTCGACAGATCGGCGACGATCACCGCCGCCGCCGCCGCCGCGATCATTCGGCTGCGCACTTCGGCAGTGAGCCGCGAAGGGTCGGTCAGCATGCCGTCCTGCGTAATGCCGCCCGCGCCGACGAACGCAAAGTCGACATGGTATTGCGCGAGCTGCTGGATGGTATCGATGCCGAACGTCGCGTCTTCGTCTGCGGACAATTCGCCGCCGAGGAGCGTCACGCGGTTGCCGTTGCGGCGGCCGAGGATGCTGGCAATGCGCCAGTCGTTTGTATAGACGACGAGCCGATGCCGATCGGCGAGCGCGGCCGCGACCGCATGCACGGTGCTTTCCGAGTCGAGCAGCACCGACGCGCCGTCGGGCACGAACTCCGCCGCGCGCCGCCCGATCGCCCGCTTGGCGTCGGCATGCGCCGCATCGCGTGCAGCGGCGCCCGATTCGCGCGGCTCGGCCGCCAGCGCGCCGCCGTGCGTCATGATCACGAGGCCCCGCGCGGCGAGCGCGTTCAGATCGCGGCGAACAGTCTCGCGCGACACGTTGAGCGCACGCACGAGCTGTGCGACGGACAGCGCGCCTGTTCGAGCGAGTTCGTTCAGAATATAGCGATGACGTTGTTCAATCAGCATGACATGCGGTGCGGCGTGGCCGGGCATCGAATGGGCGATGGTCGGATAAGGATGGCGGGCCATTTTAGAACGGCCTGCCGATACGCCGCGCGCGCCCATGTCGCGTTCCGCGGCCATGCCGAAATTCAGAATTTCGAGACAGCGGGCAATCGCGCCGGCCGCCACCGGCGGCGGATTGCTACACTCGCGGCTTGGCCGCAGGCCGACCGCATAACTGACCAGAGGTATATCGATGTATCGCAAAGGCGTCGTTCTCGAAATCCAATTTCCGCCGCAGCGGCTCAACGATGCTGCGGGCGATCCGTACTGGATCGATCTGACGCTCGACGAGGCGCGCCGCCTGCACCGGCAACTCAGCGCGCGCTTTGCCAGCGACGAAGCCGCAAGCGCGAATCAGCCGCTCGACACGTTCTCGATCGACTGATTCGCCGCCACGCCGCATCGGCGATATCGTCGATATCCGCGAGCACTGCAGGTTTCGACAAGACAGCCGCACGGCCGCGCCCGATACTGGGCGCTTCGCCGCCACAGCGAGCGTATCCGCTCCGTTTCGCATGCCCGTCTCCGTTACCGCCGCCGCGTTCGTCGCGCTTTGGTCCACCGGCTTCATCGTCGCCCGCGCGATCAAGCCTTACGCCGATCCCAATCTGTATCTGCTCGCCCGCTTCGCGGGCACGGCGCTCGTCTACGCGTGCGTCGCGCGGGCCGTGCGCGCGCCGTGGCCCGCCGCACGCGAATGGGGACGCCATCTGCTGGCGGGCGCGCTGTTGCAAGGCATTTATCTCGGCGCGAGCTATTGGGCCGTCGCACAAGGGCTCAACGCCGGCGTGATGGCGCTGCTCGGCGCGCTGCAGCCGCTTGCCAGCGCCGCGCTCGCCGCGCCGCTGTTCAACGAGCGGCTGCCCGCGCGCGGCTGGGCCGGCATGGCGCTCGGCGTCGCAGGCGTCGCGCTCGTGCTCGCGCCAAAGCTGCACGCCGCGCCGACGGCCGCCGGCGGCGCCCCGGCCTGGGCCGTCGTCACGATCGCGATCGCGGCGGTCGCATCGATCACTGCCGGCTCGCTCTATCAGAAAAGCTCGCTGTCGCAGACCGATCTGCGCACCGCCGTTGCCGTTCAGAATCTTGGCGCGGCGCTCGTCGCGGGCACGGCGGCGCTCGCGCTCGGCGAAACCCGTTGGCACGGCGCGCCCGCGCTATGGCTTTCGCTCGCGTGGGGCATCGCGATGCTGTCCGGCGTCGCCGTGATGCTGCTGATGGCGATGCTGCGCCACGGCGAAGCGGCGCACGCGACCTCGCTGCTGTTTCTCGCGCCGCCGCTCGCCGCGCTGCAAGGCTACGCACTTTTTGGCGAAACGCTTGTGCCCGCGCAGATCGCCGGATTCGCCCTCGCGCTCGCGGGCGTCACGCTTGCCCGGCGGCGCGGCTGAATCTGCAATACCGAACTGAAAGCCGAAAGCGCAAACCGCCGCGCTCGCGCCCTTCGCCACGTTCGTCACCGAGGCAATCCAGCATGCGTTCGCCGAACATCAGACGAGCAGGCGGAATACGCGCCGTCTCCTGGGAGCCCGAACAAAATGAGCGAATGAAGCCGTTGGCCCCAATCGCATGCTGTTCGCCTCCTGTTCATCGCTTCGCCGACGGGACATAACCCGTCCGTTTCGAAAAGACCCGCCAAACCGTCACGCGCATGCCGGCGCGGCCGCGCCGCTTTTGGACTTCCACCGATCCGGCCAGCACGCGTTGCGCGCCGTCCGCGACTCATTCGTCGAAATTGCCGCCTGCCGCATTTGCCGGCGGCAATTTCAACCCATGACGTTTGCGTGGGTCAGGCACGCTGGCCGCCTACAGCGAATCGCACATCACCGAGATACGCCGGCCGCAATATACTTACTGTGCGCGGCAACCGTTCGAACAATCGTCGCGTAGCACGCACACCCGGCGCACATGAACGCGCCTCGTTCGTCGAATTCGATACGAGGCGGCGACGGCGCAAATCATCCGGTCACGATACGGCTCGACATACCGCGAAACCGGATCGGCACATACGCGCGTCACCACGGCGGCCCTCAGTCAGCGATACCTCGGAATTGCCCATGCAAATCGATTCGACCACCGTTCTCACGGTATTTCCACTGTATCTCGCGAGCGTGGTGATTCCCGGCCCGAATTTTGTCGCGGTCGCGCACAAGGCGGTGTCCGCGAGCCGGCGCGATGCGCTCGCGCTGGTTGGCGGCATCGTGCTCGTCAATCTGTTCTGGGCGTCCTGTGCGATTCTCGGCGTGGGCATCGTATTCGCCGCGTTTCCCTGGCTCGCGCTCGCGATCAAGATCGCGGGGGCCGCGTATCTGATCGGGTTCGGGCTGCGCCTGATCCGGCACGCCAAAGCAGCGGCGCTCAATCGCGACCCGGCTGCCGCGCGCATCGCCGGCGTCCGCTTCCGCGACGCGTTCGCGCAGGGCCTGATGACCAATCTGACGAATCCGAAATCGATCGCCTTCTATGCCGCCGTATTTGCGTCGGCCGTGCCTGCGCACGTCGGTTGGCCGACTTTCGCGGCAATGCTCGCGATGATCGCGTCGGTCTCCGCAAGCTGGTATGGCTTCGTGGCGCTCGCCCTGTCGCAGGCCGACGTCTCGGCGGCCTACCGCCGCAGCCGCGCAGTCGTCGACCGGCTCTGCGGCGGCTTGATCGTCGCACTCGGCGTGCGGCAGTTGCTGCGCTGAGCGCCCGCGGCCCGCGCGATCGCCAGGCGCGCGCGATCACGCATGACGGGTGCGGCGGGCGACGCGTGATGCGTCGTGCCGCCGCCCGCGGTGCGGGTTATTCGTTATTACTCGCGTCGTCTGCGCTCGCGCCGCCGGCATTGCCGGAACGCTCTACGGCACCCGCGCCACCGGTGCCACCGGCATGGCGTGCGCTCGCGTCGTCCGCGCCCGCCGCATGCCCGGCTTCACCGCCCGCGCCCGCGCTGCCCGCTCCGCCGGAATATGCACTGCCGCTCGCGCTGCCCGCCGCACCCGGCTGCCCCGATGCGCCAGCCGCTCCGGCCTCGGCCAGCGTCGCGCGCACGAGCGCGGCGCTCGTCCATTTGACGACATCCATGAACTGCCGGAAATCGAGCCCCCAGAAGTCCTTCAGCACGACCATCGCCTCGGTGCCGTAAAGCAGCGACAACGATTGCGCAAGCCGCGCGGCAGCCGCCGGCTCGACACCCGCCTGCAGCACAGGCTCGACCGCGAGCGACAGCAGCCGCTTACGATTGCCGCGCCGGTACTTCGGCTCGTCCTGCGCGCGCCGCGCACGCTCGTTCGCCCACTGCTGCAACGCGACCTGCAACGCCGCGCGCAACGCACCCTCGTGCTGGTCCATCCGCGGATAGGCGAAGTCGAGCAGTTCATGCACGCGCGTCTCGGCCGACGACGACGTCGGCTGCCATTGCAGCACCGGCCCGAGCACCTCGTCGACGACCGTACTGACCAGCGCCGCCTGTGACGGAAAATAGCGATAAGCCGTCGCACGCGACACGCCGGCGGCATTCGCCAGCTCGGTCACCGACGGAAACCAGCCCTGGTCGAGCATCGACATCGCGGTTTGCAACAGCAAATCGTGGGTTTGCGCACGGGCTTCGGATAGCATCTCTGACGCGGGCGCGGCCGGCATCGGCTCGGCCTCCGCAGACTCGGGTGTATTTGTCATAGTCACTTATCAACAACGGATGAGACGGTTGTCTCATATGTGTTAAAGTTCTGCCTCATTGATTCGCGTTGGATCGTGCGACAGACGAACTTGGCGAAGGAGACCAGATGGTAACCCACCGTAAGCTGATCTACGTTGCGGCGACCGTTGACACAAAGGGCGCGGAAGCGCATTTCGTCAAATCGCGGATCGCCGAGGCCGGGCTGGCCGCGCAAGTGGTCGACCTGTCCACGCGCGGTTTGCCTGGGCTCGCGGCCGACGTCAGCGCCGAAACGGTCGCCGCGCACCATCCTGACGGCGCGGCCGCCGTATTCTGCGGCGACCGCGGCGGGGCGATCGCGGCGATGGCCGTCGCGTTCGAGCGCTATATTGCAAGCCGCGATGACGTGGCCGCGCTGATCGGCATCGGCGGCTCGGGCGGCACGGCGCTCATCGCGCCGGCATTGCAGGCGCTGCCGGTCGGCGTGCCGAAGCTGATGATCTCGACGATGGCCTCGGGCGACGTGTCGCAATACGTCGGCGCATCCGATATCGCGATGCTTTATTCGGTGACGGACGTCGCCGGGCTGAACCGGATCTCGCGGCAGGTGCTCGCGAACGGGGCGCACATGATCGCGGGCGCGGTGCGCGACTTGCAGCCGCCGTCGGCCGATCTGAAGCCCGCCGTCGGCCTGACGATGTTCGGCGTGACAACGCCGTGCATCCAAGCGGTGACGGCGCAGCTCGACGCGCGCTTCGACTGCCTCGTATTCCACGCGACCGGCAGCGGGGGCCGCTCGATGGAGAAGCTCGCGGACAGCCGCCTGCTCGATGGCGTGCTCGATCTGACGACGACCGAAGTCTGCGATCTGCTGATGGGCGGCATCCTCGCATGCGGCGAAGATCGCTTCGACGCGATCGCGCGCAGCCAGGTGCCATATGTGGGCGCGTGCGGCGCGCTCGACATGGTGAACTTCGCGCGCATCGAAACCGTGCCGCCCCGCTATGCGGACCGCCTGCTGTACCGGCACAACCCGCAGATCACGCTGATGCGCACGACGCCCGACGAAAACCGCCGCATCGGCGAGTGGATCGGCACGAAGCTCAACGCATGCGACGGGCCGGTGCGCTTTCTGATCCCCGAGGGCGGAGTATCGGCGCTCGACGCGCCGGGCCAGCCGTTCTGGCACCCGGAGGCCGACGCCGCGCTGTTCGCCGCGCTCGAGGCAACCGTGAAGCAGACCGGGCAGCGCCGCCTGGTGCGCGTGCCCGCGCACATCAACGATCCGCTGTTCGCGGCGGCCGCCGTCGAGCATTTTCTGTCGATCTACCCAGCCACCGCCGCACACCGGAATTAACGATGAAGAAACTGACACGCGCCGAGATTCTCGACAAACTGCGAGCGGCGATCGCCCGCGGCGAACCGATCATCGGCGGCGGCGCGGGGACGGGATTGTCCGCGAAATGCGAGGAAGCCGGCGGCATCGACCTGATTGTGATCTACAACTCGGGCCGCTACCGGATGGCCGGACGCGGCTCGCTCGCGGGGCTGCTCGCCTACGGCAACGCGAACGAGATCGTCGTCGACATGGCGCGCGAAGTGCTGCCCGTCGTGCGCTCGACGCCCGTGATCGCGGGCGTGAACGGCACCGATCCGTTCTGCAATTTCGATGCGTTTCTCGACGAGTTGGCCCGGCTCGGCTTCGCGGGCGTGCAGAACTTCCCGACCGTCGGGCTCATCGACGGCAATTTCCGCGCGAATCTCGAGGAAACCGGGATGGGCTACGCGCTCGAAGTCGACATGATCCGCCTCGCGCATCAGAAAGGGCTGCTGACGACGCCCTACGTGTTCAGCGAGGCCGATGCGATTGCGATGACCGAGGCAGGCGCAGACATCGTCGTCGCGCACATGGGCTTGACGACGGGCGGCAGCATCGGCGCGGCCACCGCGCGCACGCTCGCCGATTGCGCGCCGCTCGTGCGGCGCTGGGCGGACGCGGCGAAATCCGTACGCGACGACGTGATCGTGCTGTGCCACGGCGGCCCGATCGCGACGCCCGACGATGCCGCGTACATTCTGCGCGAGTGCCCGCAATGCCACGGTTTCTACGGCGCAAGCTCGATGGAGCGCCTGCCCGCCGAAACCGCGTTGACCGAGATGACCAAACGCTTCAAGCTGATCGACCGGCGCGCCAAATCATGACGCGCAACCGCTTACGAGGAGCTGACCGATCATGAGCCATACCGCTTTTGCCAGCAGCGTCATCGATGCGCCGATCGAGCGCGTCTGGGCATTTTTTCGCGATTTCAACGGATTGCAGTCGTTTCACCCGGCCGTCGTCGAGAGCCGGCTCGAACCGGGCCCCGACGCCTATACGGTGGGCGCGATCCGATATTTGACGCTGTCGAACGGCTATGTCCGCGAAAAGCTGTTGAAGCTCGACGAGCCGAATTACACGCTCGAGTATTCGATCCTCGACACGTCACTGCCGATGCGCAATTACGTCGCCGGCGTGCAGCTCGTGACGGTCACGGATTCCGGCAAGACCTTCGGGCAATGGTGGGCGGACTTCACGGCCGAAGGCGCCGATCTGGCGGCGGTCGCGGCATCGGTCAGCCAGCATGTGTTCGCGGCGGGCTTTCACGCGCTCGCCGAGCGGCTGCGCGCGCAATGACGGCGCGCTGACGCATCGATGTACTGAATTTGGCGGCTGTTTTTCGACCGTCAAAACGGCTTCTCAGGTTCTGGCAGAGTGGCCCTCGGATAAACGCCGGAACCTTTTTAGGCCGACCGTCTACGGTCGGCCTCTTTCTATGCCCGGCCCGCGCCGCTCACCGTGGCGCGGGCGTCCTTTTTTGCCATGCGCTCATGCACGATCGCGCTTTTTCGCCTGCAGCGCGCGAATCCGCGCGACAGCGCCCGTGTCTCGCACCGTGGAGTCGTACATCTGCGCGAGATCGTGCTTGAGCGCGGTGCGCGAGCCGCCGTCCAGATAAACCATATGCCCTGACGGATAGAAGCGCGCCGACAGGTTCTGCCGCACTTTCGGATCGTCGAGCGGCATCTGCTGCAAATCGAGCACCGTCTGGTAGAACGGCGTGACGAAATCGTAGAAACCGTTCGCCGACAGCACCTTCAGATCGACATTGAGCGCCATTACCGCGGCAAGGTCGCCCGCCGTGTACAGAATCACATTGCCCTTGTCGTCCACGCCCTGTTGCGCGCCGGTCGGATCGATGTGGCCGAAGTCCCAGTACTTGAACGCCTGATCGTTCAGATCGGTGAACGACGAATTCGACGTGTACTTCAACTGCTCGTTCAGATACGTATTCCACATCGCCGTATAGACGCCCGAAACCGCCGTCATCGTCGGATCGTTGCCGCCGGAGTTCGGGTCGATCTTCCCCGCGATGCCGGTCTCGATCGCCGTCACGCGGCCGTCATAGGCGCCGAGCGCGAGGCCGCGCAGCTTGAGCAGCGTGGTCAGGAACAGCGAATTGCCGCGCGCATCGTAGCTCGCAATATCGAGGCTCCACGACAGCAGCGTCGTCGTATCGATGCCGGTATAGTCGGACAGCTTCTTGACGAGTGCCGCGTCGGTCTGGGGAAACTTGCGCAACGCGTCGAGATAGTCGGTGCGGGCGAACTGGGCAACCTCCTCGGCAAACGCGCCGAGATCGGCCGGCGTCGGCGCGACGCCAAGCCGCTTGTGATACCACGCGTCGGCCGCCGCGGTCGGCAGCACGCCGACCGGATTGCCCGCCTGCCGGTAGTCGAGAATCGACGATTGCAACGTGATTCCGTTCAAATCGACGCCATCCTCGTGCAGCTTGTACGCGAGCACGCAGCTTCGCGCGGTGCCATACGATTCGCCGAACAGGAATTTCGGCGAATTCCAGCGGTTGTTCTTCGTCAGATAGCGCTTGATGAATTGCTTCAGCGAGTTCGCGTCCTGATCGACGCCCCAAAAATCACGGTTCTTGTAAGGCGCGATCGCCGCCGAATAGCCCGTGCCGACCGGATTGACGAACACCAGGTCGCTCTTGTCCAGCAGGCTGTCCGGATTGTCCTCCATCTGGTACGGCGCGGGCGGTGTGAAACCCGGCATCGACGTCCTGATGCGCCGCGGCGCGAACGAGCCGAGCAACACGAACACCGACGACGAGCCCGGCCCGCCGTTATAAAAAAACGTGACCGGCCGCTCCTCCTCCTTCGCGCCGTCCTGCGTGAATGCCACGTAAAAAAGCTTCGCGTTGGGCTGCGAGCTGCTCGGATCGACGGTCACCAGATGGCCGGCCGTCGCCGTATAAGCGATCGAACGCCCGCCTATCTTCGCGGTGTGGTGCGTGAGCGCGGCGGCCTCGGTGGTGTCCGTCACCGAGTCGTCGGGGCCGTTGCCATAGGCGAGCGGATCGAACAGCGGCTGGTCGCGGCCGGCCGACGCGGCAGCCCTCGACGCGAAAGCCGGCATGGATCTGTGCGGCTCATGATGCCCCGCTTCGTCGGAGGAAATCGAATCGATGCTCATCGTGCTTGCTCCTTCGGATTTCTATTAGGTGGTGCATGAACGAATCGTCAATCGTGCCAAACCGGTATTGCCTGCCGCCGCCCGTCCCGCCGGCACTGGCAAGACAAGCGGCGCCGCGGGCGCGCGCGGCGCCCGCCACGGCCAGGCCTCTCAGCTTCGGCCCGGCTCTCCCATTCCGGCGGCCTCCGGCCGCCGTCGAACCATCTCGATATTCAATCGGGCTGCCAAACATGCGCATGGCGCGCCGTTCTCATCAGCTCGTTGCACTGCCCTTGAGGGCCGCCGCAACCTTCACGCCGTCCGGGCTGCCGAGCCCCGTGCACGCATCCCAGCCGGCCGAAGCCGCATACGCGCCGTTATTGCCGGTGGTGATATCGCGCAACGCGGTGGCATTGCGGTACAGCTTCGGGTTGATCCAGCCCGCCGCGCCCCCCGAGGCCGCGTTGATCCGCGCAATCAGCGCGGCCCATAGCGGCGCAACCGCGCTCGTTCCGCCGATCACCGTCGACGTGCCGTCGATCGACACCTCGTAGCCCGTCGTCGGCGACGCGTCGCCCGCAACGTCGGGCACGCCGCGCTTGGCGAGCGGTGTCGCGCTGCCGTCCTGCGCAAGCGTCGCGCTCAGGCCCTGTTGCCATTCAGGCAGGTCGAACACGTCGCTGACCCCGCCGCCCGTCGCGCCGCCGCCCACCGCATCGTCGTTCCAAACGGTCTCGCCGGCGATGCCCTGCCCCGGCTGAGCGTCCAGATGCGTGCCGCCGCAAGCCAGCACATAAGGGCTCGACGCGGGAAAATCGACGTGGTTCGTCCCATCCTGCACGCCGTCGCTCGAACCGTTGTCGCCGGCTGCCGCGCACACGGTCACGCCGAGCGCCGCGGCCGACTGCAGCACGCGGTTGAACGCCTGTAGCGATTGCGACGTCCATGCGCTTTCCGGGCCGCCCCAGCTGATCGATACGATCGATGGCTTGTTGGCCGTGTCGTGCACCGCCTGATTGACCGCTTGAATGAAGCCCGCGTCGCTGTTCGGCGCGAAATAGATTGCAAGCGTCGCGCCGGGCGCGATCGCCCCCGCCACTTCGATGTCGAGCGACACCTCGCCGTCCGGCCCGCTCGGCTCGCCCGTCGGCGCATTGCGGCCGCCGTTGACGCTCACGTCGACGAGCTTCGGCTGCGACGCGAGCCCCAGGCCCCGGAAATACCGTTGTATATCGGCCGCCCGGTAGCCGCCGCCGAGTTCGATGATCGCGATGCATTGGCCCGCGCCGTCGCCCGGAGGAAAATCGTAGAGCGTCGCGAGTTGCAGCGGCGTAAACGACGTCGCGGCGGCCGCGCGCGCGGGCTTGAAAGCCGGGGTCGGCCGCAGCCGGAAATGCGGCCGGGCTTGCGGGCGATTGTCCAGGCCGAGCACGGCAGTCACGTCATCGTGCAAATCGTCCGGCAGCGCGATATCGCCGGTGCGTCCGCGATACTGGCCCGCGCTATGGTGCTCGAAGCGTTGCAGCTTCACGCCGAACGCCGCCTCGAACTGCGCAATCGTGCCGGACAGCACGACGAGACTCTCGGCCGGATCGACCCGGACAACCGTGAGCTGATGCTTCTGCGCGAATATCTCAATTTTCCGGATAGCGTCTGGATGCGCGCTGAAGCGCTGCGCAAATGCCTCGCGCGACATGGGCTTCGCGTTCGGATCCCCGCTCGCCAGGCCTTTTAGCAAAGCATCGAGATGCTGTTCTTCCTGTCGCCGCAACATCACCATCACCTGAATCGTCTCGGCCGGATCGCACGGGCCGACGCAGGTGGATTCGGAGACGATCGGGGGTTCGTTGCCTGCATGAAGGTGCCTTGCCATATTCGGATTCTCCAGAAGCCATAAACGGGGCTGCCTTCATCGGACCCCGGCAAGCACGCGCAGTTCCTCCGTGCGCAATGTCGGACGGCGCACAAACGCCGTGGGCAGGGCCATGCGACAGTACGGTATCCGAAGTGTAAAGCAGGCGCGACAGTCCTGCGCCGGGGCCAACCGCCTTATCCAGGCCGGCCGCGAAAGTCAGTCGATCGACAGCCTCAGTGCAAAGGCGAGCAGCACGGCCGAGAACGTCCAGCGCTGCGCGGTCTGCGCGAGCGGATGAGCGCGCAGCCACCGGGCGATGCGTGCCGCACCCGCCACGCATGCGAGATCGAAGCCGACGCCCGCGAGCACGAGCACGGTGCCGAGCACGGCCATCTGTGCCAATGCCGGCGCGCCGTCCGGCTGGACGAATTGCGGCAGCAGCACCGAGCAGAACAGGAGCGCCTTCGGATTGAGCAGATTGGTGAGGAGTCCTTTGGCGAACGTCTGCCGCAGCGGCGACGCGGGCGGCCGCGCGCCGTCGTCGGTCAACGCGAACGCCGGCGAACGCACGATCTGCACGGCGACGTATCCGAGATACAGCGCGCCGCCGTAACGCACGGTCTCGTAGAGCCACGGCGCATGCTTGAGCAGCGCGGCAACGCCGCACGCGGACAGCGTCACGTGCACGGCGCGCGCGAGCCCGAGCCCCGCGGCGGCGGCCATGCCGTGCCGTGCGCCGCGGGCGATTCCCGTTTGCAGGACGAACGCCATATCAGGCCCGGGAACCGCATAGATGGCGACGACGGTTGCCAGATAAGCAGTCAACACGTGCGTGGAAATCATGGTCGAGCCCCAGTTTGGAAAAGGCTCCATGATGCCCTCGTTCGAAGAGGGCTTATTGGCTAATTTCCCAGGATTGCCCGCCAATTTTATTGGAATACACTATCAAAAACTTAATTTTTAGAGTAATCCACCAATGACGATTGATCTCGATAAAACCGACCGCGCCATCCTCTCCGCCGTGCAGATCGACGGCCGCATCCCGGTCGCGCGGCTCGCCGATTCGGTGGGACTGAGCGAAACGCCATGCGCGCGCCGCCTGAAGCGGCTCGAAAGCGACGGCTACATCGAACGCTATCGCGCGCAGCTGTCGCGCAACGCGCTCGGCTTCGGCGTCATCGCGTTCGTACTGCTGCGCTGCTCGGTTCACGACAAAAACATCGCGAATCACTTCGAGCGCGAGGTGCTCGGCATTCCGCGCATCCTGTCCTGCCATAACGTGTCGGGCTCCGCCGATTACCTGCTGCAAGTCGTCGCGCACGATCTCGACGATTACGGCACGTTCCTGCGCGAGACGCTGCGCGTGCTGCCGGGCGTCACGTCGATCGAGTCGGCGCTGTCGCTACGCGAAGTCAAGCGCGAGGCGGAATTGCCGATTCCCTGACCCACCGTGCGCCCGTTCGTTCGCCCGGCACGCGCGCGACGCACAAAGGCGGCCCTGGCACGCGATCAGATGAGAACGTAGCTGCCGAACAAGCGAAGCAGCCGGACGCGCACACTGCGGCCGCATGCATGCCCGTCGCCGCCGGGCTGACGGCCGGCTTGCGTTCGGGTTGCGTTCTTGTTTCATTCGACTTGCAATAGCCACGCAATACGCGACAAGGCGGGCACGCCCGCGGCGCGACGACGGCTGCTCGCGGCACGCTTTGTGACGTTCCACTATGATGGGTGCCCGTTCCCATTCCGATGGACCTCACGATGACCGAAGCCGAACCGATCCGCGTCGACCACTTCGTTGCCCATTCGCCTACCCGGGTATGGGCGGCGCTCACCGAACCGGCAACCTTCGCGCGCTGGTGGGCCGCGGGCGACGTGAGCCCCGTCGTCGGCCATCGTTTCACGCTCGACATGGGTTCGTGGGGACGACAGCATTGCGAGGTGACGGCGGTCGAGCCCGGACGCTTATTCGCGATCGTGTTCGCACAAAACGTGCTCGACACGACGATCTCGTGGCGTCTCGAGCCCGAGCGCGACGGCACACGCGTATTCCTCGAGCATGCCGGTTTCAATCTCGACACCCAGCCAGGCAAAACCGCCTATGAAGGCATGAAACGCGGCTGGCCGACCGTGCTCGCCCGCATCGAGCAGGCGATCACGACATGACGGGCGCTGTCATCGAATTGCCCAATTGTCATCAAACTGCCTGATCGGCGCCGCTAGCATCGAACGGTTTTCTCGTAGAGGACCGTTATGAACCGCCCCCTGTTCGCCCCCGCCACGGAAGAACGCACCGATCGCACCCGGCATCTGGGCCTCGCGCTGCTCGTGGCGCTGCTTGCAAGTGGCGCCGCTTACGTACTCGTCCATCTGCTCGCGGATCTCCCGCCTATCGGCGGGCATTCGATCTTCCCGTATCTGCTGCTCGGCATCGCGCTTGCGATCGCGCTCGGTTTCGAGTTCGTCAACGGCTTCCACGACACCGCCAACGCGGTGGCGACCGTGATCTACACGCATTCGCTCACGCCGAACGTCGCGGTCATCTGGTCCGGCATCTGGAATTTTCTCGGCGTGATGGCCTCGACGGGCGCAGTCGCGTTCGGCATTCTGCAACTGCTGCCCGTCGAGTTGATTCTGCAGGTCGGCCACGGCGCGGGATTCGCGATGGTGTTCGCGCTACTGATCGCGGCAATCGTATGGAATCTCGCGACCTGGTACTTCGGGTTGCCGTCGTCCAGCTCGCACACGCTGATCGGCTCGATCATCGGCGTCGGGCTCGCGAATCAATTGATGCACGGCGCGTCGGGCACGAGCGGCGTCGATTGGGCGCAGGCGATGGGCGTCGGCAAATCGCTGTTGTTCTCGCCCATCGTCGGTTTCCTGTGCGCGGGACTCCTGCTCGTCGTGCTCAAGGCGCTGGTGCGCGTGCCCGCGCTCTATAGCGAGCCGAAGAATAACGAGCCGCCGCCGTTCTGGGTCCGCTGCCTGCTGATCCTGACCTGCACCGGCGTATCGTTCGCGCACGGCTCGAACGACGGCCAGAAAGGCATGGGGCTCATCATGCTGATCCTGATCGGCACGGTGCCCACTGCCTATGCGCTCAACAAGGCAGTCACGGCCGGCGAGTCGCAGACGTTCATCGCGGTCGCGCATCAAGCGTCGGCGACGCTCGCGCGTTATGCCGGCGACGCGCCGCCGTCGGCCGAGCCGCGTCGCGATGTCGAGGCCTACGTGCAGTCGCGCCGCCTCAACGCCGCCACGCTGCCGGCGGTTCGTCAGTTGTCCGATTCGCTCGCGCAAGAAGTCGGCGCGACCGGCTCGATCGCAGCGCTTCCCGGCGGAGAAGCGGACAACGTGCGCAACACGATGTACCTTGTGTCGGAAGCGCTGCGGCTGATGAAAAAGACGCAGCAACCGGTGTTCTCGCCGCAAGACGCACGTGCGCTCGATAACTACCGCGCACAACTCGATCACGCAACCAAGTTCATTCCGACCTGGGTCAAGGTTGCCGTGGCGATCGCGCTCGGCCTCGGCACGATGGTCGGCTGGCGACGCATCGTCGTGACAGTGGGCGAAAAGATCGGCAAACAGCATTTGACTTACGGGCAAGGCGCATCCGCCGAAGTCGTCGCCATGCTGACGATCGGTGCGGCCGACGCATACGGGCTGCCGGTGTCGACTACGCATGTGCTGTCGTCGGGCGTCGCCGGCACGATGGCCGCGAACGGCTCGGGGCTGCAATGGGCTACGGTGCGCAGCCTCATTCTGGCGTGGGTGCTGACGCTGCCTGCATCGATCGTGCTCGCGGGCGCCCTTTACTGGTGCTTTCATTCGCTTACCTGAGCGAATTACCGCGCAAGACTCGGAGCGCGCCGGCCCGCATGCATCGCTAGACTCGCTGCATCCTGATTCGATGATGCAGCGAGGAAACGCCGATGAACCCGATAGCCGCACCGCACGAGCCCACCGCTACACGCATGCACGGCCCGGCGCAAACGCCGGGCGCAGCAGCGCTCACACAGCGCATCGAGTCGCTCGCATGGCTGGCAATCGAACAGGATCTCGATCGGGACGGCCATGCGATCGTTCATCGGCTGCTCACACGCCGCGCATGCGAAGCGCTCGCCGCACTCTATGCGCGCGATGCGCTGTTCCGCAGCACCGTGACGATGGCGCGCCACGGTTTCGGGCGCGGTGAATATCGATACTTCGACTATCCGCTGCCCCATGCGATCCACGCGCTGCGCACCGCGCTCTATGCGCATCTCGCGCCGATCGCGAATCGCTGGAACGCATCGATGCACATCGATACACGCTTTCCGGCCGAGCATGCCGCGTTCGTCGCACGCTGCCATGCCGCGGGACAATTACGCCCGACGCCGCTGATCCTTCGTTATCGCGAAGGCGACTACAACTGCCTGCATCAGGATCTGTACGGCGAGCACGTGTTTGCGCTGCAAGCGACGATTCTGTTATCGCAGCCGGGCATCGATTTCACGGGCGGTGAATTCGTCATCACCGAACAGCGGCCCCGCATGCAATCACGCGCCAACGTGGTCACGCTCGCCCAGGGCGATGCGGTCATCTTCGCCGTCCGTCATCGCCCCGCGCAAGGTACGCGCGGCCCATACCGGGCCCAATTACGGCATGGCGTAAGCCGGCTGCACAGCGGTCAGCGGCACGCGCTCGGCATTCTTTTTCACGACGCATGCTGAGCCTGCCGCCGGACAGGCACGCAATGCAAACACAGATGATTGCGCGCGCATCGAATGCGCGCCGCCATTTGTCAGAGCAATACACTCTGTTACAGACGGCCGCTGAATATGTTGGGCACCACTCCGTTCCCGAATTTACTCGAAAAAGATCGCGCAAGAAGAATTCTCTATTCGGTACTCTTTGCGGCAGTCACAGTCGATAGCGCGCACCATGGCCACAAGCCCTGACGTCCCGCTACGTCGCGCGAAATCCGCCATCCGTGACTTGCAACCTGGGTACATCATGCGCAACTTTTTCGATCTAGTCGGGCAAGCGGCACGCCGCACCCCCGGCGCCGAGGCGCTAGTCGTCGACGACATGCGGCTCACCTATCAAGCGCTCGCCGTGCAGAGCCTGTCGTTCGCCGCGCGCCTGCAAAGGCTCGAAATCGCCCCCGGCGAACGGCTCGCGATCTTTCTCGACAAGCGCGTCGAAGCAGTCGTCGCGATGCTCGGCGCGGCCGCCGCCGGGATCGTGTTCGTGCCGATCAACCCGTTGCTCAAGCCGGATCAGGTCGGCCATATCCTTGCCGATTGCGGCGCGCGCGGCATCGTGACGTCGGCGGTGCGCGCGCGGATTCTCGGCGACGCCATGCTGGCCAACATTCCGTATATCATCCTAACTGATCTGCCGGAGCGATCTGCCGTGCCATTCGGCGCCCGCCTGGCATGGGAGCAAACGCACGCGCACGAGCATTCGAATAATTACGATCCGGGTTGCGCCGACACGATCGACACCGACCTCGCCGCGCTCCTCTATACGTCCGGCTCGACCGGGCGCCCCAAAGGCGTGATGCTGAGCCATCGCAACCTGCTCGAAGGCGCGTGGAGCGTCGCACACTACCTGCGCCATACGGCGGAAGACCGCATTCTCGGGGCGCTGCCGCTCAGCTTCGATGCGGGCTTGAGCCAGCTCACAACCGCATGGGTCGCCGGCGCGACTTCGGTGCTCGTCAATTATCTGATGCCGAAAGACGTCGTCGACATCTGCCAACGCGAAAAGATCACCGGCTTCGCGGGCGTGCCGCCGCTCTGGATTCAGCTCGCACGCGCGACGTGGCCCGATGAAGCGCGCGCGCACCTGCGCTACTTCGCGAACACGGGCGGCCATATGCCGCAACGCGTGCTGGATGCGCTGCGCAAATTGTTTCCGCAAGCTTCGCCGTATCTGATGTACGGTCTGACCGAGGCATTCCGCTCAACCTATCTGGACCCCACCGAAATCGATCGCCGTCCCGGCTCGATCGGCAAGGCCGTACCCAATGCGCGGATTCTCGTCGTGCGAAACGACGGCACGCCCTGCGCGCCGAATGAGGTTGGCGAACTCGTGCACGTCGGCGCATGCGTGACGCTCGGCTACTGGAACGATCCCGCGCGCACCGCGCAGCGCTATCGCCCGTCGCCGGAAGCGAAGCCGGGCTGCACGGCGCGCGAAACCGCGGTGTGGTCGGGCGATCTCGTGCGCCGCGACGACGACGGCTTTCTCTACTTCGTCGCCCGCAACGACATGCAAATCAAAAGCTCGGGCTACCGGATCAGTCCGGACGAAATCGAGGACGTCGCACACGCAAGCGGCCTCGTTGCCGAAGCCGTCGCGCTTGGCGTGCCGCACGACGAACTGGGCGAAGCGATCATGCTCGTGGTCGTGCCGCTGACGGATAGCGCATTCTCGGCCGACGCGCTGCACGCGTGGTGCGCGAAACAACTGCCGCCGTATATGGTGCCGCATACGATCGTCACGCGCGCGTCGCTGCCGCGCAATCCGAACGGGAAATTCGATCGCGTCGCACTCTGCGACGATGCGGCAAATCTGCTCGAAACCCTATGACGGCACGCCAACCCGCGCCGCTGCAATACCGGCGCCGCGCCGGTTCACCTGCCGGCTTCGCCTCGCACCGGCCTCAGGCTGCCGCCGACCGCTCGCAATAGGCAAGCAGCCTGGCGACGACGTCCGGCACGTCGTGCTCGATCGCCGGCCCGTGCATCGGCAGAACGATCTCGATATCGAGCGCTTGAAGCTTGCGTAGCGCAGCCGCGAAATACTGCATCGACGGCAGGTAGCCGGCACGCTCGATCGACGCAACGATGCCATCGACAGGATCGTCGCCTGTGGCGGCAACCGGACCAAAACGCATGAACAAATCCGACGACAGCAGCGCTTTGTAGCGTGGCAGATAGACGACGAGCGCATCCCACTGATGCACATGCTTGACGTAGACCGGCACGACCTCGGTGCCGGACAGCGTAACGCATTCGCCATCCTTGAGCGGCTTAGCCCGCACGCCGAAGATGTCGGCAAGCGCGTGCGTGCAAATCGGATGGCCATGCGCGGTCAGCTTCGGATTGGCGGCGGCAAAATCGGGAAGCGCTCCCATTTCGTCGACCTCGAAATGCGGCACCACGACGTCGCCGATTTGCGCAGGCGCGACGCCGATGCGCGCCAGGCTCTCGACGAGGCCGGGGAAATCGCCTCGCGTCCCTGTTTCGACGCACAACACGCTGCCATCGGGCGCTTTCACGAAGAATTGGCTGAACGCCAGCTTCAACTTCTCGACATAAGTGCTCGCCCGGTATAAACCCGGCCGGATTTCGACAATCGACGATGTGCTCACTGCGTGATTCCTCTGTGCTGTTCGTACTGGCGAATGGCGCGGGCCGCCTGCTCCTTGAAGCAAGCATTATAGGCAGCCATCAACTCGGCATTATCGTAGAGGAAGGCTACGTCAGTCGGCACCATGCCCCGGATCGCGATCAACGGAACGGGACATTGCAGTGGCCGAAAACCGGGGTTCCAGAGGCCCCGCTCGTCGCACTCCGGATAGAACTGGCCCAGCATCAGCCGGCGCGCGACGAAAAGCGGCTTCAATGCGCGCTGAACGTCCTCGATCACGTTGGCCGCACGGTCAAGCGCGACGGGAACGATCAAACGGCAACGATAAATATCCGCCGCTTCGCCGGTTCGCTCGATGTCCACCAAATGTTCTTTTATTTCCGCCTCGAATTCAGCCACCGATCGGGCACGGCTTATTGCAAACCGAAATGCATTTTTTCGAATGGCGGCGCGCGTGTAGGGGCACACATCGCCTGAGCGGCCCACGGAGGAATTTGGCGCGCATAAAAAATCCTCGATCCAACGCGTAATTGGAACCAGTTCCGTCCGTACGCGGGCTTCTTCAAACGAAAGCATGTCGAAACCGGCTGCACAATTTCCCACGGCTCTGCCCCACAAACAATGAATAATTGGGTTGATTACACAAATTAACGAATTTACCCATTCCGGCGACAACGGATCTGCATTTACATCGCGGACACTGCGTTCTTACGATGACAGTGCAGCGTGGAATCGTTGCAAAAGCGAAACGGATTTCGTCCAATATTGCACCCGATCCACGTCCGGCACTGTCCGTTACCCCACCTATGCACAGCTACATGGCTTTTATTTTTGAGATAGATCATTTCGACTCATGAAAAACAGCCTGGGTAGCAAAACAAAAATATTTATCGCCCATTCAAACGAATGGCGATTAATCAGCGCAAGCCCTTGCAAACACGATTATGTTTGATATTATCTACAGACAATATAAATACTACCGCGCTACCCGATTATCACTGGTTACGCGCCCCAAATTCGGCACACGATATTTTCATAAATTTCGATTTCCAATAAACAGGGGCATCCAAATTGAGCAGGATTCTGCAACGCGAATATCGAACAGACGCGAGCGACGGCGCAGGTTCGTCGTCGAGAAAAAGCATCGGCCCGCCTACCCTGTCCATTGCGATACCGGAATCACGGGACATTCGCTCGCTGACCGAAAGTTTCTCGCAAGCCGCATTACAGATAGGCTATCGGCATCATGCGATCGTCGAGCTATCTGATGCGCTGCGCCCCGCCTTGATCCACATCATTGCCCTGCAGTATCCGTCCGCATGGATCGAACATTACAGTCGCAACGATTATGTCAATATCGATCCGGTTCACCAGGCGGCATTTCGATACAGCACGCCATTTGCGTGGAGCGACCTGGCAACGTCGAATTCGCGTGAACAGCATGTGCTTATCGAAGCGGAAGACGCCGGTCTCGACAACGGCATCAGTATTCCGCTGCATCAACCGCACGGACGTGTGCTGCTGATCAGCCTATGCGGCGCCGCGCCGACTCACGACGCCGACTCAAAATGGCGTAACGCCTATTTGCTTAGCATGCAATTTCATTTGCAATTCCAAAGCATGCGCATGCGCAGCCCGATTCCGCCTTCGGTGCATCTGACGGATCGCGAGCAGTTATGCCTGACTTGGGTTGCGCGCGGTAAATCGTCATGGGTTATCGCCAATATGCTCGATATCTCAAAATACACAGTCGATTTCCATATCGAAAATGCGATGGCGAAGCTAAATACGCGCAGCCGTACATTCGCTGCGGTCAAGGCGACTCGTCAGGGCCTGATTTTTCCCTGAGTCCGGTCAGGCTTCATTGCCGGTTGCGCATCGGCCCGATGCGCAACCGGCGCCCCCTGCGCCACGCCGATCATTCCTTCGAACACGCCCTCGCGCCATGTCCTCCATCCTCGCCGGCCGGTTTGCCGAGTTGCCGCCGCACATCCGAACCGATCTCGGCGCCTACCGCTACGACGTTTTCGTTCGCAGGCTCGGCTGGACGATCGCGGGCCACCGCAAGGACGATCGGACCGAATGGGACCGGTTCGATAGACCGTCGACCGTTCATGTCGTCGCGCTGGACGACGCGCGCAACATATGCGGTTGCGCGCGCCTGCTGCCCACCACCGGCCCTTATCTGCTTCGCGACGCATTTCCGTATTTGCTCGGTCCGGCACGCGCCCCGCGATCGCCGACCGTCTGGGAAATATCGCGTTTCGCTGCGTCATACCGGCCCGGTCGCTCGGCGGTGCGCGAACCGCACGGCAGGAATTTCCTCGCGTCGGTGCTTGCGGTGGCCGATTCGCTCGGCGCAACGCAGGTGATCGGCGTGATGTCGCCGTCGATCGCGCGACTGTACCGTCACTGGGGGCTCGCGCTGCAATGCCTGGCCAATGCGACAAGCGCAACGGACGGCCGGATCCTCGCATGCGCAATCGATTTGCAACATCGAGCACAGAACGCGTCATCGGATATCGTGCACCGTGCCGGCAGCGGCCTGCCGGCGCCTCTATCAGCGACACAGGGTGCGCACTAAATCGACGCACCGGCGTGCCCGCCACAGCTTGCGCCGCAGGCGTCTTTCAACCGCAACGCCGAGCCGCGAAGCCGGGGCGGAGCATTGGCGGCGAACATTGCGCTCATGTCCCGCCATTCGAATCGAAACCCAATTGGCATGCGTGACAAGCACCATTGACCGGGTTTCATTTTTGCATCTATGATGCGCAATAAACCATCAATCAATGTAACATTGATTGATGGTTTATTTTAAATGGCCGATCGACCTAACCGGAACGTCTTCATCCATGTCCGAATTCTCCCGTACCGCTGGCGCGTGGCTCGCCCGGCCGCTCACACTGCCGAACGGCACCACGTTCAGAAACCGCCTGGCGAAATCGGCGCTTAGCGAAGCCCTGTGCGGCCGCGACGGACGCGTGAGCCCGCAGTTGATCGAGCTGTACCGGCGTTGGTCAGAATCCGGCGCGGCGCTGCTGATCACCGGCAACGTGATGATCGACCGCAATGCGCTCGGCGAGCCGGGCAACCTCGTGCTCGAGGACGAGCGCGATCTGCCGCGCCTGCGCGAATGGGCCGCCGCCGGCAAGTCGGGCGGCAGCGAGTTCTGGATGCAGCTCAACCATCCGGGCAAGCAGGCGCTGCGCGGGCTCAACGTGGAAACGGTCGCGCCGTCCGCGATCGGCTTCGGACCGAAGCTCGCGCCGTACTTCCTGGTACCGCGCGCGCTGACGCATGAAGAAATCGAAACGCTGATTCAACGCTATGCGACAGCCGCCGCGATCGCGCAAAAAGCCGGCTTCACCGGCGTGCAATTGCATGGCGCGCACGGCTATCTGATCAACCAGTTCCTGTCGCCGCACCATAACCAGCGCGACGACCACTGGGGCGGCAGTGCCGAGAAACGCCGCCGCTTCGTGCTGGCGGTGTACGAAGCAGTGCGCAGCCGCGTCGGTGCGGATTTCCCGATCGGCATCAAGCTCAACTCCGCGGATTTTCAGCGCGGCGGCTTCACCGAAGAAGAATCGCTAGATGCAATCCGCGCGCTTGCGCAAGCCGGCATCGATTTGATCGAGATTTCCGGCGGCACCTACGAAGAACCCGTGATGCAGCGCGGGCACCGTAGCGCGTCGACGGCCGCACGCGAAGCGTATTTTCTCGAGTTTGCCGAGAAAGTGCGCGCTGAAATCCAGGTGCCGCTGATGGTCACCGGCGGGTTTCGCAGTCTGGCCGGCATGGAAGCGCCGTTGCGCGACGGCGCGCTTGACATGATCGGCCTCGGCCGCATTCTCGCAATCGAGCCGGATGCGCCGGCGCGCCTGCTGCGCGGCGAGCAAACCCGCCATCAGATCAAACCGCTCAGCACCGGCGTCCGGTATTTCGACAACCTCGGTTCGCTCGAAGTCACTTGGTACACGCGGCAGCTTCATCGGCTCGGCAACGGCCGCAACCCGATTCCCAACGAGAACGCGCTGAAATCGTTCCTGCTCGATCTGTCGTCGAAAGGCTTCGCAATTTTCAAAGCACGGCGCCTGCGTGCTTCGTCATCCGAAGCATCTGCCGCACGCGCGCCTTCGGGAACACCGATCATGACCAGCCGATCGCACGACGCACATTGAGCCGCGCAAGCCGATTCTTCTTTCGGCAACGTTCATGTGCACGCCCCAGGTTGCGATGGCGGCCGTTGCCCACCACCGTCCCGAAGCGGCAGGCAACGGCCCGCAGATGCGGAACCGCCAGTGAGCCAGTGAAAGTGCCGATGCAGGCAATCCCGCTCATATCGTTCTCGAACTTCGTCGGCCCATAGCGCGCACGCTTACCCAACGCGCGGCTGCATCGCGGATTTTCCGAATCGATGCGCTGCAACCGGTATCCGCATAGCCATGACGTGGCGAAAGCGCGGGCCGAACGCGACAGCCGCTCACTCCGGCGTGCTGTCGCCCACCAGATGCGCGTCCTTCAAATCCTCGAGAAATGCCTGCACGATCGGATCGCGCCGGTTGCGCCGCTGCGTGACCACATGAAACGTCACGTCGTAGCGCAGCACGGCGGGATTGAGCGCCTTGAGCAATCCCTGCTTCACATAGGGCGCCGCGAAATGCTGCGGCAAATAACCCAGATGATGGCCTGACAAAATCAGCAGCGCGACTGCCTCCATATTGTCGGCCTGCGCGGTGACTTTCGACGGTGTTGTCGACAGTTCCACTTCCGGCAGCGGATAAGTGCGCCACGCCCACTCGAAATCCGCGACGCCGGACGGGTCGATCCGCCCGGCGCGCCGGAATAACGGATGCCCCCGCCCGCAATAAGCCACCTGCCGCTCGATGAAGAGCGGCGTGTATTCGAGCGTCGGTACGCGATGCCAGAAATAGCCAACCGCGATCTGCACGTTGCCGCTCAGCAAACGTTCTTCCAGCTCGCCGGGCGGCCTGACCGAAATCACGAAACGCACAGCTTCGTCGCGCCGCCTGAACCGCGCGATCGCATCGCTGATCCGCGCGTTCTGGCTAACCGGCGTGTGACCGATCAGCCCCACCGACAGCGTGCCGACGAGCGTCTTGTCCATATGCCGCGCCTCGCTGCTGAACGCATCGACGGCTTCATAGAGCTTCTTCGCGAGCGCGTAGAAGCGCTCGCCCTTGGTCGTTAGACGAAATCCGCCGCGGCCGCGCTCGCACAGACGAAAACCGACGCGCGTCTCGAGTGTCGAGAGTTGGGTGCTGATCGTCGGCTGGCTGACGTTCAACGTCGATTGCGCGACGCTCACACCGCCCGCATCCGCCACCGCGATGAATACCCGAATCAAACGCAGATCCAGATCCGTCAGGTTGCCGAACATATTTCCTCCGCGATGCTCGTCGGCGATACATACGAAATTATCAATGTGAACGTTGAATCATTGTCATTCAAATTTGCATTTTGGCGGCGTACAACCCCATCTGCCGCACTCGTTGAATGATACGGCGCAACCAATACAGGTAAAAAATGATCTCGGATCACGACTATCCTCAGCCGCAAAGCGGC
Organism: Burkholderia singularis; assembly: GCF_900176645.1. GTDB lineage: Bacteria > Pseudomonadota > Gammaproteobacteria > Burkholderiales > Burkholderiaceae > Burkholderia > Burkholderia singularis. Next base: position 38,996 of record NZ_FXAN01000036.1, read on the forward strand.
AACGCGATGCCCCGCTTCGGCGGCATCGCGACGATGATGCGGCTGCCGCAGGCTGCCGGCGCGGCGGGGCTCGACGCGTGCTTCGTCGGCGTGCCGTTCGACCTCGGCACATCGAATCGGACTGGCGCGCGCTTCGGCCCCCGTCAGATTCGCGCCGAATCCGTGCTGCTGCGCCCATATAACATGGCAACGCGCGCCGCGCCGTTCGATTCGCTGCGCGTTGCCGATATCGGCGATGTCGCGACCAACCCGTACAACCTCGCCGATTCGATCGCGCGCATCGAAACTGCTTACGACGCGATCATCACGCACGGGTGCCGCCCGATCACGCTCGGCGGCGATCACACCATCACGCTGCCGATCCTGCGCGCGCTGCGCCGCCGCTACGGCCGGCTCGGCCTCATTCACGTGGACGCGCACGCGGACGTCAACGACACGATGTTCGGAGAAAAGATCGCTCACGGCACGCCGTTTCGCCGCGCGGTCGAGGAAGGATTGCTCGATGGCGAACGCGTCGTACAAATCGGCCTGCGCGGCACCGGCTACGCCGCGGAAGATTTCGACTGGTGCAGCCAGCAAGGTTTTCGCGTCGTGCAGGCCGACGCATGCTGGAACCGCTCGCTCGCGCCGCTGATGGACGAAGTCCGCGCGCGTCTGCGCAGCGGCCCGGTGTATCTAAGCTTCGACATCGACGGCATCGATCCCGCTTACGCGCCCGGCACCGGCACGCCCGAAATCGCCGGGCTGACGGTTGCGCAAGGTCTCGAGATCGTTCGCGGCGCGTGGGGCCTCGACATCGTCGGCGCCGATCTCGTCGAAGTCGCGCCGCCTTACGACCCGTTCGGCACCACTGCGCTGCTCGGCGCGAATCTCGCCTACGAGATGCTGTGCGTGCTGCCCGGCGTCAAGCGCCGGAATTGATCGAGCACGGCACGACGCAACGCACGCGCACCACGACCCGCCCCGCCAGGGAATCGATTCAATCAGGAGACCGATTCATCATGAACGCACAGCAAACCGCAAGCGCCGAAAGCGCTGCGCAGGGATTCGGCATCGAGAGCCGGTCGATCGATTACATTCCGGAGAGCGAGCGTCACGCGAAGCTGCACAGCCAGGCACCGTTCTGGTTCCTCGGCAACTTTCACTTCTTCACGATCTCGATCGGCTTCGTCGGCCCCGGCATGGGTTTGTCCGCTGCGTGGACGACGTTCGCGGGCACGCTCGGCATCATGTTCGGCACGATCTTCATGGCTTTTCACGGCTCGCAGGGCCCGGAGATGGGTTTGCCGCAGATGATCCAGTCGCGCGCGCAATTCGGCTATCGCGGGGTGGTACTTGCACTGCTCGCGACGCTGTTTGTCTTCGTCGGCTTCAATGTCGTCAACGTATCGCTGGTCATGGACGGCCTCAGGAACGTGTTCGGCCTGAGCCCGACGATCGTCGCGCTCGCCGCATCCGTATTGGGCGGCTTGCTCGCGATCTACGGGCACGATCTGATGCATAGGGCATTCAAGTGGGCGCTGATGGCAACGCTGCCGCTCTACGCGATCGTCACCGCCGCACTGATGGCCGGCCTCGGCGACAGCGCGCCCGCCGCCGCGTCATCCGCACCGTCCGCACTCGGCTTCAACTGGATCGCATTCGTCACGCAATTCGCGATCGGCGCGAGCTACAACATTTCGTATGCGCCATACGTATCGGACTACACGCGCTATCTGCCGAAGCAGACGAGCCGCGCGAAGCTGATTGCCGCGATCTTCGCCGGCGCGTCGCTGTCCGGCTCGTGGATGATCGGCATCGGCGCGTGGCTTGCCGCACGGCTTCATGCATCGGATGCGCTCGTCGCGCTGAACCAGATCGGCTCGGCGCTGCTGCCCGGCTTCGGTCATGTGCTTGTCGTCGTGTCCGTCGCGGGCTTTCTGCCGATCGTCGCGCTCAATACGTACAGCGCGATGTTGACGCTGCTCACGGGTGTCGATTCGTTCCGCCCGGTCGCGCCCACCCGCCGCGCGCGCGTGATCGCGATCACGGCAATCAGCAGCGTGCTGCTCGCATGCGCGCTGCTGCTCAAAGGTCATGGCATCGCGCTGCTGAACACGTTCCTCGTGCTGCTTTTGTACTTCCTCGTACCGTGGACCGCCGTGAATCTCGTCGACTATTTCTTCGTTCGCAAAGGACGCTACGCGATCGCCCATTTCTTCACCCCCCACGGTATCTATGGCACGTGGCAGGTTCGCGGTATCGCGGCTTATCTGATCGGCTTCGGTGCGATGATTCCGTTTTTCAATATCGTCGATACGGCGTCCGACCGGGAGATTTTCGTCGGCTACGTCGCGCATCGGCTGCATGGGGTCGATATTGCATGGCTCATCGGCCTGGCCGTATCCGGCGCGACCTATTACGTGCTGAGCCGCTCGCTCGATCTGCATGCCGAGCAACGGGCGATCACCAACGCCGCGCCGCTCAAGCCGACTGTCCAACCGCGCTGAAGCAACACCACCAGGGCATCTTCAACTGACGCGAGCCGTCTCGGCTCGCCCCAGCACGCCTCTCGCGCTCCGGCTGGCCGCCCGGCGCGCGAATACGCACTGCCGCGCATTTATCCCGGCTTGCCGCTCAACGCCTTCAAACCTTCGATCACGCCGAGCAGCGCACGGCCGTGCTCTTCCGAGCCGTCCCATGCATCCACGATCGCGTCACGCAGCAATTCGTTATAGCTGGCCGCAAGGCGGCCCGCGGGCCGCCTCTGTCGCGGCTCGACGCCATAGAAACTGCATAGCTTATTGAATGACGCGCTTCTGCGCAGCCGACGTCCGTTCGACAGCCGAAGCCGCGAAACGGTCGGCTGGCTGACGCCCGAAAGCCTGGCAATTTCGCTGGATGAACGAGTATCCGCCAATAATCGGCTCAGCAGCGCCTGAACAGAAAAAGAGGTGTTGGGGGCTTCCATCATATGCATTATACCTATACATTAATGCCTAATGAATGGCCGCCGAAATCGGGCGGCCGCACGCATTTCGAGAAAGCTGATGACACTGAAACATCTCCCCCCGACGTTTTGCTGGACCAAGATCGGTCACGAGTCCGGCGAAGAACTCCCGACTATCGTGCTGAGAAAGGAATGGGAGCGCCGGCTCGGAGGCGGACGGTTTCTGTGGGGCATCGGCCAGCCGCTTGGCAACAGCGCGCAAATTGCCGCGCACCGAACGGGCTCGCTGATCGCGCTGTTTTCGCCGGCGTCGAGCAAACCGAGACCATGTCCGGCCGGTAAAAATCACGAAGGCTCGCTGCTATGGAACGCATGGATCGACACGAACGGCCAAGTTCGCGAACTGCCGCGTCATGCGTTCATTACGAGCAGCGCGACGCTGCCCTCCGGTCAACGCAGAACGCATTACTACGCACTCGTGTGTTCGTCGCCGACTGAACTCAGCGTCGGCACGCGCTTGCGAATCCATCCTGATCGGTTGCGCCACGTGGGTACCGGCAAAACGCTCGGTGCCGCACAGAGCACGGCGGTCGTCGACTGCGTCGAGCGCGCGTTTGCAGAAGCTCTCGGTAAAAGCTATCCGCTCGCGCTGTCGGTCGAACTCGAAGCACCGTATTTCGTGCGGCTCGCGCAGCCGAGCCTATTGAAGGCACGGGATCTAGCGGAGGTCACCAAGGCGTCGCGCGACGGAGACTTCGAAACATTTGCCGAACAGGTCATGCGGTTGCGTAATCGAACCGTTACCGAGCACGTGCGCGGTTTCACGCGAGATCTGTTCGATTTACCGGCGTCCGATGCCGGTATGCCATTCAGCGCCACCACTCACCTCCACGCCAGCCATGCGTGGTGACGGCTGACCCCGCCGGTTCGCGAGGTGGGGGCGTCAGCGCGCGCGAATGACGACAGGCTCGACAAGAAGAGCGACATCCGCACCGCCCACACGCCATTCGAGGCCCGCCAACGCAACACAACGTTTCTCCGACATGCGCGGGGATATCGAGTGTGCATCTCACTTCGTTCAGCGCGATGCGCGACATGTGACACAGGCCCCCGAATGCACGCCGACAATATTCCCGGCCGATCTGCGCCGAGGACGAATTCGCGCACAGGATCGCCAGTCGGGCAACGCATGATCGGCTCGAGCGGCACCTGCTCTCCAACCGGCCACGCCTGCCTGATTCTCCTCACGCGATACACGTCACGGCGTGACGAAACGCGAAGACCTGCCACGTCCCTCGATCGCGGTGCGGCCCAACGATACGTCGGCAATCAAGCCCGACGTTCGCATCATCCGGCCGCCATGCGCCGCGCTCGGCGGTTTTCCGACACGGCCGGGTCTTCCCGCTAAAATTCCGCACTTGCCCCCTCTTTACCGACCCTTCCGTCATGCACCCCGCCTCCCAAGCCCAACCCGCCGCCCACGACGCCGATCACGCCGAAGCCGCCCGCGATCTGGTCTACGGCCCCGACGAGCGGCCCGCCCCGGCAATCGCCTTCGTCGCCGCACTCCAGCACCTGCTCGCCATTCTGGTGCCGATCGTCACGCCCGGCCTGCTGATCTGCCAAGCGCTGGGCGTGGCCAGCCGCGACACCACGCTGATCGTGTCGATGTCGCTCGCGATCTCCGGCATCGCCACTTTCGTCCAATGCAAACGCTTTGGCCCGCTCGGCGCCGGCCTGCTGATCGTTCAGGGCACGAGCTTCAACTTCGTCGGCCCGCTCATCGCCGGCGGCAGCCTGATGGTCAAGCAAGGCACGCCGGTCGAAACCGTGATGGGCGCCATCTTCGGCGTGGTCATTGCCGGCTCGTTCGTCGAGATGAGCGTCTCCCGCATCCTGCCCTTCATCAAGCGCCTGATCACGCCGCTCGTCACCGGCATCGTGGTTCTGCTGATCGGCCTGACGCTCATCAAGGTCGGCCTCATCAGCATGGGCGGCGGCTACAGTGCCATGGCCAAGGGCAATTTCGCCAGCGCCGAAAACCTGACCCTCTCCGGCCTGGTGCTCGGCGCGATCATCGTGCTCAACCGGGTGCCCATCGTCTGGGTGCGCAGCACCGCGCTCGTCATCGCGCTCGCGCTCGGCTACGTCGCAGCCGCCGCGATGGGGCGGCTGGACTTTACCGGCGTGCGCGAGGCCGCGCTGTTCCAAATTCCGACTCCGCTGCATTTCGGACTCGGTTTCTCATGGGCGCTCTTCGTGCCGATGCTGATCATCTACCTTGTCACATCGCTCGAAGCGATCGGCGACGTCACCGCGACGAGCAAAATCTCCAGGCAACCCGTCGAAGGCCCCCTGTGGATGCAACGCATCAAGGGCGGCGTGCTCGTCAACGGCGCGAACTCGCTGCTCGCCGGTTTCTTCAATACCTTCCCCAGTTCCGTCTTCGCACAGAACAACGGCGTGATTCAGCTCACCGGCATCGCCAGCCGACACGTGGGCGTCTGGATCGCGGGCATGCTGGTGCTGCTTGGCCTGTTCCCCGTGGTCGCCGGCATCCTGCAAGCCGTACCCGAGCCCGTGCTCGGCGGCGCGGCAATGGTGATGTTCGGCGCGGTGGCCGCCTCCGGTATCAACATTCTTGCCGGCATCCGGCTGGACCGGCGCGCGTTGCTGATCATCGCCGTGTCGTTAGCTCTGGGGCTGGGCGTGTCGCAGGTGCCGGAAATCCTGACCAGCCTGCCGCAGGCGCTTAAAAACGTATTGGAATCGGGCGTCGCCACGGGTGGTATCTGCGCGCTCGTGATGAATTGGTTTCTGCCGGACAAGAAATAACGTGCCGATGGCGGGGCGATCCCTCCATGGACCATCGAAAATGTTCATTCTTGGTTCTTTTTCATAGTCCAGCGCAGACGCACAATGCAGTGCGACCAACGAAGACCCGCCGTCCATGTACATTCTCCCCGCCTTCAGCACTGCCTGTGCGGACGTCGCCGCCACGCATGGCACAAGTGAAACCGTCACGCTCAATTTCCGGCACATCATCACGGCCACCGGCAAGCCGCTGACCGCCACGGCGGTCAGCGAAGCCCCCGGCACGGCATCGCGTGCATCCATACGCGCCCGATCGCCTTGGCCCGTGCGCACGCCGCCTCGGGCACCATCGAGTCACCGGTGAACGACGGCCCGAAGCCCGTCCACCGCGCCGGCGAACGTTTCTTTGAAGAGCCGGGCTGAATCCCTCTCGTGAACCGCAATATGAACGGCATCGAGCCCGCAAAGTGGCCTGCCGTACTCACCGCGGATATCGGCAATGCGACTCCGGCCACGTCGGTCAAATCAATCCACCTTCTGCAGGAGCCAACGTATGAGCATGCGTCTCGACTACAACCAGATCGCGCCGGCGGGCACCAAGGCGCTTGGCGGCGTCTACGGCTACGTGATGCAAAGCGGGCTTTCCCCCGTTCTCGTTGAACTGGTATATCTGCGCGTCTCGCAAATCAACAATTGTGCGTTTTGCCTCGATATGCACACGCGCGATTTGCTGAAGAAAGGCGTTAAAGTCGAAAAACTTGCGCTGTTGCAGGCGTGGGCTGAAGCGGGCGACCTGTTCGATGCGCGCGAGCGCGCCGCGCTCGCATGGGCTGAATCGGTCACTCGCGTAGCGCAGACGGGCGTGCCCGATGCCGCATACGATTCGGCACGCGCCGTTTTCGATGAACGCGAACTTGTGGATCTCACCATCGCAATCGGCCTGATGAACACGTATAACCGCATGGCGATCAGCTTCCGAAACACGCCTCAGGCCGTGAAGGAACTATGACGAGCCAACGTGCGGCTCGAACGGACCGAGACGAACTATTGCGGTATAGAGGGAAAGGGGGAAGAAAGTTTTCGTTGCGAACGCAACGGAGATGCCGCAGCATGCGTCGAGTGACGGCGATCGGGCGCCTGCGCAGCGCGCCGGCCGCGCCTACGGCAGAGGAACGCCCCAGACCGCCGTGACGTTCCCACCAACGCGCCATTCGCTGAACGGTCTGCGGGGCGCGATGATGGCCGGCAAACGGCTGTCTCTGAAGCGCGCATAGTACGGTTCGACCCAGCACAGCTCATCGTGCAAAGTCCACGGAAAGAGATCCTGTTTGATTGGCGTGATCTTCGTGAAACTCGCAGGATGCTCTACCGCGTCGATCACGAGATTGGCGAGACGGCCGATCGCGCCACCGTTCTCCCGATACAGATCGATATTGCGTCTGCGTGCCAGTTCCGCCGCGAACACCAGCGGAATCAGCGCGAATGTGTGATAGTGCTGCGCACGGTTGCCACGCTTCACTTCGCGTGCGAGTGCGCCGTCAGGCCCAATGTCGCGAATACCGTCGCGAATGCGCAGCAGGCCCGAATCGAAGAGGCTCGCATTGCCGGTGACGGCGCCGATTGCGATCAAATTCAGCCCCGCCCAGTAGACAAGATTGTTATGCAGATGGTTGATCGCTGCCGCATCGCGCGTCGCGGTAGCGATTCGTTCGAGCCATGGATCGATCGCCGCGAAGCGTGCCCGGTTTTCGTCGCGAAAGCCTGGCGGCATATGCAGGATCACCATCGCGAAGTCCGTTCCCGCCCACGAACGCTCGTAGTAGCCCTGATAACCGGAAATGCGCCCCATCAATGCGTCGGCCCGCGCCCAATTGTCCAGCAGGTTCAACGCGCACGGCCAATCACCTTCGCCGGCCGCCGTGTTGAGCCGAGAAACGAAGTCGCGCATCGGCTTGACCGCCTGCGCGTAGCCCGAAGCATCGTCGTAGTAGCCAGGAGGATCGATGGTTTGCAAGGGCGCCGGTATGTCGCATGCGACGGCCGAGGGTGCGCTCACGAGAACCACGATCGCGGCGAGCACAGAAGCGAACATCATACGAACTAGCTTCGGGAGCATTCGGACCTCAACGCAAAAGGCTGACGGTAAAAGAATAGCCGGCCACTTCACGATCTGCCTCTTTAGGATCGCTCACGCCATTTATCTCGATCCGAATGTTCTGCATGATTTCGACTGAACGAGGAGCGTTCTCCCCATCGGTCGACGGCACCGGAAGAGCAGGCGTCTGCTAATACATTGCTCTCGTGTTCTGCAGCGCCTGCAGCATCTCGGCTGCCAGGATCGATGCGCGATTTTGTCCTGATCGATCGTAGTACGTGATCGTGCCATCGGAAATTCTCCCAGACTCGGTCTTCATCCCCTTCGGCACGGCAAGGCGAGCGGCCGACATCTCTACCGCAAATGGAAAGCGAACCGGACGAAAGGGGCAATAGACCTGCTGCGTTGGTGCAAAACTCTAGAGCGACGGGCTTTCCGTGCCGAGCGCGGTCGACCGATGCGGTTGCCATCCTGCCATCCCTACCCCCTCTCTACCCACCAAGTTACCCACCAATTAGGGTGAAATTCTGCGAGAGAGAGCGGGAAGCTGCAAGTGCCCTGTTACCCCCCGAACCGCCTACAGAAAGGGGTTGAGAGGAGTAAGCGAGAGCAAACGGGAACCGCCGAGAGCCTTGAGTGGCGGAAGGCAGCAGGAGTCGAACCTACCTGGCGCGGGCTGACCGCACCAACTGAGTTTGAAGCTCAGCCGCACCACCGGATACGCATGCCTTCCTGAGAAACGGGAAACAGCAGATACCGTCCTATTACGAGCCGAGCAAGCGGCTGTCGCCGCGAAGCCAGTGACGATCGCGGTGAAAGCGAGTATACCCAACGCGGTCGAAGAATTCGAGAATTTGAATCGCGCGCTTGCGGCCGAGCCCCGTCGCGTCCCGGAACGTCGCCGCATCGAGTGCGCCGCGCTGCTTGTGTGACAGTTGCTCGATCAGTCGCGCGAGCATGACGATCACGTCGCGATGGTAGAACAGATCGCGTACCACCTGATGCACATCGCCACGGCGTGCAAGCTTGCGCATCAACATACGCACCGTATCCTCGGCAACGCCCGTCGCCGACGCGAGATCGCGAACCCACGGTGGATCATAGCGTCCGTCGGCAACCAGCGGCAGCAGACGCGCCGCCAGCGCGTGCTCGCCCGCATCGAAGCTCACCGCATGCGACGGTAGATGCAGCCACGGCCCGCTGCGGACAATCATACGGTCGTCGATCAACGCATCGGTCAACGCGCGCCAGAGCGCGTCGTCCGCCAACGGCGCAGCAATCCGGCGCAGCCGCGCCACATCCGGCCCCTGCTCGTCGGGTGAGTGTCGATGAAATGCATCGAGCGCATCGAGCACGCGCGCGCGCAGCCCATCCCAGTGGCGACGCGCAATGATGCGCGCGTCATCCGCCTGTCTGCCCGTTGCAGCAATATGCACGGCGTCGGCCGGCAGCGTCAGCGCATGCGCCGGCAGGCCGGTCAGATGGGTGAGCGTCTCGCACATGATGCCAAACGTCGCTTCGTCGAGCAGCGCATCGAGCCGGCCTTCGTCGAGCCATGCAACGAGCGCATCGAGCCACGCCCGCCGCGCGTACGTGCGCCGCTTGCGCGCGGGCCCGAACGGATCGAGCACGCGGCCGCCGCCGACGGTCTGCGTCGCTTGCGCGTTGCGCACGATGAAGCGATCGCCCGGCATTGCGAATATCGGCTCTGCGAAATTCAATTGCGCACGCGCGCATTGACCGGGCCCAAGCGTCTCGCCTTCGAGCAGCGCGACGTGCGCAACCCGATGCAATGTGCCGAGATGCACGTGCAGCGGTGTCCAGTGCGCGACCGATAAACCTGCGTCCGGTGTAAGCGTCAGCTCGATGTCGATGCGCGGCGACAGTGTCGCGAGCCGCGCATCGACGATCATGTCGCCGCGCGCGAGCGCCGCCTTGTCGATGCCGGCAAGATTCAGCGCGCACCGCTCGCCTGCACGGCCGACATCGGTCGCGCGATTCTGTGCATGGATGCTGCGCACGCGAGCGGATTCGCCGGTACGCGCAACAACCAACGTATCCCCGGTGCTCACGCGTCCGGCAAACGCGGTGCCCGTCACGACGGTGCCCTGACCCACCAGCGTAAACACGCGGTCGACCGCCAGACGGAACAGGCCGTCGTCACGCCGCGCGTGCCATCCAAGCGCGGTCGCGCGCAAATGCGCATTCAGCGCGGCAACACCGGCTGCGCCCGGATCAGTCGCGCGAGTTTCGAAGATCGGCGCGGCCGCGAATGGCGTGGGTGCAAGCCATGCACGAATCTCATCGCGTACTTGCGCAATGCGCGCCACATCGACGCGATCGCCTTTCGTCAACGCGATCGCGCCTTGCGTGACGCCGAGCAATTGCAGGATTGCCAGGTGCTCGCGCGTCTGCGGCATCACGCCGTCGTCAGCAGCGATCACGAGCAGTGCGAAATCGATTCCGCATGCCCCCGCCGCCATCGTATGCACAAGCTTCTCGTGGCCAGGCACATCGATAAAGCCGAGCACATCACCGTTCGCCAACGGCGTATACGCGTAGCCGAGTTCGATCGAAATGCCACGCGCCTTTTCCTCCTTCAATCGATCGGTGTCGACGCCGGTCAGCGCGCGCACAAGCGTCGTTTTGCCGTGATCGATGTGTCCTGCGGTGCCGACAATCATCCGCGCGCACCTTGCGCCAGTTCGCACTGCGCGACGAAAGCGGCCTCGTCGCCCGTTTCGAGGCAACGCAAATCGAGCCGCAATGCGTTGTCGGCAATGCGGCCGAGCACGGGGCGCGGCCAGGCGCGCAACTGCCGCTCGAGCTGCATCAGAGCCCGGCCACCTCGCTTACCGCCGCTCACGCGAACCACCAGCCCGCAACTCGGCAATCGATCGACGGGCAGCGCTCCGCTGCCGATCTGGCTGAACATCGGCTCGACGCCGACATCGAACGCTTCACCCAGCGCGCGTTGCAACGCCGGACGCATACGCTCGGCAGCGGCCTCGATATCTGCTTGCGGGCGCATCAAGAGACGCAGCGTCGTCAGCCGCTCGTGCAGGAATTCAGGTGTCCGATATAGATGCAATACGGGCTCGAGTGCGGCGAGCGTCAGCTTGCTGACGCGCAGCGCACGCTTCAACGGATGTTTTTTGATTTTCGCGATCAAGTCGCGCCGGCCGACGATCAACCCGGCTTGCGGGCCGCCCAGCAGCTTGTCGCCGCTGAACGTGACGAGATCGGCGCCTGCGTCGATGGTCTCGCGCACCGTCACCTCCTTCGGCAAGCCCCAACGCGACAAATCGACGAGCGTGCCGCTGCCCAGATCGACGACAACGGGCAACCCGTGTTCGCGTGCAAGCGGCACGAGTTCGGAAAGCGCCACTTCCTTCGTGAAGCCGCTGATCGCATAATTGCTGCAATGCACCTTCATCAGCAGCGCGGTGCGCGCGCCGATCGCCGCTTCGTAATCCTGCAGATGCGTGCGGTTCGTCGTGCCGACTTCACGCAACTTGGCCCCGGCGCGGCTCATGATGTCGGGAATTCGGAACGAACCGCCGATTTCGACAAGCTCGCCGCGCGACACGATCACTTCCTTCGCCGGCGCAAGCGCGCACAGCGTCAACAACACCGCGGCCGCATTGTTGTTGACGACCGTGGCCGCTTGGGCGCCCGTCAGCTCGCAAACGAGATCGTCGATCAGATCGTCGCGATCACCGCGGCGGCCTGTCGCCAGATCGAATTCGAGGTTCATCGGCTGCGTGAGTGCGCGTATGACGGCCTGCACCGCAGCGTCTGGCAACAGCGCGCGCCCCAGATTCGTATGCAGTACGGTGCCGGTCAGATTGAATACCGGGCGCAGCCTGCTTGCCGCATCCGCCTCAAGCCGCGCACGCACGTCGGCGGCGATACGCGTGCCGTCGAGCGGCACGGCGGCGGCCGGGTCGCGCCGCGCAGCGTCGCGCCACGCGTCGAGCGATGCGCGCACCGTCTCCAGCACGCGCGTGCGCCCATATTCGCCGACCAGCGCCTTGAGCGGCTCCGACGACATCACCCGCTCGACCGACGGCACCCGTGCGAACAACCTGCTCGTGTCGGTCACGCTCGACCCGCTCACGGCCGGCCATCTCCTCCCGCGTCAGCGGACAACTCCGGCCATAACAACGGATTCGACGATGCGCGGCGATAGCCCGCTTCGCCCATCAGCAAATCGAGCGCGAGGCTCGCGAGATCGTCTGCGAGCGGCTCGATATCATGATCCTTGTCTTGATAGCCGATTTTCCGATACGTGCGGCATTCGTCGCACGCTTCGGCTTTCAACTCGCCGCTGCTGCCTTCGATGCCGTAATATGCGATCCCCTTGGTCGACTCGCAATGCGAACATTTGGTGCGAACCATGTGCCATTCGGTCGCGCATAGGCTGCACTGAAGAAAGCGATAGCCCTGATACTGGCCGCCGACGCGTACCAGACCCGCGACTGGCGGCATCCCGCAGACCGGGCACAGGCCGTGCTGCTCGACATATGGAACGTCGGCCGGCGACAGGCGGCTCGCGAGCGAAGTCCATACGACTTGCAGCGCGGCCATCAGAAACGGCGCCGATGCCGGTTCGATCTCGGCGAAGCGTTGCGCGAGCAGCGCGTCGGCCTGCTTGTCGAGTTCGGCGGCCGGGCGCAGCCGTAACTCGTCGATCAGCTTCGCGAGCGGCGGATTCACGAGGCCCGCGCCTTCTACGCGATCGAGCAAGCGCTGCAGCATGTCGCGCCAGCCCGGATCGCGTCCGCCGGCCAATGCGCTGCCGAGCGCAGGCGCGAGTGGCATGGCATGATGCTGCGCCTGCTCGATTGCCGCCCGCTCGGGCGCGTTTGCTTCGAAACCTTGCAACAGATCATGCTGCGCATCGGCAACGGCTGCCATCAGCCGCAGATACCCGCCGATCGGACTCGGGCCGGCCAGCTTGCGCAAGCGTGCGGCGCGCGCGGCGAATACGGTTTCGCGCTCGGGAATTCGCACGCGCGGAATGGCCGAATGATCGAGCGCTGCAATTTCGTTCGGCTCGAGAATACGTTGAGTTGCGTCAGTCACAACAAAAGAGTGCCTTGAAAAAACAAGCGCCGAATCGCCGGCGCCCTTGTTCTGTCCACGAGTAGCGGTATGCCGCGGTGTTATTTGATACTCTCGCGGAACCACTTCGGATGATGCTTTTTCGCCCAACCGACCGTGACCGTGCCGCGCACCATCGCCCCGATCGAGCCCTTCACCCACAATGCCGCATAAACATGCACGACGATTCCGATAATCAGCACGAATGCCGCCGCCGCATGAATGACGGCCGCTGTCCGAATCACGTCGATCGGAAAGTAGAGCGAAAAATATCGCCGCCAGATCACGAGCCCGGATACGAGCAACAGCAGCAGACATATCACCAACGTGAAGAATAGCAGCTTCTGCCCTGCGTTATAACGGCCGACGGGCGGCAGTTCGTCATCGCGGTTCGCGAGCACGTCGCGCATTTGCTTGAGCCAGCGCCGGTCGTCCGCGTCGAGCAGATTATGGTGCCAGTAGCGTGCGACCATCACCGCGAACGACGCGAACATCACGACGCCGACAAACGGATGCAGAATCCGCGTCCATTGGCCGCCACCGAACAGCGAGGTCAGCCAGAACATCGACGGATGAAAGAGCGCGAGCCCCGATAACGCGAGCAGTACGAACGAAATCGCGGTGAGCCAGTGATTCGTGCGCTCGTTGGCCGTATACCGGACGATCAGGATCGGGTCGTCATGCTTCATTTCGCGTCCTCCTTGATGCGTCGCGCCTCGTCGCGAGCCGCGGCCTCTTCGTCCGGCGTCACTTCGTTCGGGCCGACGCGCGTGTAATGGAAGAAACCGGCGAGCGCGGTAAGCGCGATACCCGCCACCGCAAGCGGCTTCGCGAGCCCTTTCCACAGCTTCACCATCGGGCTGATCGACGGATTATCCGGCAGCCCGTGATATAGCGACGGCCGGTCGGCATGGTGCAGCACATACATGACGTGCGTGCCGCCGACGCCTTGCGGATCGTAGAGCCCCGCATGCTCGAAGCCACGCTCTTTCAGGTCGGCCACGCGCTCGGCCGCATGCTGCTTCATATCTTCTTTCGTGCCGAATACGATCGCACCGGTCGGGCAGGTCTTCACGCACGCCGGCTCCTGGCCAACCGCGACGCGGTCCGAACAGAGCGTGCATTTGTATGCGCGATGGTCCTTCTTCGAAATCCGCGGAATGTTGAACGGGCAGCCGGTCACGCAATAGCCGCAGCCGATGCAGTTCTCCTCGTGGAAATCGACGATGCCGTTGTTGTACTGGACGATCGCGCCCGGCGACGGGCATGCCTTCAGGCAGCCCGGATCCTCGCAATGCATGCAGCCGTCCTTGCGAATCAGCCATTCGAGGTCGCCCGCGGGATTCTCGTATTCAGCAAAGCGCATCACCGTCCACGAGTGTTCGCTGAGATCGGCCGGATTGTCATAGACGCCGACGTTCGTGCCGACTTCGTCGCGCAGATCGTTCCATTCCATGCAAGCCGTCTGACAAGCCTTGCAGCCGATGCACTTGGATACGTCGATCAGCTTCGCGACACTGCCCGTCACCAGCTCGCGCACGGTGGCCGGCGGTGTCGTGGTCGCGGAAACGCGCTTGATGTCGAGCGATTGCAATGCCATCTCTTCCCCCTTACGCCTTTTCCACTTTCACCAGGAACGACTTGAATTCCGGTGTCTGCGAATTGCCGTCCCCCACCGACGGCGTCAGCGTGTTCGCGAGATAGCCGGGCTTCGTCAGCCCCTTGAAACCCCAATGCAGAGGAATGCCGACCGTTTGCACCCGCTTGCCGTCGACCGTGAGCGTCCTGATCCGCTTCGTGACGAGCGCGACCGCAACAATGTAGCCTCGGTTCGACGATACCTTCACACGATCGCCATGCACGACGCCGACCTCCTTCGCCAACTCCTCGCCGATCTCGACGAATTGCTCGGGCTGGATAATCGAGTTCAGCCGCGCATGCTTCGTCCAATAGTGGAAGTGCTCGGTAAGCCGGTAGGTGGTCGCGACGTGCGGGAACTTGTCGGGCTTGCCGAACGCCGCGCGATCGCCCGGAAACACGCGGGCAGCCGGATTGTTCAGCGCACGCGGGTTGCCCGGATGTAGCGGATTTGCGGCAAGCGGCGTCTCGAACGGTTCGTAATGCTCAGGAAACGGCCCTTCGTTCATGCCATCGCGCGCGAAGAAGCGTGCAACGCCTTCCGGGTTCATGATGAACGGCCCCATCCCGTTTTCCGGCGGCTCGTCGGCCTTGTAGTCGGGCACGTCCGCGCCCGTCCACGCGTTGCCGTTCCAGCCGATCAGCTTGCGGGTCGGATCGAATGGCTTGCCGTTTGCGTCGCACGACGCACGGTTGTACAGAATGCGCCGGTTCGCAGGCCAAGCCCATGCCCAGCCGAGCGTCTGACCGATGCCGGTCGGATCCGAATTGTCGCGGCGTGCCATCTGATTGCCCGCTTGCGTCCACGAACCGCAGAAAATCCAGCAGCCGCTCGACGTGCTGCCATCGTCCTTTAACTGCGCGAAGCCCGAAAGCTGTTCGCCCTTCTTCACGAGCGTCTTCGCCGGGTCCTTCGGATCGGGCAGATCCGCAAGCGCCCGGCCGTTGAACTCCATCGCGAGTTCCTCGGGCGTCGGGCTTTCCGGGTCTGCATACGGCCACGACAGATTGACGATCGGATCGGGGAATTTTCCCCCTTTCTTACGGTACAGCTCGCGCACCCGTATAAACAGGCCCGCCATGATCTCGAGATCGCTGCGCGCTTGGCCCGGCGGCTCGGCACCCTTCCAGTGCCATTGCAGCACACGGCCGGAGTTCACGAGCGAGCCGCGCTCCTCGGCAAAACACGTCGTCGGCAGCCGGAACACCTCTGTCTGGATCTTCGATGCGTCAACGTCGTTGTAGTCGCCGTGGTTTTTCCAGAACTCGGACGTCTCGGTCGCAAGCGGGTCCATGATCACGAGCCATTTCAGCTTCGCGAGCGCAGCCGCGGTTTTCGCCTTCGACGGCGCCGCCGCCAGCGGATTGAAGCCTTGCGCGATGTAGCCGTTCATCTTGCCCTGATGCATCAGCTCGAGCGTTTGCAGCAGGTCATACGGCTTGTCGAGCTTCGGCAGATAGTCGTAGCCCCAGTTGTTGCCGGCGTTCGCCGCGTCGCCCCACCACGCCTTCATGAAGCTCACGAAGAACGCGCGATAGTTCTTCCAGTAGCTCAGCTGATTCGGCCGAAGCGGCTGCGGCGCGCGCTTCTTGATATACGCTTCGTAGTCCTGCTCGGCCTGCGACGGCAGCGTCATGTAGCCCGGCAGCAGGTTCGACATCAGGCCGAGATCGGTCAGCCCCTGGATGTTCGAGTGGCCGCGCAGCGCATTCATCCCGCCGCCCGCGATCCCGATGTTGCCGAGCAGCAGTTGCACCATCGCGCCCGTGCGGATCATCTGTGCGCCGACGGAGTGATGCGTCCAGCCAAGCGCATACAGGATCGTACCGGCACGGCCCGGCACGGCGGTAGTCGCCAGCATTTCGCACACTTTCAGGAACTTGTCCTTCGGTGTGCCGCAAATCTTCTCGACCATCTCCGGCGTGTAGCGCGCGTAATGCTGCTTCAACAGGTTGTATACGCAGCGCGGATGCGCAAGCGTGTCGTCGGTCTTCACGAAGCCGTCGTCGCCGCGTTCGTAGTCCCACGTCGATTTGTCCGGATACGCATGCTTGTCCACGTCATAGCCGGAATAGATGCCGTCGTCGAACGCGAAATCCTCGCGGACGATGAACGGAAAATCCGTGTAGCGCTTCACGTACTCGTGCTGAACCTTGTCGTTCGTCAGCAGGTAATTGATCACCCCGCCAAGAAACGCGATGTCCGTGCCGGTACGGATCGGCGCGTAGAAATCCGCCACCGAGGCGGTGCGCGTAAAGCGCGGGTCGACGACGATGAGGCGCGCGCGGCGATGCGCCTTCGCCTCGGTCACCCACTTGAAACCGCAAGGATGCGCTTCGGCAGCATTGCCGCCCATCACGAGAATCACATCGGCGTTCTTGATGTCGACCCAATGGTTCGTCATCGCGCCACGGCCAAACGTCGGGGCAAGACCTGCCACCGTCGGGCCATGTCAGACACGAGCCTGGTTGTCGAACGCGAGCATTCCCATGCTGCGCACGGTCTTGTGCGTCAGATAGCCGACTTCGTTGCTGCCCGCCGAGGCAGCGAGCATGCCGGTAGTCAGCCAGCGGTTGACCTTCTTGCCGTCGTCGGTCGTCTCGATGAAGTTCGCGTCGCGGTCGGCTTTCATCAGCTTCGCAATCCTATCGAGCGCGTCGCTCCATGCGATCGGCTCCCACTTGTCGGAGCCGGGCGCGCGATATTCGGGCTGCGTGAGGCGGTTCGGGCTGTGAATGAAGTCGATCAGGCTCGCGCCCTTCGGACATAGCGTGCCGCGGTTGACCGGGTGATCGGGATCGCCTTCGATGTGGATGATGCTCGGCTGCGCGTTTTTCGCGCCGTCACCGAGGCTGTACATCAGAATCCCGCAGCCGACCGAGCAGTAAGGGCAGGTGTTGCGGGTTTCGACAGTGCGCGCCAGCTTGTATTGGCGGACCTCGGCAAGCGCGTCGGCCGGCGAGAAGCCCATCAGGGCCAGACTCGAACCGGCTAGCGTCGTCGCGGACAGCTTCAGGAACTGACGCCGGGACAATTGAAGCATGGTGGTCTCGGGTGGTGGTATCGGGGGACGAACTGGCTTGCTGCGGTGCGCGGCGAGCGCGTTGCAACGGCGCGCTGCCAGACGAGGCAACGCGCCTGCACCGGTTGCGTCGCGCCCGTCCCTTCGTTTATATGACAACGCCAGCCGCTCGGAAAGCGGATATGCCTCTATGCCGGGCAAATCGCTTCTTACGCGGTCGTAAGCGTAACAGAAGTCAGGTGAATATGATGTTGCAGTGCGATTGCCGAAATGCAATAAGCAATCGCCCGCATGGGCGCCCGCACGTTCAGTGGACGGCGGCGCCCGCGCCGTTGGCCGCCGCCACGAGCCCGGCCGGCATCCAGCCGAGCGCCGGCGCGATGCGGGATGCAACGTCGGTCAGGATCTGCTCGTATTCGTCGAACGCGAGGTCATACGGGAGTTCGAGCCTCAGTTCGGTCACGCGCGCGAGCACGGGATCGGCGAGCAGCCGTTCGACGATCTCGTCGCACATACCGACCAGATCCGGCGCGAACAGCGTGCGGCTATCTCCCTGTGGCGCCAGCGTGCGCGCGACGCGCGCCGCGGCGAAATCACGGTAACGTTGCCGCGAAACGGCTTCGGCGCTATCGAGCGGCACGATGACGCGCCCGAGCGCGACGCGCGGCGGCGATGCTTCGGCCCAGGTCGACAGGAACAGGTCGAGTTGAGCGGCCTGCGCTGCATGGAAATCGTCGCTGGCTTCGCCTCGGCAGACGTTGCCGATCAGCAAATGAAAACCGTTGCGCGCCGCCCATTCGGCGGAGCGCAGCGAGCCGCCGCCGTACCACAGACGCCCCGCCAGCCCCGGCACATGCGGATTCACGCGCGGCCGCTCGCGCCCGGCCGGCGATTCGATCACCGTGTCCGCGTCGCCGAAATAGGCGCCGGCGAGGTTCTCGCGCAGGCGCAGCAGCCGCGCGTGCGAAAAGTCGATGCGCGCGGCGTCTGCATCGAGCAGGCGATCGCCGAGCAGCGACGCGTACCCGGGCGCGCCCGCGCTCAGCCCGACGTGCAGGCGGCCCCGCGACAGCGCATCGACGGTCCCGAGATCCTCCGCGAGCCGGAACGGATTCTCGTAACCCATCTGGATCACGGCCGCACCGAGTGCGATGCGTACCGTGCGCTGCGTCGCAGCGGCAAGAAACGTCGCGGCTGACGACACCGAACGCTCCAAATGCCGCTGGCGGACCCATGCGCTGTCGTAACCGAGCGCATCGCCGCGACTGAAAAGCCGCAGCGACTGCTCAAGACCGGCAAGCGGATCGTGGGCCGGATAGTTGCCGGCCGTCAGGAAGCCCAGGTGTGAAATCGTCATGACCAGGATCGGAAATAACAAACGGTGCGCCGTGTCAGAACGACGGCAGCCCCGGCGGGTTCGTTTCGGACCGCTCGATCGCCTCGGACAGCAGCCCCCAGCGCACGAGCGCCTGTCTGTACTTACCGTTGCGGATCAGATCGTTGGTCGCAAGCGTCAGCGCATCGGCCAGCCCGCTGCCCCTGCGCGTCGCGATCGCGACGTCCGCGTTGAGCGGCCAGCCTGCGTTCACGCTGCCGACATTGCGAATCCTGCCCTCTCGCGCCGCCTCGTATGCGAGCGCCGCATTCGGATTGAGTTCGACATCCGCGCGCCCCGACAGCAACGCGACGCGCGACGCGCCGTCGTCGTCGAAATACAGCAGCGCCAACGGTTTGAGTCCCTGCGCTACGTTGCGGCGGTTCCATTCGAGCAGAATCCGCTCCTGGCTGGTGCCCGCGGTGGTGATAATGCGCAAGCCCGCGACATCGCTCGGCCCGGCGATGCGTGTAACCGGACTCCCGCGCCGGACATAGAAGCCGTGCAAACCGAGCCGGTACGTCGTGAAATCGAATTTTTTCTTGCGCTGCTCCGTCACGCCGACATTCGAGATCACCGCGTCGTACTTGCCGGAGGTCAGACCTAGCGGCCAGTCGGCCCATGCAATGGGCACGAGCGCGAGACGCCGGCCCAATGCGTCGGCGACGAGTTGCGCGTAGTCCGGGTCCGCGCCGACCACCGTTCGCGCGTCGGTCGCATAGGTCGCCACGGGCGGCACGTGCGGGGCGATCGCGACAGTCAGAACGCCATCGCCGACCCAGCGATAGCCGGTCGCCGCATGGATCGCGGCCGGATCGGGCGCGGCGCGCACACGCCCGGCCTGCCGAGGATCGAGATCGATCGCGATAGCGGCAGCCCGTGCGGCCAACGGCGGCACGCCGAACAGCGCCGCGCCGGCGGCCGTCATGAGCGCGGCGCGAACAAAAGCTCTTCTATCGTTCATTGCAGTAATGTCACCGGTATCGGAAAAACACAGCGCAGACGGCCCGCCACGCAACGTCACATCGACTTTCACGCGGCTCGCATCGCACCGTCATCGTCAGAGCACCTTCGACAGAAACGCGCGCGTGCGCGCATGCGCGGGCGCATCGAGCACCTGCGCGGGAGGGCCGGCCTCGATGATCCTGCCCTGCTCCATGAACAACACCGTATCGGCCACCTCACGTGCAAAGCCGATCTCGTGCGTGACGATGATGAGCGTCGTGCCTGAGCGCGCGAGTTCCTTGATGACGTCAAGGACTTCATTGACCAGTTCGGGATCGAGCGCAGACGTCGGCTCGTCGAACAGCAGTACTTTCGGTTTCAACGCGAGCGCGCGGGCAATCGCAACGCGCTGTTGCTGGCCGCCCGAAAGCTGGCGCGGATACGCATGCGCCTTCGCCGCCAAACCGACGCGCGCGAGCAACTCGTGCGCGAGTCGCAGCGCGTCGGCACGCGTCGCGCGGCCCAGCGCAACCGGTGCTTCGACGAGATTCTCCAGCACGCTCAGATGGGCAAACAGGTTGAAGTTCTGAAACACCATGCCGACGTCGATCCGACGGCGCAGCACGTCCCGTTCCTTCAGCTCATACAGCGTGTTGCCGTCGCGGCGGTAACCGACGAGTTCGCCATCGATGTCGATGAACCCGCCGTCGACGCGCTCGAGATGGTTGATCGTGCGCAGCAGCGTCGATTTGCCTGAGCCGGACTGCCCGAGAATCACCGTCACGCTGCCGGCCGGCGCGACAAACGACACGTCGTCCAACACCTTATGCTGTCCGAAGCTTTTCGATACGCGATGCAGCGACACTTCGCCGCCCCGCCGCTCGCTGACCCAAGCGCGCGCGGCACGCACAGCCGGCATGGATGCGACAGGCTTCCTGCTCGAACCGCCGCCATCAGGTTGGGCGCGCGCCGGATCATTCGCGGCCGCGCGCCGGCCCGGCCACGCACGGATCACGCCCGCGATCCATGCATCGAGTGGCGAGCGCGCCGGATTGCGCACCGCGCCGCGCGCATAGCGGCGCTCGACTCTCGCCTGAATCACGGAAAGTACGGTCAGGATAATCAGATACCAGACCGTTGCGACCATCAGCAGCGGAATCACCTCGAGATTGCGCCGGTAGATCACCTGCACGGTATAGAACAGCTCCGGCATCGCAAGCACATAAACCATCGACGTACCCTTGGCGAGCAGGATCAAATCGTTGAACGCCACGGGCAGGAACGCTCGCATCGCCTGAGGCAGTACGATGCGCGTGGCCTGCCGTGCGCGCGGCAAACCGAGCGCGGCGGCCGCTTCAAGCTGTCCATGATCGACCGACAGGATCGCGCCACGCACGCCCTCCGCCGTAAATGCCGCATGGCTGAGCGTAAGACCCAGCACCGCCGCGCAAAACGGGCTGATCAGATCGGTTGTCGCGACCTCGGCAAGCACGATGCTCGTGAACGGCACGCCCAGCCGCACGTGATCGTACAGATAGCCGAGATTGTTGAGGATCAGCAGCAGCACGACGAGCGGAATCGAGCGGAACACCCAGATATACGTCCATGCGCATGCGGATAACAACCGCGAGCCGGACACGCGCGCCAGCGCGAGCGGCACACCGAGCGCGAGCCCCAACACCGCACCGAGCGCCGTCAACAACAGCGTGCGCGCGAGTCCGGAAAGTACCGGCTCGGACACGAACCATTCGGCAAATACAGGCCAGCCCCACTGCGGATTGCTGAGCACCGAGTTCAGCGCCAACGCGATCAAAACGAGTGCAAGCACGGTGCCGGCCGCACGCGCCCGGTAGCGCGCCGGCACGATCCTGAAATACGATGCGTCGTCTCGCGCCTGAGGTGGGCTCGATGCCGGCAGCGCGCCGCCGACTGCGTGCGTGATGTCGCTCATGGTCGTCTTTCCTTCGGAGAACGATCGATGCCGCATGCGGCATGAGTGAGGCAATTGAAGGCGCGCCGCACCGCCGAGTTCGCGCAGCGGGTACGGCCAAGCGCCACGCCTGCTCGCTTGGCCGCCGTCATGCGTCGACGGGCGCCGCATAGCGGCTTTCCTTGCGCGGCAAACCGAGATGGTCACGCAGCGTGCGCCCGGCAAGCGAGCGCCGGTAGCGTCCACGCGCCTCAAGCGCGGGAAGCACGAGTTCGACGAAATCGTCGAGCCCTTGCGCCTGCACCGGGAAGCCGAGGATAAAACCATCGCACGCGCCCGCGTCGACCCAGCGGATCAACTCATCGGCAACTTCGTCGCCGGAGCCGATAAAGTGCGGCCGTGGCGTCGCGACAGCAAACGCGGTCTCGCGCAGCGTGAGCCCCTTGTCGCGCGCGTCGGCCTTGATCCGGTCGGTGGTCGAGCGAAAGCTGTTGCGGCCGATCTCTCCCAACTCGGGAAACGGCCCGTCGAGCGGATACTGGGTGAAATCGTGATGATCGAAGTAGCGGCCGAGATAGGCGAGCGCGTCGTCGACAGTCAGCAAATCGCGGATCGCGCGGTATTTTTCTTCCGCTTCCTCGGCGGTACGCCCAACGATCGGCCCGATTCCAGGAAAGATCTTCAAGTCGCCGATGCTGCGCCCATGCTCGATCGCACTGCGCCTCACGCGCCGCGCGAACGCCAGCGCCTCGTCCACCGAAGCCGTATGCGTAAACACGGCATCCGCGTATTTGCTGGCGAAACTGATCCCCGCATCCGACGCGCCCGCCTGAAAGATCACCGGCTGCCCCTGCGGTGAGCGCTGGATATTGAGCGGCCCGGCCACCTGGAAAAACCTGCCGCGATGATCAAGCGTATGCAGTTTGTCACGATCGAAGAAACGCCCGCTCTGGCGATCGCGCACGAATGCATCGTCATCCCAACTATCCCATAGCCCCTGAACGACTTCCAGATACTCGTCCGCGATCTCGTAGCGTAGATCGTGCTCGGGATGCGTTTTACCGAAATTCTTCGCGGTGCCCTCGAGCGGTGTCGTGACGACATTCCAGCCCGCGCGGCCACCGCTGAGCAAGTCAAGCGACGCAAATTGCCGCGCAACCGTAAACGGCTCGCTGTACGAAGTCGACACCGTGCCCGCCAGCCCGATCCTCGACGTCGCGAGCGCAAGCGCCGACAGCAGCGAAATCGGCTCGAAGCGATTCAGGAAGTGCGGTATCGATTTGTCGTTGATGTAGAGGCCGTCGGCGACAAACGCGAACACAAAGCCGTTTTCCTCCGCCTTGCGCGTGATCCGCACGATGAAATCGAGATTGACGCTCGCATCCGGCGGATTGCTCGGATGCCGCCACGCGTGCATATGGCCGCCTGCGCCATGCAGCATGATGCCGAACGGAATGGGGGGTTGGGTCATGTCTGGGCTCGCTGTCGAAATCGAGGGGAACACGCACGCCTCGTGAGGCGCGTGCGATCATGGCCAGGTCTGTACCGGGCGCCGTTCGCGCGCCAGCAGTTCGACCGATGCGAGTCGCGCCGGATAGTGCGTGACGGGCGAATCGACGACGAACTCATCGACGCCATAGCGGCGGCTCAACGCGTCGAACTCGCGATGCACGTCATCGGGCGTGCCGGCGATTACGTGCGGGCAAAGCTCGTCGATCCGGTAATCGGTTGCGCCGCTCTGCCGCGCGAATTCGGCAGCGGCCTGGGCGCTGCCGAGATTGAAGCTTTGGCCGCCCGCGAGCTTCAACTTGAAAATCCGGAGCGTACCGATCAGCGCTTCGGCGTCGCGCTTGGTCGACGCGGCAACTGCATAGAGTGCGAGCAGCGGCGCGCGGCCCGTCGCGCTGCGATATGCGTCGAGCGAACGCTCGACGTTCGACTCGTCGCCATTGAAATGCCCGGCATAGCAAAACTGCCAGCCGAGCCGCGCGGCAAGCGCCGCGCTTTGTGCCGAACCGCCGAGCAGAATCCGTTCGGGCTGCTCAGGCGGCACGGGCAGCGCGACCGCGCCGGCCAGCGGATGATCCTCGCTGACGCCCCAATCGAGAAACGCGTCGAGTTCGGCGAGTTGCTCGTCAAACACGGCCTTGCGAGGCTTGCCGTGCAGCGCCTGCAGCGCGCGCGTCGTCAACGGCAGCCCGCCCGGCGCTTTACCCACACCAAGATCGACACGTCCCGGCGCGAGCGACGCGAGCAGCCTGAACGTCTCGGCCACTTTAAAAGGACTGTAATGCTGCAGCATTACACCCCCCGCCCCCACACGGATCGTCGACGTACTCGCAAGTATGTGCGACACGACGATCTCCGGCGCCGTGCTCGCGAGGCCCGGCGCGCCATGATGCTCCGCCACCCAGAAACGGCGGTAGCCGAGCGCTTCGGCGCGTTGCGCAAGCGCGACCGTGAAGCGCAGCGCGTCGGCCGCCGTTGCGCCCTCGGCAATCGGACTCTTGTCCAGCAACGATAAGGAATAGGCCATGGCGGATGCGGATCGCGGTTGACGGTTGGCGGGGCCTACAGTTTCGGCAGACCCGGCGGATTGGTCCGCGACACCTCGATCGCCTCCGAGCCGAGATTCCAGCGATCGAGCACGCGCCGGTACGTACCGTTCTTGATCAGATCGTTGATGGCAAGCGTGATCGGCTCGGCAAGACCGCTGCCCCTGCGCGTCGTGACCGCAATGTCGGCCGTGCGCGGCCAGCCGCCGCTCACAGTGCCCGCCAGCCGCTTGTCGTGTTGCTGCGCGGCCTGATACGACAGCACCGAGTTCACGCTGAAGATCGCGTCGGCGCGGCCCGATTGCAGCGCGACGGTCTTCACCGCATCATCGTCGTAATATTGGACGGCGACGGGTTTCAGGCCATGCGCAACGTTTTCGCGATCCCATTCGAGCAGGATTTTTTCCTGGTTGGTTGCGGCATCGGTGATCACGCGCAGGCCGGCTATGTCCTTCGGCTCCCTGATCGACGTGATCTTGCTATCCGACTTCACGTAAAAGCCGACCAGATCTTGCCGATACGTCGAAAAATCGAACTTCGTCTTGCGCTCCTCGGTCACGGTCACGTTCGACAGCACCGCATCGACGCGCCCCGATTGCAACGCAAGCGGCCAGTCCGGCCAAGCCAGCGGCACAATCTTCAGCTTGCGGCCGAGCGCATCGGCCAGCAGTTGCGCAAAGTCCGCATCGAAGCCGACGACCGTTCGCGCATCGGTCGCATATGCGCTGATGGGCGGCTGGGCCGGCGCAATGCCAACGCTCAGCGTGCCCGGTGTAACGAACTTGAAGCTCGGCGGTACCGCGCGGATCACGGCTTCGTCGCGCCCGCCTCGAATGCGGCCGGGCTGCTCGGGGCTCAGATCAAATGTGACGGCCGACGCAGCCATGCTGAGGCCGAGCAGCCCTGCCGCGACTGCGCGCACGATGCGTCCTTTGAACTTCATGGTCGAGCAGGCGTTTTGCAATTTCATGGGCGATCCCAGGCTGATTCAAGTCTTTCGCCGTTCTCGGCGCAAACAAGTTGGACGGGCAACAACATTCTCAGAACTACACCGGCACATCCGCTCGCCGTCGCGTCACGACACCGGCGGCTCGGCCGGCACGCGCGCACGCAGATCATCGAGCGTGCTCACGCGCCCCGGCTCGATCAGATCCTTGCCGAACGGCAAATGCACATAGATTTCCGGATCGACCGCACGGTCGAATAACGCTTCGTAACCCGAATCGAGATATAGCGCCCATGCCTCGGGCTGCCGAAAACCCGTCGTCAAGTAGGCGCGCCGGTACCCCTGCTGCACGGCGCGCGTCTCGAGCGCCTGAACGACGCGCCGTGCAAGCCCTTGCCGGCGAAGATCGCCGCGCGTCCAGATCCGCTTGAGTTCGGCCGTATGCGCGTCGTAACGCTTGAACGCCCCGCCGCCGATCGTCTCGCCACCGCGCAGCAGCAGGACGAACGCACCATCGGGCGGCGCGAATAGCTCCGCCGGATAGCGCGCAAGCTCCTCTTGCGCCGACGCGTGACTATCGACACGGTAGGTGCGGTAGCGTGTCGTGTATTCGTCGATCAATGCATCGATCAGCGGTTTCGCGCGCGCATCGTGCGGCACGGTATCGATAATGATGTCGGTCATGGCGATATCATCGAAGGCAACCGGAGCGCACCGCCGGTGTGCGGACGCGCTGGCACGGCACGCCGGTGGGTCTATCGAGCGCGAGACGGCGTGATGGCGCGCCGTCAACCACACCACATTAGCGGCTGAGCGCGAAAAGGCTAACCAAGCAATTTCGATAACGATATCGACCGCGGCGTAGCAAGGATTTTCGACAATCGACGCCGTGCGGGCGGCACAGGGCGCATGGAGAACCGGCACGCGCCAGACGCGCCGGCATTCGCACGAGTAGCTTGCTCGTAAGTCTCACGAAATGCCGGCAGAACCCATTTGAATGACGAAGCTATCGTCAAAGCATGACGCAGGCAGCAACGCTCATCGACAAGTCGCGCCCATCGATATGAATGAAGTGCGCCGCCCTTCGATTTTTCGGCACATCCGCATATTGCAGTCACCCAAAAAAAGCAATCTGCGACTATCGACCGCCATCGAATATCGACCCCGCCATCATCTGGCCGCCTGTTTAATCGCCATAGAATCGACAAAATCAGTTCAGCATCACCACACCACCATCGGCTTCCGCCATTCAATCACCAAACCTCTGCCCGACAGTCACCCAGTGCGATTCAGCCACCTCAATCGCGACAATTTCTTAAATTTTCAGAAAATTTCGGCAATTAAAATAATCCGTGAAATTAATTTTCTCGCAAAAAAATAATTCCCGGAAATCAGCCACCACACCTTGCCATATACCCCGATATCCATCCCGCGCCACGGAATTTGATTACATGACGATTATTCCATATATAAATATTCATTAAAATTAAATGTATTTTTATTTCTTTAAATTAAACATTGAAATATTCCTATAATGTTTGTAAATTTATCGTAAGATTCGGTCAGAACATCCCGTAGCCACCCAAATGGGATTTCTCCCGCATTTAGCGGATGAGTCATTTTCGTTCCGGTCCCCGGCGCAATACAGCACCGCTCGGCCCGGCGACGCTGCATATCCCGAAATGGCGTATCCGATTGCAGTTGTTTAGCACAACTTTATAACTCGATTCAGGACGATCATGGCCAAGACTTTCTATATCACTGCGGCACCTGTCGGCGCTGTCCCGAAGTATCTCGACCCGCTGGAGCCGAAGTTAATCCCCCATGCGATGCTCGAACTGCTGCCTGCAGACGCGCGGGAGGCGACGATCAAGGCGCTCGAGGCCAATGGTTGGGAACTCGCGCCTGCCGGAGGCATCGTGCTCGAGCATGGCTACGATGCGCCGATCGATGTCGCCCAGTACGACGCCGCCGAAGAACGGTCCAGCGCGCTCGAAGCCTTGCGGCAAAACGGCTGGGCGCCCAGCGGCACGACATGGCGGCGCAAGCCGGCCGCATATGCTCTGAAGCAACCGCCGTTGGTCACACGCATCACACTCGAACGCTTGCCGTCGGTCGAACTGGTCCGGCAAATCGTCCTTCAACTCACGACGTTCGGCTGGACCGTCACCGAAGACGGGAACCTGACCTGGGCTCACGATCGCGTTCACGCTTACCTGCCGCCGGATCTCGTCGAGCGGATTCGCGCCGACAATGCGGCCGTGCTCGATTCGTTGCTCGAAAGCGGCTGGCAACGGTGCGGCGCCGGTTATTGGCAACCGGGCAAGGCACGCTCGCCTTATCTGCCGATCACGGCCGAAGGCATTGTCAACGCGTCGCGCGAAGCGCTCCGCGAAGGCGCCGCCGTGGTTCATCTGCACACGCGTGCGACAGACGATCAGGCAACACTGACGATTCCCGGCCTGAACGCGCCGATCGGCATCGGCGCGCAGCGCAATCACATCGTGCTCGACGACTACGATCGGATCGTGCCCGCGCTGCTCGACCAGGAACCGTCCGCCATCCTGAATCTGTCCACGAGCGCACGCGGCGACCGCCGCGCATCGCAAAGCCCGCTGCGGCGCGCGCACCTGAAACGCTACGGCCACGCGCAGCTCGCGCCGGACGTGGCGTCGTTCAGCCCCGGCCCGGTGGTCTTCCAGGCGGGTGGCGGGTACGACAACCCGAATGCATTCCTCGCGGATCAACTCGCGCACTTCGCGGATGTCGGCGTGCGGCCCGAGATCGAGGTGTTCAACCATACGATCGTCGAGAATTCGATCACGCTCTACCGCTCGCCGCTCATCGGCGCAGGCGTGCCTGTGCTGTTCATGCTCGTTGCCGCCGTCGATCAATATCATCGCGACCCGGTAAGCGGAGACACCAGCGACGATTCGCTGATCGACGTGCCCACGCGCAAGGCAATCGCCAAGTTGTTGCAGGCAGGCGGCGACGATGCGCATCAAAAGGCCGTCGAACTCGCCGCCACCCAGTTGCAGCCCACCGTCGACAAGCTTCGCAATAGCTTCCCGTCGTGCAAGATTTCGCTGCTGCTGCCGGGGCCTTTCCAGGCCATCCTCGTCGACGTGGCAATCGCACTCGATCTCGACGGCATCCGCGTCGGTCTCGAAGATGCACTGAATGTGTTCGACGCACGCGTGCCCGGTGGGGTGCGCAAGGCTTACGGAACCGGAGACCAAGTCCGCTGGCTGCGGCTCGAACTTGAACGCCGGGGCATCGGCATCGACGATGCCGAAACGCTGCGTGACAAACTCGGCATGGTGCGCCCCGACGTCGCGCTGTTTCGGCAGGCCGAGGCGGCGCTCGCGAATCACCCGTCCGACGAACATCTCGTGTCGGCCAATTCGATTCTCGGCGCGCTGCAGCCTGTCGTGGAGGCATACCGCCAAATCGAAGACCGGCTCGCGCAACACCTCGTAGCACACGCCGAATCGCAACCGGCCGATCCCGCCGCGCTCGCCGAGTACGTGCTTGCGGCCGCGCGCAGCTTCGGCGTCACGGTTCGTTCGTTCGTCGAAGAGCTCGACCGCTACGAGGACCACGAGTATCTAAGCGCCCGCTACATCCAGATTCCGCAGGCGCTGAATTTCGCACGCGAGCTGCTCACGCCGCGCGGCCACTCGATCGACGCATACGACCGCGCACTCGCCGACTACGCCCGCGTGGGCGAAACCGTCACGCACGACAATGCGAGCTACAGCGTGCGCGTCGATCAATTCAAGCCGCTGCCGCTGCGTTGCCTCGAATATCTAGTCGGGATTCCTTGCCGATACAACAGCGACTACAGTGACGTGGTCAATCTCAGCCTGCGCCAGAGCCCGCGCTACAGCGCGACGATGGCGCTGCTCTATCACGCGCTGCGCGAACTCACGCTCGAGCTGCGCAACCGCTCGAATGCTCCGCTCAAGGCGAACGGCCCGGTCTGGACTGTGCTGGAGGCGTCAGGTGCAGCGGGCGAGCCGCCCGAGCGCCGCGACATCGCGCCGGACGACGTACTCGCCACGCTCGATCGAGTCGACTGGATCGTACTGCCCAGCACGCCGGCCACGAACTATCCGCTCGGTCTCAAACTATCGAACGGAATGGCGCAACTGTTTCATGGCTTCGTTGCACAGATCGCCGCCGATCCGATGTTGTGCTCGTCCACGCGCGCGCCGCTGCGCGTGCTCGCGATCACGCATTCGGGACGCCGCGACGACGGCGAAACGGTGATCGAGGCCAGCATGCTGCACAATCGCTTCGCGCTGAACGCCGATTCGACCGGCAACTACTTCAGTCAGGAGTCGCAGCTCATCTACGAACGCTTGATCCTGCCGCGCCTCGTCGATCAGCCCGCCAAGCTCGCTTATACCGACCGGCAATTCGTGCGCCGCGACGCCGCCGGTTTCCCGCTGTATGAGGACGGCACGCGCGCGCAGCGCATCGGGACCGAGCAGATCGCGCGGCTGCCGCTCCTCAAATGCTTTGCGCACAGCTCCGGAATCGCCACCGCGCAGCAGCTCGACATCCAAGCATGCCGTGACGGCGAGCGGCTCGGTCTCACGGCCGACGAACTGCGGGCGTTCTTCGACCGCGCGCTGCTCGTCTCGTTCGGCTCGGCCGCGGACATCCGCCTGGACTGGCTCGGCACGTCGGTCGTCGACGTGACCGCCTTCAACGACGTGCGCAGCCTCGCCGGCACCACGAGCCGTCATTACGTGATCGAACCCGGCGAGCACGCGGACGTGCTGCAGCATTGCCTTGCGCGCGTGCAACCGGCCGACTACCGTTACGAGCACGCAACACCGGTCTGGGAAGAAGGCGCTCAAGGCAAGAGCGTCGCGCGGCTGACGGGCGTGTTCCTGCTCGACGACCAGGCACGGCTCAACGACGGCCATTCGATCCGCCGTTATCTGGCGGCAAGCCCGCTTTGGTTGCGTCAGTGGATCGCGCGCTTCCATGACGCGCCTGCCGACGCCGGCGCGCGCGAAATCCTGGGCACGTTACGGCCGCCGATGGCCGCGTACCAGGTTCGCAGTGCGAATCAAACGGCACGGCGAGCGCTGGCGTAACGCGATCCGGCGCGCCGGCGCAAGCAACAAGCGCCGGCGCGCTGGCTTTCGTTCGCTTGTCAGCGTCGCATCACGGCTTCATCGACCCCGTGCGCACATATCGCTCGTGCCACGACAGCGCCTCAGACAACAGATGCGGCGTGTGCTTGCCGAAGCTTTCGCGGCTTGCCCGCTCGAAATAGTCATCAAGCATCGGCCGATAGTCCGGATGCGCGCAGTTCGCGATGATCGTGCGCGCGCGCTGCTTCGGCGACAGCCCACGCAGATCCGCCAGCCCTTGCTCCGTGACGACCACCGCGACATCGTGCTCGGTATGATCGACGTGGCTCGCGATCGGCACGATCCGGGAAATCGCCCCGCCCTTCGCGGTACTCGCCGACATGAAGCACGATAGATAGCCGTTGCGCGCGAAATCGCCCGAGCCGCCGATTCCGTTCTGGATCTTCGTGCCCATCACGTGTGTCGAGTTGACGTTGCCGTAGATGTCGGCCTCGATCATTCCGTTCATCGCAATGCAGCCCAGGCGCCGCACCAGCTCGGGATGGTTGCTGATCTCCTGCGGCCGCAGCACGATCTTCGAGCGCAATGCGTCGATCTCGTCGGCAAAGCGCTGCGTCGCGTCGGGGCTCAGCGACAGCGCCGTGGCCGATGCAAAGCGCAGCGTGCCGCTCGCGAGCAGATCGAGCATGCCGTCCTGGATCACCTCGGTGAACGCGGTCAGGTTCGAGAAACCGCCGTCGCCCAGCCCGGCCAGCACCGCGTTCGTGATGTTGCCGACGCCCGATTGCAGCGGCAGCAGATCCGCCGGCAGCCGGCCGCGCTTGACCTCGTGGCGCAGGAAGTCGATCAAAAGCCCGGCGATCTGCTTCGATGTCGCGTCGGGCGGGGTGAACGCATTGCTGCGATCGGGCGCCTCGGTCTCGACGATCGCGACGATCTTCTCGGGCGCGCAACGCAGATACGGCTCGCCGATCCGGTCGTCGGCCGCCACCAGCGGAATCGGCTTGCGATGCGGCGGCAGCGCGGTGCCGTAATAAATATCGTGCATCCCGTCGAGGCCGATCGGTTGGCGCGCGTTCACTTCGAGGATCACGCGCTTTGCGCGATCGAGCCACGTCTTGTTGTTGCCGACCGATGCCGACGGAATCAGCCGGCCGTCCTCGCGAACGCCCGCGACTTCGACGATCGCGACGTCCAGTTCGCCGAACAGGCCGAACCACGCGTATTGCGCGACATGGCTCAGATGAATGTCCAGATAGTCGAGTTCGCCCGCGTTGATCTTCTCGCGCAGCGTCGGATCGGACTGATACGGCAGGCGCATCGAAATGCCGTTCGCCTTCGCGAGCGCGCCATCGAGTTCCGGCGCGGTCGACGCACCCGTCAGCACGTTGATCCGAAAGTCCTCGCCGCGCGCGTGCGCGGCGGCAATGCGTGCGGCGAGCGCGGCCGGCACCGCCTTCGGATATCCGGAGCCGGTGAAGCCGCTCATCGCAACGGTCATGTTCGGGCCGATCATCGCCGCGGCTTCGTCCGCGGAACGAACGACGGCGCGCAGGCTGGGGGCGAGGATGCGAGAAGTGGGCATGGCAGAGTGTCGAAAGGTTGTATTGAATCTGGCGGCGCAAGCACCGCACAGGCGTCTGCGAAGCGATGCGCGCCGTTGGCCGGCATGCGTCGAACAGGCGGCCGGGACACGGTGCGACGCAGTATCGCAGAGCGCCGGCCGGCTATAGTGTCGGCCGGATGAAAAACTGACTTACAGGATTCGGCAGGTATTTGTCTGACATCAAATTTTCATCGTGGGCGATACGCGCACATCACGATGTTCGAATCGAATCGGCTACGGTTCGGATTCGCGTAAAATATTACGATTTACCTTCAAAACGATTTGCAATCGTGCCGCTGCGTCATCAAAAAGCAATAAATTACAAATCCGTATATATTTCGCCGATGGACCCGAGAAAATCCGACACTCCGCCCGTTGAGAGTCCGCCGCCCCGCACTTGGGACGCCCGGCTCGCACGTCGGCTCGTCACGCCGCTCGTCGGCACCGCGATCACGCCCAATCATCTGACCACGCTGCGTTTGCTGATCGGCGCGGCCGGCGCATGGTGCCTCGCGCAGCCCGGCTACGGCTGGGGCAATGCGGGCGCGTTTCTGATCGTGCTGTCGAATTTCGTCGATCACACCGACGGCGAACTCGCGCGCATCAGCGGCCAGTCGAGCAAGCTCGGCCATTTCTACGATCTCGCGAGCGACGCGCTCGTCACGATCGCGCTGTTCGTGTCGATGGGCGTCGGCATCGTCGCGGCGGGCGGCCAGATGGCGGCGTCGCCCGTGCTGCTCGGCGCGCTCGCCGGCGCGGCCGTCGCGCTGATATTCTTCCTGCGGATGCGGATCGAATCGTTCGCCGGCAAGGCGGGCACGAAGCAGGCGTTCGTCGGCGGTTTCGAGACCGAGGACGTGTTGTATCTGCTGCCGATCGTCACCCTGCTCGACGGTGTCGAATCGTTCATCCTGGCCGCATCGATCGGCGCACCGCTGTTCGCCGCATGGGTCGCGATCGATTACTGGCGGATTGTGAAGCGCGGCGGCACGGCCGCAGCCGCGCACGCGCCCAATCCAACCGAAATCCAGCCCACCAAATGACCACCGACATCGAAGCAGCGCCGGCACGCGCCGGCAACGTCGATGATGCTGTCGCCGCGCGCGTGCGCGCGCTCGACGGCGCGCACCTGGCACGCGAATTCGCTCGCCAGGGCGCGTTCCTGTATCTCGACGACTTCCTGCCGAAGGATCTCGCCGGGCAAATCGCCGATGCCGCGCGCGCGCTCGTGCCCGCGATCAATCGCAACTATCTGCCGGGGCACAAGCAAGGCGGCAGCGTAAGCCGCCATACGATCGATGCGCAGGCGCCGCTGATCGCCGAGCTGTACCGCTCGAAGGCACTCGTCGGCTTCCTCGAATCGCTGACGGGCGACAAGCTGCTGCCGTCGCCCGGCGACGATCCGCATGCCTATGCGCTCTATTACTACACGCGCGCAGGCGATCACATTGGCTGGCACTACGACACGTCTTACTACGATGGCCGCCGCTATACGCTGCTGTTCGGCGTGATCGACGATTCGTCGGCGCGGCTCGATTACGAGCTGCACACGCGCAACCCGGACGTGCCCGACGAGCCCGGCTCGGTGCAGATCGCGCACGGCGGCATCGTGTTCTTCGACGGCGACAAGCTGCGCCATCGCGTCACGCCCGTCGCCGCCAACGAATTCCGCGTGTCGCTGACGTTCGAGTACGTGACCGATCCGGGCATGCGGCCGTGGAAGCGCTTCGTGTCGAACATGAAGGACGCCATCGCGTATTTCGGCTTTCGCCAGGTATTCAAGCAATCGGCCGCGCGCCGCCCGTCGGGGTCATGACGCGCACCGGCACGATTTTACTGACGCTCGGCACGGCGCTCTTCGTCGCCCTGCTCGCGTGGCAAGGCCTCGGCGCGGTTGCGGCGACGCTTGCAGCGGCCGGCTGGGGCCTCGCGCTCGTCGCCGCGTTTCATCTCGTGCCGCTCGTCGTCGACGCGGCCGCGATCGCGGTGATGTTCGGCCCGGACCCGGCCGCGCATGGCAGGACAGCGCGCGGCGCGGCGGGCCGCACGTTCGGCGACGCGCTGCGCGCACGCTGGGTAGGCGAATCGGTCAACAGCCTGTTGCCCGCCGGGCAGATCGGCGGCCCGGTGCTGATGGTCCGCCATCTCGCCAAGCGCGGCATGCGGCTCGCGGACGCGGCCGCCGCGATCACCGTCAGCACGACGATGCAGGCGCTCGCGCAGATCGTGTTCGCGCTCGCCGGCATCGCGGCATTCAGCGTCGGCGCGACGCACGCAGCCGCCGCCCAGTTGCGCACGCCCGCGCTGATCGCGACGGCCGTGCTCGGCGTGCTCGCGGGGCTTTTCTATTTCGTGCAGCAGCGCGGCCTGTTCGGGCGCGGGCTGCGTTTCGTCTCGAAACTCGGCCCGCGCGACTGGTCGTCGCTCGAGACGCGGGCGGACGCGATCGACGAGGCGGTCGGCCGGCTTTACCGCGAGCGCGGCAAGGTGGCCGCGACGTTCGCGCTGAGCCTCGTCGGCTGGATCGTCGGCACGGCCGAAGTGTGGCTCGCGCTGCATTTTCTCGGGCATCCGGTGAGCTGGCTCGACGCGCTGCTGCTCGAGAGCGTCGGCCAGGCGATCCGCGGCGCGGCGTTCGCGATTCCCGGCTCGCTCGGCGCTCAGGAAGGCGGCTATCTGCTGCTGGCGCCGCTCGTCGGGCTGCCGCCCGACGCAGCGCTCGCGCTGTCGCTCGCCAAGCGCGCGCGCGAGCTTGCGCTCGGCCTGCCGGGCATTCTGTACTTGCACTTCAGCGAGCGCCGGCGGGCCACGCCGGGCCTGGTGCCCCCCTCTCTCGGAGGGCAGCGAACGGAGTAAGCGCGGCGGGAATTTCGGCAAGCGCCGAGGACCGCCTCGAACTCGCCGCCCAGCCTTCTCGCGCGCCGAACGCCCCCTCGGGGAAAAAGCGGCAAGCGAGCGGCAAGCGGACATGATTGAATTTCAGTGGAAACCCGGTGGCAGCGATACGCCGCCACCCATTGCCGACTGATCCGGCGACGCGACAGTCGGCTCTTTTGCGTGGAGAACTCATGCGAGCGATCATTCTTGCGGCAGGCCTCGGCCTGCGCCTGCAGCAGCCTCCCGAGGCGCAATTTCCGAAGTGTTTGCTGCGCTTTCACGACATGTCGCTGCTGGAGCGGCACCTGCGCGTGCTCGACGCGGCGGGCGTCGACGAAATCGTGCTCGCGCTCGGCTTCCAGTCGGAGAAGGTCGAAGCCGAGCTTGCGCGCCTGAACCGCAAAGCCGAGATCGTGCTGAACCCGCGCTACGACCTCGGCAGCGTGCTCACCGTCCACACGGCCGCCGACGCGCTCACGCGCGGCGGTGACGTGCTGCTGATGGACGCCGACGTGCTGTACGACGACAGCATCCTGCACGCGCTTGTCGCCGAGCCGTCGCGCTCGATCGATCGCCTGCTGATCGACCGCGACTTCGAAACGGGCGACGAGCCCGTCAAGCTGTGCGTGAAAAACGGCGTGCCGGTCGAATTGCGCAAGCAGGTCGCGGCGGGGCTCGACTATGACACGATCGGCGAATCGGTCGGCTTCTTCCGCTTTCGCGAGGACACCGCGCGGCGGCTCACCGAAATTGTCGCCGGCTATGTCGATACCGGCCGCGCGAACCTGCCGCACGAGGAAGCGGTACGGGATCTACTGCTCGAAGGCGGCCGCCCGTTCGACATCGCCGACGTGACGGGCGCGCCGTGGATCGAAATCGATTTTCCCGGCGATGTCGCGCGCGCGCGCGATGAAGTTCTGCCACACATTCAACAACGCACGATCGGGGCCACACGATGAACGCACGAGAACCGAATTTCACCGAATCGCGCAGCGCACGGCTGCGCCGCATGCTCGTGAGCAGCGAACTCGAATTCCTGATGGAAGCGCATAACGGGCTGTCCGCGCGGATCGTTCGCGAGGCCGGCTTCAAGGGAATCTGGGCGTCGGGCCTCGCGATCTCCGCGCAGTTCGGCGTGCGCGACAACAACGAAGCAAGCTGGACGCAGGTCGTCGACGTGC
Organism: Burkholderia singularis; assembly: GCF_900176645.1. Classification (GTDB taxonomy): domain Bacteria; phylum Pseudomonadota; class Gammaproteobacteria; order Burkholderiales; family Burkholderiaceae; genus Burkholderia; species Burkholderia singularis. Next base: position 75,127 of record NZ_FXAN01000036.1, read on the forward strand.
TCGAATTCATGGCCGACGCGAGCGATCTGCCGATCCTGCTCGACGGCGACACCGGCTACGGCAACTTCAACAACGTGCGCCGGCTCGTGAAGAAGCTCGAGCAGCGCGGCATCGCCGGCGTGTGCATCGAAGACAAGCAGTTTCCGAAGACCAACAGCTTCATCGACGGCGAGCGCCAGCCGCTCGCCGAGATCGACGAGTTCTGCGGCAAGATCAAGGCCGGCAAGGATTCGCAGAGCGATCCGGATTTCTCGATCGTCGCGCGCGTCGAGGCGCTGATCGCCGGCTGGGGGATGGACGAGGCGCTGCGCCGCGCGAACGCCTATGCCGAAGCGGGCGCCGATGCGGTCCTGATTCACAGCAAGCTGTCGCGCCCCGACGAAATCCTGCAGTTCGCGCGCGAATGGAGCGGCCGCGCGCCGCTCGTGATCGTGCCGACCAAGTACTACAGCACGCCGACCGACGTGTTCCGCCAGGCGGGCATCAGCACCGTGATCTGGGCGAACCATCTGATCCGCGCGGCCGCGTCGGCGATGCAGGCCGTCGCGCGCGAGATCCACGAAAGCCAGACGCTGGTCAACGTCGAGGAGCGCGTCGCGAGCGTCAACGAAATTTTCCGGCTGCAGGACGCCGCCGAATACTCGGCCGCCGAGCGGATCTACCTGTCGTCGAGTTCGCGCGCGTCGAACGCGGCGATCGTGCTCGCAGCGAGCCGCGGCAAGGGGCTCGAGGCCGTCACCGAGGACAAGCCCAAGGTGATGCTGCCGGTGGCCGGCAAGCCGCTGTTGCGCTGGCTCGTCGATGGCTTCAAGAAGCAAGGCGTCAACGATATCACGGTGGTCGGCGGCTATCGCGCCGACGCGATCGACACGTCGGGCATCAAGCTCGTCGTCAACGAGCGGCACGCGCAGACGGGCGAACTCGCATCGCTCGCGTGCGCGGCCGAGCACCTCACCGGCGACACCGTGATCTCGTATGGCGATCTGCTGTTCCGCAGCTACATCCTGCGCGACCTTGCGCAAAGCGATGCGCAGTTCAGCGTCGTCATCGATTCGTCGCAGACCCAGCCGTCGAACCAGAGCGTGCACGATTTCGCATTCTGTTCGAGCGCCGACGACCGCGGGCTGTTCGGGCAGAAGGTTTATCTGCGGCGCGTATCGAGCGACGTTCATGACGAAGGCGAGCCGCACGGCCGCTGGGTCGGTCTCATGAACGTGCGCGGCGCGGGCGTCGCACGGCTGAACGCGATGCTCGATACGCTGAAGGCGCGCGCCGATTTCAATTCTCTCGATTTGCCCGCGCTGCTGAATGCGCTGATCGACGCCGGCGAACAAATCGAAGTGCAGTACGTGCACGGCCATTGGCGCGGCGTCAACGACCTCGACGATTTCCGCCGCGCCGGCGACTTCGCGCACGGCCAGACGCCATACGCGGAGCAGGATGCGGGCAGCGGAGGCGCGCGATGATCGAAGCCGCGCAATTCGTCGAAGCGGCACGCGCGCGCGGCTTCGACTGGTACGCGGGCGTGCCCTGCTCGTATCTCACGCCGTTCATCAATTACGTGCTGCAAGACCCGGCGCTGCATTACGTGTCGGCGGCCAACGAAGGCGACGCCGTGGCGCTCGTCGCCGGCGCGACGCTTGGCGGCCGGCGCGGTATCGCGATGATGCAGAACTCGGGGCTCGGCAACGCGGTGAGCCCCCTCACGTCATTGACATGGACGTTCCGGCTGCCGCAATTGTTGATCGTCACGTGGCGCGGCCAGCCCGGTGTGCCCGATGAGCCGCAGCACGCGCTGATGGGGCCGATCACGCCCGCGATGCTCGACACGATGGACATTCCGTGGGAGACGTTCCCGACCGAAGCCGATGCCATTGGCCCGGCGCTCGACCGCGCGATCGCGCATATGGATGCGACGGGCCGCCCTTACGCGCTGGTGATGCAGAAAGGCAGCGTCGCGCCATACAAGCTCGAGCGCGCGGCGATGCCCGCGCGACGCGCACATGTTGCGCCGCAGGTTGCGTCTGACGCGGACAGCGCGGACGTTTCGGCGGACGTTGCGCGGGGCATGGCCGACGCCGGCACCGCGAGTGTTTCGGACCGCACGCCGAACGCCGCCGCCGTGAACGTTCCAGGCAGCGCACCCCGCCCCGATGCCACCGCGAACCACGCGCCGCCCACCCGCCACGACGCGCTCGCGCACATCGTCACGCGCACGCCGGTCGAATCGACGGTCGTGCTCGCCTCGACGGGCTACTGCGGCCGCGAGTTGTACGCGCTCGACGATCGTCCGAACCAGCTCTACATGGTCGGCTCGATGGGCTGCGTGACGCCGTTTGCGCTCGGCCTCGCGCTCGCGCGGCCGGATCTGAAGGTCGTGGCGATCGACGGCGACGGTGCCGCGCTGATGCGCATGGGCGCGTTCGCAACGCTCGGCGCGTATGGTCCGTCGAACCTCGTCCATCTGCTGCTCGACAACGGCGCGCACGAATCGACGGGCGGCCAGGCGACGGTATCGCCGTATCTGTCGTTCGCCGGCATCGCGGCGGCGTGCGGATACGCGTCGGCACTCGACGGCGACGGCGCGCTGGACGTGCTCGGCGCAGCACTGGATGCCGCCCGCATGGGCGCGCGCGCCGATGTGCAAGACGGCGGCGCGCACTTCGCCTGCGTGAAGATCCGCGCCGGCGTGCCCGACGGTTTGCCTCGCCCGAGCGTCACCCCTGTCGAAGTCAAAACGCGACTGATGCGCCACATTGGCGCAACGCATGCCTGATCAGGAGAACCCAATGCTTCTGCTGAACCCCGGCCCCGTGACGCTCAGCGAGCGTGTGCGCAATAGCCTGTTGCAGCCGGATCTATGCCATCGTGAAAGCGAATTTTTCGATCTGCAAGACGAGGCGCGCGCGCGGCTCGTCTCCGCGTATGGGCTCGATGCGGCCGAGTGGTCGGCCGTGCTGATGACCGGCTCCGGCACGGCCGCCGTGGAAAGCATGGTGGCCGCGCTCGTTCCCGAAAACGGCAAGCTGCTCGTGATCGAAAACGGCGTGTACGGAGGCCGGATCAAGCAGATCGCCGCGCAATACGGGATCGCGCATGACACCGTCGAGCATGACTGGATGCAGGCGCCCGATCTCGAGCGCGTGAGCGCAGCACTCGACGCGGACCGCAGGATCACGCATGTCGCGGTGGTTCATCACGAAACCACCACGGGACGGCTCAACGATCTGGACGCGCTCGCCGCCCTGTGCCGGCCGCGCGGCGTGCGGCTGCTCGTCGATGGCGTCAGCAGCTTCGGCGCGGAAGCGATCAACTTCACGGGCGGCGACATCGACGCGGTCGCCGCAACCGCGAACAAATGCCTGCACGGCGTCCCCGGTGCGGCATTCGTGATAGTCAGCAAGCAAGCGCTCGCGCGCGCCGCGAGCCGCACGTACTACCTCGATCTCGGCCGGCTCGCACGGCTGCAGGAAGCACGCAACACGCCATTCACGCCATCCGTGCATGCGTACTACGCGCTCGTCGAGGCGTTGCGCGAGTTCGACGAAGCGGGCGGCTGGCGAGCGCGTCATGCACGCTATGCCGCGCTCGCGGAGCAAGTCAGCGCCGGGCTCGCCGCGCGCGCCATGCCGCTCGTGCTGCCGCCGGGCGCGTCGTCGGTCGTGCTGCGCGCATACCACTTGCCTACGGGTGTCACGTATGACGCGCTGCATGACGGGCTCAAGGCACGCGGCTTCGTGATTTATGCGGGCCAGGGCGGCTTGTCGAACGCGCTGTTCCGGGTCTCGACGATGGGCGCGATCGAGCCGGCGGACATCGATCGGTTGCTCGACGGCTTTACGGCGCTCACGCGCTGACGCCCTCACCGATACGCCGACGCGCCGGCACAGCCCGGTGGCACGCACCACGGACGGCCGCCACAAGGCGGCCGTCGCGTTTCGGATAGATTTGAATCAGCGATCCCCTACATCACCGGTTCGCTTGGAAAACAAGCAGACAGGATCTAACAATACGAATTGCGGGAAGATCGATAGGGATGGTAAACGGCGTCGTTTCTTTCAAACAGAACCGAACTTTATTGACGAAGCCGCTACGTCCGAATCCCGACGTAGCAGATTGATTGTGCAGTACAGACGATAAAATCAAGAACAGCATGGAAATCTTTGTTGTCGAGGCAAAGAGAATACTGAGAGATCAATGCAAAACTAATTCGCCCGTCTTTCACGATTTTTTTGAACATCAGCACGAATGTTTATGCGTCACATATCATTATAAAATAATTATCCAACGACATCGACAATTTCCACAAAATTTCTCCTAAATAAAAAATTCACAAATTATTTAAAAAATTAAAAATAAATCAACACACAATCACCTCACATACCTCCCACATTTAGGTAGTGCAAAAAAATAACTCAATCATTTAATCTACAACCGGGGATTGACCAGAATTCATTACTCCATTTTTCATTAATTTCAATCATTATCGAAAATATTGAAAAATTTTCCTCCCCATAAACGAACCATCTCTCACTCAAAGGGATTTTTATGTCTATCCATACCGGCGTTCGCGACATTCCTGGTTTCAAATACCAAATCCAGGTAAATAACTCCCAAAACTACGTCATCGCCTCAAAAAACAATCAAATTGTCGTCACATCCATCAACGATTCGCAAGCAACTCTGTACTGGTACTTCCTGCCGCTTCCGAGCACGGGTCAATTCTATATTTTCCTCCAGGATGGCGATTTCAACTACGACTCTACAGACGGCATTGTCAGTAGCGGAAATTTCATTAATTACAACCCGCAAACACCAGACGCCCCAGTCACTCTGGAGACGTACCCTGGAACCACTGCTTTTACATGGGTGACTGAGACCCCCCTTACCGGCAACGCCTATAATTGGGGATCCGCCCAAGGGAAAAGCACAACAGCGTGCATCACCACTACTAACGGCGGCCTTCTCCTGCCGACAGCATATAAAAATGACCATAATTCCAACAACCCTGCTGGCAGTGTTTCCGTGGATCACAGTAAATTTATTGCGACCACACAGGACTTCACCCAATGGCTCCTGAGCGGTTCAACAAATTAAACCGACGTCAGAAAAACAAGATTTATTGAATTAATTGTCATTTCAGGAAATTTTTATTTCTGCGCCCTATCATGAAAGCGATGGGTCATAAGTAAATATGCTCGTCACCCCCTCTCCGATCGGCTTTATGCTAGGGCGTATTCTCGAACCGAGTGTGAACTGTTCTGTCGTGCTCGAATGCAAAATTCGGCATCGCGCTCCCCAGTCCGGCCGCTACGACATGTTTCACTTTGACGGCCCGATACGCACGATCAATCACAAACGCCTATCGCCCATCGGCTCCACCGTCACCCCCACCGTCAACACCTGATCCGCCCCGCCCCCGCGAATCACCCCGCGCAACGGCGTCACGTCCGCATAATCCCGCCCGATCGACAGCATCACGTAATCGTCGCCCGGCGCGCGATCGTTGGTCGGATCGAGTTGCAGCCAGCCGCCGTCCTCCGGCCACGCCGGATCGTAGACCTCCACCCAAGCGTGCGACGCATCCGCGCCAATCAGCCGCGGCTGTCCCGGCGGCGGCTGCGTCAGCAGATAGCCGCTCACATAGCGCGCCGCGAGCCCCAGCGAGCGTAACGCGCCGATCATCACGTGCGCGAAGTCCTGGCATACGCCCTTGCGTAGCGCGAGCGCATCGAGCGCGGTCGTGTTCACATCCGTACTGTTCGGCATATACGCGAAATCCGCGTGAATGCGTCGCATCAGTTCCCATGCCGCCTGCACGAGCGGGCGGCATGGGGTAAAACTCGCCGACGCATAGGCAGCCAGCGCCGGATCGCAAGTGACATGCGGCGACGAAAACACGAATTCGGTCGCCGGATCGTATGGCCGTCCGGCGCGATATGTCAGCCGCTCGCGCACCGCCTCCCATGCGCTGGCGTGGCCGTCCCGCGGCGCGGCGATAGCAGGCGGCGGCTCGCCGCGCTTGCCCGCCGACCAAACCGGCGGCGTGATCCGCACGACGCTGCGACTGCGCACCAGCAGCGTCTCGTGCGGCTGGTTCAGCGCGAACGATGCACGTTCATTGCCAAACGCGTCGACATCGATGAGCAGTCCTTCCGGGCGCGGGTCAATTTCGAGCGAAAACTCGAGCACACGCTGTCGTGGCGTATCGAGCGGCCGCAAGCGCGCCTGATGCTGCGCGGATTCGACACGCGCCGCATAGCAGTACTGCGTATCGTGCGTCACGCGCAGCAGCCTGCCGACAGGCGACTTGCGCGCGCGCGCGCGTGCGTCCACCTTCACATTCGATGGCGTGCTCATCCCCATAGCGACCTGCCCGCTTCCCGCACGTGACTGAAATAACGCTCACCGATCCGGTTCGACAATTCCCACGTGGCCTTGCCGCATATCTGCAAACATTCGACAAGCGTCGCGTGACGGCCGTCGCCGTCCGTCTCGCACAATGCGCGCAGCGACCACTGAGATAAATCCGGCACGCCCTCGGAGAGCACCGCGAGTGCGTAGCCTTCGCCGCGTTCAACCTTCGACAGCCGGCCGCGCAGTTGCTGTGCGACCCATGCGAGCGAGCGCGGATTATCGGTGTCGAGCACGACGAGCGACAACAGCGGCGCAATGTCGAAGCAGCGCTGGAAACGCGAGCGGAACGTAATGACGCTGTCGAAGAGTTCAAGCGTAAGCTCGAAACCTTCATGCTTGTGGATCGCGCCATCTTCGAACGCGCGGGTCAGCACGCCGCATAGAAATTCGAGACGGTCGATCTGTCGGCCGATCGACAGCAAACGCCAGCCGTCGTCGCGCGTCATGTGATCGGTCTGTGCGCCGGTGATCGCCGACAGCAGCAAGCTCAAACGTTCGAGACGCTGCAATGCGTCGTTGCCGATCTGGTCCTCGGACTCGGCGTCCTCGCCGCCTTCGTCGAACAGTTGCGTTGCGTCGTCGATCAGCCGCCATTGCTCGCGCGACAACCGCTCGCGAATCGCCGCCGCGGCGCCGCGCATGCCAAACACGCACGAGGCGATACCGGATGAGCGATCCGCGCGCGGCGTCAATGCCAATGCCAATGCATGCTGGAACGCTCGCGGATCGTCGACGGCTGGCGGGACATCACCAGCGAGCAAACCGTTGTCGCGGCACAGCGTGTCGAGCAGATGCAGGTGCACGGGCGTCTCGACATCGTCCTCGCCGCGCAACCGCTCGAGCGCGCTGCGCGCCAGCCGTGTCAGGTTCGCCGCGCGCTCGGTGTAGCGGCCGAGCCAGAACAGATTCTCGGCCGCACGGCTCGCGATCGTTTGCGGCGCTTCCTGCAGATCATCCGGGCCGAGATGCGTTTGCAACAAAGTGGTCCGATCGATCGCATCCTCTGTCATGACCCAGGTATCGACACTGCTGCCGCCACGCGGCATCGGCGCATTGAACAATTCGTCGCGTGTACCGACGCGCGACAGCCCGCCCGGCAGCACGCGCCACGAACCCGCGCCGTCGGCGAGTGCGAACACGCGCAGCATCAGCGGCTTCGGCACGATCCGCGCGCCGCCATCGTCGACGCTCATACGCGCGGCCCAGGTCGGCGCCTGCGACAGCGGCAGATCGGACTGGACGGTGTAATGTGCGGGTTGCGCGGCAATCCGCGCGCGCCACTCGGCAAGTTGCGCGGAAGAAAGCCGCGAGCCGATCACCGGCTCGAAATGTCCGCCAGCCTGTACGCTCGCTGGAAACGTCGGCCTGACGATGCTGCGTGCGAGTTGCGGTAGCGCCTCTTCGCACGCGGCCTGTTCGCCGCACCACCACGACGGCACCGCAGGCAAGGATAAAATCTCGCCGAGCAGACTTTCAGCCAGGCGCGGCAGAAAACCTAGGAGTCCCGGCGATTCGAGAAAACCCGAGCCCGGCATGTTCGCGAGCAACACGTTGCCCGCACGCACCGCCTGCATCAGCCCAGGCACGCCGAGCAGCGAGTCGGGACGCAATTCGAGCGGGTCGAGCCATTCGTCGTCGACGCGCCGTAAAATCCCGTGTACCGGCTCGAGTCCGCGCAGCGTCTTCAGATACACATGCTGGTCGCGCGCAGTCAAATCACCGCCCTCGACAAGCGTGAGTCCCAGATAGCGCGCGAGATAGGCATGTTCGAAATAGGTCGCCGCATGCGGGCCGGGCGTCAGCAACACGATCCGCGAGTTCCTGCGCGCCGGGCTGAGTGCCTGCATGCTTTGCAACAGTGCGCGATAGCTCGCGGCGAGGCGCTGCACGCGCAAGCCGCGGAACGCACGCGGAAACAGGCTCGACACAATCAGCCTGTTCTCGAGCAAATAGCCGAGCCCGGACGGCCCTTGAGTATGCTGCGCCATCATTCGCCACACGCCGTCCGGCCCGCGCGCGAGATCGAATGCGGCCACGTGCAGCCATCTACCGCCCGGCGCCCGCGCACCGCGCATCGCGCGCAGATAGCCGGGATGCCCGGTTACGAGCGACGGCGGCAGCAGCCCGCGATGCAGAATCGTTTGTTCTCCGTAGATATCGGCAAGTATCGCATCGAGCAGACGCACGCGCTGCAACACACCGCGCTCGATCGCCGCCCAGTCATCTGACGTAATGATCAGCGGCAGCGGATCGAGCAACCACGGACGCACCGCGCCGCCGCCGGCCGCGCGCTCGTGCGGATGATAGACGAGACCGTTTTCGCGCATCCGGCGCTGCAACGCATCGGCACGCCGATCGAGATCGGCGATGCCTGCACTGCCGAGTTGCATGAAGAATGCACGCCACGCCGGCGCAAGCGCCGCGCTCGAGAATGCGGCCGCGCCGCCACGCAATTCGTCGTAGCGGCCGGTGATCGCGGGTGCGGCGAGCGCTGCGCCCAATTCGGCCGCGTCTTGCTGCGAACCCGTATCGAATAGCGTTTGCATCGCGTCGGCAGCCAGATCGTCGGAGGAAAGGGAAAACACGGTTCGATTCGTTTGGAACTATGCGGCCCCGGCCATCGCCGCGCGGCGCAGACGGCCCACACGCGGGCCGCGCCGCTCGTTGATGTCGAATCCTAACATTGCCGCCGGATGCCGGCACTCGCGCATATCGCGCGCTCGGACGCCGCACCCGCGCCCGCCGCGCTCAGCCACGCCGCAAATCCAGCGTACACGGGAATTCGCGGCTCGCCTCCGCCGGCTCGACTGCCATCGCACCAGGCGTGTGCCCGATCGACACGAAGCGCGCGAGCCGCCTGCTTTCGGCTTCGTATGCATTTACCGGAAACGTGTCGTAACTGCGGCCGCCCGGATGCACGACGTGATATTGGCAACCGCCGAGCGAGCGCTGCATCCACGTATCGACGATGTCGAACACGAGCGGGGCATGCACGCCGAGCGTCGGATGCAGCGCCGATGGCGGCGACCAAGCCTTGTAGCGCACGCCCGCAACGTATGCGCCGGCAAAGCCGGTCGGCTGCAACGGCAGCGCGCGGCCGTTGACGCTCACCATGTAGCGGCTGTCGTTCAGGCCGCTCAGATGAACTTCGAGCCGCTCGAGCGATGAATCGACATAGCGCACCGTGCCGCCTACCGCACCTTCCTCGCCCATCACGTGCCATGGCTCCAGCGCGCCGCGCAACGTCAGTTCGATCCCGCGCACGGCAATCTGCCCGAACAGCGGAAAGCGGAACTCGAAGTGCGGCGCGAACCACGCAGGATCGAACTCGAAGCCCGCATCGTGCATTTCGGTCAACACATCGTCGAAATCGAGCTTTACGAACGTCGGCAACAGAAAGCGATCGTGCAGCGCGGTGCCCCAGCGGGTCAGCGGCGTCGTGTAAGGCGTGCGCCAGAAACGGGCCACCAGCGCACGCAGCAGTAACTGTTGAACGATGCTCATCCGCGCGTGCGGCGGCATCTCGAAGGCCCGCAATTCCAGCAGACCGAGACGCCCGGTTGCCGAATCCGGCGAATAGAGCTTGTCGATGCAGAACTCGCTGCGATGCGTGTTGCCCGTCACATCAATCAGGAGATTACGCAGCACGCGATCGACGAGCCACGGCGGCATGTGCTCGCCGTGGAGCATCTTGTTGCGTCGAATCTCGGCAAACGCGATATCGAGTTCGTAGACCTGATCGTTTCGCGCTTCGTCGACGCGCGGCGCCTGGCTCGTCGGTCCGATGAAGAGCCCCGAGAACAGATACGACAGCGACGGATGATTGTGCCAATAGGCAATCAGACTCGCGAGCAGATCGGGACGCCGAAGGAAGGGGCTATCGGCGGGCGTCGCACCGCCGAGCACGAAATGGTTGCCGCCGCCCGTGCCCACGTGCCGGCCGTCGACCATGAATTTTTCGCTCGACAGCCGTGAGCGGAACGCGGCGTCGTATAAAAATTCGGTATGCTGGACAAGTTCGTAAAAGTTGTGCGCCGGATGGATGTTGACTTCGATGACGCCAGGATCGGGCGTCACTTGCAGCATCTTGAGCCGCGCGTCGCGCGGTGGCGGATAACCTTCCAGCACGAGCTTCATATCGAGCGACTCGGCGGTCAATTCCACCGCCGCCAACAAATCGAGATAATGCTCGATCGCGGCCATCGGCGGCATGAACACATACAGCAAGCCATTGCGCACTTCGACGCAAAGCGCGGTACGGGTGATCCACTTGGCCGATTCGAAGCGCGACGGATAGCGCGCGGAATCGCACGATTCGTTCCGGCCGGCGATCTCGGCGCCCTCGCCCGTGCGAGCCTGCATCACAGTACGCGCTGCGGCCGCGTGGCCACGTGCCGCGTCGTAGCCGCGCGATTCATGCCGGTCCAGATAGCGCGCACGCAACGCCGCTGCACCGGGCAACGCGGACTGCGGCGCGAACGGATCGCGCTCGACAAGGTAGGGATAATCGCCACTGCTTACCCACGGCAGCGAATCGAGCGGCAGCCGGTAACCCATCGGCGAATCGCCGGGAACCAGATACATCCGCTCGTCGCGGAAAAACCATGGCCCAGTCTGCCAGCACGGCCCCGCGAGCGCGGCATTGCCTTCGAGCGGTTCGAGCGGCAATACATAGCCGATCACGCTGTCGAGCTGTTGAGAAAACACTCTGCGCAGCCGCGTGCGCTCGAGTTCGTCATCGAGCCGAGCATCGAACGGATCGACGTTTACCGGCAGCCGCCGTTCGCGCCACAGGTAATACCACGCGTCTTCATAGCCGGGCGTCACATAATCGCTCGTCACGCCGATACGCATCGCGAGTGCGCGAATGAAGCGTTCGGCATCCGCCGTCGTATATGAAGACGGCTCGCGCTCGTCGGCGAACCGCGTCGGATCGTGCCAGACGGGCTCACCGTCCGCGCGCCAGAATACCGACAGCGCCCAACGCGGCAACTGCTCGCCCGGATACCACTTGCCTTGCCCGAAATGCAGGAAACCACCGGTTCCATATTCGTCGCGCAGCTTCTGGATAAGCGATGTCGCATAACCGCGCTTGGTAGGCCCAAGCGCGTCGGTGTTCCACTCGGCGCCGTCGCGATCGTCCATCGATACGAAGGTCGGCTCCCCGCCTTGCGTAAGCCGCACGTCGCCCGCATCGAGCGCGGCGTCGACCCGGCCGCCGAGGCTCAGCACGCGCTGCCATTGCTCGTCGGTATAGGGCTTCGTCACACGCGGCGATTCGTAAATCCGGGTTACCCGCATCTCATGTTCGAACTCGACGTCGCACTCGTCGACGAGCCCCTCCACCGGCGCGGCGCTCGTCGGCTGAGGCGTGGCGGCAAGAGGAATGTGCCCTTCTCCCGCGAGCAGCCCCGAGGTCGGATCGAGCCCGATCCAGCCCGCACCGGGCAAATACACCTCGCACCATGCATGCAGATCGGTGAAATCGGACTCAGTGCCACTTGGGCCGTCCAGCGATTTCACGTCGGGCGTGAGTTGAATCAGATAGCCGGACACGAAACGTGCTGCCAAGCCGAGACGACGGCAGATTTGCACCAGCAGCCAGCCACTGTCGCGGCAAGAGCCCGATGCGAGTTTCAACGTCTGCTCGGGCGTCTGCACCCCTGGCTCCAGCCTCACCAGATACCGGATATCGCGCTGAAGCCGCTGGTTCAACGCCACCAGGAAATCAATCGTGCGCGCCGGCGTGCGATCGATCGATTCGATATACGAACGAAATACGGTCGACTCGCTCGTTGGCGGGTCGCACGCGAGATACGGCGCGAGTTCATCGCGCAACGCATCCTCGTAGCAAAACGGAAAGCTTTGTGCACGCTCGTCGAGGAAAAAGTCGAACGGGTTGTAGACCGACATTTCCGCAACGAGATCGACGACGATCTCGAACGTGCCCGTTTTTTCGGGAAATACGAGCCGCGCAAGATAGTTTGCGAATGGATCTTGTTGCCAATTGGCGAAATGCGTCGCCGGCTCGACCTTCATCGAGTACGCGAGAATCGGGGTCCGACAATGCGGTGCAGGCCGCAGGCGCACGACTTGCGGCCCGAGATGAACGGCACGGTCGTAACGGTAACGGGTGACGTGGTGAAGCGCGACGTGGATCGACATGGTCAGACAAGCTCCGGCGATTGGATCACGCTTATCACGACGTCCGCGAGCTTTGCTCCGAAACCGTGGACCGGCATCGTATCGCGATAATCGAGGCCCGCCGCTGTCCGCACGTAGCGCTCGTCCGGGCAGCGGTTCATGAACGGATCGAAACCGACCCAGCCAAGCCCTTCGACATACGCTTCAGCCCATGCATGGCCGGCTTGCGACGGCATCACGCCCGACAAAGCGTGATGCCGGGCCGCGCTCGGCTGCCGGGCTGCATCGCCCTGCGCCATGCGCGTTGCGTCCGCATCGAGCGTCTGCGCGTCTTGCTGCCGCATCTGCATCGTCTGCTGCGCGGCGCCGCTTGCCTGGTGCATCGTCTCGACAGCACGTTGCATCGGGACGTCGGTCAGCAAATAGCCCGCCACGTAGCGCGCCGGGATCTTCAGCGCGCGCGCCGCCGCGACGAACACATGAGCATGATCGCGGCTCGTGCCAACACCGCTTTGCAGCACGGTCTGCGCATCGCGCGGCGTCGGCGGTACATTCGGGTCATATGCGATTCGTCCATGCACTTCGGTCATCAGCCAGTGCAGCGCATCCAGGCTGCGATGCTCGATTGGCAGCGCCGCCGCGAGCGCGCGAATCGCCTCGCCCGCGCGCGTCAGCTCGGTGGTGCGCTCGAACAGCCATGGCGGTGCATAGCCGTCATTCTGGCCAAGAATGCCTGCGCGGTCCTGCGTCTCGACGACGCCTGCCGCCACGATGACGACCTCCGCTTTGTCGCGCTCATGCCGCATGAGATCGACCCGGTTACCGAATCCGTCTGCATAACTGAGTGATGGTTCGACGCCGTCGACCGTCACCTGCCACGCCCGCACGGTCTGGGATGGGCCGCTTTGTGGGCGCAACCGCAAGCGCTGCAGCGCATGGGTGGCGTGTTCGTCGAACTGGAAACGCGAAAGATGGCGAATGGCAAGACGCATGGCTGTTCTCAGTCGAAGTTGTAGGCTTGGGCGATTTCGACGCCGAGACTGTTGTTCTTGGCGATAAAATCCGTCAGAAACTCGTGCAGCCCGCTCTTGAAAATGCGTTGAACCGTATTGTCCTCGAGCGACTGCTTGATTTTGGCCGCGGTCTCGTGACAAGCGTGCGTGACGCCATAATCATTCGCGAGATGGCCGAGACTCGACGTCACATGGCCGTAACAGAAACGCAGCGAGCGCGGCATCCGGCCGTTGAGAATCAGGTAGTCGGCAATGTTGAGCGGCTTGTACTGGACGTCATAGACCCAGCGGTAAGACCGGTGCGCGGCGACGCAGCGCAGAATCGATTCCCACTGGTAGTTGTCGAGCATCGTGCCGACGTGCGACACCGAGGGCAGCAGCAGGTGATACTTGACGTCGAGAATTCGCGCGGTGTTGTCCGCGCGTTCGATGAACGCGCCGATCTGCGCGAAATCGAAAATCTCGTTGCGCAGCATCGTGCTGTAGAAACTGCCGAGAATCAGTGCGGTCTCGCGCTTGATCTCGTCGAGAATGGCCGGCAATCCGCTCGCCAGAATCGGCTGCGCAAGGCCGCGCCTGATCGCCAGCCACGCACCGTTCACACTTTCCCAGGCCTCGCGCGTGAGGGCCGTGCGGACCATCCGTGCGTTCGAGCGAGCGCTTTCGATACATGAGAGCACGCTCGATGGATTGTCTCGATCGCGCAGCAGATAATCGGTGACCGTATCAGCCGCATAAGTTTCGTACTTCTGCCGATAACCGTCGTCGGCACCCGAACTGACGAGTACCGACGACCATTCCGCCGGCGCATCCGCGGTGCGCGTGAGCGCCATCCGCAACCCCGCATCGACGATACGCGCGGTATTTTCCGCTCGCTCGATATAGCGGTACATCCAGTAAAGTCCGCTTGCTGTCCGTCCGAGAAGCATGGTGTTTCATCCACTGATCGTTATTCGGTCCGGCGCGTCTGCGCGCGCCGCCTGCGCACGCCGGCCAGCGTGCGCATCGCTCGTGTCATCGCGCATGTCCGGCACGTGCCGGGCATGCGCGTCAGTCAGCGAGCACCCAGGTATCCTTGGTGCCGCCGCCCTGACTCGAATTGACGACGAGCGACCCCTCCTTCAGCGCAACCCGCGTCAAGCCGCCTGGCGTGATGCGGATACGATCCGAAACCAGCACGAACGGTCTTAGATCGACGTGACGCGGCGCGAGCCCCTTCTCGGTCAGGATCGGCGTTGTCGATAATGCAAGCGTCGGCTGCGCGATATAGTTCGATGGCTTCGCGCGCAGCTTGGCCGCGAATGCGTCACGCTCGGCTTTCGATGCGGCTGGGCCAACCAGCATTCCGTATCCCCCCGAGCCGTGCACTTCCTTCACGACGAGTTCGTCGAGGTGCGCGAGCACGTAATCCAGGCTGTCGTCCTCGGCGCAGCGCCAAGTCGGCACGTTCTCCAGCAACGCCTTGCGGCCGGTGTAGAACTCCACGATCTCCGGCATATACGAATAAATCGCCTTGTCATCCGCGATGCCGGTGCCTGGCGCGTTCGCGATCGTGATATTGCCGGCACGGTAGACATCCATGATGCCCGCCACGCCGAGCACCGAGTCGGGCCTGAAGGTGAGCGGATCGAGGAACGCATCGTCGAGGCGGCGGTACAGCACATCGATCGCCCTGAAACCTTCGGTCGTGCGCATCGCGACGCGATCGTCGATCACCTGCAGATCGCTGCCTTCGACGAGATGCACCCCCATCTGATCGGCAAGGAACGCGTGCTCGTAATAAGCGGAATTGTGAATACCCGGGGTGAGTACCGCGACGGTCGGGTTGTCGGCATTGCCGCCCGGCGGACACACGGCCGCGAGTGACTGGCGCAGGAGCTGCGGATAGGTTTCGACGGGACGCACCTTTACCTGCTGGAACAGCTCGGGAAAGAGCTGCATCATCGTTTCGCGGTTTTCGAGCATGTACGACACGCCCGATGGCGTGCGCGCGTTGTCCTCGAGTACGTAGAACTGATTTTCCGCAGTCCGGACGATATCGACGCCGATGATGTGCGTGTAAACGTTTCCTGGCGGACGGAAATCGATCATTTCCGGCAAAAACGCCTCGTTATGCGAAATCAAGTGCTTCGGCACGATCCCCGCGCGCACGATCTCCTGGCGGTGATAAATGTCGTCGAGAAACGCATTGAGCGCCATCACGCGCTGCTCGATGCCTTGCGACAGCCTGTTCCACTCCTGTCCGGAAATAATCCTCGGCACGATGTCGAACGGAATCAGCCGTTCTGCGGCTTCGACATCGCCATAGACGGCGAACGTAATGCCCGTCTTGCGGAACACGCCTTCCGCGTCGTGCGCCTTCTGCGCGAGGCTCGCGGGATCCTGCGTATCGAGCCATTGTTTCAAGCGCTCATAGGGCGCTCGAACACTATCGCCGGGTTTCAACATTTCATCGAATGGCTTCATCGAAGAGTTCTCCATCGTTTGCTCGGCACCTGTCGATGCCGTACCGGCGTTATGTTTCGCGAGCAAAGAGCGTGCCTTGTATGAATCCGTCTCCCGGTTTGATTCGGCACTTTTGCGCAGCACGCCGCACCATGACGGTGCAGCCGCCCGTGGTCCGCATGCGCTGACTCGGCGCAATCGGCTTCGCCCGCGAGAATAGCGTCGCAGATTTCCATCGCATCTGTCTATGCGGGAAGTTGCTTCGTTCTCCGATGAATGTGTGCTTGCCGATTTTTTCCCACAGGGCTTGCGCAACGCAGCATGCATAGCCGTGCTGCCGTCAAATCCCCAATTTATAAATGAGAATCATTTGCATTTATAAAAAAATGGCGCGATGATAGCGCTTGTTACTCGCCCGTTGCGTGGCCACACACATCACGGGCCGCGCCAATTTCAGGAGGCTCATTCATGAATATCCGCGATACCCTGCGAAACGCCGCGCCAGCAGACGATACCGTCGACGGCCTGAGCATCGACGATGCTGAACGCATCGTACTGACAGCCATGCGCTCATGGCTGCGATGCGCGAACCTCAGTGCCGCGCATCGCGAACCGCCATCATGGCGCAACGTGCTGGCCGACGCGGGTCTGCACACCGACGGCCTCGTTCATTTCGACATGCTGATGCGCTTTCTGCAGTGCGACGCCAATTGTCCGCGCGATGAGCGATGCCACTGCCGAGACCGGCTTGCGATAGACGAAGCGATGCTGCTGCAAGCGCTTGCGGATTTGCAGTCTGCCCGCAGCGAAGCCGCATTGCGCGCACTCGCGCATTGGCTGCCGCGCTGTCCGGACAGCGGCGTACTGAAGATCGCCCGGTGGTTTTCGATCGCGCTGCTCGACGCCGGGCTTGCGATCCGCTCCACAACACAACCGAAGCCTTATATCCATTGATGCACCCGATAAAAGCTTCGTCGTAAAGCCCCGAAGTTTCGTGGTAACGGTTCCTACTGAGCTTGCATAGGCTAAAACGGCTTCGCCGGTCCATTGTTCGACATCCGAAATGAGCAGCGCGGTTTCGAGCGATACGCCGTGTGTGTCGCACTGTTTACCATCAGGAGGAACATTCAATGACGACTTTTATCGATGCATCGTCGCGCCGCCGAGCGAGCCGCCTCGTCTTGCTCGCCGTATCCCTGGCCGTCCAGATCGCGCCCATGAACAAAGCCAATGCGCATGGCGCCGTCGGCTTTCCAATCGCCCGGCAATACCAATGCCACCTCGACGGCGGCTACTGGGACCCGCCCGATGGCTCCGGAATTCCCTATGAGGACTGCCGAACCGCGTTTCGCGCCGGCAATAACTCGGCCTACCCGTTTACGCAATGGAATGAAGTGTCCGCAAATCCGGTCGGCCAGGGCAACGATCTCACGAAGCTAAAAGCGGCCGTGCCGGACGGCACGCTGTGCGCGGGCGGCGACCCCGCGAAAGTGGGCCTCGACAAGGCGCCAACTGCGCTCTGGCGCAAAACGCAACTGACGCCGATCAACGGGCACGTGGAACTCGTATGGGAAAACACCACCTCGCATAATCCGGCGCGCATGCGCGTGTTCATCTCGAATCCATCGTATGATCCTGCGCAGCCGCTACGCTGGAGCGACCTGACGCAAATCTACGACGCCCCGGCGCCCGCCCCCATCCCCGCAAACGGCGCGGGCCACCTGCCCGGCACGATCAGCTCGTTCTACAAGCTGGATGTGACGCTCCCGCCTGGCCGCACCGGCGATGCCGTGCTGTACAGCTACTGGCAGCGCATCGACCCCGGCAATGAAGGGTTTTTCAATTGCAGCGACGTGACGATCGCTGCGGACTCGCACGCATCCGGCTTCCAATGGATCGCTGCACGCAACTTCGTTGAGTCGAGCCTCACTCCGCGCGAGGGCGAACAGGTTCGTTTTCGTGTGATGAGCAATGATGCGCGCGGCACGGAGGTCGTCGATATTCGCGTTCCGATCTCATCGGCCAATGCCAACCGTAGCGTATGGGCCAAGCAACTCGCCGATCAGGTGAACAGCCGCTATGGCCAATTCGCGCGAATCGGCGTGCGCTCGGGCAACACGATCGCCTTCGACTCGACCAACATCGGCGCAAACAAGGTCTGGTTGTCGCCGAACCATGCCAGCGCAATCGAAATCGTCGGCGCACGCTGAATCGCATTGCCGCGCTTCGGATAGAAATTGGCGATTCCCATCATTAAAACATGCAATTTCACAATAATTGGTCGAATCGCCATACTGACGCTTCCTGATCACACTTCGATTCAAAAGGAAGCACGCAATGCCGATCATCAACACCCAGATCAAACCGTTCAAAGCCACTGCATACCACAACGGCGATTTCGTACCGGTCAGCGACGAGACGTTGAAGGGTAAGTGGTCCGTCGTCGTATTCTATCCGGCCGATTTCACGTTCGTTTGCCCGACCGAGCTTGGCGACCTGGCCGATCGTTACGCCGAATTCCAAAAACTGGGCGTTGAAATCTATGCGGTTTCGACCGATACGCACTTCACACATAAAGCTTGGCACGACACGTCGGACACGATCTCGAAGATCAAATATCCGATGATCGGCGATCCGACGCTCACGATCTCACGTAACTTCGACGTACTGATCGAAGAAGAAGGCATGGCGCTGCGCGGCACGTTCGTGATCAATCCCGAAGGCGAAATCAAGCTTTGCGAAATCCATGACAACGGCATCGGCCGCGATGCCGGCGAACTGCTGCGCAAGGTGCAGGCAGCGCAGTACATCGCCGCTCATCCAGGTGAAGTCTGCCCTGCGAAATGGACGCCCGGCGCCGATACGCTCACGCCTTCGCTCGATCTGATCGGCAAGATCTAAGCTCACGCGGCGGCTCGTGCGCGGTGCGTTCCGGGCCGCGCGGCGCAATCCGTCGCATCGCTTCAACGCTCTCCGCTCGGCATCACACGCATTAGCGCCGGTCACGGCGCGTTACAAACCAGCGGCAAGACCTTCCCCTATCATTATGGAATCCGAATCGTCATGCTGGACGCCAACCTCAAGAATCAGCTGAAATCGTATCTCGAAAGAATCAGCCGGCCGGTCGAGTTGGTCGCATCGCTCGACGGCAGCGACAAATCGCACGAGCTGCGCGCGCTGCTCGACGAGATCGCTTCGCTGTCGCCGCAGGTGAGCGTGGTCGAGCGCCGCGATGATGCCGAACGCAAACCGTCGTTTACGGTTGGCGAGCCGGGACGCGACGCCCGCATCCGCTTCGCCGGCATCCCGATGGGGCATGAGCTCACGTCGCTTGTGCTCGCGCTGCTGCAAGCAGGCGGTCACCCGCTGAAACTCGACGACGCGGTAATCGAGCAGATCCGTTCGCTCGACGGCGATTATCGCTTCGAGACCTACATCTCGCTCACGTGCCAGAACTGCCCCGAAGTCGTACAGGCGCTCAACATGATGGCGCTGATCAATCCTCGCATCCACCACGTGATGATCGACGGCGCACTGTTCCAGGACGAAGTCGAAACCCGTCAGATCATGGCCGTGCCCACGCTTTTCCTCAATGGAGAAACGTTCGGCCAGGGCCGTAGCAGCGTGAAGGAAATTCTCGCCAAACTCGACAACGGCGCCGACGAGCAAGCGGCACAGGCACTGGCGGTCAAGCCTGTGTTCGACATGCTGATCGTCGGCGGCGGCCCCGCCGGTGCTGCGGCGGCCATTTACGCCGCGCGCAAGGGTATCGCAACCGGCGTCGTAGCTGAACGCTTTGGCGGCCAGGTGCTCGATACGATGACAATCGAAAACTTCGTATCGGTCCAGGAGACAGAGGGGCCGAAATTTGCGACAGCGCTCGAGCAGCACGTCAAGCAGTATGAAGTCGACGTAATCGATATGCAGCGTGCGGACAGACTCGTCCCTGGTCGCATCCACGAGATTCATCTCGCGAGCGGCGCCGTGCTGAAGGCGAAAACAGTCGTGCTCGCCACTGGCGCTCGCTGGCGCGAAATCGGTGTGCCGGGCGAACGCGACTACCGCAATCGCGGAGTCGCTTACTGCCCGCATTGCGACGGCCCGCTTTTCAAAGGCAAGCGCGTGGCGGTCATCGGCGGCGGAAATTCCGGCGTCGAGGCGGCGATCGATCTGGCCGGCATCGTCCGCGAAGTCACATTGATCGAATACGGAGCGCAACTGCGCGCCGACGAAGTGTTGCAACGCAAGCTGCGCAGCCTGCCGAATGTGACGGTGATCACGCAGGCGCGCACAACCGAGCTGACCGGCGACGGCACGAAGTTAAACGGGCTTGTCTATGACGATCTGCTCAGCGGCCAAACAACGCGCATCGAACTCGAAGGCGTGTTCGTCCAGATCGGGCTCGTGCCAAACACCGAGTGGCTGAAAGACGCGATCGCGTTATCGAAGCACGGCGAAATCGTCGTCGATGCACGCGGTGCGACATCGGCACCAGGAGTGTTCGCCGCCGGCGATGCGACTACCGTGCCCTACAAGCAGATTGTGATCGCGCTCGGCGAAGGTGCGAAGGCCGCACTCGGTGCATTCGATTATCTGATTCGCAGCGACGCCGCGCCGGACATGGTATCCGCGTCGGCCGGAACTATCGTGCGCAGCGGCGAGGCGCTCGCCGCCTAAGGTATTTCACTGGTCTACCGTTGGCCCTCGCTACGATGGCGGGTATCGTGGCGAGGGCATTTTTTGTCTTGCGATTTCGGAAGGCGTAGTAAATACGCTCATGTCCGTTTGGAAAACAACATTTGACGGTATTGCCGAGTCCCAAGCAATCAAGCATTCGCGCCGCGTGGTTTCCCCGATCACGCGGCGCCAATATCCGCCCATACTGATGCCGGATATTCGCAGGAAATCGCGAATGCATAAGCGCAGTTGACTCAACTGCACCGCGCGTCGGATATATCAGCTCTTATCGTATGCGAACTGAATGCCGGCCGTTCCGCCGGTATCGATGAACAGATTCATGAACGCCGGTACGGTTTCGTTGCGCGCCCAGTCGCGTTGCAGCTCACAGAACAGTTGGGCAACGCTGATAAGCTTGCCGCCCGCCTGTTCGATACGACGCAATGCGGCTTCGTGCGCGGCAACAGATGTGCCGCCGACCGCGTCGGCGACGACGAATACCTCATAGCCGGCCTTCAGCGCATCGAGCGCCGGAAACGTTAGACAGGCTTCTGTCCACAGCGCAGTCATGATCAATTTCTTGCGCCCCGTTGCCTCGACGGCCTCGCGAAATTCGACGTCTTCCCACGAGTTAATGCTCGTGCGATCGTAAGTCGGGTAATCGCCCAGCACGGCGCGTAGTTGCGGGATAGGCGGCTTGTTAAGGCCGGTCTTCACATTGACCGTAGAATGGATGATCGGCAGTTTATAGGCAACGGCAGCGTTCGCAGCCCCCACAATGTTGTTGACCAGGAGTTGGCGATCCATCGACGCGATGGAATTCACTTGGACCGGCTGATAATCAATGATGATAAATGCCGCATTTTTCGGCGTGAGCAGATGGTCGTCCGCCGGATCGCGAATCGGTTCGCTTGCCATGGTAGCCTCCAGAAACAGTGTAAAAAATTGATAAATAGTCCAAATTATCAATGCATGGCTCGTATGCAACAGCGAGGAAACCGTGCGGCTTTTTTCCCTGACTGTCGCAAATATCCAATTTCGGCAGCGCGGGAAGCGAAAGCACCAGGCTCGAGTAACCCGGCAACGCGCCGCGCACACGGCCGCGTTGCGCTCGATCACCAGCGATCTGTCCCAGCCGATTCGGTGCTCCCGGAACAGAGCTGATTCGCCTTGCTCAATATCCTATTCCCGGAACAATTTGATTCCCAGTATCGTCAAATGCCTTCAGTGTTCTATAAATGGAACGATCATGGACGATCTGAACGACCTCTATTACTTCGCGAAAGTGGTCGAGCATGGTGGATTCACTCAGGCCGGGCGGGTGCTGGGCGTACCAAAATCGACACTGAGCCGGCGCATCTCGGAACTCGAGGCACACTACAATGTGCGGCTGCTGCAGCGAACGACACGTCATTTCGCTGTCACTGAAGCCGGGCGCGAGTTTTACGAACGATGCGTCGCCGTACTGGTGGAGGCGGATGCTGCGCGCGAGATCGTGGAGCGTCAGCATGCCGAACCGCAAGGCATCGTGCGCGTCAGTTGCCCAACAGCACTGCTCGAGTACCGCGTCAGTAACCTGCTGGCGCGCTTCATGGCCACGTACCCGAAGGTGCAGGTACACCTTGATGCCACCAATCGCCGTGTCGACCTATTGAGCGAGGGTCTCGATCTCGCATTGCGCGTGCGCTTTCCTCCGTTGGAGGACAGCAACCTTGTGATGCGAATCCTCGGGGACAGTCCACAGCGGCTGGTGGCCGCTCCGGGCTTACTGAGAGGGCGCGACTTGCTGACGGACCCCAACGAATTGACCGGCCTGCCGAGCGTCGATTGGGGGCCACCGCGAAACCACATATGGCAATTGGCTGGGCCGCATGGCGTGGAAGCACAATTGCGCCACCACCCTCGTTTCATCACCGATGATATGCATGCGCTACGCGATGCCGCGATCAATGGCGTCGGAATCGCCCAACTGCCGTGTATGGTGGTTGAAGATGACTTGCGCAACGGCACCCTGGTCGACGCGCTGCCGCGCTGGGCGCCCAAGGGAGGCGTGATCCACGCGGTATTTCCGTCCCGGCGCGGTCTTCTCCCCCGCGTGCGCTTGCTGATCGACTTCCTGGCAGAGCATATTCGGCGGGACTGACGTGAGTAGTCCAGAAGCCGTGCGTCAGCTTCGTCGATGTCAACGCGACACAAGCGAAACCATTCGCCCGTCGCTCTCACGGTTCAACCGCAAGCACCGATTTCGCCGCATGCCGTGCAAAAATCGCAGCCGTCCTTACGGATCACCGCATTCGCACCGCACGAATTGCATTTTCGGCCGAACATCGTGCGCGGTTCGATCGATTCGCGCAAACGCCCTGCCGCATCATTGCCGCCCGCTCCGGCTCGAGGCGACGGCGTGGCGGCATCCGGCTTCGGCGCGGCAGCCGCCGCGCCGCGCGACAACTGAGCAAGCAAGCGCGACGGTACCTGATTGCCTTGCGCATCGAGAAAGCCGCGACGATGCAGAATCTGCTGGATCGCATATGCAAGCGCCGCGACTTCCGAGTCGTGCCATAGCGGAATGCGCCGGCCGTCGAGCCGTTGTGTTTCACCGAGCCGTACCTGCCCGCGATCCCACGACACCTTGCGCATGTCCTGCAGATTCCGCGCGACAAATCCGCCGCGCGCCGCAAGCGACAGCGAGCGCATCGTCGCCGTGATCCACTGCTGGGACTCATCGCGCTGGCCCACCGGAATGAAAAACTCGATCGGCCGTTCGATCGTCACTTCCTCGCCGCCGATCGATCCGGTCACTTCGAGAAACGACACCGCCACGTAAATCGATTTCTTGCCCAACTGCGTCATGTACTCGACCTTCTCGATCGCTGCGGGCAATTCCCCCCTCGGCCGATGATCGATTGCAATCTTGAGCGGATCGAGATCCGTATCGGCGAGCGCGTCCGCAGGCCCGTCCGTATGCAGCACCGCCCCCAGTGTCTCGTTCGGCCGGTACGTTGCGAGCCCCTTCAAGCCGCGCTTCCATGCATCGAAATAAAGGCTCTCGAAATCGTCGAACGGGTAATCGGCCGGAACGTTTACTGTCTTCGAGATGGACGTGTCGATGTACGGCTGCACCGCGGCCATCATCTCGAGATGGTCATGCGCGGACATCTGCAGCGCGCTGACGAAGCAGTCCGGCAGCGCATCGACGTCGCCGCCCAACTCGCGGTACAGCCGGTATGCGTAATCCTCGACCGGAAATGTTTGGCGACTGCCGTCCGCCATGATCTTCGTGCGCTGATAACTCCACGAAAACGCCGGTTCAATGCCGTTCGACGCATTGTCGGCGAATGCGAGGCTCACGGTGCCGGTCGGCGCGATCGACAGCAGGTGGCTGTTGCGAATACCGTCGCGGCGGATCGCTTGCTGAATGTCTTCGGGCAGACGCGATGCGAACGTGCCCGCCTGCAAATACTGGTCGGCATCGAACAGCTCAAACGCACCGCGCTCGCGCGCGAGCTCGACCGACGCACGATAGGCGGCATCGCGCATCGTGCGCGCGATGCGTGCCGCGAAATCGCGCCCTTGCGGCGAATCGTAACGCAAACCCAGCATCACCAACGCATCGCCGAGCCCCGTGAAGCCCACGCCGATGCGGCGCTTCGCCTGGGCTTCGCGCCGCTGCTCGGGCAACGGCCATAGCGTCACGTCGAGGACGTCGTCGAGAAAACGCACTTGCATGGCCGTGCGTTCGGCAAACGCATTCCAATCGAACGCACTCGTCGCACCGCGCAGCGACGCGAACGGTTCGATAACGAAGCGCGTCAGATTCAGCGGCCCGAGATTGCAGCAGCCATAGGCGGGCAACGGCTGCTCGCCGCACGGATTCGTCGCACGAATCGTCTCGATCGCGCGCAGATTGTTGTCGACGTTCATTTTCGAGATGAACACGACACCTGGCTCGGCGATATCGTAGGTCGAGCGCATGATCTTGTCCCAGATCGCACGGGCGCGCTTCTCCGCATAGATCCACAGGCCGTCGTCGCGCTGTCGAAGATCGCCCGCCGCGCGCAGCGCGGGCGACGGCTCCGCGCGATGCACGAGCTGCCACGGCAAGTCCTGCTCGACCGCGTTCATGAATGCGTCGGTCACCGCGACGGAAATATTGAAATTGTTCCAACGGCCTTTCGAATGCTTCGCTTCGATGAATTCGTGCAAATCCGGATGGTCGCAGTCGAGCACCGCCATTTGCGCGCCGCGCCGCGAGCCGGCACTTTCGACAGTGCGGCAAGACGCATCGAACACGTCGATATAGCTGCACGGCCCCGATGCACTCGAACCCGTCGAATGCACGTAAGCACCGCGCGGACGGATCGCCGAAAAATTGTAGCCGACCCCGCCGCCGCGCCGCATCGTCTCGGCCGCCTGCAACAGCGCGACATAGATACCGGGCAGCCCGCGCTCGTCGACGCCCTGAATGCAATCACCGACGGGCTGTACGAAGCAGTTGATCAGCGTCGCCGCAATCGGACTGCCCGCCGCGCTCATGATCCGTCCCGCGCCGAGCGCACCCTGCTGCAGATGCTCGACGAAGCGCGCCTCGATCTCCCGGCGCCGCGCCCGCGGCTCGGCCTGTGCGACGCCTCGCGCGACGCGGCGAAACACGTCGTCTGCGCTCCGCTCGTCGCCTTTCGCGTATTTTTCCAGCAGCACGTCAATGGAGAACGGCTGTGGGGCGAGATGGAAGCCGGCATCGATAGTCGCCATGAATACCCCTTTTTTGCAGCACCTGCGAATGGATGACGCCCACCATGACGATCATCGGGGCACTGCGAACGAAGCGGCACGCTGCCCATTCGACGACCATAACGCACGCGAGCACTGGCCGCAATCGGCTCGCGTGCGAAGCTGTCGCATGAATCACGACAGTCAAGCGGTTCACCGCGATAGCGCGCCGACCGGCGGCAGAGGCGCTACGTGTCGGGAAACTGCGAGGAAACCGCGCAGGCGTTTTGATATTGTGGATCAACGCGCAGCCGGCCGCTTGTCGTCGCGCAACAACCGGGCAGGCGGCGCGGGTATTGGCGCATCCGCTGCAAAGCGCTTGCAACAGACGGCGCAGGCTGGCCCCACGCACCGCGCGGTTCGCGCCATATTGCGCACGCGTCAGGCCCGCGCGCTCGTCCGGCGGAGCAAGGTGGCTCGCTCGAGCGCGTCGAGCACAAACCCGATCGCGCCGGTTACAACGATCACCGCGGCCAGTTCCGAATGGCAAGCCGATCACGCGTATTTAGCATGAGAGGACTGAGATCGGCGCTCATGCCAAGCATCTCCACCGGCACCAGCACGATCCACAGCAGGCCGATCGCGCGCCGCAGCAAGGCTCTGGTCAAGCCGGAACCAACGCCTGTCGATAGGCCGGTACCGAAGCAGTGCTCATCGGGATGGGCGGCCATCGGCAAAATGCAGCCGGCAGCGGCCGTCAAGGATCACATGAAAACCCTCTCTCGCGTGGCCGGCCGTCGATGCACGCCATCCGCCGCCAGCAATACTGGCCAACGGGGAAAATCGAACTGACGGGGCCCAGGCTCGACAACAGCCAATCAATGGTTTTGTTGGACGCTGACGGACCGGAAAAATAAAAACCGGGGAGCGGCGTCGAAACGCCCCCCGGTTTGCCGACCGCACGCGTCGCCGCTCCAGCGGCACGCTCGCGCGATCGATGCGCCGAAGTCAGAAGTCGAAGCCCGGCCCGCCCGCGCCGGGGCCGCCCACGGGGGGCGCGGGTGGTGTGTCCTTCGGTGCTTCGTGAACAGTCGCATCGGTCGTCAGCAACAGCCCCGCGATCGATGCGGCGTTCTGCAGCGCAGTGCGCGTGACCTTGGTCGGATCGAGCACGCCCGATTCGACCAAATCGCCATACTCGCCCGTCGCCGCGTTGTAGCCGAAATTGCCTTTGCCGTCAGCGACTTTCGCGACGACGACGCTCGCCTCCTCGCCCGCGTTCGCGACAATCTGACGCAACGGCTCTTCGAGCGCGCGCAACACGATATTGATGCCCGCTTTCTGATCCGCGTTCACGCCGGTCAAACTCGCGATCGCCTGCTTCACGCGGATCAGCGCAACGCCACCGCCAGGGACGATGCCTTCTTCGACGGCTGCACGAGTCGCGTGCAACGCATCGTCGACGCGATCCTTCTTTTCCTTCACTTCGACCTCGGTGGCGCCGCCGACCTTGATCACCGCCACGCCGCCAGCCAGCTTCGCCACGCGCTCCTGCAGCTTTTCACGGTCGTAGTCCGATGTCGCCTCGTCGATCTGCACGCGAATCTGCTTCACTCGCGCCTCGATGTTGACCTTCTCGCCGGCGCCGTCGATGACGGTGGTGTTTTCCTTGCCCACTTCGACACGCTTTGCGCGGCCCAACTCTGCAAGCGTCGCTTTCTCCAGCGTGAGGCCGGTTTCCTCTGCGATCACCTGGCCGCCCGTCAGGATCGCGATGTCTTCCAGCAGCGCCTTGCGACGATCGCCGAAGCCCGGCGCCTTGACCGCGACGGTCTTCAAAATGCCGCGGATATTGTTCACGACCAGCGTCGCGAGCGCCTCGCCCTCGACGTCCTCGGCGATGATCAGCAACGGGCGGCCTGCCTTCGCCACTTGTTCGAGCACCGGCAGCAAATCGCGGATGTTCGATACCTTCTTGTCATGCAGCAGAATGTACGGCTCGTCGAGCACCGCCAGTTGGCGGTCCTGATTATTGATGAAATACGGCGACAAATAGCCGCGATCGAACTGCAGCCCTTCGACGACGTCCAGTTCGTCGGCGAGCGACTTGCCATCCTCGACGGTGATCACGCCTTCCTTGCCGACACGGTCGATCGCCTCGGCGATGCGTTGGCCGATCGACTCCTCGCCGTTCGCCGAAATCGTGGCGACCTGCGCAATTTCCTTGCTTGTCGTCGTCGGCTTGCTGATCTTCTTCAACTCCTCGACGGCAGCCGCCACCGCTTTGTCGATGCCGCGCTTCAGATCGAGCGGATTGAGCCCGGCTGCGACGTACTTCTGCCCTTCGCGAACGATCGCCTGCGCGAGCACGGTGGCGGTGGTCGTACCGTCACCGGCCGCGTCGCTCGTCTTCGACGCGACTTCCTTCACGAGTTGCGCGCCGATGTTCTGTACCTTGTCGGCCAGCTCGATCTCCTTTGCGACCGATACGCCGTCCTTCGTGACGACGGGCGAGCCGAAACTGCGTTCGAGCACGACGTTGCGGCCTTTCGGGCCGAGCGTGACCTTCACCGCGTTAGCCAGCAGATTGACGCCTTCGACGAGTTTCGAACGTGCGCCGTCATGAAAAATGATTTCTTTCGCTGCCATGATCCGGTGCTCCCAATCAGGAATGGACGACTGCGACAATATCTTCTTCGCGCAGTACCAAAAGTTCGTTTCCGTCGACCTTCACGGACTGGCCAGCATACTTGCCGAACAACACGCGCTCGCCGACCTTCACGTCGGGCTCGACGCGCTTGCCGTCGGCGTCGCGCCGGCCGGGGCCGACGGCGATGATCTCGCCCTGATCGGGTTTTTCCGCCGCGCTATCCGGGATGACGATGCCCGAGGCGGTCTTGGTTTCCTGATCGAGTCGCTTGACGATGACGCGATCGTGTAGCGGACGTAGGCTCATTCTCACGTTTCCTTATCGAAATTGTTGGCACTCGGGTTAAGTGAGTGCCAATCAGGTGTCGAGTATAGAAACGTGCCGCCAATCGCTCCAATAACGGATTTTCAAAAACTTATCGATGAATGGCATTAGGCGCCGGCCCTGCCTGACGAGTCGACGTCCAGCTCAATCCGGCTCTGAAGTATCCGGGCGGCCGTCGGACGGGTTCGAACGGCATGCGCGACGATGTGTTCGGATACCTGATAGATCACATCCCGCCGCTCGGCGCAGCCGGCAGCGCGGCAAGAAACGCCGTCGCAGGCCGCGAATCGGCTAACCGCACGCCTATCGGCGTGCCGGTGCGACGACGGCGCCGGTCGCATCGCTCATCGGCCGTCGCATCGGCGTCTCGCCGCACCGTCCCCATCGCGCTAGCGCGCGCCGACCTTGCGCTGCCGCCACAGACACAGCAAATCGCAGCCGATATGCGCGGCCGCGAGCGCGGTAATCTCGCTCTGGTCATACGCGGGCGCGACTTCGACCACGTCCGCGCCGATCAGATCGATACCTCCAAGCCCGCGCACGATCGCGAGCGCCTGCGCGGACGACAACCCGCCCGCCACCGGCGTACCCGTGCCGGGCGCAAACGCAGGATCGAGACAATCGATATCGAAAGTCAGATACGCGGGGCGGCTGCCGACGATCGACTCGATCCGCTCGATCGTCGCACGTGGCCCATGCTCGTGCACCCATGCAGCATCGAGCACGTTGATGCCGAGAAAATCGTCGTTCCATGTGCGAATGCCGATTTGTACCGACGTCTTCGGATCGATCAGGCCTTCCCGGACCGCCTTGTAGAACATCGTGCCGTGATTGAGGCTGTCGGGCTGATCGTCGGCCCAGGTATCGCAATGTGCATCGAAATGAATCAGCGATAGAGGCTTGCCATGTTTGCGCGCATGCGCAATCAGCAGTGGATAGGTGATGTAGTGATCGCCGCCGAACGTCAGCATCGTCGCCCCGGATTGCAAGATGGTCTGCGCGTGCGCGACGATCGCCGGCTTGATCGACAGCGGGTTATGGGCATCGAACCAGCAATCGCCGTAATCGATCACGGCGAGATCGTCGAATGGATCGAAACCCCACGGATACGGGTGCAATTCCGCGAGTTGCACGCTCGCCGCGCGCACCGCGGCCGGCCCGAGCCGCGCGCCCGGACGGAACGTCGTCGCGAGATCGAGCGGCACACCGGATACGACGACGTCGGCACCTTCCAGTTCTCGCGTATAGCTGCGCCGCATAAACGACAGCACGCCTGAATAAGTATTTTCGATTGACGAGCCGTAGACGGACGAACGACGGATCGCGCCGTCGCCATAGAGTGTGTCAGCCATGGGATGACCTGATGAGAAACCGGCCCCGCGGTGACGCGGCGCAAACCGCGCAAAGGGCGAGCCGGCAGTCGGATTCATTGGGAACGCAACGGCACGCCTCGACGCGCGCCGCTGCGGTGGCTTGCGAATCCTTTAGCGCAGCCGCACGAGCGTCGACTTCAGCTCGGTGTACTTCTCCAGCGCGTGCAACGACTTGTCGCGGCCGTTGCCCGATTGCTTATAACCGCCGAACGGGAAATTCATGTCACCCCCTTCGTCGTAGCAATTGACCCATACCGTGCCGGCGCGCAAGCGTCGCGCCACCTCGTGCGCGGTCGTCAGATTCGCTGTCCATACCGCCGCGCCCAGCCCGTATTCGCTGTCGTTCGCGATACGCACCGCATCGTCGAGCGAATCGAACGTGATCATCGACAGCACCGGCCCGAAAATCTCCTCGCGCGCGATCTTCGTATCGGGCGTCGTATCGAACACGGTCGGCTCGATATAAAAACCGCCGCTCGTCTCGTTCACACGCGCCCCGCCGAACACCAGCTTCGCTTCGCTGCGGCCCGCGTCGATATAGCTGAGCACGCGATCGAGCTGAACCCGATCGACGATCGCGCCCATCGAGACGGCCGGGTCGAGCGGGTTGCCCGGCGCATACGCACGCGCCGCCGCGGCGAGCTTCTCGACGAACGCCTCCTTGATATCGCGATGCACGAGCAGCCGCGAGCCCGCCGTGCACATCTCACCCATGTTGTAGAAGATCGCGCCGGCCGCCGCTTTCGCGGCCCGGTCGAGATCCGGGCAATCGGGCAGCACGATGTTCGGCGACTTGCCGCCGAGTTCGAGCCATACGCGCTTCAGGTTCGATTGGCCTGCGTACTGCATGATCAGTTTGCCGACCGCGGTCGAGCCAGTGAACGCGAGACAATCGACGTCGCCATGCAACGCCAACAGCTTGCCGGGCTCGCCGCCGCCCGGCAGCACGTTGAACACGCCGGCGGGAATGCCAGCGTCGTGGGCAAGCTGCGCGATCCGGATCGCAGTGAGCGGCGATTTCTCCGAAGGCTTCAGCACGACGCTGTTGCCGGCGGCAAGCGCAGGGCCGAATTTCCACGACGCCATCAGGATCGGAAAATTCCACGGCACCACCGCGGCAATCACGCCAAGCGGCTCGCGCGTGACTAGTCCGACGAGATGATGATCAGCCGGCACCACCTCGCCCCCGACCTTGTCGATCGCCTCAGCGAACCATTCGACGCAGTAGGCGGCACCCGGCACGTCAACCGTCGTGGTATCGCCGATCGGTTTGCCCGCATCGAGTGTTTCGAGCAGTGCCAATTCATCCAAATGCTCGCGAATCAGCGCGGCCCAGCGAAGCAGCTTCGCCTTGCGCTCACGCGGATTCAGGCCCGCCCATACCTGCGCTTCGAACGCGCGGCGCGCCGCGGCAACCGCCGCATCCACGTCCGCTGCGCCGCAATCGGCGATCTTCGCCAGCACTCGGCCATCGATCGGGCTCACGCAATCGAACGTCTTGCCGGACTGCGCGTCGCGGTAGGCACCATCGATAAATGCCCGGCCTTCGATCGCGAGCGACGCAGCCTTGTCCTGCCAATACGCCAAAGTCTTCTTTTCCATCGGAATGCCTCATCAGGTTTGACTCGCCGCGACGATTCCGCTTCGGCGCGACGACGGTGAACGGCGTCTGCGTGCCGTCAGAATGTAGGGGGCGAATTCGCCGACACGACCTCACAAACGTCATCCGCACTGGGGTTGCGAAAACGGTGCGGCAAACGGCTTTCGAAGTAGTAGCTGTCGCCGGGGTCGAGCAGCCAGGTCGTGCCGTCCACGGTCAACTCGATCTGCCCGGACACCACCACGCCGCCTTCATGCCCCGCATGCGTGAGCATTTCCGGGCCGGTGTCGGCCAGCGGCTGATACACCTCGCGCATGATGCACATATTGCGGTCCTTCACGCCCGAGCCGGCCAGATAGAACTCGATCGCCCCATTGCCGAGGTTCGGCATCTCGTTGCGGCGCGAAACCACCGAACGATCCTCATCGACCTCGAACGTGAAAAATTCCGCCAGGCTCATCGGAATGCACTCGAGCAATTTCTTCAGCGATCCTACCGAAGGGCTGACGCGATTCTGCTCGATCAGCGAGATGGTGCCGTTCGTCACGCCGGCGCGCTTGGCAAGCTCGCGTTGTGACAGGCCATGCTTCTTGCGGACGTGGCGCAGGCGAGCGGCGACTTCAGTGGACATCGATAGAGATTCCGGCACGATGGATAGAGATCGGTGACAGTGATGAACGGGAACCGACGGGCGAACCGAGAGGGGCAGCACGCGTGTCGAATATTCTAATCACTTTCGATTATTTTCCGTCGGTAGAAACCCTGCAAGCCGTTCGAAATAATGGACACCGACACGACGTGAGTTACCCCGAAAAATGCGTGCTTTTTGCGTCAGACAAACCAGTAATATCAGGGAAGATCCGGCCATAAAGATTTTAGAAAAACGTTGACGCCAATTTTGGCTCGTATATGCTGGGTCCCAGGTCAGCGTCATGCCATCGTCATACATCGTGTATCGCATTATGACGGTATCCGAAGCATTTGCCGGATGACGATCATGCCGCCACCCCGTCGCCCCGATTTATTAAACACCCAAGGTGTTCAATGAAACGAGGCGTCGAATACTTTCAACGTCACCAGTCGAGTGTAATCGTGAGAGTCCGTGGCCCTCTGGTAAGGTGGGATCGAAGTCAAGTGGCGTGCCGTTTGCGCCAAGACCTCGCTCTGCCCGACGGAAGCAGCGGCGCGTCAGCTCCTCGCCTGCTTCCATCCATCTTCACTATCCTGTCCCGTCGCTCGGTACGACGTCATAACGCCGTCTCCGCACGCGCCTATATCGCCGTGCATACCGACGAAGTCGCTTCGCTATTGCCATAGCGCCTCCTACTTTCTGACAAGGTTCGCTGCGAACGTGCGTCGTGCGCCCGATCGGCGTGCGGATGCACATCGCCGGTGCGCGTGCGTTCGACGAACGTCGGTGTGTCGCGCGTCCGGCAGCCGTCCCTGAATCACTTCGTCGTGCGTTATGCGGCTGCCGGCCGATCGCCTGCGCATGCCCGCCGCGCACCCCTTTATTTACGGCTTTGCCTGCCATGCAAGGCCGTTGGGCTCTGTCACGCCCGCGATCCGGCGCCTACCGTCAGGTTGATCGCCATCCGGGCATGAATGGAACGTAAAAGTCATGCAGAGAAAACCACTGATCGGAATCACCGCCGACAAGACAATGATCGGCGTGCATCCATCGCATGTCGTCGGCGAGAAATACATCACGGCTATCGTCGATGGCGCCGATGCCGTCGCGATGCTGGTCCCGGCGCTCGGCACACGGCAAGCAGCGGACGACATCGTTGCCGCCGTCGACGGCCTGCTCTTCACTGGCAGCTACTCGAACGTCGAACCGCATCGCTACGGCGCTCCCCCGAGTGCGCCGGACACGCTGCACGATCCCGCCCGCGATGCGACGACGCTGCCGTTGCTGCGCGCGGCGGTCGATGTCGGCGTGCCCGTGCTCGCGATCTGCCGCGGCCTCCAGGAAATGAACGTCGTGTTCGGCGGCACGCTGCACCAGCAGGTTCATGCGGTCGACGGCTTTGCCGATCACCGCGAGAACAAGCACGACACGCTCGACGTTCAGTACGGGCCCGCGCACGCCATCCGGCTCACGGCAGGCGGCTTGTTGCAGCGCATTGCCGGCGGCATGGCCCAGGCGCAGGTGAATTCACTGCACAGCCAGGGCATCGCCCAACCGGGTGCCGCGCTCGCGGTCGAGGCGACGGCGCCCGACGGATTGATCGAGGCAATCAGCGTACCCGGCACACCGGCTTTCGCGCTCGGCCTGCAATGGCACCCGGAATGGAAATACGCGAGCGATCCGCTGTCGAGCGCGATCTTCCGCGCATTCGGAGCTGCATGCCAAGAACGGATGCTCGCCCGAATGCGCAACGATGCCGACCAGCCGCCCGTGCGCCCGATTTGCGCATGAGCCGGCAGACCCAACGAGAACAATCATGAACGAAATCGACGAATTCCTGAAAAAGCATCGGATTACTGAAGTAGAAGCCATCATCCCCGACATGGCGGGCATCGCGCGCGGCAAGATCATTCCGCGCAGCAAGTTCGAAACCGGCGAATCGATGCGGCTGCCTCAAGCCGTGATGATCCAAACTGTTACCGGCGACTACCCGGAGGACGGCACGCTCACCGGCGTGACCGACCCCGACATGGTGTGCTTGCCCGACGCATCGACCATCCGCCTGATTCCGTGGGCGGTCGATCCAACCGCGCAAGTGATCCACGATTGCGTACATTTCGATGGCACGCCCGTCGAAATCTCGCCGCGCCGCGTGCTGCGCCGCGTGCTGGAGCTGTACAAGGCGAAGGGCTGGAAGCCGGTGATCGCGCCGGAACTCGAGTTCTATCTGGTCGACATGAATAAAGATCCGGATCTGCCGCTTGCGCCGCCGGTCGGCCGCACCGGCCGGCCGGAGACGGGACGGCAATCCTATTCGATCGAGGCGGTCAACGAATTCGACCCGCTCTTCGAGGACATCTACGAGTACTGCGAAGTACAGGACCTCGAAGTGGACACCCTGATTCACGAGGTCGGCGCCGCGCAGATGGAGATCAATTTCCTGCACGGCGATCCGCTGAACCTCGCGGATCGCGTGTTCCTCTTCAAGCGCAC
This sequence comes from Burkholderia singularis, assembly GCF_900176645.1. Lineage (GTDB taxonomy): Bacteria > Pseudomonadota > Gammaproteobacteria > Burkholderiales > Burkholderiaceae > Burkholderia > Burkholderia singularis. The sequence goes on from NZ_FXAN01000036.1 coordinate 109,604, forward strand.
GGTACGCGAGGCCGCGCTGCGTCATCATATGTATGCGACGTTCATGTCCAAGCCGATGGAAAACGAGCCCGGCTCGGCAATGCACGTGCATCAAAGCATCGTCGACGAGGAAACCGGCCAGAACATCTTCACCGCGGCCGATGGCAGTCCGACCGAGATGTTCCATGCATACATCGCGGGCTTGCAAAAATACACCCCGGCGCTGATGCCGATCTTCGCGCCGTACATCAATTCATACCGGCGGCTGTCGCGCTTCATGGCCGCGCCGATCAACGTGCAGTGGGGCTATGACAACCGCACCGTCGGTTTCCGGATTCCGCACTCGTCGCCGGCGTCGCGCCGTATCGAGAACCGGATCCCGGGCGTCGACTGCAATCCGTATCTGGCGATCGCCGGCACGCTCGCAGCCGGTTATCTCGGCATGACCCAGCGTTTGAGGCCGACCGAGCCGCTCGTCAGCGACGGTTACAGCCTGCCGTATCAGCTGCCGCGCAATCTGGAAGAAGGCCTGACGCTGATGACATCCTGCGGGCCGCTCGCGGAAATGCTCGGCGAGAAGTTCGTGAAAGCGTACCTCGCGTTGAAGGAAACGGAATACGAAGCATTTTTCCGCGTGATCAGTTCATGGGAGCGCAAGCATTTGTTGCTGCATGTCTGATCCGACGCACTGCCATATCGATACAGGAGTCAAGATGAGTTATCAATCGAACGAATCGGTGTGGGTTCGGCCCGCAGCGAACGCACGAGCCGAACAACGCACGAGCGCCGAATACCGCGAGCTGGACGCGGCACACCACCTGCACCCGTTCTCGGACATGGGCGCGCTCAACCGCGCGGGCAGCCG
>NZ_FXAN01000074.1 GCF_900176645.1 Burkholderia singularis
TCGCCTTCGCCTTCGCCTTCGCCTTCGCCTTCGCCTTCGCCTTCGCCTTCGCCTTCGCCTTCGCCTTCGCCTTCGCCTTCGCCTTCGCCTTCGCCTTCGCCTTCGCCTTCGCCTTCGCCCGTCTCCAACGGCCTCGCGACACGCCAGCGACGCGGCGCGCGCGTGCGCCGCGTCGCGCGCCGGCGAAATGCCCGGCATGCACGGCGGCGCCTGCCGCCCGAACGGGCGGGGGAGCGTGTTATAAACATGCCCTCGAACGAGGTTCGACAAGCGTGCGCCCGGCGCCGGAAGTTCGCATGGGCATGCGCGCCGTACAATTCCGTGCCGGAATCCTCCGGTCGCCTTCGGCGGCAAGCCGTCAACATTTTGTTGGTAATCTATTCGTGACACGGCCCAATGCCGCCAGCCTCCCATCGATGATCACTCCACGCATCTACCCGCTCGGCGATACCGCCATCGTCTGCGAGACGCCGCCTCCCGCGACGCTGGAATGCCAGCGCCGCGTCTGGGCGGTCGCGCACGCGGCGACGGGCTGGCAGCACGTTGTCGACGTCGTACCCGGCATGAATAATCTGACCATCGTGTTCGATCCGCTCGCGACCACCGCCGACGCACTTACACCGCTAATGAAAGCCGCGTGGCGCGACGCCGACGGCGTTGCCGAGAGCAGCCGCGAAATCGAGATTCCGGTCGACTACGGCGGCGAATTCGGCCCCGACCTCGACGCGGTCGCCAAACACACCGGGCTTGCCGCCGACGAAATCGTGCGGCGTCATGCGGGCGGCAGCTATATCGTGTTCTTCCTCGGCTTCCAACCGGGCTTCGCCTACATGGGTGGCCTCGAAAGCGCGCTGCATACGCCGCGACGCGCGATGCCGCGCGTCGAAGTGCCCGCCGGCTCGGTGGGCATTGGCGGCGAGCAGACCGGCATCTATCCGGCCGCGGCGCCCGGCGGCTGGCAACTGATCGGCCGCACGCCGCTCACGCTGTTCGACCCGGCGCGCACGCCGCCCACGCTGCTGCAACCGGGCGATCGCGTGCGCTTCACCGTTGCGGGAGTACATACCGGATGACATCGAGCCACGCCACGGGCGGCATTGAAGTGTTGCGCGCCGGGCCGCTTTCGAGCGTCCAGGATCTCGGACGCCACGGCTACCGCCATCTCGGCGTCGCGCAGAGCGGCGCGCTCGACACGCTCGCGCTCGAAGTCGGCAATCGCCTCGTCGGCAACCGGCCCGAGGCCGCGGCGATCGAAATCACGCTCGGGCCCGCGTCGTTCCGCTTCCCGCGCGCCACGCGCATTGCGATCACCGGCACCGAATTCGGCGCGACGCTCGACGGCAAGCCGGTCTATTCATGGTGGAGCGTGCCCGTCGCGGCCGGGCAGACGCTCACGCTGCCTGCCGCGAAGCGCGGGATGCGCGGTTATCTATGCGTGATGGGCGGCATCGACGTGCTGCCGATGCTCGGTTCGCGCAGCACCGATCTGGCATCGCATTTCGGCGGACTCGGCGGGCGCGTGTTACGCGACGGCGACCGGCTGCCGACCGGCGCGCCGCCGCCGGACGCGCCCGGGTGCGTCGCGCCCGGCGCGCCCGAATTCGGCCTGAAAGCGCCCGCCTGGTGTTCGTTCGCGCGCGTCGACACGGCACGCCGCCACAAACACACGCATGCGTCGTGGGCGATGCCCGTGCGCGTGCTGCCCGGCCCGCAGTACGCGAGCTTCACGCCGGCCGCACAGCAGGCGTTCTGGAACGACGAATGGATCGTCACGCCGAGCAGCAACCGGATGGGTTACCGGCTCGCGGGCACGGCGCTCGCGCGTGACGGGTGCGACGATCTGCTGTCGCACGCGGTGCTGCCCGGCACGATCCAGGTGCCCGGCAACGGCCAGCCGATCGTGCTGATGAACGATGCGCAAACGACGGGCGGCTATCCGCGGATCGGCTCGGTGATCCGCGCGGATCTGTGGAAACTCGCGCAGGCGCGGCTGAACCTGCCGATCCGCTTTGTCCGCGTGACGGCAGACGCCGCGCGCGCGGCGCTCGACGCCGAGCGCGCGTATTTGCGCCAAATCGATGTCGCCATCGAAATGCGCGACGAGGCGCGCGAGCGTGCGCTTGCCGCACGCGGCGCAGCCGCTTGATGAGCCGGCGGCGAGAACGCACGCGCGCCGGCGCCGAACCTGGGAATGCGAACGCCATGCATATCGATTTGAACGCCGACCTCGGCGAAGGCTGCGGCTCCGACGAGGCACTCCTCGATCTCGTCACGTCGGCGAACATCGCATGCGGCTGGCACGCGGGCAGCGCGCAAGCGATGCGTGATTGCGTGCGCTGGGCGCTCGACAAGGGCGTCGCGATCGGCGCGCATCCGAGCTTTCACGATCCCGAGAACTTCGGCCGCACGGAAATGAACCTGCCCGCGTGCGAAATCTACGCGGGCGTGCTCTATCAGCTGGGCGCGCTGTCGGCGATCGCGCTGGCCGAAGGCGGACATCTTGCGCACGTGAAGCCGCATGGCGCGCTGTACAACCAGGCCGCGCGCGATCCGGCGATCGCCGACGCGGTCATCTCGGCAGTCCGCGATTTCGATCCGTCGCTCGCGGTGTTCGGGCTCGCGAAAAGCGGCTTCATTGCCGCCGCGCGACGCGTGGGGCTCGCCGCCATCGAGGAGGTATTCGCCGATCGGGGCTACCGCGCCGACGGCTCGCTCGTGCCGCGCACCGAACCCGGCGCGCTCGTCGACGACGAAGCCGAGATGCTCGCCCGCACGTTGGAGATGATTCGCGGACGACGCGTGCGTGCGGTGACGGGCGAATGGGTGCCGCTCGACGCGCAAACGGTCTGCCTGCACGGCGACGGGCCGCACGCGCTCGCATTCGCGCGCCGGATCCGTACAGCGCTCGACGCGGCCGGCATCAGCGTGCAGGCGCCCGGCGCGGCGTAGACGCAACCGCCTTTCGCGCGCGCCCACGTCCGCACGTCCGAGCGCGCTGATTGGCGCCTCCGCGATGCGCGTGCCCGCCTTTGGCCCGAGCGCGAGTTAGCGCATCGCACGCCGCATGTGGCCGCGCTGGGAAATCCCGCGCGACTTTGCCACAATACCCGTCCAGACGAGGATCTCGACGGGCTTGCACACCGCGCGTACCCACGCCGATGAAGCGCACGCTCCGGCATCCAATCCCGGTCCCCGGCTTCCCCACCGTCGCGCAAAGACGGTGCTCGACCACCCATGTCAGGAAATATGCCCATGTCGAACACCGTCAGCCTATGGCCGCTCGTCGGCGTCGCCGTGATCGTCGCCGGTTTCGCGCTGCGCTTCAATCCGATGCTGATCGTCGCGCTCGCCGCGATCGCGACGGCCGCGAGCGCACACTTCCCGCCCGCGCGGATCCTTGCCGCCATCGGCGCGGGCTTTCTGAAAACCCGCAACATCCCGCTCATCATTCTGCTGCCGCTCGCCGTGATCGGGCTGCTCGAGCGGCACGGGCTGCGCGAGCGCGCGCAAACCTGGATCGCGGGGATTCGCGCGGCCACCGCCGGACGTCTGCTCATCATCTATCTGATCGTGCGCGAGCTGAGCGCGGCCGTCGGCCTCACCGGCCTCGGCGGCCATCCGCAGATGGTGCGCCCGCTGATCGCGCCGATGGCCGAAGGCGCCGCCGAAAACCGCTTCGGCCCGCTGCCCGACGCGACCCGTCATCGGCTGCGCGCCTACGCGGCCGCGACCGACAACGTCGGCCTGTTTTTCGGCGAGGATATCTTCGTTGCGTTCGGCGCGATCGTGCTGATGGTGACGTTCCTCAAGGAGGCGGGCGTGAGCGTCGAGCCGATGCACGTCGCGTTGTGGGGCATCCCGACCGCGCTCGCCGCACTCGCGATCCACGGCTTCAGGCTCTGGCGCCTCGACCGGCAACTCGAACGCGAACTGGGCGGCCTCGCCGCCGCTCGACACGCAGACGGGCCGCCCGCGGCCGATGGCGCGCAGCACGCGGGTCAAGCCGGGCGCGGCGCGCCCGAAGCGGACGCGAAAGCCACTCCCCGCCGGGCGGATCGCGCATGACGCTCACCATCCATGCGCTCTACTGGCTCGCCGGCGCGGTGCTGCTCGCGGTCAGCGCGACGATCATCGCCGATCGCTCGCATCCGCGCCGTTTCATGGCGAGCGGCTTCTGGCTGCTGTATGCGCTCGTCTTCGTCGCCGGCGACCGGCTGCCCGTCGAATGGGTCGGCGCGATCGCCATCGTGATGGCCCTGATTGCCGGCTGCGGCGGCGTGACGGCAGGTAAAGCCGGGCTGCCGTCCGACAGCGAGCGCCGCGCCAGCGCGGCGCGCATCGGCAACCGGTTGTTCGTGCCGGCGCTCGCCATCCCGTTCGTCACCGTGGCGATCACGCTTGCGGCGAGCCATCTGCACATCGGTGGCGCACCACTCGTCGAGCCGAAAAACGTCACGCTGATCGGTTTCGGGATCGGCTGCGTGATCGCGCTCGGCATCGCGTGCCGAATCACGCGCGGCACCGTCGGCCAGTCGCTGCACGAGGCGCGGCGCCTCGTCGACGCGCTGTCGTGGGCGGCCGCGCTGCCGCAGATGCTCGGCATGCTCGGGCTCGTCTTCGCAGAGGCGGGCGTGGGCCGCGCGGTCACGCATCTGACGATCGCCTACGTGAATCTCGACTACCGGCTCATCGCGGTTGCCGTCTACTGCATCGGCATGGCGCTGTTCACGATGGTGATGGGCAACGGCTTCGCCGCGTTTCCGGTGATGACGGGCGGAATCGGCGTGCCGATTCTCGTCGGCGGATTCCACGGCGATCCGGCCGTCATGGCCGCGATCGGCATGTTCAGCGGCTACTGCGGCACGTTGATGACGCCGATGGCGGCCAACTTCAACATGGTGCCTGCCGCGCTGCTCGAGCTGCCGGACAAGAACGGCGTGATCCGCGTGCAAATTCCGACCGCGCTGGCGTTGCTCGCGACGAATATCGTGTTGCTGAATGCGTTGATGTTTCGATGAGCGAAGGCGCGTGCTACGCGCAAAGCGCGCGCTCATGATGTTGCGATGGGCTCGGGGGGCCGCATCGTCCGAATCGCCTGCCGCAACCGGCCGGAGGATCGGCGCGAACCGGCACAAATCGGTTTCCTTCACGGCATGGACCACGCCGCGGGCAGCAGCCGGCGGTACGCACCGGCACACCGTTGAGCGCGCTGCCGCCCCTCAGCCCGCGTCCACCCGATACCCCTGCGCCCTCAGCAGTTCAAGCACGCCCTTCGGCCCGCCCAGATGCAGCGCGCCGATCGCGACGAACAGCGGCCTGTTCGGCCCGGCGATCGCCGTCATCCTCGCAACGAAGCGGCGGTTGCGCTCGTAGACGATCTTGTTGTCGATCGACTCGGCAATCGGCTTCGCGCGCGCGAGCCGCTCGGTCTTCGCCACCGCCCACGCCGCGATCGCGTCTGCATCGCCGATGCGCCAGAGGCGATGCAAGGCACGCACGTCATCGGCATTTTGCGCGGGCGTCTGCACGAGATCCTGCGCCAGCATCTCGCGCTGCTGCGCGAGCGTGAGTCCGGTGAACGCGCGCATCTGCTCGGCAAGCGTCTCGAGCCCGACGACCTTGCCGCCCTTCTTGCGCAAAAAGATATTCTGCAGCTGCGCCTCGGTGCCGTATTCGGTTTGCAGCCCCGCGGACAGCGAATCGTAGGTTTCGACGACGAGCGCCGCCAGCCACGGCCGCATGTTGCGAATGCCGGCAAGCGCGGCCGCATTGCCGCGCAGCCGGCCCGCGAGCCGCTGCCATAGCGGCGCAGGCAGCAGCCTCGGCAGGCACGCGTAATTGCAGATGCCGTACTTCGACACGTCGTCCTGCGATTCGAGCAGATCGTCCGGCGACAATTCGAGCGCCAGCGTGGGCGACGCAGCGAGCGCCGCCAGAATCGGCTGACGAAACGGCTGCGTGCTCGGATAGTCGGCCGGATCGCCGACATGCAGCGTGCCGAGCAGATAGAGCGTGACCTTGCCCTTCGTCGCGACATAGAACGGCATCCGCGCGGGCTGCGTGCGCACCGAGCCGCTCGCGACGGTGCCGTTCGACGACACGGGCGGCGGCACGTGAAACCCCGGCAACGACAAGCCCGGCGACGGAATCGTCGATTGCGGCACGGGCGCTGTCGCGGCCGCGGCCGCCGCGCGCGCATCGCCGGGCGGCCACGCGATACCGCCCGTCACGCATGCGCCGACGAGCGCGGCGCCCACGAGCGCCCGCGCGCGCCAGCATCGAATCGGCAAACCGGCGGGCGGCGCTGCACGCCGGCCCATCCGGCGCGGACGGCGCACGGCACTGCGCGCCGCAACCGCTTCAGGCATGCACGTCCCCCACCTCCTCGGCGCGGTGGCACGCAACGAGCCGGCCGTCGACGTCGCGCAGCTTCGGCTCGTCAGCGCGGCAGCGCTCGACCGCATACGGGCAACGCTGATGAAACGCGCAGCCCGACGGCGGATTGAGCGGCGACGGCAATTCGCCTTGCAGCTTGATCTGGATCTTGCGATCCGCCTCGAAGATCGCGGGCGTCGCCGACATCAGCGCGCGCGTGTACGGATGGCGCGGCCGCGCATAGATCGTCTTCTTGTCGCCAAGCTCGGCGACGCTGCCGAAGTACATCACCATCACGTCGTCGGCGATATGCTCGACCACGGCGAGGTTGTGCGAGATGAACACGTAGCTCGTCTTGAACTGATCCTGCAGATCCATGAAGAGATTCAGGATCTGCGCCTGGATCGATACGTCGAGCGCGGACACCGGCTCGTCGGCGACGACGATCTGCGGCTCGAGGATCATCGCGCGCGCAATCGCGACGCGCTGGCGCTGGCCGCCCGAAAACATGTGCGGATAGCGCTTCGCGTGCTCGGGCCGCAGGCCGACCGTGCGCATGATCTGCGCGACCCGTTGCGTGCGCTCGGCCACGGTGAGCCGGGTATTGATCGCAAGCGGCTCGGCAAGCGTCTGCTCGACGGTCTTGCGCGGGTTCAGCGAAGCGAACGGATTCTGGAACACCATCTGCACACGGCGGCGCAGCTCGGCGATCGTCGCCGGGCCCGCGCCCGCCACATCGCAGCCGTCGATCGACAGATGGCCGGAACTCGGCGGCTCGATCATCGTGAGCTGCCGCGCAAGCGTGGATTTGCCGCAGCCCGATTCGCCGACGACCGCAAGCGTCTTGCCGCGCGCGAGCGTGAACGACACGCCGTTCAGCGCCTTCACGGTGCCTTGCCCGAACATCCCTTTTTTGACTGTGTAGTGCTTCGCGAGCCGATCGGCGATAAGCACGACGTCGTCGCGCACGGCAGGCTCGCGCGCGTCGAGAATGGCGTTCATTGCGCGCCTCCTTCAGTGTGGGCCGCCCGCAGATTCAGCGGCCGGATGCAGCGCGCGCGCATCGCGGCGCCGGGCGCCAGCTCGGCGAGCGCCGGATGCGCTTTCGCGCAATCGTCGGCAGCGTACTTGCAGCGCGGCGCGAACAAGCAGCCGCTTGGCCGGTCGTCGCGGCCCGGCACCATGCCGGCGAGCGCGGCCAGCCGCTTCGCCCCCGCGTTGTGCTCGGGAATGGCCGCGAGCAACGCTTCGGTGTACGGATGATGCGGATGCGCGAAGATATCCGGCACGCGGTTCGTCTCGATGATCTCGCCCGCGTACATCACCGCGACGCGCTGCGCGACTTCCGACACCACCGCGAGATCGTGCGAAATCAGCACGAGTGCCATGCCACGCTCCTTCTGCAGGGTGACGAGCAGATCCATGATCTGCGCCTGGATCGTCACGTCGAGCGCGGTTGTCGGCTCGTCGGCGATCAGCAGCTTCGGATTGCACGCGACTGCCATCGCGATCATCACGCGCTGATTCATGCCGCCCGACATCTGGTGCGGAAATGTATCGATGCGGTTCTTCGCATCGGGAATCCCGACCTGGTCGAGCAGTTCGAGCGCGCGCTTGTTCAGCGCATCGCCGCGCAGGCCCTCGTGCAGCTTCAGCACTTCCCTGATCTGATAGCCGACCGTATAGCTCGGGTTCAGGCTCGTCAGCGCATCCTGGAACACCATCGCAACGTCCTTGCCGATGATCTTGCGGCGCGCCTTCGGGCTCGCGTTCAGCAGATCGATGCCGTCGAACGTGACCTCGTCGGCGCTGACAATGCCGGGCGCGTCGATGAGGCCCATCAGCGCCATCATCGTCACGCTCTTGCCCGAGCCCGATTCGCCGACGACGCCGACCACCTCGCCGCGCGCGATCGACAAATCGACGCCGGCCACGGCCGGCAGCCCGTTGAAATTCACCGCCAGATTGCGGATCGTCAATAGATTGCTCATATCAATGCTCGCCGGCGGCTACCAAAGTGCTGACCGCCCGTTCGCCGCGCGGCGAACGACGAAAACGTGGAAATCGCTTCATTCAGGCCATCCGTTTGAGTTTGGGGTCGAGCGCATCGCGCAGCCCGTCGCCGAGCAGATTGATCGCCAGCACCGAAATCAGGATCGACAGGCCGGGCATCGTGACGATCCACCACGCGTTGTCGATATAGTCGCGCGCGGACGCGAGCATCGCGCCCCATTCGGCCGTTGGCGGCTGAACGCCGAGGCCGAGAAAGCCGAGCGCGGCCGCGTCGAGAATCGCCGACGAGAAGCCGAGCGTCGCCTGCACGATCAGCGGCGCCGTGCAGTTCGGCAGCACCTGCGAGAACATCAGCCGCAGCGTGCCCGCCCCCGCGACGCGCGACGCCGTCACATACTCCTTCTGCAGCTCGCCCAGCGCCGATGCGCGCGTGAGGCGCACGTATGCGGGCAGCGCGACGATCGCGATCGCAAACATCGTATTGGTAAGCCCCGGCCCGATGATCGCGACGACCGCCACCGCGAGCAGCAGCGACGGCAGCGCGAGCAGCACGTCCATCACGCGCATCACGGGCGTATCGGCCCATTTCTGGAAAAACGCGGCGACGAGGCCAAGCACGATGCCCGGAATCAGCGCGAGCACGACCGACACGAAGCCGATCCAGAACGACATCCGCGCGCCGTACATCAGCCGCGACAGAATATCGCGGCCGGCTTCGTCGGTGCCGAGCACGAATTGCCAGTTGCCGCCCGCAAGCCATGCGGGCGGAATCTTCACGTAGTCGCGGTATTGCTCGATTGGGCTGTGCGGTGCGATCAGCGGCGCGAACAGCGCGACGACAATGAGCACGAGCACGATGACGCCCGCGCCGACCGCGCCGCGATTGCGCGAGAAGTTCGCCCAGAATTCGCGCAGCGCGAGCGCGCGAGCGCCGACTGCGGCCGCCTGCGGCGGCATCGCGTTTTGAATATCGCTCATTACGCCTCCCGCGATGCCGCGCATGCGCGGCCGAGTGCCGCCGCCCCAGCCGGCGGCTGGGGCAACGAACGGATACGAGTAGGAAAATGCATGTCGATTACCTCGTATGGCGAATGCGCGGATTGAGCACGCCGTACAGCAAATCGACAGCCAGGTTCACGACGATCACGAGCGTCGCGATCATCAAAATCCCGCCTTGCACGACCGGGTAATCGCGCCGGCCGATCGCGTCGATCAGCCATTTGCCGACGCCCGGCCACGAGAACAACGTCTCGGTCAGCACCGCGCCCGCGAGCAGCGTGCCGATCTGTAAGCCGATCACGGTGACGACCGGAATCAGCGCGTTGCGCAGCGCGTGCACGACGACGACGCGCGCGGGCGACAAGCCCTTCGCGCGCGCGGTGCGGATGTAATCCTCGCGCAGCACCTCGAGCATCGACGAGCGGGTCATCCGCGCGATCACCGCGAGCGGAATCGTGCCGAGCACGATCGCGGGCAGGATCAGATGGCTCACCGCCGACGCGAACGCGCCTTCCTCGCCGGAAATCAGCGTGTCGATCAGCATGAAGCCTGTCGTATGAGGAATCTCGTACTCGACTGCGATGCGCCCCGACACGGGCGTCCAGCCGAGATACGCGGAAAACACCATGATGAGGATCAAGCCCCACCAGAAGATCGGCATCGAATAGCCGGCAAGCGCGGTGCCCATCACGCCGTGATCGACGAGCGTGCCGCGCCTGAGCGCCGCGAACACGCCGGCGGGCAGCCCGACGACGAGCGCGAAGACAAGTGCGCAGATCGACAGCTCGACGGTGGCGGGAAAGCGCGCCAGAAATTCGCTCATCACGCTGGTGTTGGTGATGATCGACGTGCCGAGATCGCCCTTGAGCGCACGGCCGACGTAATGCAGGTACTGGATGGGCAGCGGCTCGTCGAGCCCGAGGCGATGCATTGCCTGCGCGTGCATCGCGGGATCGACGCCGCGCTCGCCCATCATCACTTCGATGGGGTCGCCCGGTATCAGGTGAATCAGCGCGAACGCGAGCACCGTAATGCCGACGAAAGTCGGAATCACCATGCCCACGCGGCGCAGAACGAATCGGAACATGACGCTTCTCGATATTTTCTTGTGGGAAATGTGCGACCGGCGACGAGAGGCTCATGGCCCCTCGTCGCCGGTCATTATCGTGCATCGGCCTGCCGCCGGCGCGTTTTAGCCGTTATTTCACGCTCACGCCGTCAAAGCGCGCATAGCCGAGCGGATCGATGCGCATATCGACGACGTTCTTGCGCACCGGCTGATAGACGGTCGAGTTCGCGATCGACGTAAAAGGCACCTGCTGCGCGAAGATCTGCTGCGCCTGCGTGTAGATCTTCGTTCGAGCGTCTTGTCCCGACGTCACGCGGCCCTTTTGCACCAGCTCGTCGAACGGCTTGTAGCACCAGCGCGAGAAGTTGTTGCCCTTGATCGCGTCGCAGCCGAGCAGCGTGCCGAGCCAGTTGTCCGGATCGCCGTTGTCGCCCGTCCAGCCGATCAGCATCGTGTCCTGCTCGCCCGCGTGCGCGCGCTTGATGTATTCGCCCCATTCGTAGGTGACGATCTTCGCCTGCACGCCGATCTTCGCCCAGTCGGCCTGGATCATCTCGCCCATCAGCTTGCCGTTCGGGTTGTACGGGCGCTGCACGGGCATTGCCCACAGCGTGATCGAAAAACCGTTCGGGAAGCCCGCCTTCGCGAGCAGCGCCTTCGCCTTCGCCGGATCGTAGGCGGCGGTCTTCAAATTCTTGTCATACGACCACTGCGTGGGCGGCATCGGCGCCGATGCGGCCTGACCCGCGCCTTGATAGACCGACTCGAGAATCGCCTTCTTGTTGATCGCCATGTCGAGCGCCTCGCGCACTTCGAGCTTGTCGAGCGGCTTGTGCTCGACGTTGTAGGCGAGATAGCCGAGATTGAAGCCCGCCTGCGACGGCATGTCGATGTTCGGATCGCTCTTGAGCGTGGCGATGTCGGCCGGGCGCGGATAGCTCATCACCTGGCATTCGTTGCGCTTGAGCTTCTGCACGCGCACGCCGGGGTCCGGCGTAATCGAGAAGATCAGCTTCGAGATCTTCACCGTGCCCTTCTTCCAATAGTCAGGATTGCCATCGAAACGGATCGTCGCGTCCTTCGTGTAGCTGCGGAAGATGAACGGGCCCGTGCCGACCGGCTTCTGATTGATGTCGGCGGCCTTGCCGGCCTTGAGCAACTGGTCCGCATATTCAGCCGACAAAATCGACGCGAACTCCATCGCCATGTTCTGGATGAACGGCGCGTTCGGCTCCTTCAGCGTGAAGCGCACCGTGTACGGATCGACCTTGTCGATCTTCGCGATCAGCTTGTCGAGCCCCATGTCGGTGAAGTACGGGAACGACACCGGATACGCCTTCGCGAACGGCTGGCTCGAATCGAGCATGCGCTCGAACGTGAACACCACGTCGTCCGCATTGAATTCGCGCGTCGGCTTGAAGAACTCGGTCGTGTGGAACTTCACGCCGTGGCGCAGATGGAACGTATAAACCTTGCCGTCGGCGGAGATATCCCATTTCTCGGCGAGGCCGGGCTCGACCTTGGTGCCGCCGCGCTCGAACTCGACGAGGCGGTTGTAGATCGGGAACGTCGCCGCGGTGAAATCGACGCCGGTGGTGAATTGCGCGGAATCGAAGCCCGCCGGGCTGCCTTCTGAGCAGTAGACGAGCGTTTTGTTCGGGATCTGCGCGAATGCAGAGCCCGCGATGCCGAGCGATGCCGCTGCGACGCCCGCCGTGGCGGTAACACGCAGGGCGCGCAGCAGTCGTTTATGTTCCATTATTTCCTCCAGTCTCCAGTTCGGGGCCGGCTGGGCCGGCGTAGCCGGATATTACTTGAGCTTTCGTAACGGCAACAAGCTGGAGAAAAATACCGGTGCGGCGGCAAAACGCCCTCGCCGCATCGCCCGGCGCGCCGGGCGGCGCCCCGGTGCATGCGCGCTACCTGCCCTGATCGGCGCGTTTGGCGGGCACGCACGCGATTGCGACGAACGATAACGCAAGCCCCGTCATCACATAATAAGTGGGTGCAAGCGGCGTACCCGTCGCCTTGATGAGCCAGGTGACGATGAACTGCCCGAAGCCGCCGAACAGCATCACGGCGACGTTATACGCGATCGACAACCCGGTCGAGCGGGCATTGGTCGGAAACAACTCGGCGATCATCGCGCCGAACGGCCCGTAATAGCCCGCCAGCGTAATGGACAGAATCGCCTGAACGAGTACGAGCCGCGCGATGCTCGGCTGCGCGTCGAGCCAGACGAAAAGCGGATAGATCAGCACGAGCGTAAGCCCGAGCGCCCACAGCGACAAGCCCTTGCGCCCGATCCGATCGGACCACGCGCCCGCGAGCGGCGAGAGCACCGTCAACAGCAGGTTGCCGGCGATCACCGCATAGAAAGACTGCGCGTATGGCAGCTTCAGTTGCTTCACCGCAAACGTCGGCAGATAGCTGATCAGCACGTAGATCGTCACCGTGAGCGCGATCACCGAGCCAAGCCCGCACGCGAGCGCGCGCCCGTGGCGCACGAACACTTCGCGCAGCGTCACGCGCGGCGCGCGATCGCGCGCGTGCACGAACGCCTCCGAATCGACCAGATGCCGGCGCAGATAAAACCCGATCGGCCCGATCAGCAGCCCGAGCAGAAACGGCACGCGCCAGCCCCATGCGTGCAGCGCATCGGCCGACAGCCCGCGCGTCACCGCCGCGCCGGCGAGCGCGCCGACGAGCAGCGCCGCAGCCTGGCTCGACATTTGCCAGCCGCCGTAGAAGCCGCGCTGCGACAGCGGCGCCGCCTCGATCAGCAACGCGGTCGCGCTGCCGAATTCGCCTCCGGCGGAAAATCCTTGCAACAGACGCCCAAGCACGATCAGCAACGGCCCGCCGACGCCGATCGCTGCATAAGTCGGCGCGAACGCGAGCAGGAAGATACCCGCCGTCATCAGCAGGATCACGAGCGACAGCGCCGCCTTGCGCCCCGCGCGATCCGCGTAGAGCCCGAGCACAATGCCGCCGATCGGCCGCATGAAGAACGCGACGCCGAACGTCGCGGTCGTGAGCAGCAACGCCGAATATTCGTTCGACGTCGGAAAGAACAGCTCGGCGATCACGACCGCCATGAAGCTGAACACGGTGAAGTCGTACCATTCGAGCGCGTTGCCGATCACGGCCGCCGCCACCGCACGCCGACTCAACGCGCGCCCTGCCGATTTCGTCGAAGCCGCAACCGTTGCCATTCCGCCCCTCGTTGTCGTCGTGCGCCGGACCAACGCGCGCCTGCGATGCATGCCGCCGTCAGCGAGTGTAGAAAGCGGCGGAACCGATTTCAAGCGATAAAAAAACGCCCGGTGTCGACGGACAACGGGCGTTTGCACGGCCGAAAGGCGCCGCCGCGGGGTTGCCGCGCGCCGCGACGCGCGATCGTCAAGCCATCTTGGTGAACGCGCTGCACCAGCCCTTCGCCGAGACCTGCTTGCCGGGGAACGCGCCGCACGGCCCTGACGCCGAGCCTTTCTTGCCCTGATACAGCATGCAGCCCGAGCATGTCTCGCCGGCCGCGTATTTCGGGTACTTCGCCTTGTCGACCTTGGTCGCATCGGACTTGTAGCCGAGTGCGCCGGCGGTCGGATCGGTTTCGGCCAGCATCGGCAGATCGGCGGCGAACGCTTCGCGCGTCAACGCGAGTGCCGACAGCGCGCCGACACTCGTCATCAGGAAAACCCTGCGAGACGTCTTCATGGGAATTCGCTCCAACTATATATATTGTGGGGTTGTCGCTTCCGGAGGCTGCTCACGCCAATCGCGGGCTGCGCGCCCGCCGCCTCGACGTTTCAAAGCCGCGGCAACGCGCGCGGCGGCCCTCTATGCGGCCAGACGCGCTCGCCTGCCCGCTCGTGTTTAGCGTGAACGGACCCTCGTCAGCACAAGTAAGCATACGCTTCATGCGCGTGGCTGTGGCGCGAGTGATGCCGGAGATAAAGGATTCGCCAACAGCCGGCGCCCACGCGCCGCACCGGCCGCGCGCGCCGCGCTCAAGCGCGCGCGATCATCTCGCCGACGCGCTGCGCGATCGCGAGCGACGCCGTCAGCCCCGGCGATTCGATGCCGAACAGGTTCACGAGCCCGCGCACGCCATGCTGCGCAGCGCCCTGGATCACGAAATCGGCGGCCGGCTCGCCGGGCCCCGCCACCTTCGAGCGCACGCCCGCGTATGCCGGTTGCAGCGCGCCGTCGGGCAGGCCGGGCCAGTAAGTGCGGATTGCCGCGTAGAACGCGTCGGCGCGGCGCGGATCGACGTCGTAGCGCAACGTATCGATCCATTCGACGTCGGGCCCGAAACGCGCGTGCCCCGCCAGGTCGAGCGTCAGGTGCACGCCGAGCCCGGCCCGGTCCGGCACCGGGTAGACGAGATGATTGAACGGCGCGCGCCCCGACAGACTGAAATAATTGCCGCGCGCCAAATAAAGCGGCGGCACCCAGCGCGGATCGAGCCCGCCGATGCGCCGCGCGAGCCCTTGCGCGCCGAGCCCCGCGCTGTTGATCACACACGCGGCGTCGATCTCGGCGGGCGCGCTTGCGCCGACGCGCACCACGAAGCGCCCGCCCGCCGCGTCGACCGATTCGACCGGCGAGCGCAGCACGCATACGGCGCCGCCGCGCTCGGCATCGCCCAGCAGCGCAAGCATCAGTTGATGGCTGTCGACAATGCCCGTGCCCGGCGAGAACAGCGCCTCGACGCATTCGAGCGCGGGCTCCAGCGCCTGCACTTCGTCGCGCGACAGCGTCAGCAGATCGAGCACGCCGTTTTCCTCGGCGCGCGCGGCAATCGCCTTCAACTGCTTGGCCTGTCCCGCCGATGTCGCGACGATCAGCTTTCCGCAACGCTTATGAGGAATGTTGTGGGTTTCGCAAAAATCGTACAGCAGATCGCGCCCATGCACGCACAGCGACGCCTTCAACGAACCGCGCGGATAGTAGATTCCCGCGTGTATGACTTCGCTGTTGCGCGCGCTCATTCCAGTGCCGATCGCATCGGCCGCCTCGACGATCAGCGTCTCGCGCCCGCGCGCGGCCAACTCGCGCGCGATCGCGAGACCCACCACCCCCGCGCCGATCACCACACAATCTATCCGCTCCATCGTCATTCGCGTCGCTCACGCGCTTGAAAGCAGGATTTTCGATTGTACGTCGCGCCCGCGATGGATGCGCGACGCGCGACGCGCCATACCGGGCGCCAGCGCAAGCACGCCCGCCGGCGCGCCGCGCTAAAACCCGATCGGCCGGCGCCGCCCCGCGCTTTCGTCGACGTCGATGTCGCACGGCGCGATGGTGTCGCGCCCATCGAGCCGCGCCGCGCCGAACGCGTGCAGCAGCGTGCGGCGCATCGTGCGCGGCGGCATCGCGGCGAGCACGTCGAGCGCATCGTCGCCGAGCGTCTCGGGAAAACGCCGCCCCCACGCGTGCGCATTACGGATCTCCATGTAAATGGTCTGCGCGATCCGGCGCGCGCCTGCCGGATCGGGCGGCTCGATCTCGTAGACGTTCATCCGGTTCAGCAGCGGCTCGGGAATCGCATGCGCATCGTTCGCGGTCGCGATCCAGATCACGTTGCCCGCGTCGATCGGCACCTCGGCGAACTCGTCGACGAACGCGCGCGCGGTGTCGTGCTCGAGCAGCGCGTAAAGCGCGCCGAGCGGATCGTATTGCGCGTCGCTGCCCGCCTTGTCGATTTCGTCGATCGCGATCACCGGGTTCGCATAGCAGCCGTTGACGAGCGCATCGAACACCTTGCCCGGTTTCGCGTTTTTCCACTGCGACGAAGCGCCCGACAAAACCCAGCCCGCCGTCAGCGAACTCATCGGCACGTAGTGGTAAGCGGTCCCGAGCATTTTCGCGAGCGCCTTCGCGAAATGCGTTTTGCCGATGCCCGGCGCGCCGAGCAGCAGAATCGGCATCAATTCGAGGCGGTCGTCGGTTTCCAAACAGAGCGCAACCTGCTTGCGCACGTCGTCGAGCGGTTCGGCGAAATTCGGCAGCGCCTCGGCAAGCGAATCGAACGCGGGCATCCGCGTCGGCTTCACGCAAAAACGCAAATTCCCCGATTTCAGCATTTTCTCGTAGGTCGCGCGCAATGCGTCGCTCGCGCCTTCGTTCAAGTCGTTCAACGCCGTCTCGACGCGCTCCATATCGTAGACCGTGCTGAACGACGCCACCGCCAGTTCCTGTTTCACCATCGCCGTCGTCATTGCCCACCTCGTCTTGCTTACCGCCATGCGGCCCTTAACCTTTACGACTTCAGTGTATCCAGCCGAAGAACACACGCAAGCGAGCAGCCGCTGCGGGGTGCTGCTAACATGCAAGCGCCGCGCGGCACGCGTATCATCGTCAGTTCACGCCGATATCGTGCCGCACATCCCGTCCCGTGCGTTCGCGGTGCGTCCATTCGTTGGTTTGCCGCGCACGCGCGCCTGGAACGCCGCGCGGGGCACTCAATCCCGTTAAAGCTGCCGATCGCGGCGGCGCGGAAAAAAGATGAACCGCGCCCGAACCCGCACGGTCTGAAGTTGGTTCATTCGTTTAGACGCAAGATGCCTGCCTGCCTCGCCCTCGCCAGAAAATTGCTGCTCAACGCCGGCGCGGCGGCCGCGCTCGTCGGCGCGGCCGGTGGCGCGTATGCGCAGAGCGCTTCACAGCCGGATTCATCGCCCACGTCTCAGCCCGGCTCGCAGCCCGTCGTCGATTGGGAGATTCAAGTCGTGCGCGACGGTCAAACGGTCGACACGTTCAAGCAGAAAACCACGGTCGGCCAAGCGCGCTCGGATACGCACCGCTTTGCCGCTGCATCCGGCGGCGATTGCGGCACGGCGGGCACGGCAGCGGACACGGCGCGCGCACGGGGAACATCGGACGGGGCGGCGGCACCGGGCGCATCCGCCAGCCTGTCGAATGCAGCGAGCGCCGATGCGGCATCCGCATCGGCGCCGGCCGCAACCGAGGACACATCGTCCGCCCGCCCCGCCGCCGTGCCTTCACGAACGATCACGGTCGCGCCGCTCTACGTCGAAAACGATGCGGTCTCGCTCGCGATCGACGTGCAGGAAACGTTCCCCGACAGCGACGCCGCGCGCACGGCGAGCAGCGCGCCGTGCTCCGCTTCGCCGCGACGCATTGTCGCGAGCCATCCGGGCCTGAACGCGCGCGCCGCCCAGTGGACCGACTGGACGCTCGCCGAGCGCGATCCGCGACTCGTCTACCGCGTGCGCGCCCGCGTCGTCGAGAATTGACCGATATGCACGTGCCCGAACCGCTCGCGCTCGCCGAACCGCGGCCTGTCGCCAACGAAATCACCGCGGTAAGCTGGAACCTGCACAAGGGCCGCTCGCCGCTCGGCTTCACCGCATGGCATGCGATGCGCAGTTGGGTGCAGGCAACGCACGCCGACGTCTATTTCCTGCAGGAAGCGATGGCGCGGCGCATGCCGCGGCCCGTGCTCGCGCCGGGCTTCGGCGCGCAGATGGAGGAGCCGGTCGACGATGTCTGGCATTGCCAGGCCACCGAGATCGCGCGCTCGCTCGACTGGCAGATCGCGCTCGGACTGAACGTTTTCAAACCGTCGTGGCGGCACGGCAACGCGATCCTGTCGCCGCATCCGCTCGATCTCGGCGGCCGCTGGGACATCTCCGCGCACCGTTTCGAGCGCCGCGGCCTGCTCGTCGCGCGCGCGACGCTGGTGGGCGCGGCAGAGCCCGTCACGCTGATGTGCGCGCACCTCGCGCTCACGCGCGCCGCACGCCTGCGGCAGATGAACTGGATCGCGCATTGGATCGAGCGCAACGCGAACACGGGGCCGCTCGTCCTCGCGGGCGACTTCAACGACTGGCGCAACGATTCGATCCCCCTTTTCAACGAGATCGGCTTATCCGAAGTCGCGACGCTGCTCGGCGAATCGGGACGCACGTTCCCCGCATTCTCGCCCGCGCTCGCGCTCGACAAGATGTTCGTGCGCGGGCTCACGCCGCTCGAATGGCGCGCGCCGGCCGACGAGGCGGCGTGGCTGTCCGACCATCTGCCGTATGTTGCGCGGCTGCGCTTCGACTAGGCGCGCCGCTCCCCGGCGCGCGCGGGCGCGGCCGCGCGCGCCCAAAGCCTTGACGCCGTCCCGGCAATCGGACCCGCGATTCGCGCAAGCAAGGTAAAATAGCCGGTCTTCCAATCGTCAGTTATATCGAGTAGGCGCGCGCTTCGCGCCCGCCTGTCGGCCGCGGTCTGCGGATCACGCGCCGGTGCTCTCGTTTTTCGCCGTTTTCGAATCCATGAGCAAATACGACATCGCTACCGTCCTGTCCGTCCATCACTGGACCGATACGCTGTTCAGCTTCACCTGCACCCGCGATCAAGGGCTGCGGTTCAACAACGGCGAATTCACGATGGTCGGCCTCGAAGTCGACGGCAAGCCGCTCGCGCGCGCGTACAGCATCGTCAGCCCGAACTACGAGGAGCATCTCGAGTTCTTCAGCATCAAGGTGCAGAACGGCCCGCTCACGTCGCGCCTGCAGCACCTGAAGGTAGGCGACAGCGTGCTGATCGGCAAAAAGCCGACCGGCACGCTCGTCGCCGACAACCTGCTGCCCGGCAAGACGCTGTGGCTGCTGTCAACGGGCACGGGCCTCGCGCCGTTCATGTCGATCATTCGCGATCCGGATATCTACGAGCGCTTCGACAAGGTGATTCTCACGCACACCTGCCGGCTGAAAGGCGAGCTCGCTTACATGGACTTCATCAAGCACGATCTGCCGGGCCACGAATACCTCGGCGACGTGATCAAGGAGAAGCTCGTTTACTACCCGACCGTCACGCGCGAGGAATTCGAGAACGAAGGCCGGATCACCGATCTGATCGCGACGGGCAAACTGTTCTCCGATCTGGGTGTCGCACCGTTCTCGCCCGAGCATGACCGCGTGATGCTGTGCGGCAGCACCGCCATGCTGCGCGACACGACCGAGCTGCTGAAGCAAGCGGGCCTGGTCGAGGGCAAGAACAGCGCCCCTGGCCATTACGTGATCGAACGCGCGTTCGTCGACTGATCTTTTTTTCGACCCACGTCAAGAACCGGAGCCTCAGTCTCCGGTTTTTTTATGTCAGCTCTTGGCAACATAGTTACAAAACGTCATATTTGCATCTCAAAATAGTTACAAGTTTGCGCGTCGTTTCAGGAAACCGCTTGTCGGTATTATTCCTACACCGGAAATGCCGGCGAGTCACGTTATCCGACTGGAAACGTCCGTCTGGCATGACCGAAGCGGTAATTTTGAGATATCATGCGCGGCGCGTGAAAACGGTCCCATGCACTGTTACAGTGCCAGACCAAATGTTACTAGTTGTAAATAATATTTCAGGGCGCATCGCTGATTCGATCCGGTAAGGCCGCGCCGGTTGACTGGGTCGGCAGCCGTCCCATTGTGTGTCTGATTAGCTTTCTGACCGAAAGGGAGAGTCATGGATACGCCGTCTCTTGCGCCATCCCAGGCCCACGCCGCCGCGCCGTCGATCGATGCGTCGGCCGATGCCGCCTTTCCCTTCGTTTCCCGTCCCGCCAAGCATCACGCCGTGCCGGTTGCGCGCCGCCGCGCGAGCGCGCGCGGCGCCCGCACGCATGCCGAACGCGCGGCCGCGGAGCACGCCGCCGACGACGAATCCATGCGCCGCCACTTCGCCGGCGAACTGCACGACGGGCTTGGCGCCGAACTCACCGCCGCGCGCTTCGCGCTCGCAAACGTCGAGACCTGGCTGCCCGCCGATTCGCCTGACGCGTGCCGCCGCGCGCTCGCGCTCGCGCAGCAGGCGCTCGATGCAGCAACGGCGACGAACCGCCGCCTGATCGACACGCTGCGCACGCCAGTACTCGATCTCGGGCTTGCCCGCACGCTCGCCGCATGGATCGGCGCGCACGGCGAGCGCACCGGCTTGCGCACCCGCTTCGTCTGCGCCGCCGACGCGCGCATCGCGCGATTGAGCGCCGACGGCGCGCTCACCGTCTTTCGCGTCGCGCAGGAAGCGCTCGCAAACGTTGCAAAGCACGCGCGCGCCTCGGCGGTCGACGTGCGCATCGACGCCGACGCCACGCATCTGAGCCTCACCGTCGCCGACGACGGCACGGGCATCCCGCTCGCATGCCGGCCCGGCTACGGAATCGGCAGCATGCGCGCGCGCTGCGAAGCGGCGGGCGGCACGCTCACGCTCGGCGTACCGAACACCGGCGGCACCGCGCTGCGCGCGCGCTTCGCGTGGGCGGCACTCGTTGCCGCGCCGGCCGAAAGTCCGTGGCAGGAGGCACGATGAGTCTGAACATTCTGCTCATCGACGATCACGCGATCGTCCGCCAGGGCGTGCGCCAGCTGCTGATCGACCGCGGCATCGCGCGCGACGTGGTCGAGGCGGAAAACGGCGCCGACGCGCTCGCCGCAGTCGAGAAGACCGGCTTCGACGTGATCCTCCTCGATATCTCGCTGCCCGATATCAATGGACTCGAGGTGCTCAAGCGCCTCAAGCGCAAGCTGCCGCGCACGCCAGTGCTGATGTTTTCGATGTACCGCGAGGATCAGTATGCGGTGCGCGCGCTGAAGGCAGGCGCGGCGGGCTATCTGTCGAAGACGGCCAATGCGTCGCAGATGGTGTCGGCGATCGGCCAGGTCGCGTCGGGCCGCAAATACGTGAGCCCGGCGATGGCCGAGGCGCTTGCCGAATATGTGTCATTCGAGAACGAGCCGCTGCCGCACGAAAAGCTGTCCGACCGCGAGTATCAGACGCTTTGCATGATCGCATCGGGCAAGCGCCTGACCGATATCGCGCATACGCTGTCGCTATCGGTGAAGACGGTCAGCGTGTACCGCACCCGGCTGCTGGAAAAGATGAAGCTGTCGAACAACGCGGAGCTGACGTTCTACGTGATGAGCAACCGGCTCGTCGACATGAATCCCGCGATCGGCGCATAGCGCGCGCCCGCCGCGCACCACGTCGCGCGCACCGCCATGCGCAACCGGTTGTTTTCATTGAGCGATTCATTTTCTTCCCGCAACGCGCACGCGTAACGCGATGCATCGGCAGACGCGCCGTATCCGTTAAGATAGCGGGTTTTCCACTCGTCCGGTGCCCCCGCGCGCCGCAGGCACTTTTTCCCGTAATGTCCCTCTTTCGCAAGAAAAACGTCGACCGGATGATTGCCGGCGCACAGGCAGCCGGCCTGAAAAAAGCCCTCGGCGCAGTCGACCTCACCTTCCTCGGCATCGGCGCGATCATCGGCACCGGCATTTTCGTGCTGACCGGCACGGGCGCCGTGCAGGCCGGCCCCGCACTGATGCTGTCGTTCGTGATCGCGGCGATCGCGTGCGGGCTGTCCGCGCTGTCCTATGCCGAATTCTCGTCGACGATCCCCGTCGCCGGCTCGATCTATACCTATTCGTATGCCACCCTCGGCGAACTCGCCGCGTGGATCATCGGCTGGGATCTGATGCTCGAATACGGGCTTGCCGCGTCCGCGGTGTCGGTGGGCTGGTCCGGCTATCTGCAGTCGCTGCTGCAAGGCTTCGGCCTCTCGCTGCCGACCGCGCTCACCGCCGCGCCGGGCGCGCTGCCGGGCGTCGTCACGTGGTTCAACCTGCCCGCGTTCGCCGTGATGCTCGTCATCACGACGCTGTTGTCGATCGGCATTCGTGAATCGACGCGCGTGAACAACCTGATGGTGTTCGTCAAGGTCGCGGTCGTGCTGCTCGTGATCGTGGTGGGCGCGTTCCATGTGACGCCCGCGAACTGGAAGCCGTTCATGCCGCACGGTCTGTCGGGCGTATTCGGCGCGGCAGCGGTGATGTTCTTCGCGTTCATCGGCTTCGACGCGGTGTCGTCGGCGGCCGAGGAAGTCAAGAATCCGAAGCGCGATCTGCCGATCGGCATCATCGCATCGCTCGCCGTGTGCGCGTTCCTGTACGTATCGGTCGCGGCGATCGCAACGGGCATCGTGCCGTGGTCGAACTACGCGAACGTCTCGCATCCGATCTCCTACGCGCTGCAGGTGGCGGGCCAGAAATGGGTTGCGGGCTTCATCGATCTTGGCGCGGTGGTCGGGATGCTGACCGTCATTCTCGTGATGAGCTACGGCCAGACGCGGATCGTCTATGCGATGTCGCGCGACGGCTTGCTGCCCGGCGCGTTGTCGCGCGTGCATCCGCGCTTCGCGACGCCGTTTCTCACAACCTGGCTCGTCGGCCTGTTCTTCGGCCTGATCGCCGCGCTGATCCCGCTCAACGTGCTCGCCGAATTGATCAACATCGGCACGCTCGCTGCGTTCTCGATGGTATCGGTCGCGGTGCTCGTGCTGCGCCGCACGCACCCGCACCTGCCGCGCGCGTTCCGCTGCCCGGGCGTGCCCGTCGTGCCGCTGCTCGGCGTGGCCGCGTGCCTGTTCCTGATGCTCAATCTGCAACCGACGACGTGGATTGCATTCGTCGTGTGGCTCGTGATCGGTCTGGCGGTGTACTTCGCGTACTCGCGCCGCCATTCGAAGCTCGGGCAAGGCGTGCAGACGGACTGAAACGTCAGCGCCCGCCGCCGCTTCGCGATGCCTCCGCGCAGCGGCCCCGCCGCTTCCGGCGATCGCCGGCAAACCCCTCGTTTTTCGAAACGAGGGGTTTGTTTTTTGGCATGCGCGCCGGCATCTGCACGCTTTTTCCGGACGCGCCATAATCGCGCCATCGAGCGGCCGCCTGCCGGCGGCCGCGCCATCGAAGGAACCGGATCATGGAAAGCATGGATCTCGACGTACTGCGCACGAGCGCGCGCTGGCTCGCCGACGGCCGCCGCGCGTTGCTGGTGACGGTGGTGCGGACCTGGGGCTCGTCGCCGCGCCCCGAAGGCGCGATGCTCGCGGTGCGCGACGACGGCCTCGTCGTCGGCTCGGTGTCGGGCGGCTGCATCGAGGACGATCTGATCGCGCGCGTGCAGGCATCGGGGATTGCGTCGTTCGTGCGGCCCGAGGCGATCAAGTACGGCGTGACGGCCGAGGAGGCGCACCGTTTCGGCCTGCCGTGCGGCGGCACGATCGAGCTGGTGCTCGAGCCGCTGTCGGATGCATCCGGCATTGCGGCGGTGTGCGACGCGCTTGCGCGCGGCGGGCTTGTCACGCGCACACTCGAACTGGCCACGGGTGCGACAACGCTCGCGCCCGCGCGCGCGAGCGATGGGCTTGCATTCGACGGCGCGCGCCTCGTGACGGTGCATGGCCCGCGCTACCGGATGCTCGTGATCGGCGCGGGGCAACTGTCGCGGTATCTGTGCCAGATCGCGGTGGGGCTCGACTACCAGGTGACGGTGTGCGATCCGCGCGACGAATACACGCACGCATGGGATGTGGCGGGCACGCAGCTCGTGCGCACGATGCCGGACGACGCGGTGCTCGACATGCGGCTCGACGCCCGCTCGGCAGTGGTCGCGCTCACGCACGATCCGAAGCTCGACGATCTGGCGCTGATGGAAGCGCTGAAAACGCCGGCGTTCTACGTAGGCGCGATCGGCTCGCGGCGCAACAGCGCGGCACGGCGCGAGCGGCTGCGGGAGTTCGATTTGAGCGCCGCGGAACTGGCGCGGCTACATGGACCGGCGGGTATCTACATCGGCAGCCGCACGCCGCCGGAGATCGCGGTGTCGATCCTTGCCGAGGTCACGGCGGCGAAGAACGGCGTGTCGCTGCCGACGATCCTGCAAGTCGAAGGGGCAAAAGCGGCACGCGAGCGCGATGCGGCCAACGGCGCGGTTTGTGGAATTTGATCGACGCGGTGCGTAGGCGGGCAACGGCTATGTCCAACTGCAAACTTCGGGCAGCGCGTGCCGCTTCGTTTACGCTGATTGCGTGCGTGAGGAAAATTCCGTGAGCGATCGCGCGCCCCATCCGGCAAGCGCGTCCGCGGCCGAGACTTATTTGCAGGATTTTCACGGAAGTCACCCCGGCTGGGAGCTGTGCCACGTATTGGCGCGCAACGCATAAGCCGCCTTCATTGACGCGCCGCCCGCGCCCTCGCCGTCGATCCCCTCACCAGCAACTGCGGCGCGCGAGTCGTGCGCACGCGCGCGCCGCCGCGCGGCCTGTCGTCAATCCGGCCGCTCTCCTCGCGCAACTCGTTCAGCAGTTCAACCGCCAGATCCGCTGCCTCGTCGATCGGAATCGCCACGGTCGTCAACGCGGGGCGCACGTCGCTCGCCAGATGAATGTTCGTTATGCCGATGACCGACAGATCGTCCGGCACCCGTCTGCCACATTCGGCCGCCGTATGCAGCGCGCCGATCGCGGGCAGATCGTTCGTCGCGAACAGCGCGGTCAGACGCGGCTTCGCCTCGAGCAGACGATGCGCGGCGCACGCGCCGCCGTCGATCGTGTCCGGCGCGCACTCAACGGCCGCGATCGGCAGGCCGTGCTCGCGCATCGTGTCGACAAAGCCGTCGAATCGCGCGGCATGCACGCCCGTTTGCGAGCCGCCGCCGACGATCACGCCCACCTCGCGATGCCCGAGCGCGATCAGATGCCGCGCCGCCAGCCGCCCCGCCAGCCGGAAATCGACCGCCACGCAGGGCAACGCGTGCGGCGGCGCCTCCGGGCGCTCCCACATGCACAGGACCACCGGCACGCCGCGCCGGAACACGTCGAGCAGATCCGGCAGATGCAGGTTCGCATTCGTCACGAGCATGCCTTCGGAAATCGTGCCGGCGATCTGATCGAGGTACGCCCGCCCTTGCGCCGGATTATTGTTCGTATTGCAGACGATCAGGAACTGCCCGTTGCGCCGCACGGCCTTTTCGGCCGCCAGCGCGAATTCCGGATAGAACGGGTTCGCAATGCTTGATACCATCAGCGCGACGGTTGGCGCACGCCCCTCGGCCAATGCACGGGCGGCAAGATGCGGCCGGTAGCCGAGCGCGCGGATGGCTTCCAGCACGCGCTCGCGCGTGTCGGCACCCACGCGGCCGCGGCCGCGCAGCACGTTCGACACGGTGGCGGCAGTCACGCCCGCGCGCCGCGCGACTTCGCTCAATGTCGTCATTCGACATCCTATTATTTGGGAAAACTATCCAATATTTGATTCGTGTCAGAAACTGGCCCAACATCGTCGCACATCGGGTCGCCGCAGCACGGGCAACACGCATGCGCAAATTCTGGCGCGCTCTTTTTTGAGATAAACGATTAAGCGCTTAATCATGCGCATATTAGAGCATGGAGACGGAGACAATGGCGAGCATTTCGTTGCGACGCGTGCAGAAAGCTTATGGAGACAATACGCCCGTCATTCGCGACGTCGACCTGGACATCGCCGAGCACGAATTCTGCGTATTCCTCGGGCCGTCCGGCTGCGGTAAATCGACGTTGCTGCGGATGATCGCCGGGCTCGAGGAGCCGAGCGACGGCGAGCTGTGGATCGACGGCCGGCGCGTCGACGACGTGCCCGCCGCCGAGCGCGGCGTCGCGATGGTGTTCCAGAGCTACGCGCTGTTTCCCCATATGACGGTCTACGAAAACATCGCGTTCGGCCTGAAGCTCAAGCGCATGCCGAAACCCGAGATCGACCGCAGAGTGCGCGACGCCGCACGCATCCTGCAGCTCGACGCGCTTCTCGAACGCAAGCCGAAGGCGCTATCGGGCGGCCAGCGGCAACGCGTCGCGATCGGCCGCGCGATCGTGCGCGAGCCCGGCGTGTTTCTGTTCGACGAGCCGCTGTCCAACCTCGATGCGGCGTTGCGCGTGCAAACTCGCATCGAGATCGCCCGGCTGCATCAGCAGTTCGCGAACGCGAGTGTCGTCTACGTCACGCACGACCAGACCGAAGCGATGACGCTCGCGGACAAGATCGTGCTGTTGCACGCGGGCGACGACGCCACGCGATACGGCAGCATCGCGCAGATCGGCACGCCGCTCGAGCTTTATCACCACCCGAGCAGCCGGTTCGTCGCTGGTTTTCTCGGCTCGCCGCAAATGAACTTCCTGCCGGCCATCGTTGCCGCGCGCGATGCGCACGGCGCGGCCGTCACGCTTGCCGGCGGCGAATCGGTGACGGTGTCGTGCGACGGCCGAGCGCTGCGCCCCGGCGAAACCGTGACGCTCGGCGTGCGCCCCGAGCATCTGTCGCTCGCCGGCGAACGGCCGGCCACGCTCACGCGCACTGTCACGCTCGTCGAGCCGCTCGGCGAGCTGAGCTATGTGCATCTCGACGCGCCCGACGGCGCGCCGATCGTCGCGAAAGTGCCCGGCGATGCCCGGTTGCACGCGGGCGAGCGCGTGCGGCTTCATGCAAGCGCGCTGCATCTGTTCACCGAAAACGGCCGCGCGGTGCCCGCGTGCGCCGACGCTCATCATCATCACGTTTGAGGACTCGGCATGCGCATCGGCGTTTGTTACTACCCGGAACATTGGCCCGAATCGATGTGGGCGGACGACGCCCGCCGAATGAAAGCGCTCGGCATCGAGCAGGTGCGCATCGGCGAGTTCGCGTGGAGCCGCATCGAACCGTCGCCGGGCGAATACGACTGGGATTGGCTCGATCGCGCGATCAACGTGCTCGGCGCTGCACAGCTCGACGTCGTGATGTGCACGCCCACCGCGACGCCGCCTAAATGGCTGATCGATCGCCATCCGGACATCCTGCCGATCGGCGCCGACGGCCGCCCGCGCGGGTTCGGCTCGCGCCGCCATTACGATTTCTCGTCGCCGGTGTATTACGACGAATCGAAACGCATCTGCATGGCGATCGCCGAGCGCTACGGTCGGCATCCGGCCGTGCGTTACTGGCAGACCGACAACGAGCTGGGCTGCCACCTGACCGTGGTCAACTACTCGAGCGCGGCGCTGGCGCGCTTTCGCGAATGGCTGAAGGCGCGCTACGGCACGATCGACGCACTGAACCGCGCATGGGGCACGGTATTCTGGAGCATGGAATACCGCAGCTTCGACGAGATCGACGCGCCCGTCGGCACGGTGACCGAAGCGCATCCGTCGCATCGTCTCGATTACCGGCGATTCGCGTCCGACGAGCTTGCGCGCTATCACCGGATGCAGGTCGACGTGATCCGCGCACACTCGCCGGGGCGCGCCGTCACGCACAACTTCATGCAACTGTTCACCGAATTCGATCATTACCAGGTTGCACGCGATCTGGACTTCGCCGCCTGGGACAGCTATCCGCTCGGCGCGCTCGAGGAGCAATGGTTCGCGCCGCAGGTCAAGGCGCGCTGGCTGCGCACCGGGCATCCGGATTTCGCTTCGTTCAATCACGACGTCTATCGCGGGATGTCGAAGCGGCCGTTCTGGGTCATGGAGCAGCAGCCGGGCCCCGTCAACTGGGCAAGCTGGAATCCGGCGCCGCTGCCGGGAATGGTGCGGTTGTGGAGCTGGGAGGCGTTCGCGCACGGCGCGGGTTGCGTGTCGTATTTCCGCTGGCGACAAGCGCCGTTCGCGCAGGAGCAGATGCACGCCGGCCTCAATACGCCAGACAATCAGCTTGACGCAGGCGGGCACGAAGCGGCGCAGGTCGCGCAGGAGATAGCCGCGCTGCGCGCCGCCACCGACGGCGGCGCCGACGGCGCGGTTCGCGCGCCGGTCGCGCTGATCTACGACTACGAAGCGAAGTGGCTGTTCGACGTGCATCCGCAGGGCGCGGACTTCCACTATCCGCGCATCGCGTTCGAGTATTACTCGGCGCTGCGCTCGCTCGGCCTGGACGTCGACGTGATCCCAGCCGATGCGCCGCTCGACGGCTACCGGCTCGTCGTGGTGCCGCCGCTGCCCATCGTGCCCGACGATTTCGCTGTCCGGCTCGCGGCGACGAGCGCGCACGTCGTGCTCGGGCCGCGCACCGGCTCGAAGACGCGCGATCTGCAAATCCCGCCGACGCTGCCGCCCGGCCCGCTCGCGCCGCTGATGCCGGTCCGCGTGTGGCGGGTCGAATCGCTGCGGCCGAACGTGGCCGAGCGCGTGACCGGCAAGGCGCGCGACGGCTCCGCGTTCACCGGCTCTGCGCGCTGCTGGCGCGATCTCGTCGAGCTGCGCGACGAAGCGCGCGCCAACGTGCGCGGGCGCTTCGCCGACGGCCATCCGGCGTGCATCGCATCCGGCCGCCTTCAGTACTGGGCCGCGCTCTTTGACGATACGACCACCGAGCGCCTGCTCGCCGATGCAGCCGCCGAAGCAGGCCTCGCGCCCGTGCCGCTTGGCGACAGCGTGCGCATGAGCCGCCGCGGCGGACTCACCTACGTCTTCAACTACGGCGACGCGCCCTACGCGCTCGACTCCGTCGCACCAGGCGCGTTCGTGCTCGGCACGGCGCAAGTCGAGCCGCGCGGCGTCGCCGTTTTTCGGCACTGATACCCGGATCGATATCGACGCCCGCTCCCACGCATCCGGCCACCGAGACGCCGAGCCGCTCATTCACACCAACGACATCGGAGACAATCCATGCCCCATCGCCCCATCCGTTTCGCCGCCGGGCTCGCCGCCGCGGCCGCCGTCGCGATGACCGCGCCTGGCGCGGCGCCGCCCGCGCACGCGGGCACGCTCGCAATCAACGTCGCGTTCAAGGGGGCGAGCCAGCGCGCGGTATGGCAGGCGACGTTCGACGCGTTCCACCGCGCGCACCCCGATATCGACGTGAAAGCGACGTTCGTCGATGAAGAGGCATACAAGGTCCAACTGCCGGCGTGGCTCACGACTGTCGCGCCGGACGTCGTCAACTGGCACGCGGGCGAGCGGATGGCCTATTACGCGCGGCGCGGCCT
Organism: Burkholderia singularis; assembly: GCF_900176645.1. Taxonomy (GTDB): domain Bacteria; phylum Pseudomonadota; class Gammaproteobacteria; order Burkholderiales; family Burkholderiaceae; genus Burkholderia; species Burkholderia singularis. The sequence continues at coordinate 29,240 of NZ_FXAN01000074.1, forward strand.
GTTCGAGGATCTCAGCGCCGATTGGGCAAGCCACGGCTGGAACACAATGTACGCGTCCACGCGCGATGCGTCGTCGTATCGGGGCAAGCAATACGCGGCGCCCACCGTCTACTACTCGTGGGGCGTGTTCTACCGCAAGGATCTGCTGCACAAAGTCGGCGTCGCCGACGAGCCGAAGACGTGGGACGCGTTTATCGACGCGTGCAAGAAGCTGAAGGCGGCCGGCATCGCGCCGATCGCCGTCGGCGGGCGCGACGCGTGGACACTCGCCGGCTGGTTCGACTATCTGGACCTGCGCATCAACGGCAACGCATTCCATCAGCGGCTGATGGCAGGCGACGTGTCTTACACCGATGCGCGCGTGAAAAAGGTCTATACGACATGGAAATCGCTGATCGACGCCGGCTATTTCATCGACAACGCGCTGTCCTACGATCTCGACGGCGCGCAGCCATTCCTGTTTCAAGGCAAGGCGGCGATGATGCTGATGGGCACGTTCATCGCGGGGGGCTTTCCGTCCGGCATGAAGCAGCAAATCGGCTATTTCCAGTTCCCGACCATCGATCCGAAGGTGCCGGGCGCCGAGGATGGCCCCGTCGAATCGCTGCACATTCCGGCCAAGGCCAGGAACAAGGCCGACGCGCGCACATTTCTCGCGTTCGTCGAAACGCCGGAGATCGGCGCGAAGCTTGCGCAGGGGCTCGGCTCGCTGTCGGCGAACAGCAAGTCGCCGGAGCCCGAGGACCCGATCTCGCGCATCGGCTTCCGAATCCTCGCGAACACCCAGGGCGGCGTCGCCCAGTTCTACGATCGCGACATGACGAAGGAAATGGCCGACGAAGGGATGAAGGCGATGCAACGGTTCGTCGCCGATCCGGCGCAGCTCGATACCGTGCTCGCGCAGCTCGAGCAGGTGCGCAAGCGGATCTACAACAAGTGACAGTGACGATGCGGCGGCCACGCGCCGTCGCGCCCCGGCTCAGGAGCCCGCCGTGACCCGATCGATCGCCTCCCCGAAAACCGACGCTCATTCAGCCGCCTCACCGAGCCGGGACGCCGCCGCAACCGAGGCGCGTCCCGCCGCTTTCGGCGCCGCCGCTGTGCCCGCACGGCGGCGGCCCTCGCGCGCCGCGCGCGCGCAGCGGCGCGCGGCCTGCTTCTTTCTCGCGCCCGCTTGCGCGATGGTGGCTGTCTATGTGATCTGGCCGATCCTGTCGACGACATGGCTGAGCCTTTACAACTGGGATGGCATGACCGAGCGCACGTTCGTCGGCATCGCGAACTATGTCGAGCTGCTGCACGCGCCGACGTTCTACACCGCGCTCAAAAACAACCTGATCTGGCTCGCGCTTTTCATGCTCGCGCCGGCGGCGGGCCTCGCGTTCGCGCTGTACCTGAACCAATCGGTCGGCGGCATCCGGCTCGTGAAATCGCTGTGCTTCGCGCCGTTCGTGCTGTCCGGCGTGGTCGTCGGGCTGATCTTCTCGTGGTTCTACGATCCGACCTTCGGCCTGCTCGCGCTGATCGTCGGGCACGGCGTGCCCGTGCTCGGCGATGCGCGCTACGCGACGCTCGGCATCGTGCTCGCCGCGCTATGGCCGCAAACGGCGTATTGCATGATCCTCTACCTGACAGGCCTCACCACGCTCAACGCCGAGCAGATCGAGGCCGCGCGGATGGAGGGCGCACGCGGCTTCACGCTGTTTTGGCACGTCGTGCTTCCGCAACTGCGGCCGACCACTTTCATGGCGATCGTGGTCACCGTGATCGGCGCGCTGCGCAGCTTCGATCTGATCTCGGTGATGACGGGCGGCGGGCCGTTCGAAAGCTCGACCGTGCTCGCGTATTACATGTACGACCAGGCGATCAAGTACTACCGCCTCGGCTATTCCGCGTCGATCGCCGTCGTGCTGTTCGCGATCATGCTCGTCTATATCGTCTTCCAACTGCGCCGCATGCTGCGCAACGAACAGTGAGGTGCCGCGATGTTTCCGCTGCCGGTTCAACAATGGAAGCCCGTGTCGCGCGGCCTGTACAAGCTGTCGCTGCCCGTGGCGCTCGTCTTGTGGCTGCTGCCGATGCTCGCGGTGTTCGTCACGTCGGTACGCTCGACCGAGGAACTCGTGCAAGGCCATTACTGGGGCTGGCCGCAACATTTGTCGATGATCGAAAACTATCGCGACGCGCTGACGACCTCGCCGATGCTGCATTACTTCTGGAACAGCGTGCAAATCACCGTGCCGTCGGTGCTCGGCTCGATCGCGCTCGCGGCCATGGCCGGCTACGCGCTCGCGACCTACCGTTTTCGCGGCAACACGGTGCTGTTCGGCACGTTCGTCGCGGGCAATTTCGTGCCGGTGCAGGTGCTGATGATTCCGGTGCGCGATCTGTCGCTCAGGCTTGGGCTCTTCAACACCGTGGAAGCGCTGATTCTGTTTCACGTGGCGTTCCAGACCGGCTTTTGCACGCTGTTCCTGCGCAACTTCATCAAGCAACTGCCGTTCGAGCTGATCGAGGCGGCGCGCGTCGAAGGCGCGGGCGAATGGACCGTGTTTTACCGGATCGTGCTGCCGCTGATCCGGCCCGCGCTCGCGGCGCTCGCGATCCTGGTGTTCACGTTCGTCTGGAACGACTATTTCTGGGCGCTGTGCTTGACGCAGGGTGACGACGCGGCGCCTATCACGGCGGGCGTCGCGGCGCTCAAGGGGCAATGGACGACGTCGTGGAACCTGGTGTCGGCGGGCTCGATTCTCGCCGCGCTGCCGTCGGTGGCGATGTTCTTTGCGATGCAGAAGAATTTCGTCGCGGGCATCACGTTCGGCGCAACGAAAGGATAAGCGGATTGGATGCGCCGCATCGGGCGATGCGCATCGTGCCCGCCCAACCGGCGGCGCTTACGCGAACCCCGCCGCCAACGCCGCCGCGATCGAGCCCGCCACCAGCACGACACCGATCGTGCGGCGCTTATTGAGTTCGGTCCACAGCAGCACGCCCGTCAGCGACAGCAGCACGATCGATCCGGCGATCGTGTCCGTCAGCAGAATCCAGAACAGATTCATTCCGGTGCCGCGGTGCAGGTTGTTCATCGTCGCGAGAAAGCCGTTCTCGGTGCGCTTCACCGACACGTAGCCGTTGCCCACCCAATATTCGGCTTGCACGTTGCCGCTTGGGCCGAAAAAGCCGAACTGCCAGCGCTCGGGCTGCGTGACGCGCCGCTCGCCCCATGCCACCGGCTGCGCCGGCTCCTTGCGGACCCGGCCGAGCTGACCATCGGCCTTGAGTTCGCGCCGCACCCAATCGGCCAGCGCGGCGGGCGTCGCGGGCGCGGGCGACGGCAGCGCGAGCTGCAATTGCGTGACCTGCGGCTCGCCGGTCGAAATTTTCATCGGCGGCGCGCGATGATTGAGCAGCACGCCCGTTATGCCGAACAGCAGGCCCAGCGCCGCGCCCCAGAGGCCAATCCAGCCGTGTACCTTGCGCAACCATTTGATGAACGTCGCGCGACGCGAACGGCGCCGGCGCTCGGCCAGCGCATCGGCGTCCAGACGGCGCGCCGCCCCCGGATACGGCACGACGACGCGGGCGTTTTTTTCGATCGAGTCAGGCGCGTTCACGCTTCGGATTCCATTCGCACAAAACAGCGGGCGGCGCGCAATCGAATCGCGTGCCGCCCGTTTGAATTAAATGAGAATGGATATCATTACATAAAATGACGCGAGGTTCAATCCGGAAAACGCGGATGTGCCGGTGACGCACGGCGGCTGGCGCGTATCGGCGCGCGTCAGGTTTCCCGGTGCGGCTGGTGCGGCGCGTCGCCTGAACGGGCGCCGTGCGGCAATTCGCTCAACGCTTCGGCAGCCTGGAGAAAAGCGCGGTATCGTCGGCTCCTTGCGCATCGCCGGCACTGTTGTCCGTGCTGTCCAGCGCGTACAGCCATGCGAGCAACTCGGCGACCGCCCGATAAAGCGGCGGCGGAATGCGCGCGTCGAGATCCACCTGCATCAGCAGCGACACCATCTCCGGCGCAGTGTGCACATACAGCCCGGCATCGCGCGCACGTTCGATGATGCGCTCGGCAACAAGCCCGTAGCCCTTTGCGACGACGCGCGGCGCGGCATCGCCGCCCTTCGCGTCATAGGCGAGTACCGCGGCGCGCTTGGACGACAGGCCGCTCATCGCAACGGCTCCCGGCCGCCGGCGATGTTCGGTAAAAGCGGGGTGGGCGGTGTAACCGGTGGAGCCGATCCAACCGTTGCAACCGATCCAGCCGCTGCGCACGGCAGGCGCGGCGCAAGCGGATCGGCAGCCGGTTGCTCAACGCGGCTCGCCGGCAGGCTGCCGTCGTCGTTGCGGCACGCGTCAGCGGCCGCCATGGCATACGCCGTCGCTCGCGCCGCTGTCGCGTCGCGATCCGCGAGCGAGCCGTCGGTGGCACGAATCGACATGTCGCTCACCCGCAAGCCAAGCGTCTCCAGGCGCGCGCGCAACGCATCGCCATGCGATGCGAGCCGCGCAGCGCTCGCGCCGCTCGCGCTCAACCGCGCTGTGAGCCGCTCGCCGCTGAGCACCAGTTCCGCGGCAACCGTGCCGAGCGACGGCAACGCAAGCGTCAGCCGCGTGCGCCACCCGCCCGCCTCCGCCGCCTCGATGCCAAGCGCAGCGCGATCGCGGCCGCGCTGCTCGCCGTCGGGCTCGATGGTCCAGTCGAGCCGCGTGCCGGGCCACGCATCCCCGATCCAACGGAATTGGCCGGTCGCGAGCAGATCGAGCTGCTGACGCACGAGCGGCAACGCAGCCGGATTCAATACCGCGGCAACCGCCGCTTGTGCATCGGCGTCGCCCGGCGGCGACGCGAACGGCGAAGCAGGCGGCGATGCCGGTGCGAACCGCACGCCGGCGGCAGGCGCGGATTGCGGCGCGAGTGACGCGTTCGCACCAGCGAGCGTTGCATAAGCGTCGACGGCACGCGGCGGCGGCGCCGGATTCGGCGCGCCGCTACCCGGTGCGGCGGCGCGGCCGGCCATATCGCCTGCCGCCGGCGGTGCGTTGCCGCCGCGCGCACCGGAAGGCAACGGCATTCGCGCGGCAAACCAATCGACGAGCGCATCGTCGAGCGCATCGGCCGCCGGATTGAGTTCGGCCGCCCGGCGCCAGCCGCTCACCAGCCGGGCCTGCGGCTCGCGCGCCAGTTCGGCCGCCGTGCGCTGGCCGGCCAGCCACTGCACAAGATGAGATTCGTAAAAAAGGCCGCTTTCGTCGACCGCCCGCGCAAGCGCGGCGCTCAACGCCGCCACCGGGGATGCCGCCTGCGCCGCTTGGGATGTCTGAGCTGCTTGAGACGTCTGAGCGGCCGATGAAGCAGGTGCGGCCGGTGCAGCTTGCAAAGTTTGCGGCGAACCCGCACTGATCTGTCCCGCCGCCGTGCCGGCCCCGGAGTCCGGCACGGCGCGCGCCGGCCCGGCAAGCCCGGCCATTTGCGCGGCACTCAACAATGGCGCAGTGCCGATGACGGCCGGTGTCGCATCGCCGCCCAGGCGGGAAATCGCATCGAGCACGCGCCCAAGCTCGGATAGCACGGCCTGCGCGGACGCGGCGGTCGCGCCGCCGCCCGTTGCGCCGCCCGGCCATGCGGCTGCCGCCGCCGCACCGGACGCACCGGCCTGCGGCGCGACCGCACTGCCCGACGAAGGCTGGACGGCGTCGAGCAGACTGTCGATGCGACTCGCCAGTATGGCGGCGGCAACGGTATCGATACCGGTCATCGTGAATCCTGGATGGCGCGCCGAGCCGCGACCGGAGCGATCGCGGCGCTCCGCGCAATCCGATCGAACGCGTCGGGCACATCGAACGAAAGGGCGCCGGTGGCCGACGCTTCGCGCCGGCCGTGACTAGAAACGGCCGCAACCGTCAACCGGCGGTCCGGCAAAGCGCATCGGATACCGGCATGCGATACGCGTGCTATCGGCCCAACGCCCGATACAAACAATACGAACCGCTCGACAACGAGCGCTTCGCGCGAACCGGCACCGCGGGCCACGCAACCGGGCAATCGCGCTGACGGGCCACGCGGCACACTCCGCTCGCCTCGCCCGTCAGCCCCGTGCTCGATACAAATCGTTCAACGTCGAACGGCTCGCATGAATCAGCATCGCGAGCCGCGCGACCTCGGGCGCCGCGAGATCGCGAATCGCCGCGTCGTCGGCCAGGATGCGCCGGATCAGCTCGAACTTGCGGCGGCGCTCCGCGTCGTCGAGCAGCACGCCCTCCTCCGCCTGCCGAAGCCCGTCGACAAGCCGCAGATACTCCGCCTGCAATCCGGACAGCGAATGCCACGCCGCGTCGCGTGCCGCAACGAGCATCCGCCCGGACACGTCGACGATCGCCTCATAGCGGGCAAAATACTCGTCCTTCCGGCTCATCTGGGCTGTTCCGTTCTCGCCTGCTCGGTCATTCTCGCGACTTCGGGGCCGATCCCCGTCCATGCTTGCTCGAGCGTCGCGAGCAGGCCGTCGACCTCGATGAGCATCGCCTCGCTTGCATCGATGTTCGCCTGCAGCAAACGCCGGCAGATGTACGCATAGAGCGCATCGAGGCGCGCCGCAATCTCGCCGCCGGCTTCGAGATTCAGCGACTGCTGCAGGCCGCTCTCGACGATACGGATGGCCTTGCCTATCGCGTCGCCGCGCGCGGCGACGTTGTGCTGCTGCACGTGCATTCGCGCGTGCGCGATCGCCTGGCGCGCGCCCTGATACAGCATCGCGATGAGCCGGTGAGGGGACGCGCCCATCACCCCCGTCTCGACGCCGACGCGCGCATAAGCACTGGCTCCAGCGTGGCCTGGGGTCAACATGGCGCTCTCCTATTTGGTGCGTTCGATTCAATACCGCCGCGCCGCGCGCGGCTCTGTTCCCGAGTTATCGGCGCAAAGACGCGCCAGCTTTAGCCAACCGGCCTAACGCTTGTTCATGCTGATCGCGAGCCGGCGAACGCGCGTCGCCGGCAGCAGGAAGGGTCGAACAGCGCGGGCGCGCTTCGCTCACACCGACATCTGCATGACTTCGTTGTAAGCGCTCACCAGTTTGTTGCGCACCTGCAGGCCGAATTGGAAGCCGATATTGGCCTTCTGCATATCGACCATCACGTCGTTGAGCGACACGTTCCGTGCGCCAAGCTCGAACGCCTGCGCCTCGCCGAGCGCGCGCGTTTGATCGCCGCTGATCTTGTCGAGCGACGCCTTCATCGCGCTCGCGAACGAGCCGGCGCCGGCCACGCCGGCGCCGGCGAGCGCCGCCGCCGGGCTCGCCGCCTGCGTGGCCATCGCCTGCATCTGCTGCAGCGCCGAAGCGATGCCGTTGACGGGGGCAACCATGGAATCTCCGCGAAAGGGCCGGGCCATGCAGGCCCGGCGTCAGGGGAAGTCCAGCCCGTGCACGCAAACGACGCGTAGCGCGCGGGCGCGAGCCGGATGTCGACGAGCATAGCAGCGCACGCATCGGCAAAGCCGCGAAAGTGCGGGCGAAACCCGTCTCTATTCGCCCGATCGCGTCCGCGCGCGCTCGGGATAATCGGATCGTGTCAATGTCCGCCTGCTCCGCCGAGCGGGCGCCAAGCCCGCTGTGGAGATACCCGACGCATGGATTCGCAGGCCAACTCGCTGATCAATCCCGACGCCCGTACCAGCGTGAGCGGCGCGGCGCCGCAAGCGGCGGGCGTCGCGGGCGCGCTGCCGGGCGCGGCGGCGGGCGGCGCGGACTTCGGCCTGGCCGGCTTCGCCGAGCGCATTCCGGGCTTCGCGCGGATCAGGACGAACCCGCGCGTGCCGCTGCTGGTTGCCGCGGCACTGGCCGTGGCCGCCATCGTCGCGCTCGTGCTGTGGAGCCGCGCGCCCGACTACCGGGTGCTGTACAGCAATCTGTCCGACCGCGACGGCGGCGCGATCATCGCCGCGCTCCAGCAGGCGAACGTGCCGTACAAGTTCGCCGAAGCCGGCGGCGCGATCCTCGTGCCCGCGAGCCAGGTTCATGAAACGCGCCTGAAGCTTGCCGCGCTCGGCTTGCCCAAAGGCGGCTCGGTCGGCTTCGAGCTGATGGACAACCAGAAATTCGGCATCAGCCAGTTCGCCGAGCAGGTGAATTACCAGCGCGCGCTCGAAGGCGAATTGCAGCGCACGATCGAAGCGGTCAACGCCGTGCGCGCGGCGCGCGTGCATCTGGCGATTCCGAAGCCTTCGGTATTCGTGCGCGAGCGCGAGGCGCCGTCGGCATCGGTGCTCGTCGATCTGTATCCGGGCCGCGTGCTCGATGAAGGCCAGGTGCTCGCGATCACGCGTATGGTGTCGTCGAGCGTGCCTGATATGCCCGCGCAAAACGTGACGATCGTCGATCAGGACGGCAACCTGCTCACGCAAGCCGCGTCGGCGTCCGGCCTCGATGCGAGCCAGCTCAAATACGTGCAGCAAATCGAGCGCAACACGCAAAAGCGGATCGACGCGATCCTCACGCCGCTGTTCGGCGCCGGCAACGCACGCTCGCAGGTGAGCGCCGACGTCGATTTCTCGCGGATCGAGCAAACCTCGGAAAGCTACGGCCCGAACGGCTCGCCGCAGCAGGCCGCGATCCGCAGCCAGCAGACCAGCACCTCGACCGAGCTTGCGCAAGGCGGCGCGTCGGGCGTGCCGGGCGCGCTGTCGAACACGCCGCCGCAGCCGGCCTCCGCGCCGATCGTCGCCGCCGGCGGCCAGAACGCCGCCCCCGCGGCCACGCCTGTCAGCGACCGCAAGGACGCGACGACGAACTACGAGCTGGACAAGACCGTGCGCCACGTCGAGGAGTCGCTCGGCAAGATCAAGCGCCTGTCGGTCGCGGTGGTCGTCAACTATCAGCCGAAGGCCGATGCGAAAGGCCATGTGACGATGCAGCCGCTCGCAGCCGACAAACTCGCGCAGATCGAGCAATTGGTGAAGGACGCGATGGGCTACGACGCGAAGCGCGGCGATTCGGTCAACGTCGTCAACAGCGCGTTCTCGGCAGCCGCCGATCCGTTCGCCGACCTGCCGTGGTGGCGGCAGCCGGACATGATCGAGCTGGGCAAGGAAATCGCGAAATGGCTCGGCATCGCGGCGGCCGCCGCTGCGCTGTATTTGATGTTCGTGCGCCCGGCGCTGCGCCGCGCGTCACCGCCGCCGCCAAACGCCGCCCCCGTGCCCGCGCTCGACGGCCCGGGCGACGCGCTCGTGCTGGACGGACTGCCCGCGCCCGACACGCCGCAACTCGCCGCCGACGACGAGCACGCCGCGCTGCTCGCGTTCGAAAGCGAGAAGAACCGCTACGAACGCAATCTCGACTATGCGCGCACGATCGCGCGGCAGGATCCGAAGATCGTCGCCACCGTCGTCAAGAATTGGGTGTCCGATGAACGCTGAAGGCTTGAACAAGAGCGCGCTGCTGCTGATGTCGATCGGCGAGGAGGAGGCCGCGCAGGTTTTCCGGTTTCTCGCGCCGCGCGAAGTGCAGAAGATCGGCGCGGCGATGGCCGCGCTGAAGAACGTCACGCGCGAGCAGGTCGAGGACGTGCTCGCCGATTTCGTGCAGGAGGCGGAGAAGCACACCGCGCTGTCGCTCGATTCGAGCGAGTACATCCGCTCGGTGCTCACGAAGGCGCTCGGCGAGGATAAGGCCGGCGTGCTGATCGACCGGATTCTTCAAGGCAGCGACACGAGCGGCATCGAAGGGCTCAAGTGGATGGATTCGGCGGCCGTCGCCGAGCTGATCAAGAACGAGCATCCGCAGATCATCGCGACGATCCTCGTGCATCTGGACCGCGACCAGGCCTCCGAGATCGCGTCGTGCTTCGCCGAGCGGCTGCGCAACGACGTGCTGTTGCGCATCGCGACGCTCGACGGCATTCAACCCGCCGCGCTGCGCGAGCTGGACGACGTGCTCACGGGCCTGCTGTCCGGCAGCGACAATCTGAAGCGCTCGCCGATGGGCGGCATCCGCACGGCAGCCGAAATTCTGAACTTCATGACGAGCACGCACGAAGAAGCGGTGCTCGAAAACGTCAAGCAATACGATCCCGATCTCGCGCAGAAGATCATCGACCAGATGTTCGTGTTCGAGAACCTGCTCGACCTCGAGGATCGCGCGATCCAGCTTTTGCTGAAGGAAGTGGAATCGGACGCGCTGATCGTTGCGCTCAAGGGCGCGCCGCCCGCGCTGCGGCAGAAGTTTCTGTCGAACATGTCGCAGCGCGCGGCCGAGCTGCTCGCCGAGGATCTGGACGCGCGCGGGCCAGTGCGCGTGTCCGAGGTCGAGACGCAGCAGCGCAAGATTCTGCAGATCGTGCGCAATCTCGCCGAGAGCGGTCAGATCGTGATCGGCGGCAAGGCGGAAGACGCCTATGTCTGATTCCGCGCACGCGCCGGCGCCGCCCGTCACCGCGTATCAGCGGTGGGAGATGGCGTCGTTCGATCCGCCGCCGCCCGAGCCCGACGGCGATGGCGGCGCCGCGGCGGCCGCCGCGCTCGCCGCCGAGTTGCAGCGCGTGCGAGACGCCGCGCGCGACGAGGGGCTCGCGGCCGGCCACGTCGAGGGGCAGGCGCTCGGCTATCGCGCCGGCTACGAGCAGGGTCATGCGAAGGGTTTCGAAGCAGGTCAAGTCCAAGCGCGCGAGCAATGCGCGCAGCTCGCCGCGCTCGCCGCTTCGTTTCGCGAAGCGCTCGACGGCATCGGGCGCGACCTCGCCGACGATATCGCCACGCTTGCGCTCGAAATCGCCCAGCAGGTGGTGCGCCAGCACGTGCAGCACGACCCCGCCGCCTTGATCGCGGCCACGCGCGAAGTGCTCGCGGCCGAACCCGCGCTCGCCGGCGCGCCGCATCTCATCGTCAATCCGGCCGATCTGCCGGTCGTCGACGCTTACTTGCGCGACGAGCTGGACGCGCTCGGCTACCAGGTCCGCACCGATCCGGCGATCGCGCGCGGCGGCTGCCGCGCGCATGCAGCGACGGGCGAAATCGACGCGACGCTGCCGACCCGCTGGGAACGCGTCGCGGCCGCGCTCGGCAAGGCGGGGCTATGGTGAGCGCGGCTGCGGCCGGCTCGACCGTGTCCGCATGCGGGCACGTTGATCCGCCCGCGCGCCCGCATGCG
>NZ_FXAN01000040.1 GCF_900176645.1 Burkholderia singularis
TAACCGTGTAGGTCACGGACTCCACCACGCCATCACCATCATGCCTCACGCGCGCGCGAATGGGGGACTGGCCTACCCGAGCCGCTTACGCCCGAGGTAACAGGTCGCCAGTTAATAATCGATCTGATGAATGCAGGCTGTGGCTTCGTATTGTTCTTATATTCAGGAAGCCTGATAAATAAGCATCGCGATCACGCATCTCGTTTCCGGATTGCGCCAATGGCTACCCAGCAGCCCGTGTTGGAGTGGATCGGCTTGAAATCGATGACGGTCACGGGCACACCGATCGTTTTGCTACCGAACCGGTTGGCTAGGTAGCGAATGTGTTATCAGACGCGCCCAATCCCGTACCGAATGCCAACGCAGCTGCTCGCTGGGGCGCGGAGCACATGCAGTCGGCGTGCTCTTTCCGCTCACTGACTGGCGGCGGTCACGTGAATCCGGCGTCACGCTTTGGCCCCCGATCGTGAAAGGAGCGATGCTCAGCAGAAAGCGAGCCGAGTGCCGCTGTTGCCGGCTGCGTGTCCTGATTGGTCGATTCGGGCAGCTTTGGCGATACAGGTGGTCGGCTTCCGGTATGCACGCTCGATCAAAAATCACGCACGTCCACGGTCGGTGCTACCCCAAACGCATCGCTCAGCACATAGTCGACCAGCGTGCGAGCGACCGCATCGGGCGAAGCGAGGGCGCCTTCTTGCTTGAGCCGCTCGAATCGCTCGATCGACGGGAATCGCTCACGGCTGCTAGCACGTATCGTTGCCTGCATATCAGTGTCGACGACGCCCGGCGCGACGCTGGCGATGCGCAACGCGCGCCCGGCATCCAGTGCGACTGCCCGCGCGTGATGATCGAGTGCTGCCTTGGTCGCGCAATAGACAGCCCAGCCCGCATACGGATTGCGTGCCGCGCCGCTCGACAGGTGGACGATTCGGCACTCGGTCGTATCGATTGCAAGCTTGGCGATCGCGCTCGACAGTATCAATGGCGTTGTGACGTTCAGGCCGACGGCTCGCGCGACGGCATCGAAATCTTGGGTATCGAGCGGGCCAATGGGCTCGACGGTACCGGCGTTGTTGAACAGCAGGATGCATGAGGCTCCATCGGCGAAGTGTTGCAGCGTGCCGCACGCAAGCCATGCTGCCAAGCGCGCGGGATCAGACAAATCCAATTCGATTTCGGTGAGGCGATTGCCGAATTGCTTGCCAAGCGACGAATGGCGGCCGCGCGACAGGCCGAGCACCGTGATGCCTTGTTGTAGGAGGTGCTCGGCCAACGCGGCGCCGAGCCCGCGAGTGTGGCCTGTGACGATGGCGCGCGTGGTGGACGAACGAAGCGATGAGGTGGCCATATCCATCTTGGAAAGAGTGGGGACCGGAATCGTAACGCCGGCCGCTCTGACGTGCAAATGCCGGCCGCGGTTTTGTCAAGCGGCTTTCTATGCGGTGTGCGGACTGCGACCGACACAACGGTCAATCATTGACGATCCCCGGGATGACTTCGACGAGAAAGTCCACGAATTCGCGGATCGCGGGAAGCGGCCCCTGGCGCGAAGAGGTCATTAGTACAGTGAGCTGCGCAGTGCCCGCGGTCCAGTCCGGCAGGATACGCTGCAGCGTGCCGTCGGCAATTTCGGGCTTGCAGATGTAGGTCGGTAGCGCGACCGCGCCCAGCGCTTTTTGTGCCAGCTTCTTGAGTGCGAGCATATCGGTGCCGCAAAACCGCGGCGTGATAGTCAGCGATTCTTGACCGAGCGTCGGGTGATCGAGTATCAAGCGTTCGGCGGTAACCGTGTGATGGGACAGCATCGGCAGCTTCTCGACGTCGTTGGGCTCAACGATTGGCGCATACTCGGCGAGCAACCGGGGATTCGCGAACAAGCCCCATCGTATTTTTCCGAGAGGGCGTTGCACCATGCCGGAATCCGGTAACGGACGGTGATGGGCGCGAATCAGCACGTCGATTCCGTCGTGCGGCAGATCGACAAATTTGTCCGTGATGTGTTGCATGATCCGGATCTGCGGATGCTTCAGCATGAAACGATCTATGATCGTCGACACGACGAATGCCGAGAAGCCATGCGAGCAACTGATGCGTATCGTGCCGACGGATTCGGTCGCGCGTCGACGGAGCGCCATCGTTGCCGACTCGACGTCGTTCAAGATCGCGCGTGCATAGTCATATAGTTCGAGGCCCGCATCGGTTGGCGTGATCCTGCGTGTGGAGCGCTGCAACAGCAACACGCCGAGTTCTTCTTCCAGACGAATCAAGCTGCGGCTGACCGTTGATTTGGGCACGCTCAGTGTTTCGCTGGCTGCGGTGATGCTTTTCTTTTCCAGAACTTGAACGAAAAACGCGAGCGCGCTGAAATCTAGCATAACGGTATTGGGGCAATATGGAACGGGCGGCGGCTTGGGCGATGCCGCTGCAAGTTATGCCGCCATGTTAATGATGGTTGGTGATATGTATTGTTTGCTTGCTCGCATTATGGCTTCGAGCGATGAAGCGGGAATCTACTATTAGATGGCGCCAGCCTCATTTCTTCCTACGATATTTAACTATTTGACGATATCTGACAGCTTGCTTTCGATCGATTGATGCTGAAAGCCACGCATGGTCTTCGAGCAGGTATAGGAAGGGAAATGGCTCAGATGCCGAATCGTTGCTTTTTTTCGACAGATTTTCCCAATATTGAGCATTGCATATTTGTTTCGATATCCGTACAGTCACCGCGAAAATCAATCGGCATGCTATATGCTCTGGAGACGATGGACCGATAAAAGAAACAGGGATAAAGACGTTAGACGAAACTAATTCAGTGTTCGCTGAAAAGATCTTACGCCTAGATCGATGCCAATGGCGGCAGCGATTGCTGCGTCCATCCGGGCCATGCTGAGAGTAAGCGGTGGCACGGCAAATCGCGGTTGTCATGACGCAGGCGGATAAAGGACGGAATGACATTGCGCGGCATACAGCGCATGGCAAACTTCAAGGACTTCGAAATACCTGCATTTGCCGGTATGGTGGCTAACATGGGAGTTGTCGCACTTGGGAGCTATCGGATTCATCGGTTCGGTAACTTTGTCGCGGAACAGGTGATGAGCGGCGCGTGGTGAGGCTGCAGCCGAGCCCCTGACAAGACACCTCTATCATTAAACCCGTGCAGGCTCCTTGCCGGCACATCAAATAGAACTGGGAGTGGAATCGACTATGGATTTCAATAAGAACTTTCTCGCGAATCAAAAAGACCTACTGCTGTTGGTCGCACGGATTTTGATCGTCCTGCTGTTTCTTCCTTCGGGATGGCAGAAGCTCGTGGGTTTTTCCGGGACGGTCGAATATATGGCGTCGACCGGTGCGCCGCTCCCCACGCTGGCCGCCTTGATTGCAGTGATCATGGAATTGCCGGTGTGCGTCGCACTTCTTGTCGGTTTTTTTACCAGGCCGCTTGCGTTGTTGCTCGCCCTGTATACCATCGGCACGGCATTCATCGGCCATCACTATTGGTCGATGCCCGAATCCGTACAGATGAACATGATGATTCATTTCTATAAGAACATTGCAATTGCGGGTGGGTTATTCGCATTGTGCGCCGCAGGTCCCGGAAGACTTTCCGTCGATCGCGAATAAATAAAAAACCGCTGAAATCGTCAGGAACGGTACCGCCAGACGGCGCGCGGAGAACTCGTCGCGGTGGTGCCGGCACTCACGCGGACATGCGCGTGACATGGTGTGAGCCAGTAGGCTCTGCTCATTCGTCTAGTATCGAAAACACGCAGGCCAGACGCGCCGTCACCGGGTGCGCAATGCTAATACGGCGTTGGGCTGCCGAAGCGAGAATGTTCGACGATGTGACTCAAATGTGGGAAAAACATTCCAAGGAATGAGTCATATGTCCGGCTCGATTTGCGTTATCGTTCAATCAAATCCTGATTTCGAAAAATCAGGATTGCTTGTGATTTAGAGAAAATTTATCCAGAAATAAATTTCAGGAGAGGCAGACGTGAAGTTCAACAAGATCGCACCGATATTCACGGTGCTTGCCAGTCTTGCGGCCGTGGCCCATGCCGACGAGAACATTCCTTCTTCGGTTTACAGTACTCCCGAGCTCTCGAATATTCCTAAAGTCGGTGACTATAGAAGTCCGGAGTTGCTGAATCCAATCAATCACACGCTTGTGATCATCGATTACGAAGACGTGATGGCAACATCGGCGCGTAGCAGTGAGCTGCTCGAACTGAATCGGAATATCGGTGCCGTTGCTTGGTTTTCCAGATTCTATAGAGTGCCAACGGTTCTTACGCTTGGCGGCGAGACAGGGTTCGCCGGACCGTTGATGCCAGTATTGCGGGAAATCTACCCGGGCGCGAAGCCTTATCGCCGAACCAGCACCAATACTTGGGAAGACGACGCAACACGCAATGCGATCATTGGCAAAGGCAAAAAGAAATTGGTGATGATGGGGCTGTGGTCAGACGTTTGTTTGACTTATCCGGTATTGTCGGCAATCAAGGCGGGATACGATGTTTATTTCATTGCCGACGCATCGGCAACGACAAACAAAGTCGGTCACGATCTTGCCGTTCAGCGCATGATTCAGGCAGGTGCGCATCCGCTTAGCACGGTCGATTACGTTTTCGAACTAGTCAGGGACTGGGCGCGCCCCGATAACACATCGCCGGTTCGCAGCAAGGCGCTTCATGAAGCCTTCAAGAAATACGGCATATTGCGCGAAGAGCTCGACTATACGGATTACATGGTTCCCACATCTGCGTTCTATCACGGTTTCGATTATTCCGGCATGGGCGAACCGGATCCGAAGCCGATATCCAAGCCAGCCAAGTAGATTGCTTTACCGGAGCCGGTGGCATAGGCGCGGTATTGCCGCCGTGATGGCCTGTGTGCATGCAATGCATGCACAGCGTTCAGCCGCGATACCTAGGATGAGGATGCTATGAAGAAACGGACGTTCCTGTCGTCGGCCGCCGCCGTTGGATTGGGCGTGTTGACCAAAGACGGCGCCGCATTCGACGCACGGCGGAAAGTCTCGGATGAGCGTTCCGAGACGGCCGATCTTATCCTCGTGAATGGCCGGATTCATACGATGAACCGGAAGCAGCGTTTGGCGCAGGCCGTGGCGATCGCGAGCGGAAAGTTTCTCGCTGTCGGTGAGAACCGGGACGCGATGCGGCATGCCGATTCACGAACACAGATCATTGATCTCGGCGGCCGCACCGTGATTCCGGGGCTCAACGATTCTCATCTGCATTTGATTCGCGGCGGACTGACCTACAACCTCGAACTGCGCTGGGAGGGCGTACCGTCGTTGGCGGATGCGCTTCGTATGCTCAAGGATCAGGCTGCCGTCACGCCGCCGCCGCAATGGGTGAGGGTAGTAGGCGGCTGGAGCGAATTTCAGTTCGCCGAGCGCAGGATGCCGACGCTTGAGGAGATTAATGCGGTTGCGCCGGATACTCCGGTATTCGTGATGCATTTGTACGATCGCGCGTGGCTCAATCGTGCCGCGCTGCGGGCCGTTGGCTATACGAGGCAAACACCCGAGCCGCCAGGCGCAGAGATTCAGCGCGACGCAAATGGTGAGCCGACCGGGATGCTGATCGCGAAGCCCAATGCCGCGATTCTGTATGCGACGCTGAACCAGGGGCCGAAACTTCCGTTGGAATACAAGCTGAATTCGACACGCCAGTTTATGCGTGAACTCAATCGCCTTGGCGTGACGAGTGCGGTGGATGCTGCCGGTGGCTACCAAAGCTATCCTGACGACTATCAGGTGATCGAGCAACTGGCGAAGCAAAAGCAGATGACAGTTCGCATTGCTTATAACCTGTGCCCGCAGCGTGCCGGCAGCGAGTATGAAGATCTCGAATCGTGGGTCCAATCCACTCGACCGGGAAAAGGCGACGATTTTCTTCGCAATAACGGAGCCGGTGAAGCGTTGGTTTGGTCGGCGCTGGATTTCGAGGACTTCATGCAACCGCGCCCCACTCAGGGCGCCGAGATGGAACGCGATCTCGAGCGCGTCGCCCGGCTGTTGGTTGCGCATCGTTGGCCGTTTCGCATTCATGCGACTTACAACGAATCGATTGAACGGATATTGAACGTCTTCGAGAAGGTCGATCGAGACATTCCGTTTGACGGGCTGACATGGATCGTAGATCACGCGGAGACGATCACGCCTCGCAATATCGAACGAATCGGCGCGCTGGGCGGTGGGATTGCGATTCAGCACCGGATGGCGTTCCAGGGAGAATACTTCGTTCAACGATATGGCAAGCAGGCCGCCGCCCATACTCCGCCCATCGCGCGAATGCTGGATCTGGGCGTGCCAGTCGGCGGGGGCACCGATGCGACGAGAGTGGCAAGCTATAACCCGTGGACCGCGCTGTATTGGCTTGTGTCAGGCAAGACGGTAGGCGGCATGTCGCTCTACGGTCATGCGAACCGGCTGTCGCGCGAGACCGCACTGGAACTGTGGACGGTCGGCAGCGCATGGTTTTCTTCCGATTCCGGACGCAAGGGCGCTATCACGCCGGGACAGCTGGCAGACCTGGCTGTATTGTCTGACGATTATTTTTCCATTCCGCACGAGCAGATCAAGGCGATATCGTCGATGCTGACGATAGTTGGCGGCGACATTGTCCACGCCTATGGCGAGTTTGCGCATTGGGGACCAATGCCGTTGCCGGTCATGCCGGACTGGTCTCCGCTCGTTAAATATCCAGGACATTTTCGTTTGGCGAGCGCTTCGACTGGAAAGATCGCGCATCAATGTCGCGGCGCGTGCGCCGTACATGGGCATGTTCACGATTTTGCCAGACGTTCGGACATTCCAGTGTCAGATGTCGCGGGCTTCTGGGGCGCGCTGGGATGTTCATGCTTTAGTTTCTGATCGGCACGGCGCGAGCTAAACGTGAATGAAGCGGCGGACGGATCACTTTGTTACATCTCTTACCGGCACTCCCCCATTGGATAACGAAAACCTTTCGCGCCGCCGGTATACTCGTTGACGGTGTCCCAAAACCCATAACTGAAAGACCTGTCATCTATGTCGAAGAAACTCATTCAGATCGTGGCTGCCGCATCGCTGTTCGCCGCGGCATCTTTGCCGGCCATGGCCGGCGGTGATATGAACAATGCGCTTGGCGGCGCGCTTGGCGGGGTAGCCGGCGCAGCCGTCGGCGGCGCCGTGGGCGGCAGCACGGGCGCAGTCATCGGCGGTGCACTCGGCGGTGGCGCAGGCGGCGCGGTCACGTCGAACCGCCGCGAGCGCACGGGCGCGATCATCGGCGGTGCACTTGGCGGTGGCGCCGGCACGGCAGCGGGCAACGCGATGGGCGGCCGTGCAGGCGGCCTTGTCGGCGCAGCCGTTGGCGGTGGCGCGGGCGCGGCGCTCGGCGGCAATATCTCGCGTTCCAACTCATACGAAAACGATCGAGACTACCGGCGCGGCCGCCATCACGGCAAGCATCATCACCGCGACTGAGCCACCCGCCGATCCGACATCGGGGCGCCGATCGCCCCGTGATCGGCGATCCTGTCATATGCGGCTGGCACGCTGCACAGCATGCCAGCCGCAAAAATAAGCATCTCAATTCATCCTGAGCCAAATATTCGCGCCACCTCCTTGGTGCGCCGATGTATTTGCGCATCACGCGATCAAGCGGCTTGACGCTTACGTTGGTACGGTCGCGTTCTCCGCCGTGCACCGATCTCGGTGGCGTGCTTTCCGCGGTTTCAATCGCCTCTCTTTGCATCGCTGATGCGGCCATGTTCGCCAGCCGTGAAGGCGCCTTCACGCGTTGCAAGACCGGTGCTTGGAACGCCGGATTGATTCGACTCTGCATTGGCGTGTGGCGGCAAGCCCATCTGTTGTTAATCAAATCACAGGTGGTTCAATGCCGCTCGACAATGCGGTGACGATTGGACAGACCGTCATGCCTGCGACGGGCCGCGCGACTGGGCAGTCGATGCTCGCTGCAACGATGGGCGATCGGAAGGCCGGCAATGGGCAAAAGACCAACGTGAAGACTTACGTCTTCGCACCGCAAATCCCGACGCCGCTGGGCAAGCTCGCGACGAATGTCACGTTGACCCACAGATAAGCGCAGGCCGGACCCACCACGTGTTTGCTATCGCCATAGGCGCATGACGCTTGCTGCGGGCGCCGTGCCGATGCGTGATGCTCGTCAATTCTCTCTTCCTTTTCATCTCCCTTCCGTCTTCATCTCCAAGGCACCGTTAGTGCGTGCCCGCCTCAAGGAGAACGAGTGCGTAAGCTTTTTCGTTTTCTTTGTTGGAAGAAAATTTTCCGAACAATCCTTTCGATGAATCCGTATTTATCGAGCTATTCCTTAAAAATAGAATTTTCCGGTCAGCTAATTAATTTAAAAACGAGGAAACTTCATGAAATACGACCGGAACACGGAGATTTCCCGATCGGTCCTGGGTGAAATTCTTCGAGTTCACCGCCGATATCCGGAATACAGAAACCGATCCGACATTCGCCATGAAATCGAACGCATTCACGAAATCCAACTTCCCAGAATACGGAAATTCGTCGATACGGACCGGCCGATCGAGTTCGTGTTGCCGGCTTTTCCGTCGAAATCGCCGAATCCCGGCAAGGTATTGGGACGACTTCCCGATATGGGCGAAAAACTGTCGATCGCTTTCTTGAATGAGATGTGCGAAAACATCGGACGATTCTATGAACCCGGCGCGAAACTGACGATTTGCTCGGACGGACGCGTATTCGGCGATCTGATTCGAGTCGACGATCATGACATCACTGCTTATCAGCAAGCGTTGCAGCGAATCATTGCTGATCTCGACACCGAGCATTTGTCTACCTACAACCTCGAAAATTTCGAACCGTTTGCCGGACGTACAGCGGATTTCGACGAAATGCGCCGGTTGCTGATCGACACATATGCGGACCCGCTGGATGTGGTCAAGCAAAAACTGATGGATGCAGAAGGCACGCTGCTTTATCGCGCAGTGACTCGCTTCATGTACGAAGACGGTTTAATGCCCGATTACAGCGGGTCCAAGACCGCGCTGCAGAAAGATGCGAAATTGCGCGCGCTCGGTGTGATTCAGCGGAGCTGGGCATGGGGAGCACTGCTGGCCGAACGATTTCCTGACGCGATTCGCCTGTCAATTCATCCACAACCAGCCGCCAGTCTGAAGATCGGTATTCACATGATGCAGACACGCGATAGCTGGCTGACGCCGTGGCATGGCGTCGCGGTGAGTGTCGGCGGCCAGTTCATGTTGATGAAGCGCCGCGATGCCGAGTTGCTGGGCGGCCGCGTTGTGACCCACGATCACCGGCCGAGCCACTACGAGATTGCGCCTTCGTCCGTGCGCACGGGTATCGATCCGGGGGAGATGAACAAGAATCGCTTTCTTACTACTGCTTCGGAGACCGTATGAATGACTTTTTCATGAAACGAACGGTAGCGTTTGAACCGTTGATCGGGGCGTCTGGCGAACCTTGCTCGTTTGGTGTGATGGTGAAACCGGACGGAGGGCGCCGTCACGTCGGTGAGTTGTCGATCGAGTGGCTGCGTGCGCTGGTGCGCAGCCAGCAATTGGTGGTGTTGCGCGGTTTCGACAGTTTCGACGACGCCCAAAGCCTGACCCGCTATTGCGCGACTTTTGGCGAAATCATGATGTGGCAGTTTGGCGCCGTACTCGAACTCGTCGAGCATGCCGATCCGGACGACCATATTTTTGCGAACAGCTACGTGCCGTTGCATTGGGATGGGATGTACCTCGAAACCGTACCGGAATTCCAGGTATTTCAGTGTGTGCAGGCGGTTGGCGAAGGGGATGGCGGGCGCACGACGTTTTCCAGCACGACGCAGGCGTTGCGCATCGCGACGCAGGAGGAGCTGGCGCTTTGGCGCCGCGCGAGCGGCCGCTATCAGCGAACGGTCGAGCTTTACAGCAATACGGTGGAAGCGCCGATCATCGGCAGGCATCCACGTCGTGAATTTCCGATTCTGCGGTTTTGCGAACCGCCACTCGAAGGAGACGACACGTTCATCAATCCTTCGCACTACGTGTTCGAAGGGGTTGCCGAATACGAGAGAAAGACGCTGCTCGACAGTCTGAAACGCAGGCTATACGACCCGCGTGCGCATTACGCACATCACTGGCAGACGGGTGACGTGGTATTGACTGACAACTTCACGTTGTTGCACGGGCGTGAGCGTTTCGTCAGCCGTACCGGCCGGCATCTGCGCCGAGTTCATATCCACGGTGAACCGCCGCTTCGCAACCCGCATTTGTCGAAGGAACGGCAGGCGGCTGACATCACGGCCTGATTGGGCGAGCAACGGAGAGAAGAACATGACGTTGATGAACGGGGACGACTATCTCGAGAGCTTGCGCGATGGTCGCAACGTGTATCTCGGCGGCGAGCGTATTAAGGATGTCACGACACACCGCGCCTTTCGCAATGCCGCTCGCAGTATTGCTTCGCTCTACGACGCTTTGCATGGCGAGCATCGCGAGCGCTTGACCGCGCCGGACCAGCATGGGCAAATCACGCACCGCTTTTTCAAACCGAGCTATTCGGCTGACGATCTGTTGTCGGCACAGGATGCCATCCGGATCTGGTCGCAAATGACCTATGGCTTCATGGGCCGCACGCCTGACTACAAGGCCGCGTTCATGTCCGGTCTCGAAGCTGGCGCCGATTATTACGGCGACTTTCGGCAGAACGCCGTGGCTTGGTACAAGCGTTTCGCGAGTCATGGGTTGTATCTGAACCATGCGATCATCAATCCGCCTCTCGATCGCGGCAAAACCATTCACGACATGCGTGACGTTTTTGTTCACGTGGTGAGTGAAAACGATCGCGGTATCGTCGTAAGCGGTGTGAAGATGCTTGCGACCGCGGGCGCGCTGACGAATGCGACATTCGTTGCACCCGTCGCATCGGCGCTGCTCGAACCTGGTAAGGCGGAAGACTTTGCGGTGGTGTTCTTCGCCCGGATGGACAATCCGGGCCTGAGCCTGATGTGCCGGCCTTCATACGAAGCGGCGGCGACAAGTCCGTTTGACGCGCCGCTGGCGAGCCGTTTCGACGAAAACGATAGCGTGCTGATTTTCGACAACGCGTTGATTCCGTGGGAGGACGTCCTTGTCTACCGCGATGTCAAGCGTGCGACCGGTTTCTATTCATCGTCTGGTTTTGCAAATCTATACAACTTTCAATCCGGCATCCGGCTTGCCGTCAAGCTGGAATTGATGATTGGGTTGCTGTCGTTCGGTACGCGGGCGAACGGTACGCACGCGTTTCGCGGCATTCAGGCCGCGCTCGGCGAACTGATCGCGCTATGGCATTTGTTGAGAGCCGTTACGTCAGCAATGGCGCGTGATCCCGAACGCACGGCTGCCGGCGTCGTCGTACCGAGGCTTGAGTATGCGTCGGCACTGCGAATACAAGTGCCGCAAATCTGGAAGCGCGTACGTGAGCTGATGGAGACCGCGCTTGGCGGCTCGCCGCTCGTCACGGTGTCCAGCGCAGCGGATTTGCTCGATCCACACGTCGAGCAACTGATCGGCGCTTATTACCGAGGCGCAGCGCTCGAGCCCGAGCAGCGAATCAAGCTCTTCAAGCTGATTTGGGACGCGACCGGCAGTGAATTCGGTTCGCGTCATTCGGTTTACGAAACACATTATTCAGGCAATTTCGACCAGATCCGTCTCGATTCGCTGACCTGGGCGACGCGATCCGGCCAGCTCGCCAGCTGCGAGGAATTCGCTCGACATTGCATGGACGACTACGACACTGCAGGTTGGCTACGAGGGCCATGGGTTCGCGATTGAACTGCGTCGCGCTTTTCTGATTGTCGTTTCAATTCAAGCCAATCAATGTATTTCAATAGGAGCAGCCATGTGCGGCATCACTGGATGGGTTGACTTCGCGCGCGATCTGCGCGGCCAAGCGGAAATCGTCGATAAGATGACCGATACGCTCGTGCGCCGGGGACCGGACGCACGCGGCGTGTGGCTCGACACGCATGTCGCGCTGGGACACCGGCGTCTTGCGATCATCGATCCGGAGCGCGGTGCGCAGCCGATGCTGAGCCAGGAGCGGGGCCCACGCGATTTGCCGCGTGCGGTCATCTCATATGCTGGCGAAACCTACAATTTCCGCGAACTGCGCGCCGAACTGATCGCGCTGGGCCACCGTTTCGGCACGGATTGCGACACGGAGGTCGTGTTGCGTGCGTATCTCGAATGGGGCGTCGAATTCGTTCATCGCCTGAACGGCATGTATTCGATTGCGATCTGGGATACCGCACGCGACGAGTTGCTGCTGGTGCGTGACCGTCTGGGCGTGAAGCCGCTGTTCTATTTTCCGACAGCTGATGGCGTGTTGTTCGGCTCCGAGCCGAAAGCGATTCTCGCGCATCCCGACGTGCAGGCGCGCACGTCGTCGCAAGGGATTTGCGATGCGCTACTGTTTCTGCGCACACCGGGGCAAGTGCCGTTTTCCGGCATGCGCGAGCTGAAGCCGGGACATTTGCTGCGGGTCCGGTACGGCAAGATGATCGAGACGCGTTATTGGGCGCTCGAAGCGCGTCCTCATACCGACGATCTGCCGACGACAATCGCGACGATCCGCTCGCTGCTCGACGACATCGTATCGCGCCAGATGGTCGCCGACGTGCCGTTGTGCTCGCTGCTGTCGGGCGGCATCGATTCAAGCACCGTCGCCGCGCTCGCGCAAAAGCACCGGCGGCAAAGCGGCGGAACGCTGTCGACATTCTGCGTCGACTTTACCGGACATACGCAGCACTTTCAGGCCGATCCGATTCGTCCGACAGCCGACGCGCCATACGCGCTGGAGGTCGCCCGTCATATCGGCAGCGATCATCATACGATCGAATTGAATCAAGCCGGGCTGCTCGATCCGACGATACGCGAGACGGTGTTGCGCGCATGGGACTTACCGTTCAATTTCGCGGATCTGGATGTGTCGTTATACAAACTGTTTGCCGAAATCCGCAAGCATGCGACTGTCGCGTTGTCCGGCGAAGCGGCCGATGAAATTTTCGGCGGCTATCTGTGGTTTTCCGATCCCGTTGCGCGGAGTGCACCGACCTTTCCGTGGCTCAAACTGGGTGCCCACCGCGGGCTTGATCCGCGCGCACTGTTCCATTCGTGGTTCATCGACGAACTGAAGCTCGGTGAATATGAGGCTGATCTCTATCACTCGGCGCTCGCGGAAGTCCCGCAACTGGACGGGGAGAATCCGGAGGACCGGCGCACGCGCGAGCTTCATTATTTGACGCTCACGCGATGGCTGCCGGTACTGCTGGACAAGAAGGACCGGATGGGAATGGCAAGCGGCCTCGAAGGACGGGTGCCGTTCTGCGACCATCGGCTTGTTGAATACGTATTCAACATTCCGTGGGCAATGAAAAAATTCAATGGTCAGGAAAAGGCGCTGTTGCGCGCGGCGGCGGCTGATCTGTTGCCCGATTCGGTGTTGAATCGCAAGAAAGCAGCTTATCCGTCGATCCAGGCGCCAGGGTACGACCGCGGCCTCCTTACCCGGCTCAATCAAGCGATCGACGAAGGTCATGCGCCGCTGAAACCGTTCATCGATAGCCGCGCATTACGCAAACTCACGGAAAAAACCGAGACCGGAAGCCTGTCGGAATTTGAACGAATTCTGCTCGAGTCGAGCAGCCGGCTCAACAACTGGCTCGATCTTTATCAGGTCGAGCTGGACGGCGTCGTCGCGAATTGATGTGCGGATGTATTTCCACGCATCTTCAAGAATCGGCGCAAACGAATAAACAGACGGAGCATACAGAATGCATCATGCCATCGAGATCCGCGAAACCGGCGGCCCTGAAGTTCTGAATTATGTGACGCGTTCCGACGAACTCGAAGCCGGCGACGGCGAACTGCTCGTCGAACTCGAGGCGGCAGGCGTGAATTTCATTGACTTGTATCGCCGCGAAGGCCGCTATCCGATGCCATTGCCCGGCACGCCGGGCGAAGAGGGCGCGGGGCGCGTTCTCGCGGTCGGCCCGAAAGTCAGTCGCTTCAAGCCGGGTGATCGCATCGCCTGGACCACCGTGATGGGGAGCTATGC
Source organism: Burkholderia singularis (assembly GCF_900176645.1). GTDB lineage: Bacteria > Pseudomonadota > Gammaproteobacteria > Burkholderiales > Burkholderiaceae > Burkholderia > Burkholderia singularis. The sequence goes on from NZ_FXAN01000040.1 coordinate 14,144, forward strand.
AACTCGCGTGATCGTGCCGCAAGACAAGGCGATTGCCGTGCCGGACGGGATCGATCTGCAAACCGCCGCAGCGGCGCTCGTCCAGGGAATGACGGCACATTATTTGGTCAACGATTCATATCGTGCTCGCGCAGGCGAAACGGTGCTTGTCCATGCGGCGGCTGGCGGCGTGGGCCTGCTGCTGACGCAGTGGCTCAAACAGCGCGGAGTGCGCGTGATCGGTACCGTGTCGACTGACGAGAAGGCGGCGCTCGCGCTTAGCAACGGCGTTGACGCCGTGATCGTTCATCGCGCGGGCGAGGATCTTGCCGGTGAAGTACGCCGTTTGACGGGCGGCAACGGTGTTCACGCAGCTTACGACGGCGTTGGGGCCGCAACGTTCGATGCGAGCTTGGCGAGTCTGCGCGTGCGCGGCACGTTGGTGCTGTTCGGCGGTGCGAGCGGGCCGGTGCCGCCGGTCGACGTCATGAGGCTGCTGTGGGGAGGTTCGCTGACGTTGACGCGGCCTTACCTCGAGCATTTCCGTGCGACCATCGAGGAATTCGAGTGGCGCGCTAGCGAAGTATTCGACGGAATCAAAAACGGTTCGTTGAAGCTCAGGATAGGCCGCACGTACTCGCTCGCCGACGCATGGCGTGCTCACGCCGATCTCGCCGCACGCAGCACGACCGGAAAACTGCTATTGCTGCCGTGATGCCGCGTCGTTCGCGCGCATCAATCGTTGGATCATTCGTTTTCCGAATGTTTGTTGAATTGCTGAATTCTCGAACGGGATACCATTTATGGGAAGAATCATCGGCGCTGGCCTGATTTCGCATGCGCCTGTCGTCATGATGCCGGATGACGTGCGACTGCGCGAAAACGGCGGCCGCGATTTCACGCTCGTTACCGGCCTCATGCAACTACGGCGCGAAATCTTCGATATGGTCGATTACGACACGGTACTGGTATTCGACAGTCACTGGCGGACCACGACTGGAGCGGTTGTCACTGCGCATGAGCGTCGGACAGGACGCTTCACGTCGGATGAAATGCCGTGGGCGATCCGCCAACTTCCATACGATTTGGCCGGCGATCCGGAACTCGCGCACATGATTGCCGATCTGGCGCCGCAACACGCCTCGTGGATTGACGCCGTCGATGATCCATATTTGCCGATTCACTACGCGACTTTGAATCCATGGACCTATCTCGGTCGGCCCGACAAACGCTGGATGTCGATGTCCATATGCCAGACCGCGACGTCCGACGATTTTGTCCGGATGGGAGCAATTGTTGCGGAAGCGGTTGCACGTGTCGATTGTCGAGTGCTGTTGCTTGCGTCGGGCGGCCTGTCGCATATGTTCTGGCCGCTTGCCGAATTGCGTAACCGGATGGCGGGCGCTGCATCGAACATCGTGACGCCTGCTGCGCGCGAGGCGGACGAGCGGCGGATTGCGTGGTTGGAGGCGGGCCGGCATGATCGGGTGATCGAATCGATGCCGGAGTTTCTGGATTTTGAACCTGAAGCGAACTTTGGCCATTACCTGATGATGGCCGGCGCGATCGGAGCGTGCGATTGTGTGTCGCGCGGCCGTCTTTTCAGCGAATACGAGAACGGGATCGGCACCGGCCAGGTCCATCTGTGGTTCAGTCCGTCTGATGCACGATGGACGCAGGCTGGCCCTCAGCAGGCAATAGCCCGGTCAGATACGTCTGTACTGCGCCGAGAAACAACCGCTCTCTGACAGACGCGTTTCGCGCCGACGTGCGAAACGCATAGATGCCGCCCTTTTGCATCGTCCACTCGGGCAGCAGCCGGTGCAAACGTCCATTGCGAAGGTCATTAGCGACCAGATAATCGGGAAATGCACTGACACCGGCGCCGGCCAGCACCATCTGGTGCGCGAGCAAGACGCTTTCCATCTTGAGTCGGCCATTTGTCTGCACACGGATCGATTGCTTATATCGGCAGAATACGGAATGGCTCGAATTCGCGAGGCAGCGGTGACCGATCCAGTGCGCTTGAGGCAATGCTTCCGGGTGCGTAGGCGACGTGTGTCGCCATACATATTCTGGCGACGCAACCAGAACCTGGTCGAACGTTCCAAGCATTTTCATCCGGAATCCTTTGTTTTTCGGCCAGCCTGCCTCGAATGCCAGATCGATACGCTGCTCGACGAGATCGATTTCTTCGTCGTTGCTCACGATTTCCAGGTCGATTTGCGGATGCTGTTGAATGAATGCCGCCGCGACCGAGCTTAAATGCGTGGTGGAAAAGCCGCTGGGTGCCGCAACCCGCAGCAGCCCGGCGGATTCGTGGCGAAGGTGTTTGATGCTGCCGATGGTTTCATAGAGATTGCCGACGAACGCCTGAGATGCCGCATACAGTTTGGTGCCTGCGTCAGTCAGCGCGATTTTCCGGGTGCTCCGCATGACGAGCTGAGTGTCGATCTCCTCCTCGAGGCGGCTCAGGTATTCACTGACTAGTGATTTGGACATGCCGAGACATTCCGCAGCCGCGGTGAAACTGCCTTTTTCGACGATCGCCATGAAGACGCGCAGGTGATTCAAATTTCTTATACGCACCTCTGACATATTCCGTACCTCAAAACCAAAGCGTGTTGCGAAAAGTCGAGTGCCGACGCCGCGAAACCGCAAGCTGGACTCAACCAGGGTCTGAGACTTCTGTCTCGCGGCACGTGGCGAAAGTGTTGCCAGTACCGTGGGCGGCATTTGTTATTCAATAATGCTACTAATTGTTGCGCGTGCATGCGATTCCAGTCGTCTGCGCCAGTATTCCACGATTAGGATGGAATATTGAAGACGTTTAGGCATTAAATTTTTTCTGGATGTTATTTATTCCGAATATTTAATGGTTACTTTAAAGTAACCGCAAATCGAAATGAAAGAAAGCAAACTATTATTTCGCTCAAGCGTGATCAGGGTATTGCCATTTTTTGATAATTTGGATGGGAATGTGCTTGCTGATTTGCCTGAGTCGTGCGAGGTGATTGCCCGACAACTCACTTGAACGCGCGGCGGGTCAACTGCATCCCAGCCCGGCGGCCTCGACGCTTTCGCCGCCGCGCGAGATTCATTGCGCGGCGAACCGCATCCGCAATTTGGTTAGATAGCGCATGGGCGTCGTCCCGGTCGCCTCTCCAAGGCATTCGACGAATACAGAGCGCGAACGGCCCCTTTCTGCGGTAAATTTCGCGTCGGTCTAGTTTTGGTCCAAATTGCGATGCAGCGGGACAATCGCGCGGCCAAATCGCGGATCGTCGAGCGCCTGTATCCAACCTGTCGCATCGTCGCAGCCGCATTTGTCCTCACCCCGAAAGGTGAAGGCCGCCGCACCGCCGGCGAGCCGCGCGGGAGCGTCTGGTACAGCCGACATGCCATTGCAGGATTGAAGTTCCATCGCATCGAGTACCGGCTCGATTTCCGGATAGCGATTCAGCAACTGGTCGGCGAGCATGACGTCGGGTATTAAAGCGCCAATAGGTTGCATTCCGGCCGAATCGAAATCCATGCAACCGCGGAAGATCAGTTTGCCATCGGATAGGGCTTCGTTGCAGTGGCCTCAGTCGTTTTCGCATGACTATGTCATGGTGCAGACCGCTTTTTGAACCTAGCTTGCCATCGCGCTGCATCGGCGTGATACGCGCTAGGATCCTCTTCTCGCGCAGCGGGTTTCATTCAGCGCGAGTGCGACTTCACGTAGGCACGACGGTTTTACCGCACACTGTACGAATACATCGCGTGTGGCATTCGCATTCCCGATTCGCCCGCTCGGATACCGCACGCTATTTCGTATCGACTCTCCAGGGCGTTCGTGCACAGGTGCTCCACATCCTCAGTTCGACTCGACAAACTGGATAGCGGGAAGCCCGTTGAAAGAAAAGGCTTTACAGCCTTGAAGCGTCAGATTATTGCCCGTCCATGTGAATGAGCCGATTGGCTGTTGCAGGCAGGCCGGCGCAGTAGATGTTCCGTCAATCACTTGCACGGTTGTGACGAGGAATGAGCCGGGATTGAATTCCGCTCCACCGGAAGGGCCGCTGTCTTGACCATAGACATTAAATGACGACTTCCTCCACACGGTTGCAAGTTTCAGATCATCGGGCGCGGTGACGGAATAGGTCTGAGCGCCACCGGGAGCATCGATCGAGATGCTAACGGTAATATTTCCGCTTGGCGTGACTCCGCCTAGCATCGTTAGCTTCCCAAGCTGAGGGGCGGATACGACAGGCACAGATTGAATGTCGCTGACTTTCATGCAATCGGCCGCGCCGTCGCTGAACCAACCCGTTGGACAGGCTTGTCCGCCCGCTGTGTAATTCAATAACCATGAAACCATGTATAGCATGGCCTGATCGGTTATTACGTTATAGACGAATTCTTGATGGACCTTGCAGTCGGCGACGCCGTTGCAAGCTGTTGTTGTTGAATCGCCGTCGGACAATATTCGTAACGAATATAAGTCATTCATTGGGATCAGGCCGTCCGTAATGGATGTCACGCCGATGACGAAGGTAAATTGACTTAGCGTGGTATTGATGAGGCCATTTGCCGCGAGTACGTAACCGTTGGAGTTGTCGGTATCAGCGATGGCCGTGCGGAATCTGGCTGCCAAACTGCTTTTCCTCAATAGTGAGATGGCGCGCGCAGCGGTGGTATCGCACGCCACTTGCTTCCAGGTGAGGTTTGGATAAGAAACCCGGAAGCAGCCTGCCGCCGGCGTTGGGGGGGTATGGACCAGTCTCGCCCGCCATGTTTGATGTGCCTGCGTTTCGGTTGCACGTGCCGATATCCCTGCAGTGCGTTCGAACGCGGATGCGGGTTGATTCACGAATATGGACAACGCGCAGGCCAAGCCTGACAGGTACGCGAGTGTCCGAGATCTTATATCCAGTTGCATTCGTATTCTCCTTAAAAGCAGGATGGCGATTTAAGGCCATCGGACATGATGGTGGGCGAGTACTGTTAGTACGCGGAAGATATTATTTTGATGCCAAAATCAGGTGAGTGTTCTATGTGCGAGCAGTGAAGAATTTAATTTACATATTTGTATTTAATTGATTGGGAGTGTGTTTGTAAATTGAAATTATTGCTTTGCTTGAAACGAATAAAGACGGGCAAGTGAGCTTTATCTGAGAATCCTGCTGCGAGTGTTTGCCAGATTTTTTTGAGGTTAGTGTTTCTAATGAAAAATTTCAAGGTGAGGAGTGGGGCGATTAACTGTTTGTCGATATGTATCTAAGCGTTTGAATGGAAATTTGCGAAATCTTCGAAAAGACTCGGATGGAAGAATTGTTGGGGTTGGGCAAATAATGATCGGGTCGGCACGTTGGATAAACGTGGTTTGAGAAAAAACTCGATAACGCGCACTAGCTCAGTTACGGTTGGCGCGGATATGCCGGAATGTCCGTGCTCCGTATGTTATTTTTCGTGCGGAGTACGCGCTTCAGACAAACAGAAGTGCGCGGCGGTTAAGTTTCAAGCCGCGCACGGATATTTGCAGATTGCCGAATCGGCAGCCGGGCGCGGATTGCCGCCCCGGCTAGCCGAACTCAATTGCTTTGCAGCCGAATATCGCGGGACGACGCGCCGACATACACCGTGGCGCCCGGCACGAACTGCCAGCCGTTACGCGACGTATCCCATACACTCTGCATCCGTGCCGACACTGGGATATGCACGCGCTGCGTCTGGCCAGGATTCAAGCTGATCTTTTCCCAGCCAACGAGACGCCGTGGCGGTTCGTCCTTGTACGGCACGCCGAGATAGACTTGCGGAACCTCCGCGCCCGCGACGCCGCCGTCGTTGCGTACATTGAACGATACGTCGAGCATGCGGCCCGGCAGACGAGTAACAGAAAGTCCGGAATACGAAAAGTGCGTGTAGGACAAGCCGTAACCGAACTCGAACATCGGTTTGATGTTCTTCGCGTCATACCAGCGGTAACCCATATTGAGCTTTTCCGCGTAGACGGGATCGTTTTCGAACGTGCCGTTTGTTCCCCACGTCGGCGTATCTTGATCGCGTGCCGGGAACGTGACAGGCAGTTTGCCGGATGGATTCACGCGGCCGAACAGCACATTCGCGATTGCTTTGCCCCCGCCTTCGCCCGGATACCACGCTTCGACGATTGCCGCGACGCGATCTTTCCAAGGCATCAACACGGGATTGCCGCTCTGAACGACGACGATCGTGTGCGAATTCACCTGAGCGACGGCTTCGACGAGTGCATCCTGGTTCGACGGATTCGCCAGCGAAAGACTTTGCAGTTCGCCGAAATCCTCGCCAGCGGCTTGTGTGACGACGACGATTGCGATGTCGGAGTTGCGTGCGAGCGCTACGGCCTGGTCGATTTCCTGTTGCGTATACGCACGGAACGGCGATTGCTGGTCGCTGTTGCCGGCGAATTGAACCTGCGCGCCCGGCGCGAGTATCTGGATGGCCTTGACGATCGGCACGTCGACCTTCAACCACGGATTGCGCCACCAGCTGCAGCCGGTCGATGTACCGAACGTCAGCCCACCGCATCCGGCGAACGAGCCGGTGACAGGGTCGCGTGTATTGCCTGATCCGCCGCCTGACATCACAGCTGCGTCGGCATGGCCGCCGATCACCGCGATTTTCTTCAGCGTGGCGGCGGCAAGCGGCAACTGATTGCCGTCGTTCTTCAGCAAAACGATGGATTGTTCGGCAACCTTTTGCGCGAACGCATTGGCTGCCGCGAAATCGATCGTGCCTCCACCTTTGGGCGGATCGTCGAACACGCCGGTGCGAATCATCACATACAGCTTGCGCCGCACCATATCGTCGAGGCGCTGGGTTGACACCGATCCGTCGGCAATCGCCTGGCGCACGAGACTCGGCGTCAGGTAGTTGGTCGGGGTGACATCCTCTTCTTCGTCAAGCCCCGCATTGATCGCCTTGGCGGTGCTATGCGTCGCGTTCCAATCCGATTGAACCTGCCCTTCGAATCCCCATTCGTTCTTCAATACATCGGTAAGCAGATGGGTGTTCTCGCATGAATAGTCGCCATTGAGCCGGTTATAGCTGCACATCACACTGCCGGGCTGCGCGCGCTTCGCGGCGATTTCGAATGGCAGCAAATACAGTTCGCGCAGCGTCCGTTCGTCGATCTGGCTGTTACCGCCCATCCGAGAGTGTTCCTGCTCATTGCCGGCGTAATGCTTGATCGTCGCGATAACCTTCTGTCGTTGTGTGCCGTCCGTGCGTTCTGCGAGGAGTTCGCCGGCGAGCACCGGGTCTTCACCGAGGTATTCGAAGAGCCGGCCGCCACGTGGTTCCCGCGCAAGATTCGTCCCTCCGCCAAGCCCCATTCCGAAACCTTGCGCGCGGAGTTGAATCGCGACTTCCTTGCCATACGCATACGACAGCCGACGATCCCAGCTCGCGGCGACTGCAAGCGTGGCGGGGAACGTCGTGCTTGCCTGCGATGTGCTGCCAGATCCGGTTGCGGAATCGACCATGTTCAGATCGGGAATGCCGAGCCGGGGTACGCCCTGGATGTAGCCCGCGCCTCCGCCAGGCACTTGGCTCATTTCGTATTGCGAATGGATAAGGCGAAGTTTTTCATCGAGCGTCATCTTTCTCACCAGATCGTCGGCACGCTGGTGTGCAGCGGCCGCCGCGAAGGCGTTCGACCCGATGGAAGACGACGCGGAATTGGGAGCAAAATCGTTGGCTTCCGCATGGGCGCTGGCGAGTACGGCCGCCGATAACACGGCGGCCGGCCAGAGTTTGGTCTGCATGTCTCTCTCCATGAAGGGATTTTGGTTGGGCGGGTAATGCCGGAGCTTGTGAGATGTTCGGCGCAACGCACCAAGTGGAGAAAGATACGGCCTGATCTGATGTAGCGATTCTCCACTGCTTTCGATGGTAGAAGTGTAGTCGGACTACAGCATCGGTGTTTTCCCTGCAAGACAGACGTTGCGATAGAGGATTGCCAAACGCAAGTAATCTTTGCTCGTCTATATAAAACGCTAACAGTAAGAAGTGCGGATGAAACTGGCCGCGTGCCGTTGCGCGCAATCTTTTCGATTTCGCGATAGCCTTCGATTTCCCCCGCAATACTGGACGCCATTTGCGTCCGATCGCGATCGAATCCTATAAGGAGATGAACGATGATCACACTGACCGTCAACGGACGCGAACGACACTTCGACGGCAATCCCGAAATGCCGCTGCTTTGGTATTTGCGCGACGTGCTTGGCCAAACCGGCACCAAGTTCGGCTGCGGCATGGCGTTGTGCGGTGCATGTACGGTCCATCTCGACGGTGTCGCGATACGCGCGTGCATCACGCCGGTTGCGGCCGCGGCGGGCAAACGCGTGACGACGATCGAAGGATTGTCGTCCGACGTCAGTCATCCGCTACAGCGCGCGTGGCAGGAGTTGAACGTCGCGCAATGTGGCTACTGTCAGGGCGGCCAGATCATGCAGGCTGCATCATTGCTGAAGACGAATCCGCATCCGAGCGATGCCGACATCGACGAGGCAATGGCGGGCAACATCTGCCGTTGCGGCACATATACACGGATTCGCGCGGCGATCAAATTGGTTGCAAGCCGAGGAGGTTCGGTATGAGCAGCGACGAACTTGCCGTACAAAACGAAAGCCGTCGCGCGCTGTTGCTCGGTTTCGCATCAGGTGGATTGCTGCTCGCGATCGGCGGGCCCGCGCTCGTGCAGGCGGCTACTGCAAATGCGCCCGGGGGGCCTCCTGTCAGCGCGAATCCTCAGTATGGCGGCGCGGGTATGCCAAACGGTTTGCGCGACGATCCACGTTTGTTCGTGCGTGTCGCGCCGGATGGCGCGGTGACGGTGACCTGCATTCGTTCCGAGATGGGACAGGGCGTGCGCACGAGTGTCGCGCTCGTGATTGCAGACGAACTGGGCGCCGATTGGGCGCGCGTGAAGGTCGAGCAGGCGGTGGGCGACGAGGTGCGTTACGGCAACCAGAATACCGACGGCTCGCGCAGCTTGCGTCAGAGCTTCACTGCGTTGCGACGCGCGGCAGCCGCGGCGCGGACGATGTTGGAGTCGGCGGCTGCGTCAATGTGGAGCATTGACGTGAAGCAGGTGAAAGCGGGTGTGCATGAAGTCGTCGATACGAAGACAGGCCGCAAGCTCGGTTTCGGCGAACTGGCGAGCCGGGCGGCAGAACTCGCGGTGCCCGATCCGGCGACGGTCGCATTGAAGCTGCCCGCTGAATTCCGTTATATCGGCAAGGGCAAGACCGGACTGATCGATGGCCGCGATATCGTCGGCGGTACTGCGCGGTACGGAATCGATACGCGCATCGACGGCATGTTGTATGCAGTGATCGCGCGGCCCCCCGTGTACGGCGGTACGGTCGCGTCGTTCGATGCATCCGCCGCACGGAGGATGCCGGGCGTCATCGACGTGATCCAGTTGAATGCAACACCGCTGCCGTCCGGATTTCAACCGCTTGGCGGCATTGCCGTGGTCGCGCGCGACACGTGGACTGCGATCAAGGCGCGCGAGCAATTGAGGATTGAATGGACACATGGCCCGAATGCCGGCTACGATTCGGCGGCGTATCGCGATCGGCTCGAAGCAGCGGCAAAGCAACCCGGTTCGGTGATTCGCAACCAAGGCGATAGTGCGGCTGCGTTCGCGGGTGCCGCGAAGAAAATCAGTGCTGCGTACTATCTGCCTCACCTTGCGCATGCAACGATGGAGCCGCCCGCGGCGGTCGCGCATGTGCATGACGGGCAATGCGACATCTGGGCATGCACGCAGGCGCCGCAGTCTGCGCGCGACGAGGTGGCCAAAGCGCTCGGCTTGCCGCAGAGCAACGTGACCGTCAACGTCACGCTGCTTGGTGGCGGTTTCGGCCGCAAGTCCAAGCCGGATTACGTCGTTGAAGCCGCATTGTTGTCGAAGGCGACAGGAAAACCGATCAAATTGACGTTCACCCGTGAGGACGACATCACGAACGACTATTTTCACGCAGTAGCACTGGAGTATTTCGAAGGCGCACTCGATTCGTCGGGCAAGGTTGTCGGCTGGCTGCATCGGAGTGCGGCCCCGTCGATTCAATCGACATTCAAACCCGGCATCGTGCATGAACAGCCGGGCGAGCTTGTGCAGGGCGTCGTCGATCTGCCGTTTGCCATCCCGAACATACGGATCGAAAACCCCGAGGCACCCGCGCACACCCGGATCGGCTGGTTTCGGTCGGTCTACAACATTCCGCACGCGTTCGGCATTCAGAGTTTCGCTGCCGAGTTGGCTCATGCGGCCGGCCGGGATCCAAAGGACTTTCTGCTCGAACTGATCGGTCCCGCGCGCACGTTTGAGCCGAACGTGTCGGTCAAGAATACGAATTATGGAGAGGATCCTGCATTGTATCCGGTCGATACGGGCCGTTTGCGGCGCGTGATTGAAGTTGTCGCGCATGAAGCGGGCTGGGGCCGTAAGCTGCCGAAAGGAAGCGGTCTTGGCGTGGCCGCGCATCGTAGCTTCGTGTCCTATACCGCGGTGATCTGCGAGGTGAAAATCGATCAGGATGGCAAATTGAGCGTGCCGCGCGTCGACATTGCGATCGATTGCGGGCCGCAGGTCAATCCGGAGCGTGTCCGATCGCAACTCGAAGGAGCGGTCGTGATGGGGCTTGGACTTGCGTTGCATGGCGAAATCAGCTTCAAGAACGGCCGCACTGAGCAGACTAACTTCAACGGCTATCAAGTACTGAGAATGAATGAGACGCCGCGTGAAATCCGTGTGCACTTGGTTGAGCCGGACAATTACGCAACGCCAATGGGCGGCGTCGGCGAGCCGGGGCTGCCACCCGTTGCACCGGCGTTGACCAATGCGATCTTCGCGGCAACCGGCCGCCGAATTCGCCGCTTGCCGATCGCTGATCAGCTCGCACGGGCCGACGCGGGTTAGGGCGGCGTTTCAGCGTGGCAACGAGCGTGGCAATGCGCGTTTTGGTCCGAGTGCTCGGTATTTCGTGCGTGGGCGCGGCGACGTTGACGGGCGATGCGCGGGCGGCCGGCTTTGCCGACGCGCCCGGTGCAACCGAGACCGTTGCCGACGCGCCGTCCACTGTGGTTAGCGATGTCCATCTGTTCGTCGTGCAACGCGACGGCTCGGTTGACGAGCACGACGATTCGACCTTGCGCGCAAACACCGTGAGCGGCATCGACGACGTTGCGCAGCGTGTCATATGGTTCGACAAGGATGCGGACAAGGTCGAACTGCTCGCAGCCGAAACGATCGACGCTCGCGGTGTCGCGCATCCTGTCGGCCCGGAAGCGATTCGTGATGTGACTGAACCGCGCTCGGCCGGCGCGCCGTTCTTCGACAACGGCGTGTTGCGCTCGGTGATTTTTCCGGGCGTCGATGCGGGGTCGCGCACTCGTCTTGCGTTTCGCAAGAGGCGGGCAAGGCCGAGCGATCCTGGTTACTTTGGGTATTTCGTCACGCCATCGCGGATGCCTGTCGATGAACAGCGGCTGATCTTCGATCTGCCGGCGGATATGCCGCTGTACGCCGATGCGCGCGGTTTCATCGCGCGCGAGCCTGTGACGGAGAACGGCCGCACGCGCTACGAGTTCGATTACCGCCATGGTCCTTATCCGCGCATCGAAAGCGGCTCCGTGAGTTATGCGACTTACGGTGATCGGCTGATGGTGTCGACACTCCCCGACTTTTCGGCATTTGCTTCACGCTATCGCGCGAATGCCGCCGACGACGGCGTGAACGATCCGGCCGTTGTGCGGCTTGCGCGCACGCTGACGGCGAATGTATCCGATCCGCGTGATAAGGCGCGCGCAATCTACGACTGGGTGCGCGCGAACGTCCGCTATGTCGCGTTGTTTCTGGGCGAGACTGCGGCGGTGCCGCACAAGGTCACGGATATCCTGCGTAACCGATACGGCGACTGCAAGGACCATGTCGCGCTATTCGGCGCATTGCTTGCGGCAGCCGGAATACGCAGCGAGCCCGTGCTGCTGAATCTCGGCTCGGTCTATACGCTGCCTGGGGTGCCTGGTTACGGCAGCGGCGCGATCAATCATGCAATTACGTGGATGCCCGAGCTTGGGCTTTATGCGGATACGACCGTTGGAAATGTCGAGTTCGGCTATCTGCCGCCGGTGGTGATGGATCGGCCAGCGTTGCTGGTCGATAGCGGCGTGCTATCGCGCACGCCGCCGACGCAGCCGCGCACGCGCAGCGCCCGGCTGCGAATCGATATCGCGCCGGACGGGTCGGGTCGCTATCAATATTACGTCGAAGATAACGGCTGGACTGCCGAACTCGAGCGCGGCTTATTTCGTCAGTCCACGCGCGAGCATGCCCGTAGGATTGCCGACGAGCGCCTGCGGCAAACCAGCTTGCGCGGCACGGCCCGGCTTATGACCAGTGAGCGTGATGTGGCGGGCGGCCCTTTCTCGGTCTCGATGACAGGCACGCTCGAGCATGTTGCATGGCCGGATGGCACGACCGCGCTGCCGGCGTTGTCCAGTTTGTCGGGCGGTATCGCGACTCAGGTGCAGGGCTGGCTGACTGAGCCTGAGCGCACACAACCTTGGCTATGCATCGATGGCAATTTCGATGAAATCACGCAGATTGCGTTGCCCGGCAATCTACATATGATCGATTTGCCCAGCGATGTAACGGTTCGGCACCGCTTCGTCGATTATGAAGCGCATTACGTTTTCGACAGTGTGACGCACGTTGTACAAATCACACGAAAATTGCGGACTCGTTTCGCACATCAGATGTGTTCCCCGGACGATTTCGACGCGATGCGGGCCCCGCTTGCGCGTATCGAACGCGATGCGTCAGCGCAGGTCGTCGTGCAGGCAAAGCGTCACTGAACGAATTGGACCGAGACGCGATCTTCAGTGGAGCAATTCGTCACAAAAAATTTTCCCGTTGATAGGTATTTTCTGGGAAGCAGCCGCAATGTATGCGTGCTGGGAATAATCTGGATAAATGGAATGAGTTTTCTGATTTAGGTTGCCAAATAACTTGGATCCTTAATCGGGCTAAATTATTTGGAAATTGGAAAGATTTTATTTATTTGTCTGTTTGAGATAATATTTTTATCAAGTGGCGCTGGACTGATTGAGCCAATGGTTTTTGGTCTATTAATCGACGTTTGCCAATGATTCATAGAACAATTAATTATTCAATTTTGATGTTTTGAACAATCGATTTGTCTCTTTGAGCATATAAAAAATCGATGCTTGCAATGCAAAAAAGGGGAAATACTTGTCTGACAAGGCTTTGACGTTCCGCCCGATGGGCGTGCGCGACATCGGCGCGTTTTACGACGTGCGCTTCTCGGTTCGGGAAAACCGGATTCACCCGCATCAAGTCGACTTGCTCGATCGCGATCTGGTTGTCCGGCAAATCGAGCAAGGCGGAGGCTGGTTGTGCGAGACCAATGGCGAGACCGTTGGAGTGTGCTTGCCGGTGTTCGCTGACAAGCCGTTCATCGCGGCGTTGTTCGTGCGGCCGGCTTGGCACGCGCGGCATATCGGCCGGGAGTTGCTGGCCCGTGCGGTGGACTGGCTGCGGCAGCAGGGCGCGCGTTCGGTGACACTCGTCACCGATCCGGGCTCGCGTGCGGACGGTTTTTATCAGCATCTTGGCTGGCGGCGCGGCGAACTCGACGAGTATGGCTGCCAAATCGTTTTCACATTGGATCTGACGTGAGTACGTCGCAACATCGCCCGCATGGAAAGGAGCCGATTATGCCGGCTGTTTCCGGAAAGGCCAAAAGCGCGGCTCAGCTTCCGGCCACCTTGTGCACAGTCATCGTCGCTGCCGAGGTGATGAAACGGTACGGAATATCCGCCGAGCGTTTTCTTGAAGGAAGCGGGGTAGTTCCGGCCGATCTCGGCAAACCTGATGTCGTAATCACGCATGCGCAGGAAATGGCGATATTCGCGAATGCGCTCGACGCGACCGGCAATACCGGGATCGGGCTCGAGATCGGTGATGCGATCCCCGTGACCGCATATGGCTGGCGCGGCACGGCCATGCTGGTCAGCCCGACGCTCGAGGCTGCAATCCGGCTCGCGAATTCCTATCCACTACTTGCGATTTGCTATTTCCGGATCGATCTCGAAGTCGACGGGGACGAAGCTCGCATTGTCATTCGAGACTACGCGTACCGGGCAGACCTGCTCGTGTTGAACAGCGACATGTGCATCGCGGTTCTGAGGCGTGAAATGCTGGGCGTACTGGGCGGCCGCGAAATCAAGTTCCGCAGACTGCAACTTGCGTTTCCGCCGCCGCCGCATGCCGATCGCTATGCAGCGTTGTTCGGCTGCCCCGTGGAGTTCGGCGCGCAGGAAAGCGCCTGCTATTTTCCTGCGGCCGAGCTTGCCAGCCCATTGCCGCTTGCGCATGCTCATGCGCTCGAGGTTGCGCGCCGTCACTGCGACCGGCAAGAGCGCGAATTGCAAAAGTGGACACCAAGTGGTGTCGTCGAGAGCGTGCTCGATCACATGTACCGGAACCCAGGCTGGAAAGATTATGAGCAGCTTTATTTGTCACAGCGTAGTTTGCAGCGGAAACTGCAACTGCTCGGTACATCGCTCGGTGAATTGCGCGACATCGTGCGGCGTGATCTTGCGTCTCGCTACATGAGCAGCGAGCGTTTCAGCATGAAGGAGATTGCTGCGAAGCTCGGATTCGAGCAGCCGAGATCGTTGCATCGATGGATTGCCTCGGAGCGTAAATTGCACGTATCGGATCACGCGCTGGGCGGAATGCCGCGCACTGCGGCAACATTGAAAAAGCGCGCCGTCGGTATTTGAGACGGTTGTCGCGAAAGGACCCAAATTTGGCGCGTTTGGTCCGTCCGACAGGCTGTTGTCGGATATAGCAATTTGTTACGCTCGCTGTCGAACTTGAATGACATCTTGGGCCTATGACATCCATTGCTAAGTATGCTGGGCTGGCGCCTGTCGTTGCATGCATCGCGGCGGGGGTGATTGTCCCGCTCGGCGTATTGGCCGTGGTATCGCTCTCGGTTCCGCTCGATCTCGGCGGTGTCGCATGGGGCAAATTCTCGACGCTCGCGTATTGGTCGCTCGTTTTTGATCGCGATTTTGACGGGACGATTGTGTTGCAGGCGGATTTTCTGCGTGTATTGGTACGCTCGATCGCGCTTGCAGCTGCGGCAACGCTGATTTGCCTGGTGCTTGCGCTGCCGAGCGCACTGTATATCGTGTCACGCCCCGCCAGGCAGAAGAATCTGCTGTTACTGGCCGTTACCATTCCGTTCTGGATTTGCATTGTCGTACAGATGTATGGCTGGTTGATCGTGCTGGCGGACAACGGTATCGCCAATCGGTTGTTGAACCGCATCGGCGTATTGCACGGCCCGCTCGGCATGATCTATACCGATGCCGCGACGTTGCTCGGCCTCGTTTATGCGTTCCTGCCGTTCATGGTATTGCCGATCTATGCGGCGCTCGATGATATGGATTGGCGGCTCATCGAGGCGGCTTACGATCTTGGCGCAACGCAATCGCGCGCGGTGCGCGAGATCGTGATTCCGATCTGCCGCGGCGGTATCGCGGCGGGCGTCGGCCTCGTGTTCGCCCCCGCGCTTGGCACCTACGTGATATCGAATCTGCTGGGTGGTAGCCGTTCGATGATGATCGGCAATCTCGTCGATTTTCAGTTTGCCGCCGGCCGCAACTGGCCGCTCGGCGCCGCGATGGCATTCGCGCTGCTGGGCATCGCGTTGATATCGATGCTGGCGCGGCGTATCCGGGTGAATGCGCTCGGAAAGGACGTCGCTCATGAGTTTGCATGACGTGAAGCGCATGCCGTTGACGGCGCCTGTTACATGGCTCGTTATCGTATTTCTGTACCTGCCCGTCGTCGCAATCGTTTGGATGAGCTTCAATGCGGGGCGCTCCGCGCTTGTCTGGTCTGGATGGGGAATAGACGGCTATTTGGACGCGCTGCGCGATCAAACGCTGGTTAGTGCCGCGCTGACGTCGCTGGTGCTCGCCGGTGCATCGGCTGCGATTGCGACACCGATTGCGATTGCCGCTGCACTGGCGGGGTGGAAGGTCAGCTCGAGCGCACGTGGTGTGCTTACGGGCTCGATCGGCATGCCGCTCGTGATACCGGAGGTCGTGCTGGCGATCGGCACGGCGCTGATGTTTGCGATGTTGTCGATTGAACCGGGTTTCGCGACGGTGCTGTTTGCGCATGTGGTGTTTTGTCTGCCGTTCGCATACTTGCCGGTCAGCGCCCGGCTTGCGAAGATCGATCGCCATTTGCTCGATGCGGCGGCGGTTCTGTCGGCTACGCCGTGGAGGGTATTGACGCAGGTGACGCTGCCGCTGGCGATGCCGGGCGTGATGGCTGGCGCGACGCTCGCATTCGTCGCGTCGATGAATGATTACGTCACGAGCTATTTTCTCGCGGGCGCCGGTTTCGGCACGCTGCCGATGTATATCTTCGGCGCACTCAAGCTTGGCCTCACGCCGAAAATCAATGCGATCTCGACAGCGATCATCGGGATTTCGGCACTGCAAATTGTCGCTATCGGGCAGGGGAGTCAGGAAAAGGCGAATCGATCGAAAGCGGGGCTGACATGAAGAAACGGTGGTTGGCCGCTTTAGGTTTGACGGCGAGCGCGGGTGCGTCGGCGGCGGGCGTCTTGCATGTCGGCAACTGGCCAGACTACATGCCCGCCGCGCTGCTTGCGCAGTTCGAGGCGCAAACGGGCGTCAAGACAGTGCTCGATGTCTACGAGAGCGACGCCGCGCTCACGCAGAAACTTCAGGCCGGCGCGGGCGGTTACGATGTCGCTGTCACCGGCGATTACTATGTCCCGGTGTTGGCACGCGCAGGACTGATAGCGAAACTGGATAAGGCGCGGCTGCCGAATACCGTAAACATCAAGCCGGAATACCGGCATCCGCCGTTCGATCCGAATCGCGATTACACGATGCCTTACATGGCAGTGGTCACCGGATTCGCATACGACGGCGCGCGCGTGCCGGGCGGCCGGCTCGACGATAGCTGGAAATCGTTTTTCGATCCGGTTCATGCAGTGCGCGGGCAAATCGGCGCATTGGATGTGGAAGAAGAGATGTATATGGCCGCGAGCTGGTATCTCGGCCAAGACGAATGCAGCGAGCGTCCCGACGACGCGAAGCGTGTGCTTGAAGTGTTGAGTAAGCAGAAACCCTTCGTGAAGGCATACAGCAACGACGGGCCCGTCGATCGACTGGTATCGAAGCAGGTGATCGTCCAGCACATGTGGGATGGTGCTGCCGAGCGGGCCCACCAACTGCTGCCGAGCGTAAGGTTCGTAGTGCCGAAGGAGGGTGCGCGGCTGTTGCAGGATAGTCTTGTCATTCCGGCAAATGCGAAAAATCGCAACGATGCGCACAGATTCATCAATTGGATGATGCAGCCCGAAGTAATCGCGAAGGTATCGAATACGCTTCGCTACGGCAACGAAATTGCCGGTTCCGATCGATATATGGATGAGACGCTGCTGCGGCAGCCGTGGATCAACCTCCCGCGCGATCAGAAGGCACGCCTGCGCCCATACAAGGTATGCTCGGCCGCCGCGCTGAAGATGCGTAACAAGGTATGGGTGAAGCTCAAAGGTTAGGCGCACGCAGTGGTTGCGTGGCCTAGCCGAACCGGTCGTAGTAATCCGTCAGCGGTTTTGGTGGCCCTTGGATGCTGGCGGTTTCTTGCTGCTGCATTGTTCTCCAAACGATGCAGCAGCACTTTTTATAACTTGGGGCTTGTGCCGCGGCGATGGAGTCCCTATAATTCGCGCCTCACACAGGCTCGTAGCTCAGTTGGTTAGAGCACCACCTTGACATGGTGGGGGTCGTTGGTTCGAATCCAATCGAGCCTACCAACGAACACACGGTACGGATGAATGGCATAGCAATGCTTGCCACTCATCCGCTTCCCGGATACGTTCTCGATCGCTGAAGCAGCCGATGAATGTACGCATGAGTCGCGGTCCGCAAGCCTCATTCCTCTTCAGGAGGTTCGCTCAAATCGGTGAGCGTTCGAGTTTTTCCTCTGTCGTTCCTATCCCGATTTATCTCGTTGGCGCCGGTTGACGGACGAGTGCGGCAGCATTGCAGCGAACGGCTAGATATCTTCGCTGACGCGGCTGTGTCTGCTGCGCGATCGTATGGATTCCTCTTCGACTCGGCTGGGTGGCGTCAACGCGCCGCAATTGCCAGTAGCCGACAAAGATTGCCCGGTCGGTCGCGGTCGGCATACGCGACAAGACCGTCGACATGAGCTATGGGATTACCGAGGCACTTGGCTTGGGCTATCCGGGTTGGCTCGACGCGACACGGGGCCGATGGCCGCCAGGTTCGATCCGCATCGATCGTAGCGGAGCGTGAATGCGCTTGCGTGTGGCTTGCTTGCAAACACGCAATTCCCGGTTCCGGCAGACGATATCAAGATCGCCGCGTTGAAGCCGTCTGTTGATCTCTTGGAGCGCGCCATTGCGTACCGGCGGCATACGGTATGGGCTGCGCAACCGTACCGGTACGGGATGACAAATGCACGGTGCCGTGAAGACACGCCGATGATGGTGACGCGCAGGTCTCTCAATCGAAGTCCATGACCTCAGGCGGCAGAGACTTCCTACTTCGACAGTGGTCGCCGAGCAAGGATGGAGCCGGCACGGCCGGCGCTGCTCCGGCTTTGCTTGGGGCTGTCGATCCAGGCAGTCATGGTATTGGCGGTTCGATCGCGTCGTCTTGCCCTCTTGGCATCGGATGCGGAGCTATGCGCCGCGAAGCTGCTCTTCGCTGATTCGCAACGGCAACATCGGCGCGAGTCGGGCGTGGAATGATTTCTATTTGTGATGAGCGTATTCGCGAATTGGGCCGAACGGCCGGCGCGGCCGATTTTTTTCCATGTTTGGGAAAATATGATGCAAGCGTCTCTACCGGAAGGCGTCAGGCAGTCAATGTCATCTGCGATTCCAGAGAACTGTGGAAGCTGGTTCTTTGATTAATGCATTCCATGAAACTTTTTTTGATATTAACTAAAAATGTTTGACAGGCTGATTTCAGCAAGATAAGTTTTGCAATAGGAATGTAAACCGCCTTGCCGTCGTAGAACGTGCGGGGCCGGAGTTCAAGTGGGGCTGAAGCGCTGTAAAGCGTAATTATCAATATAACCAGCGGCATAGAACCTGAGAGGAGGGCAAACGAAACGCTCGCCGTTTCGTTCAGTTCCCGTGGATATAGATCTGACGGTAGACGAATCATCCAGTATCCGCATGTCGGATGATGCGATCAGCCGCAACTGTTTGTCGGTAGCACGTCGCACGGTTATTTGCAGCGGTGTGACGTGCCCTTTCTTATCGGCAGCGCAGCAAAGCCAGCAATCAGAACGCCAGCTTATCGGTTCGCTTTGTCTTTATCTACAGTGATCAGGAGGGTATCGGCATGTCTAAATTGATTAGAACTGCTTCATATTCTGCGATTGTTGCGGGTGTTGTCCTGGTCGGTCTCGCCCCGCCCTCGCACGCACAAACTCTTACATCCCCGTCGGTTCCTGGCGGGCGCGATACGGTCAACCAATTAATCGTTAAGCTCCGAGCGCCGAAGATGGCGGCTAGTGCTGCAACGGGGCCGTCGGCGCGCGCGACGGATGTGCAGGCCGTGATCGATCGCGTGGTCTCCGCGCGTCGTGCGCGCTCGGCGAATCGTGCGTTCGGTGCAACTGCGGCTTCGGCAGCCGGGAATTATGCCGATCCCGCGGCCGGAATACGCATTAAGCGCGAAATGTCGGGTGGCGCGACGGTGCTGTCGTTGCAAAATCGCTTGCTGCCCGCCGATGCGCAGGCACTTGCGCAAGATTTTGCCGCCGATAGTGCGGTTGAGTATGCGGAACCGGATGTGCGGATGTATCCGTCCGTTGTTCCGAACGATGCACGCTACTCCGAGCAATGGGGCTATTTCGATCCGAGAGGCGGCGCGAATTTGCCGGCCGCTTGGGATTTGACGACGGGCTCATCGCGGGTCGTCGTCGGTGTTATCGATACTGGTTACCGTCCGCATGCCGATCTCGCGGCCAACCTGCTCCCCGGTTACGATTTCGTCTCCGATCCGGTAAGCGCGAACGACGGTAACGGCCGCGACAGCAATGCATCGGATCCGGGCGATTGGGTGACGTGGCAAGAAAGTAACGACCCATACGGGCCATTCTACGGATGCCCGGTGAGCGACAGTTCCTGGCATGGCACGCACGTCGCAGGCACGATCGGCGCGGTGACGAACAATGGTTTCGGCGTTGCGGGCATATCATGGTCGGGCAAGGTGTTGCCGGTACGCGTGCTCGGCAAATGCGGGGGTACGCTGAGCGATATCGTTGATGGAATGCGTTGGGCCGCGGGCTTGTCGGTACCGGGTGCGCCGGCCAATCCGTATCCGGCCAACGTGCTGAACATGAGTCTTGGCGGCTCCGGCCGCACGTGCAGCCAAACCTACCAAAACGCGATCAACGAGATCACGTATCGCGGCACAACGATCGTCGTCGCGGCAGGCAACGAAGGCACGTCGGTATCGACATCGCAACCCGCGAATTGCCAGGGCGTCATCACGGTTGGCGCGACCGATCGCAATGGTGTTCGTGCGAGTTTTAGCAACTACGGGGCGGCAGTGAAGATTTCCGCGCCGGGCGTTGGTATTTTGTCGACGCTGAATGCCGGCAGGACTTCACCTGGAGCGGACAGCTATGCAAGTTATAACGGCACCAGCATGGCGACGCCGCACGTCGCCGGTACTGTTGCGCTGATGCTGGCGATCAATCCGACATTGTCGCCTTCGCAAATCCTGCAGCGGCTGCAAGCGAGCGCGCGTGCGTTCCCCAGCGGATCGGGGTGCTCGACGAGCACTTGCGGCGCGGGGCTGCTCGACGCAGGTCAAGCCGTCTACGCGGCGATTCGGTAATAAGGACAGGCACCGCTTCGGCGGTGCCCGCTGCGCTGTTTGTGAGCGATATCGCTCGATATGGACTGGCTGTTTTCTTACGATTCCCGGCATAAGGACAACAATGAAAATCCGCAAAACTGAATCGCTATGCGTATGGAGCACCGCCATTGCGGCGGCGGTTTTACTCACTGCATGTGGGGGCGACGACGGCTCGGGTTTGCCCGGCGCGTCTATGTTTGCGCAAACTGGGCGAAGCGAAAATACGGACGCGGTGCCAGCTGCAGGCGGCGCGCGTGCGGCTTTCGGGCGTGTTTCGCCTTCCGGCGTGCCATACGCGGATCTGTCCGGCGGCGGGCGCTATCGACCCCTGATCGAAAACGGTCAGGTGCAGCCATCGCTGTCGGGCAATACGATTACCGAGGAAGCGTGGGTAGAGACGCCCGTCGATTCCGATGGCGACGGCGAGAAGGATCGGATTCACGTGCGTATCGTTCGGCCGGCCGAAACCGCATCGGGCGCGCGCACGCCGGTCATCGTTCTGGCGAGCCCGTACTACAACGGGCTTGCCGACAGCCCCAATCACAATGTTGATGTTGAGCTTGACGGTACGCCGCATCCAGTCGCGTCAACGGCTGCCCGTATTCTGGCGGCGATACCGCAGTCTCGAATCTTGCAGCAAGTCGAAGCCGCGGCAGCTGGGCGTTCGTGGATTGAAGGTTACTTCGTGCCGCGCGGTTTTACGATTGTCTATGCGGATTCGCTTGGCACCGCGGGTTCGGATGGGTGTCCGACGATTCTGACCCGCGACGAATCCGTCGCGATGGCGTCGGTAATCCGTTGGCTCGGCCGACACGCGAGCGCGAAGGATGCGAGCGGCAAGCCGATCGTCGCGAATTGGTCGACGGGGCATGTCGGCATGTATGGCGTGTCGTATGACGGCACGCTGCCAAAGATGGTCGCCAGCTTGCGCACGCGCGGACTCGATGCGATCGTGCCGATCGCGGGACTATCGAACATGTACGGCTATTACCGCTCGGCGGGTCTCGTGCGTGCGCCGGACGGTTACCAAGGCGAGGACGTCGATGTCTATATAAAAGCACTCCTGACGAATTCGCATCCGGAGCGTTGCACGCATCTCATCGATGAAGCGTTGCAGAAAGAAGACCGGACGACGGGCGATTATTCGGCATTCTGGGCCGCCCGCGAGATTCCGACGGCTTTTGCAGTGGCACCTGCGCTTGTCGCGCAGGGGCTCGCGGACGATAATGTGAGGACCGATCAATCGACTTCGTGGTATCTCGCGATGCTCAAACAGCACGTGCCGGCACAACTATGGTTGCATCGGGCCCGTCATACCGATCCGAGTCGTGTACCCGCGATGGCGAGCGAATGGACTGCGCAGGTGAACCGCTGGTTCACACGCTATTTGCTGGGTTACGAAAACGGTGTCGAGCGTGGGCCGGGCTCGGTAATCGAGCAGGCCAACGGCACGTTGCTGAAAGAGCCGCGCTGGCCGGCAAGCAGTGCAACGCCTACTACGTATTTCTCGGGTGGAGACGGAGCGGGAACGGGAACGCTACTGCGCTGGCCATCGGGTGGCCCGCTCGTGAAATTTACCGATGATGCGCGGATCTTGGCACTAACGCTCGCGAATGCAGCCGATGGCGCACATCGCAGCCGTTTCGAGACGCAGCCGCTTGCCCAGGCGACACGAATCTCAGGAACTGCGACCGCGCAGGTCCGCTTGACGTTCTCGGCTGCCGCGAACGTGACGGCGCTGCTCGTTGATCGTGCGCCCGACGGCAGCGCGACGATTATCACGCGCGCCTGGACCGATCCTCGCAATCGCAAGTCGATCTGGCATTCGCAGCCCGTCCTCGCCGGCATGCCCTACGATTTGCGTTTGACGTTCATGCCGCGTGACTACCGGCTCGACGCAGGCCACCGGCTGGGATTGGTCGTGTTGTCGAGCGACTACGAAGCGACGTTGAGGCCGACGCCCGGCACTGAACTGACGCTCGATCCGGCCGGTACGTCGGTGACGGTGCCGTTGACGCCGGCTTGATATGGATGGCGCGCGGCGCGTGTGCGCGCCGCGCGCGTTTCGGCTCGAAGCCGAGCATCTTGGCCGATTCGCGTCGATGGGCGTGGAAAACCCGATGCGATCCGTGCGTGAAGCTGGTAAGGTGAGCGCGATGCCGGCGCGCTTGAGCTGGCGCGCATGGAGCCTGTATGGACGCTACTTCCGCCACTGCCAACATCGATTCCGCCGAATGGCGCATTCGATGCGATCTGGCTGCCTGCTATCGTCTTGTCGCAATGTACGGCTGGGACGACTTGATCTTCACGCATATCTCAGCTCGTTTGCCGGGCCCTGATCATCATTTCCTGATCAATCCATATGGAATGATGTTCGAGGAAATTACTGCGTCGTCACTCGTAAGGGTCGATCAGGCAGGCAACAAAATCGGCGATTCGCCATACCCGGTCAACCGCGCGGGGTTCGTGATTCATAGCGCGGTGCATGCTGCGCGTGCCGATGTGCAATGTGTACTGCATACGCATACGCGTGCGGGGATTGCGGTCAGCGCACAGCGCGCCGGTGTGTTGCCAATTTCGCAGCAGTCGACATTCGTGCTGCAATCGCTTGCTTATCACGATTACGAAGGCGTTGCACTAAAAGACGACGAAAAGCCGCGGCTGCAGTCGGATCTTGGACGCTCGATGTTCCTGATGCTGCGTAATCACGGACTCCTGACTGTTGGCGCGTCGATAGCCGATGCGTTTCTCGCGATGTATCTGTTCGAGACGGCTTGCCAGATCCAGATCGCCGCACTGCACGGCGGTGATCTGATCGAGGTGCCGGCCGGGATTATCGCGACGAACGCCGAAGCGGCATCGGTACAGACCGATGGATTGGGTGGCGCGTTCGTTTGGCCGGCGTTGATTCGCAAGTTGGACCGGCGTGACGATAGCTATAAAACCTGAGCGTGGTGCGCGCGGTCTTGCGTATCTGAACGATCAATCGCCCCGGACAGATCCGCGCTTCAATCGCTTCGCTTAAAACCTGCCGTGTTTGCCATTTCGAAGTGGCTCAGATGAACTACCGGACGAACTGTCATTACGCCCCGCCCTCACTGTCACTATCATCAACCCGTCGTTTGAGTACCGACGACGTCAGCGCGAACGGATTCGTAACAGCCAATGCAGTTGACCGAGCACGCTTCATGTGGCTCCCGCTGATTTGTCGATTCGACGACAGCTTTGTCATTCTATGGACGATACCGTCCAAAAAAACGTCGATGTTTTAATAAAAAATAACTGCGCCGGCGAGCTGATCGCGGCGCAGCTTTGGATCGGGTGGCGTGTCACGTTCGTTACGTCGTGACCCGGTAATGCATCATCTGGTCTATGCGGCCTCACGCAAATGCGGGTTTGCCGAATTTTATAAAGATGGTATGCGCGAACCGTGATGATTAATTTTTAGTGGTCGTGGTCGCGTTGGTGATGGCCGTCTGCATCGTCGTGTACCGCGGCTTTGGTTGTCCGCTGTTCGTCATTAAACCATACGCTCCGGTCGAGTCGTCATAGAGTTCATACCAATTGAAGCCGATGACATTGTAAGTTGTTCTTGCAGCGACCAGTTCGGCTATCGTCTTCGTGATGTACGCCTGAGCCTGTGCTTCCGTATTGCTGAGATTCACGCCGACCTCGGTAATCACGATCGGCAGGTTGTAGCTCGCCTTGAGCCGTGCGAGCACGTTGTACGTACCAGTGAGGCCGACTGCGTTTTCGATGTCGCCGCCGTCGGAGTACCAGTGCCACTGAATTACGTCGGGCGTGATTTTCGGATGACCGGTCGTGCCGTCGGGTTGGGTGCCCGTCATTAGTCCATCGAGGAATCCGAAATACAGCCAACCGGCCGTTGCGTTTGCAATCAGCTTGGTTTTGTGCTGCGTATCGACTGAACGCCAACCGTCGAGTGCACCTCGCAATGCACCGCGCCAAATCGGAAAGGTCGAATTGTCGAAGTCCGAAACATTGACGCCGTCGCCACGAATCGGTGCGTTGTGGCTATCCAGATCGTATTCGTTGCCGAACTCAACCATCGGAATGCCGGCGAGCTTTTGTGCTGCATAGACGGAAAGCTGATAGGCATATGCGTATGCCGTTTCTTCGGTCGGCTGTTTGCCGTTTAGTGAAGGATCGACCCAGGGGTTCGCTTCGATCATCGGCAGTACGGTGACGTTGGGTCCGAGTCCGGGGATGAGCTTATCCGCAATCGCGTCGATGTGATCCGGGATGTAAGCGTCCTGCCGGTAGACGTGGATGCCGGCGGTAGTCAGGTGGGATGCCTGAGTGGCGAGCGGCGTCGAACTGTAGACGCTGTTGGTGGCGACAAAGTGTCCGTTCGTACCAAAGAACGGTGCGACCCATGCGGCAGGCGAAGTCGACGAGGACGAAGCCGGAGGAGTCGTTGTCGACGATGACGATGACCCGGAACCGCTAGAACTCGTCGACGAGCCAGAACCATGCGAGTTGGAGCCGTGAGAGGCACTGGCTGCATCGGATGCGCTCGCTGATGGAGGCGCATTTGGCGTGCTGGATGTGCTGGACGTATCGGTTGCGCTGGCGGCGCTCGGCGCGCTCGGCGTTGCCGATGCGATCGGATTGCTCGTATTGCTGTTTGACGTCGAGTTTGCGCTGGTGGAGGATGCAGGCACGACGATACCCGGAGTTGCGGCGGCGAGGCTGGAGTTGGTATTGCTTCCATCACCACCGCCGCACGCAGTAAGTAGGAGTGCGAACAATGTGGCGAAAACGATCGGAATATACTTCGGATACCTAATAAATTGATTCGGGCGCACGGAAGTAATGTTCAGATGATTCATGGCAGGATCTCCGTTCGGGGAAGGTTTCTATCTTAGGTTAATTTGAGATAAAGGTATCTCTAAATTATTACCGAACGATGGATCGAATGCCAGTGTTTGGGAAGCAAAATAGGCCGGTTGGAATTTTTTGAATCGGGATGGTGGGGTATCGATGAATGCGATGTCGGATGGCCCGTCCATCGAGCATCGGTGGCGAATATCCGGCATTGCCTTGTGCGATCGCGGTTTCGCGGGTGATGGCAGGAGCCGATCGGTATCGCAAACACGCGTTTGGTGGGTGACCT
The DNA here is from genome assembly GCF_900176645.1 of Burkholderia singularis. Taxonomy (GTDB): domain Bacteria; phylum Pseudomonadota; class Gammaproteobacteria; order Burkholderiales; family Burkholderiaceae; genus Burkholderia; species Burkholderia singularis. The sequence goes on from NZ_FXAN01000040.1 coordinate 40,284, forward strand.
TTCTGTTTTGACAGGATTAGAGTATTTGTTCGAAACGAACGGATTGGTAATGAAGCGTTGACAAAATGAAAAAAGGAAATGGAGGTGATGAAATAAAAAACCAGAGGTGTTTAAACCTCTGGTTTTTCCTTGAATTAATTTTTAATAATGATGTAATGCTGCCGATTTGGCTTTCAATGGTATTTAATTGTAAAGAAAACTCCTGGGTTCATTCGGCATCGGAAATTCTTGGCGGCAGTTCATTTTGCACGTTCGAGCGTTCGCTTTGCCGTGGAAGGCGTATCGATTTCATACGCGCGATGCTCGCCGTCGTGCGATGCAGCTCGGCGTTTACCAGAAGGCCCGGCGTCTGCGTTGAAAACGTGGCCGACGAGTTTTGCGCCGACGCTTTCGAGCCGCTGCTGCGCGGTTTCAAGGTCTGTCGCGCGAGTCGTTCGGCCGCGCGAGACCAGCAGAACCGCGTCGCAATCCCGAGTGGCGATCGAAAGCGCGTCGCTGTACGGCAGGACTGGCGGCGCATCGACGATGATGAAATCGTAACGCGTGCGCAATGTCGCGATCAGCGCGGTCAGCTCCGGCCGCTCAAGTAAACCGGCCGGATTCGCGCCAGATAGCGTGCCGGGCGTCATGACGGACAGCGTGCTATTGCCGATTCTAACGATCGCATTGTCCAGCGGCTGTGCATTCTCGAGCACGTTTGCGAGGCCAATGCCGCTGCGCTCGGCGCCGAGCGGATTGTGGGATCCGCCACGCATGTCTGCGTCGACGAACAGAACGGATGCGTTGGAATCCGCGAACAGATACGCCAGATTCGACGCAACGAAACTGCAGCCCACGCCAGCGGTTGGGCCAGTGAACAGCAGAACCTTGCCGCCTTCCCGGCCGTCGTGCGCGAACGCTGCCCGCATGCTCGTGCGCAGCACGCGCAGTGTCTCGATACTGGGATCGTCGGGATCACGGGCGGCGAGAGGTTTGACCGACGGATGGGACGCGCTGATTTTGAGCGCGTGCGATGCCGGCGGCGTGAGGACAGCGACGCACGGCAGATCCGATACGTCGGCGATCGACTGGGGGCCGTTCAGCTCGTTGCGGCGGCGGGCAAGCAGGTATACAAGTGCCAAACCCGTGAACAAGCCGGCCAGCAGCGCGCCGACGATGATGAGGCCGCGTTGCGGCCATGCCCGCCTATACGGCTTGTTTGCCCAGTCGACGACGGTTACGCCGGACGGCGTGCTGGCAACGGCGATTTCGAGCTGTTGCGCATTGGCCAGCACCTTTGTGTAGAGTTCAGAAGCAACCGTTACCTGGCGCGTCAGCCGGACGAATTCGCGTTGCGCGGTCGGCAGCTTGTTGGCTGCGGCAGTTGTTTGCTGAATTTCCTTTTTTACTTGATCGAGCTGGGTCTGCACGGTCTGATAGGTCGTGCTGCCGGGCTGGAAGCGTCCCTTCACGTTGTCGAGCGAGAGTTGCAGCAACGTTTGTTTTTCGGACAGCGAGTTCAATCGGCCGATCAGCGCAGCCCCCTGCTGGTCGACATCGATCGTGCCCGTCGTCGTCCGGTAGCGGTTCAACTCGTCCTCGGCCTTGGCGAGATCCTGCTTGAGGACAGGCAGGCGTGCGTGCAGCGAGTCGAGGCTGCGTTGTGCATTCTGCGAACGATAGGCAATGTCCTGCTGAAGGTAGACGCGGATGATTGCGTTGACCAGATCCTGGGCATGCTGGGGCGTATCGGCCTGATAGATGAGCCGCATCAGCGACGGCTCTTCTAGCGTCGAATCGCGGTTCGCGACGATCGTTTTCATCTTCTTCATCACGTCGTCATAAACACGCTGCGTCGATTCCTTGACGATCGAGAATTCGATGCCGCTGCGCGCGCGCAGCGTATCGACTCGAATCTCGCCAGCCTGGGCATTGTCCGATCCGACGGTAAACGGCACCGTGGCGCCGACTACGCCGCGTGCGAGCAGCCGGTCTTTTTTGTCGTACAGTGCCCAGTGGCCGTTGTCGCCAGCGACGAGCCGGAATTTGTCGCCGTATGATGCGTCCGGCACCGTGAATGCGCCGAGTTTCAGTTTTTCGCCACCCCACGCGAAACCGGACAAGCCGAGCAATGGCGCAGCGAGCTTGTCGTCATCCGCATGGCTTGATGCGAACAGACGGCCGATCAGCGGGAAGTAGCTGCGCGTGCGGATGTCGAGATCCGCGCCGATCTGCTCGATTGCGGCACCGACGGTCGCGCGCGAGGTCAGCACTTCGCTTTCGTCGTTCGCGGACGGGCCGGCCGAGATCGTGCCCGAGACGTCGGACAGTGCGCTGATGGCGGCGCCCGGCTTGGTTTGGATGCGCAGCAGCGCTTCGGTTCGGTATTGCGGCGTCGCGACGAATGCATACAACACGCCGAGCGCGAAAAACACGCCGACGATCGTCGCGAACAGCCGCCGGTGCCGGGAGATGCTCCACGATAGGCTTGTGAGCCCGTCGTTGTTCTTGGCGTGTGGCGCGGTCATAGTGGGTTGTGCTTTCAGGTCCATCGTTGTTTTCCGTTAGCGACGGCGGCCGCCGCTGTCCTCTGCATCAATCGGTTAAACCCGGCTTTGCGCAGGCATTCGCGCCGGGCGCGGCGCTCAGGCGCCAATCGTAATGAAAATTGGCCCTTTTGCTTCCGGAACCTCGAACGTGGTGCCGCCGGCATTGAGCTTGGCACCGTACATGTCGGTCACGCGCGCATTGGCCGGCAGTCGCGACAAGTCGACGACGATCGAATTGCCGGTGCCGTAGCACCAGACCACGTACTTTGTCGTGCGCGGCGCGGTCAGCTTCAGCACGATGTAACGTGCGTTGGCGTCGAGCCGATACTGCGCACCCTCGGCGTCCCCGGTGAACGAGAACAGATGCTGGACGGCGGTGTAGGCAGGCAGCTTTTCACCGTTGGCGTCCAGCAGTCCGAAATTGTGCTCCATGTCTTTGTTGTTTCGGCCGTCGTTGCGAATGTCGTAATACGACGTGAGGCCGACTTGGGCGATCCAGTTCGACAGCAGCAGCCGTACCGCATATTTCGCTTGGCGCTCGCGCGCGATTTGCGAGTGGCCGTCATCGATGTCGGACACATAGTTGTAGCCGTAGCTCGGGTATGCCCATTCGGTTGCCCACACCTGCGGTTTCTTGCGATACGTCGACAGATCGCGTCGCAGCGCGGCGTAATCGGCGAAGACGGTTTCGGGTTCGGTCTGCCGGTACGGATGCACGCTGATTGCGTCGGGCGCGGCTTGCTTCGGGCCGCCGATGTCGCCGACCTTACGGATGAACGCGCGGTTGATCTGCTGTACGCCGCCCGTCGCGACGATCGCATTCGGGTCTGCGGTCTTGATCGCTTGCACGGATTTTTTAAGCACTTCCTTATAATCGTCGGCCGACGGCTTGCCGAGCCAGTAGGTCGGGTGATCCTCTTCGTTCCAGATCTCGTAGCGCACCGCTTTACCCTTGAAGTGCTGCGCGACCTTGAATGCATAGGTGCGGAATGCGTTGAGTTGAGCGGGCTGAGTCGGTGGTCCCTTTGGGCTCAACGCATAGTGCTGACCGCTGAGGATGAACAGCACGCCGAGGCCGCGTGCGGACAGATCGGCGACGAGCTTGTCGTACTGCGAAAAATTCCAGCCATGCGGCGTATCGACTGCTTGCCAGAACAGGTTGGCGCGGATGAACGTGAAGCCCGCGTTCTTGATCGCGTCGAGCAGCTTCGTATCGCCGATCTCGTGCACCGCGACGCCGGTGTTGTCGCGCGATGCGACGAAGCCCGGCAGATCGACATACGGCGGGTTGGCGGCGGAAGCCGGCTGCGACGCGCTCAGCGTGACGACGCTCGGCTCGCTGGCGAAGCTGAGCGTGACGAGCGTGGCGCTTGCAAGCGCGGCGAACAGCCGATGGCGCAGGGATAGCGTGCGGTTCTTCATATCGTCGTTTCCTTCTCGCACGCGCCTTCAGTGTAGCCCCGACGCGGTGCCGCGCACGTTGCTTTGCAGCCGCTCGAATGCGATCCGCGCACTCGAGATGCGCGGCCGCGGCACGCGCTGGCTGATTGAGTTCAGAACCACGCCGAAGAACAGCAGGCAGCCGGTCGTTTCATAAATATCGGTCGTCAGCCCGCTCGCGAGCAGAAAGCACAGCATCAGCCAGATCGGCCGATTGTTCGATTCGCGCGAGAGCACGAAATGGACGAATGCCGCGATGAGAAACACGTTGCCGATTACGCCGACATTCGCCAGCGTGTAAAGGGCCATGTTGTCTGCGTAGCCGGTGTTGAAGCCGAATCCGGTTGCGCCGTTGCCGACTGCCGAGCCGAAACCAACTGACGAGCCGAAGCCGCCCGGCCCGACGCCGAGCCAGATCAGGTGCTCGCGCACCATGCCTTCGATCAGCATCGGCCATGTGTTGAAGAAGCGGTCTTGCATCGACGACAGCGAACCGGAACTGCTGATGTCCTGAATGCTAGCCAGCGTGATGAGCCAACCCGCGATCGGCAGTGCGACGATGAGCGCCGACAATGCGATGCTCGCAGTACGCAGCGAGCGCGTGCGCAGCATCAGATGCAGCCCGACGACGATCACGAGCGCGACGAGGGTTGTCTTGTTCGTTGTTTTCCAAATGGCAAGCGCCGACAGCGCGAGGATCGCGGTGACGGCAGCACGCGAGCGCAGGCGCGGGAAGATCCAGGTCACGAGCAGGCCGATCAACAGCCCTGTCGACGCGCTGCTGCGGCCGAAGCCGGGCAGCCGCGATGCCGTGCCCACGTAGGTTGCTTTTGCGATCGTCACGCTCACGCCGCCGCCGATATCGACGCTGCCGCCGACCCAGGGCAGGTGTACGAAATAGTTGAGGAACACGCCGCCGACTGCAAGCAGCGTGAGCCCGACGAGCACGGCCAACATTCGCGGCGATTCGAGCACCTCGAGCGCCTGCGGCGGCATCACGAGCGCGAACAGCATCGGCGAGACCGTCCAGATCCAAAAGAGCGCGGCGCTCAACGGAATACCGTTGGCGAGCGACACGCACATCTGCGCGCCCAGATACGTGATGATAAGCACGTGGCTTGCCTTCGGCCGTTCGACGAGCGCGAAGCCGAGCGCCACGACCATCAGTGCCTTCGGCAGATAGCCGAGCGGTGCGAGGCCGACGAGCGACGTGTAGTAGCGGATCGCGCCGGACAGCACGTCGCTGGCGACGGCGATGACGAAGATTGCCGCCCAGAGTCGGTGTATCTTCGAGATACCTTGCATCTGTACGTGATGGTCAAATTGCGGGCCGCACTGCGGATCGAACGGTCTCATCTTGCGGGCTGGCATCGTCTGGTCTCGAACGGTTGCGCGCATCGCTTTCAATTATCAGCGAACGATGCCAGGAAACGTGATTCCGGTTCGTTGCGTCTGATTCGTTCGGACCGCGCGCCGGCGCGGTCGCGCATGCGGCCGGCCGCCTCGAGGCGGCTTGGTTGGCTGAAGGCGCTGCCGCGCGTAGCGGTGGCGCCGAACGTGAATCGATACTGGATCCATCGTCTGCGTCGAAGGATAGCGTCGCCATCTATCGGGGAAAGTACGACAGCCTACACTACGCCGATGGTGCGAATGGCGGTTAACATCGCAAGATAGCGTTAAATATAGTGGAACGTTAAGGATAACGGAGAATAATTGGCGGAAGACGGCGTCATGCAGCAGAGCAGCGAACGCGTATGGCTTTTTTGCACGCATCAATCGTGCCGGCTCGGCGTGATCGCGCGGGGCTTGTGAACAGGCGCTGATCAGTGTTTTGGCCAACCACGCACACTGGCCGCAAGCACATGCCGCGGGCGGCTTTTCGGCAGGACGGTCGATCGGTCGGGCTTGCAAGCCTTTGTTACAACTATGACCTCGCATGAAGAGGTTGGATGATGGCTCCACCGTTCCATCGGATGGAATTTGCCGGATGCACATTCCACCGGACAAGAGCTTGTTGGATAAAGATCGCTGATTCGGCCAAGCTGTCTGCTCATTGCCGCGTGCCATTCCGAATGATGTGACGAAACCGGGTGGGCATTTGCACAGTGCCGCGAAGCGCAGCGCGGACCAAAAAAAATCGCCTCTCCGAAGAGAGGCGATCGCGCGCCGGCGCGTGGCCGGCGGATTGCGTGATGCGTCGGGGCGGTTACTTGACCGAGCTTGCGCTGACCTTCGCAAAGTCGAGGCTGCCGAAACCGGTGTCGTAATCCCAGCCGGTTTTGGCACTGTAGCCATAGCCGTTATAGCCATTGTTGCCCGATGTCACGTCATGCACGAGCGACGGATTGCTCGGCAGACCCGCATAGAACGCCGACGTCGGCAGTCCGAGGCTATTGCCGTTGGCCGATTCCACGCGCGCCCAGCCGCCCACGAAGATCGGCGACGCGAGGCTCGTGCCGCCGATCAATTGGTTCGGCTGGCCATTAATGATGATGTACGCGCCCGTCGCGCCCGCTGCGTCGAATGCGACGTCGGGCAGTACGCGCTTGGTGACCGTGCTGCCGAGTGCGGCGGTCTGCCAGCTCGGCGCGGTTTCGTAGGCGCTGACGCCGCCGCCCGTCGCCCAGAGTCGGACCTGGTTCGTGACTTGATCCGCATACGAGAGCCCCTCGTTCCAGACGGTCTCGCCGGCCCACGTCGTCGTGCCGCTCGTCGACAGTGTCGTGCCGCCGACCGCGACGACGTTCGGCGAGCTGGCCGGATGCGAGACGCTGTATTTGCCGAGGTTGATCCGCACCGTGATCGCACCGCTGCTGCTTTCCGTGCCGACATAACCGGGCGCGCCGCTATAGGGCGCGCTCGACCATTGATAGACGCCCGAATCGCCGGACGACACCGAGAAGATCTGACCTTGCGCGACTGCCTGTTTGAAGACTGCGTCGTCCGCGGCGAGCGAGCCGTCGGAGTTCGCTGCGGCTTCGTCGAGGCCGAGGGACACGTTGATGACCTTCGCGACGTTGTCGGTGACCGCCTTGTTGTACGCGGCCGTGATCGAGGCGTCGGTGAGTGCGCTGTCGTTTGAGTCGCCGTTGATGGCCGAATAGAAAATGAGTTGTTTGACGCCGCCCGACGTGCCGATGATCGTCTGGCTGTCGAGGTCCCATTCGCTCGGATCGCCGTCGTTGGCAAGTGTGCCGGAGCCGCCAGGAACGACCTTGGTGTTGACGGTTGCCAGGCCCGCGCTTTGCGTGAACTGGTTCAGATCGGCGATCGTTTGCGTTTGATCGCCCCAGGTGATGATGCCGACCGTCGTGTTGGTCGCGGCGGGCAGACCTTTTGCATCATAGATCGAGGCGAAATCGGTTGGCTGGTGGCCGATTTGCGAGCCTGCCACCGCGTTTCTCACGACCGAATCCGGCGATGCGACGCGACGCAGCATCCGATGCGGAACCGCTGCGTTCTGCAGTCCGAGCACCGCATCGACGACCGTGCCGAGCGCTGCCGGCACTTGCGCCGCGGAGTCGTTGCCGTAGACCTGCTTGCCGCGATAGCTGAAGCGTTTGAGCGTGGTGTGGAAGCCGCGTTCCGCGTTCGATGCGTTGCCTTCGGCGAAGACCAGCTTGTTATTGTCCGACACGCTGACGTTGCTGAAACCGTTCGCCTTCAAATGCGCGACGACGGCTTGCACTTGCGCGTCAGTCGGCCCGAAGCGGGCCTTGAACTGTTCCGGCGTCAGAAACTTGTGATAGTTCGCACTGCCGGGCTTATTCACTTCGCTCAGGAACGCATCGAGTTGGGCTTCGTTACGATTCTTCAGCACGACGGTCACGCGCAGCGGCTGGCTCAGTTCGAGCGGCGTAACGGTCGTATCGGTGAGTTCCGGCGTTCCGATCGTATTGAGCGCGTAGCTCGGCGCGGTTTTTGCCTGCGTTTGCGAAGCGGCCGTCGTAGCAGATGTGCGAGTGAGCAGGAAGGCGTTGGTGTGGGTCGGTGCCCAAGCGGACGCGGCTTGCACGGAAAGCGGGGCCAGCGTGGCGGCAATCGCGAGCGGTAGCAGCGACAGCGCAAAACGTTTTGGAAATAGCGGGTTCACGTGCTGAGTTCTCTGCATTTTCTGACTTCCCAAGAAATGATGAAGAACGGTTGCGAAGCCGGCGTCAGGCGGAAATAGGGTGCTCGGCGCGCAGCCGATGTACGGCGCGATGCGACCAGGTGAGATTCACGGCGACATGGAGATCCTCCTGCTGATGGATTATCGGAAGGTCACGTGTTAAATAATTAGGAATCCGATTTATTTTTCATAAGAAAAACGCTGCCCACGCTGCTAGAGCGGCGCGTGTCGAATTTCTCTGACTTGGCTTATCGGAATGTTTCTATAGACCGGAAATCTATTGCGATTTGCTCATGGAGTGGATGCCGCCCCTCGGAAAGTAATTTAATTGGAAGGATTTGGTTAGGATAATGTATTGATTTATCCTGGTTTCCTTTGTTTGCAGCAAGCTTGTTTCGAAAAAGATAGCAGGGAAAAAAATCGAGCGTCAAACTTTTTTTGATTCGATCTAAAAAATTTAAAGCAATAATTCCTTCGGTGGGAAATGAATAAAGGGTTTATGTAAGCCGGCGTAAATTAATTGAATGCGGCATGGCCGGTAGCTGCGACGCAGCAGCCGGCGAGGCTCAAGACTTCGCGTGCGGCGATTTTCGGGACATGAATTGCTCGATAAGCCGTAATGCACTGCGGCATGCGTCGAGATCGAACGTATGGATCGTGCTGGAAGCGTCGAGACCGAGATGCGTTGCGAGCCAACGTATGCCTTTCGCGCGTGCCTCGAAGGCGTTGCAGCCATCGCGGCGGATTTTCGCGGCAACGAGCGGCTCGAGTGCTGCGTGCAGTTCGGATTTGGCTTGCCTGAGTTCCGCGTTCGCGAGTCTGCCGAGGGGCACATGGCGCCGGCTGCGCGGATAGACCCCGATCCACGCGTCACATGGCGCGCAGATCCAAAGCTCGCCGTGGTCCTCGTGGTACGGGTAGGCGGCCTCGCCATAGCGGGTGAGCGCCGCTTTCGCGCCGCAATAGTCGCAGACAGGTTGGGGCAAGGCGGGAACGGGACGGCCGACGCGCACGATTCTGGATGGCACGAAAACGGTGTGGACGAGCCGTTAGCGTACACCGAATCGCGCGCGGCGCCCGCCGCATGTTCGTATCGGCCGGGGACGTGAGGCGGCCGCGACGGCTGCGTTGCACCGCGCCCGCAGCCGGTTGGCCCAAGCCGTGCGCGTTAGGCGGCCGTGCTGGCGGCCACGAGCTTGGGTTCGGCCGCCGGCGATGGCTTGGCCACGTCGAGCAGCCAGTCGGTCGTCTCGGCGGGCTGCGTGACGGGCAACATGTGGCCGCCGTCGACAATGCGCAGATCGACGCTATCGAGCCGGTTCTTCAGCGCCTCGGCGTGGCGCTGGTAGTTGAGGATCTGATCGTTGCGTCCATGCAGCAACGCGACGGGCACGTTCAATGACGCGTAGCGGCTTTCCATGTCGGGCAGATCCTCCGGCGCTGCGACGAGATCGGACGATGCCGAATAGAACGCGTGCGGGCGCAAGCCTGTCAGGCCGCCGCCCTTCAGGCCGAAGTCGTATGGCACCGGCTCGGGCGAGAAAATCAATTCGGTTGCCTTACGGCTTTGCAGCTTCGCGACCGGTACGCCGAGCGTGAGCGACACGAAGCGGCGCACGAGCGCAAAACGTATCGCAAGGCCGCGGAACGGGCCGGGCGCCTCGGTTTCGACGTGCGTGAGCGGCGAAATCAGTGCGACCCGGCTCAGGATCTGCGGATGGTCGAGCGCGAGCGCGAGGGCAATCGCGCCGCCGAGCGAGTGGCCGACGACCACGGGCTTGTCGAGACCGAGCGTGACGATGAACATCGCGATGGTGCGCGCCTGGGCGTACACGTTCGCCGCCGAACGCGGGCCGCGCGTCGAGCGGCCCGAGCCGGGGCGATCGACGAGGATCACGCGATGCGATTTCGCGAGCCGTTGCAGGTCCAGATACGCGAAATTGCGCAGATTGCCGCAAAGGCCATGCACGAACACGATCGGCGGGCCTTCGCCATATTCGACGTAATGCAAGCGATCGGAGCCGATATCGACGAACTTACCTTCAGGCGGAAACAGCCGTTTGGTGCGATGCGCGATGAATTGCGTGAGCGCGGCGAACGCAGCGAATACGATGACCAGGTAGTGAAACAGCTTGATTATCATTCGAATCACCTTCCTTCGTAGGCGGGCTGGCGGGTTGAATTATTCTGCTCGACGAGCGTCGGGCGGCGGCGTTCGAATCGCAGGGCGCCGTCGGCGAGCGAGCCGAACCGGAAGAGCGCGAAATCGCGGATATAGTTTTGATAGGCTTTCCAAGGCTTTTTCACGCCCTGCTTGGGCAGCATCGCGGCGGCGCGCTGGATGTAGCCGGACGACAGATCGACGAACGGTTCCAGCTCCGTTTGGCCGGCCGGCAGCCGCGGTACGCAGACGTCGTAGCCGTGCGTGCGCATGTGTTGGAACATGCGGCACACGTACTGCGCGATCAGTTCGGCCTTCAGCGTCCATGATGCATTCGTGTAGCCGAACGACAGCACGAGATTTGGCACGCCGCTGAACATCATCCCTTTGTACGACACCGTTTGCGACAAATCGACTGGCTGGCCGTCGATCGTCAGCGATATCCCGCCCAGCATCTTGAGCTTCAGCCCGGTCGCGGTGACCACGACGTCCGCGTCGAGGCGCTCGCCGCTTTTCAGGAGCAGGCCGGTTGGCGTGAAGCGCTCGATTTCGTCGGTGACGATCGAGGCGTTGCCCGCGCGGATTGCCTTGAAGAGATCGCCGTTCGGCACGAGGCAGAGGCGCTGGTCCCACGGTTTGTAGCGCGGCGTGAGGTGCTTGCCCGCATCGAGCTGAGGGCCGCTCTGCCTGCTCGCTAGATGGATCAGAAGCTTTTTGATCGCGTTGGGGCGGCGGCGTGAAAGATTGTAGAAGTACATCGTCAGCAGCACGTTTTTCACGCGCACGACCCGGTGTGCGAGCCCGGCCGGCAGCCAGCGGCGCAGCACGCCCGCAACCGGATCGCGCGCGGGCAACGACATGATGTAGGTCGGCGAGCGTTGCAGCATCGTCACGTGGCGTGCGACGGGCGTCATCGATGGCACCAGCGTCACCGCGGTTGCGCCGCTGCCGATCACGACGACGCGTTTGCCCGCATAGTCGAGATCCGACGGCCAATGCTGCGGATGGACGATGCGGCCCTGGTACGTTTCCTGGTCGGGCCAGCTCGGTGCGTGGCCTGCTTCGTAGTCGTAGTAGCCGCTGCACATATAGAGAATGCGGCAGGTGAAGACTGCTTCGTCAACGCGTTCGCCGTCGGTGCGCTGCACGCGCACGGTCCAGCGCGCGCTCGACGAATCCCAGCTCGCGGCGGTGACCTTGTGATTGAAGCGGATCGCCTTGTCGATGCCGAACTCGCGCGCGGTCTCCTTGATGTAGTCGAGGATCGATTGGCCGTGCGCGATCGAGTTGTCGCTTTGCCACGGGCGGAAGCTGAAGCCGAGCGTGAACATGTCGGAATCCGAACGGACGCCGGGATAACGGAACAGATCCCAAGTGCCGCCCATCGTCGAGCGGCCTTCGAGGATCGCGTACTTCGCGCCGGGGCAGCGCTCGCGCAGGTAGTAGGCGGCGCCGATGCCGGAGATGCCCGCGCCGACGATCAACACGTCGTAATCGGCTGCGCGCGGCGCGGCGCCCGTTGCCGCCAGCGGGGCGCGTTCGTCGGCCGGGCCCAAGGTGGTGTGCCAATCTGTTGTCGAGTTCATGCGGGATCCTTACTGATCGAGGAAGCGGGCGCGGGCATGGCTGTGCCGTTCCGGCGGGAGAGACGGCGCTCGCGCGACTTGCGCAGAAAGCGCAGCACGAAAATCTGGTATCCGGAGCCGAGCAGGCGTGCGAGCTTGTCGACGCGGCGTGCATCGGCGCCGACAAGCACACGCCGCGCATTGCGCCTCACGCCGGCGAGAATCTGGCGGGCAGCTTCATCGGGCGTGGTGGCGTCGATCAGCCGGTTCGCGGCGCGGCGATGCGTCTCGATATCCTGCCCGGTCAGCGCGACCACGCTCGCGTCGATACGCGACGCTGTCGCGATGTTCGTCGCCACGCCGCCCGGATGCACGCATGTCACGCCGATCGGCGCGCGCTCAAGCTCGAGTTCCATCCGCAGCGCCTCGGTGAAGCCGCGCACCGCGAATTTCGTTGCGTTGTACGCGCTTTGCGTCGGCATGGCGATCAGGCCGAATAGGCTTGACGTGTTGATCACATGAGCGTCGCCCGATTCGCGCAGATACGGCAAAAACGCCTGGGTGCCGTGCACGACGCCCCAAAAGTTGATGCCGACGATCCATTCGAAATCCTTGATCGACACGGTTTCGGCCGCCGCTGCAAGCGATACGCCCGCGTTGTTGAAGAGCAGATTGATCTTGCCGTGCGCTTCGCGCGTCTGGCGCGCCCAGTCGAATACGGCTTCGCGTGACGCGACGTCGAGCCGCTGCGACGTGACCCGCACGCCGTAGCCGGTGCACGATGCGACGGTCTGCGCGAGGCCGTCCGTATTGATATCGCTGAGCGCGAGATGACAACCCTGACGCGCGAGCTGGATCGCCAAACTGCGCCCCATGCCCGATCCCGCGCCCGTGATTGCCGCCACCTTGCCGGAGAAATTCCTCATCGGACGGGCCTCCCTTTGGCTGTCTCCATCGTTATGTCGATTTAGAATGTGGTGCGAGTCAACACCACTTTAATTTTGACATTGGCTGATGTCAAATAGCGAAATGGAGAAAATACTCGAACGGGGCAAGAAAGGCCGCCCTTACGCCGGCATTCCACCGGAAGCACGGGCGGCGGAGCGTCGCGACGCGCTGATTCGCGCGGGCACGCGCATTTTCGGCACGGTTGGCTTCCAGCGGGCCACCGTGCGCGCGATTTGCCAGGAAGCGAAGCTCAATGATCGCTATTTCTATGCAGCGTTCGATAGCACCGATGCATTGCTGCGCAGCACCTACGAGCACCATGCGCAGCGGCTGCGCATGTCGGTGAAGCAGGCGGTTGCCGCGCTCGGCGCGACGCGTGGCGGGCTTGACGCACGGATCGACGTGAGCCTTGCCGCATTCTTCGCATTTTTGCGGGACACGTGCGCGGCGCGCGTGCTGCTGCTCGAAGTGATGGGCGTGAGCGCGCAAACCGATGCGACATACCAGCGCAATCTGAGTGAATTCGGCAAGATGATCGTGACGCTCGTGGCGCCGCTGAGCGAAGATCCCGACGTGCGCGCGGACCAGCGGATCATCGGAATTGCGCTGGTGGGAGCGATGACGAACGTTGGCGCTGCGTGGTTGCTGACCGGTTATCGCGATTCCGAGGAGAAAATGGTGCGCAATTGCCGGCAGGTGTTGCTCGGCGCGTTGCAGCATTTGGCCGCGCACTGAGCGGCGGCACGATCGGCTGGGGCGCCGTGCCGCATTGGGTTGGGAGGATTGTGCGGCGCATGCGGCGCGCGTGCCGCGTGCCGCATGGTTTGGCCTGCGCGGCTTCAGTCTGCCCGCAGGCGGGAAATTTGTCGGAGGATGCGTGCGTGCCGTCTCATCCGGCACCGGACGCTCATCTCGCGAGCCGCGCTTTCAACATGTCGATCAGCGCCCGTACTTTCGGGCTCGGATGGCTCGTCGACGGAAATACCGCGTGAATGTCGCCGGGCGGCAGCGTCCAGCCAGGCAGCAGCCGCACGAGCCGTGCGGCTGCGATATCGTCCGCCGTTGCGAAACTCGTCGCGATGCCGAAGCCGCCGCCCGCCAACACCGCCGCGCGGCAAGCGGTCGCCGTGTTCGACGCGAATGCGCGCTTGCAGCGCACGCGCGCGCGCTCACCTTGTGCATTCGCAAGCTCGAATATTGTGCGCGGCAGCGTGGACAGCATGACGTAAGGCAACGCGCTCAACGCATCCGGCGTATCCGGCGCGCCGTGACGGGCGACGAACGCGGGGCTGGCGACGATCCAGCGTTCGAATTCGCCGATTTTCACCGCGCGATGGTTCGAATCGGCGAGCCGGCCGAGCCGGATCGCGACGTCGAGGTTGTCGTGAACGAGGTCGACGATCCGGTCGTCGCAGATCAGCTCGATGTCGAGTGCCGGATGCGCGTCGCGCAGCGCGACCAGTGCGGGCGTGACGACAAGCGCGCCGTAGTCGATCGCGGCGCTCACGCGCAGCGTGCCACGCAGCGGCCCCGTGTCGCCGGATACTGCGCCGAGCGCGGCGTCGGCCGCACGCAGGATGTCGCGGCACGCGTCGTAAAACGCGCGGCCTGCGTCCGTCACGTTGAGCCGGCGCGTGGTTCTCACGAGCAGATTCGCACCGACCTCCGCTTCGAGCCGCTGCATGTGCGCGCTGACCATCGTTTTCGCGAGCCCGAGCCGCCCGGCTGCCGCGGTGAATGAGCCGGCCTCGACCACTGCGACGAAGATTGCCAGCCGGTTCAGGTTAACGCTGCGGACGTCCGCCATCGCCTATTGTCCATTTATCAAGGATTGTGTTTCGGGAATTATCCATCTTCTATGGATCTACCGCGCACGGTACGCTGCGAGTGTCCCTGGCCAGATAGTCTGATGGGCCGGGCGTGATGCATGACACGGGGGCGGCCACGCGCAGCGCCTGGCCTCGCGTTTCGCGCTGGCCTCCGGCGGGCTGCCCGCGCATGCGCCCGGTGCGGATGTTTGCCACGGGACTGGCCGGTCGGTGCGAATGCGCCGCCGCGTGTTTTCCCTGTCCCGTTTTCGCTCACGGAGTGCCGTCATGCCAGCTGTCATGCAACCCGCCGCGCCGATCCGGCTTTACATGCATCCGTTGTCCGGTCATTGTCATCGCGTTCTTTTGTTCCTGTCGTTGCTTGGCCTGCCGGTCGAGTGTGTCGAAGTGGACCTGGCCGGCGGCGCGAACCGCCGCGCCGAGTTTCTCGCGCTCAATCCGTTCGGCCAGGTGCCGGTGATCGAGGATGGCGATGCGGTGCTGTGCGATTCGAACGCGATCCTCGTTTATCTTGCGAAGCGGTATGCCGATCCGTCATGGCTGCCGGTTGATCCAGCAGGTGCGGCGGCCGTGCAGCGCTGGTTGTCGCTCGCGGCTGGGCCGATTGCGTATGGCCCGGCGGCGGCGCGTCTCGTCACGGTGTTCGGCCGGCCGCTGGACCACGCGAACGCGGTGCGGATCGCGCGGCATCTGTTCGATGTGATCGATCCGGAGCTTGCCTATAAGCGCTTCGCAATAGGTGATCAACCGACGATAGCCGATGTCGCCGCTTATTCGTATATCGCGCATGCGCCGGAGGGGGACGTGTCGCTCGAGCCTTATACGCATCTGCGTGAATGGCTCGCGCGTATCGAGGCGCTGCCGGGTTTCGTGCCGATGCCGGCGGCGAAGGCGGGGTGGCGCGCGGCGTGACGGCGTTGCCGCAGGTGCGGCTTGGACCGGGAGCGGTTCTCGCGGCGCGTATTTCCGGCCGGTCGGACGGGTGATGCGTGCGGTGGTCGCGCCGCGCGTGCCGGCGGGCGGTTTCATCGGCGGGCGCCGGCAATGGGCGTTTGTCCGTGCGTCGCCTGCGTTGACGGTGATGGGGTCTATCGCAAAGGAGTCCGAGATGACGGAGCCGATGTCATTGGTGCTCGATGAGCGCGCAGTTGCCGCGCCGTTCCACGAAGGCGAACTCGTCGCGCAGCAGCGCGCGGGCGTGACCGCGGCGGCCGAGGCACTCGGCCGCCGCGGAGTCCGCATGTTCATGCCCGATCAGCATCGGACGTTTTATGCGCAACGGCCGTTTTTCATCGTCGGTGGACTGGATGCCGACGGGCAACCGTGGGCGACATTGCGGGCCGGCGAGCCGGGGTTCGTCGTGTCACCGGACCCGCGCACGCTCGCCATCACGGGCGGCCAATTGCGCGACGATCCGCTCGCCGCCTGCTGGCGCACCGGCAGCTGGTTCGGGGGCCTTGGCATCGAGCCGCACACGCGGCGGCGCAACCGGATCAATGGCGTCGTGACCGGGATAGACGGCGGGACGATGTCGGTGACGGTTAGCCAGAGCTTCGGCAACTGCCCGAAATATATTCAGAGCCGCGTGCCATTGCGAAGGCCAGTGGAGGCAGACGCCCTGCCGCCTCAACATCGCGCCGCACGGCTGGCTGACGCCGATTGCGAATGGCTAGCGCGCGCGGATACGTTTTTCATCGCGAGCGCGAATGTGGAAGAAGCGGCGGGTCGTGCGCGCGGCGTCGATGTGTCGCATCGCGGCGGGTTGCCGGGCTTCGTGCGCGTCGACGATGAGCGCACGCTGACGGCGCCTGATTACAGCGGCAATAATCTCTTCAATACGATCGGCAACTTGCTGCGCGAGCCGCGCGCTGGGCTGCTGTTCGTCGATTTCGAGCACGGCGATCTGCTGTATATCGCCGCCGACGCGCAGATCGTCTGGGACGGGCCCGAACTTGCGGCGTTCGACGGCGCGCAGCGTCTCGTGCGATTCAAGATTCGCGAAGTGCGCCGCAGTGCGGGCGTGGTGCCGTTCAAATGGTCGGCGCCGGAATTCGCGCCCCAGTTTGGATCGCGATCCGCAATGTAGCTCGCAGCGCAGCATGGCACGGGCCGGTCGATCCGGGTTGCCAGGCAGGCCGGCGCGCGCGGCGCGTAATCGGGATCCTGCCGGACGCGGCGCTCGTTTGTGTCGCGGTGGCGGGCGGGCTGCATGTCAGGCCCGATGGCGCAGGCCTGTCGGCTTGCGCGGTGCGGGTGACGTGCGCGCATCGGCCGTCGTCGGCGGTGGCGACGGTTCGCAGCGGCTTTCTGCTTGCTTTCGGCGTTCAACGCGCGGCGGCGCGTAACCCATCGGATGGGCTTCGCGCGACTATCGAAAACGCCAATGTCCTAAGTTGACCGGATGGTCAATATTGGCGCAGCCATTGCGTGACTTGCTGCAAATTGGTGCGGCAACCGTGCGCGCCGGCGGTACGATATCGCCTTTTTCGACGGCCCAGGTTGGCATCGGTCTTGCATCGTCGCACCGTCGACTTTGCCATCGACCCATGATTTGCCGGATCGCGCGCTCGCGCACTCGCCACCGATTGCCCGTTCGATATCAGGAAAACCAACTACGTGAATGCACCCCGGAGATCATTTCGCGTCCGTCATTCGTCGCGCGCCGCGCGATGCGCGGTTGCCTGCGCTGCGTCGGCGCTTGCGTTCTGCGCATCGGCATTGCATGCGCAGGCCCTGACCGAAAGCGTCGGCGAGCCCGCTTTGACCCAGCCCGCGCCGCCCGCGGCATCGCCGTACCTGTCGGATTGGCTGCGCCAGAGCATCGGCGTGATCGGCTCGAAGAACATCCGCTTTGGTCCATACAGGACCAACGACGTCTACATCGAATACGAATATTTCGGCCGCAAGGGACCGTTCGATCTTTACGGCTACGTCGATATCCCGCGTGCATTCGGTATCGGCAACGGCTACGATTCGGGAATTTCGAACAAGGGCGCGCCGCTTTTCAGCGAGCAGGAGCCGCGCGTGTCGATTGACGATCTGCTTGGCCGCAGCCTGGCTTTCGGACCTATCAAGCAGTGGTATCTCGCATTCGACTGGATCTACGACCAGGGCCATAGCCGCGCAGGGCGGCAGAACACGCTGTATGCAGGCATCGGCACGGATCTCGCGGCGCCCGGCAAGCTGATTCTGCAAGCGAACCTCTATCTGCGCAGGCAATGGGAGAACTATGGCGCGGCAAACGAAAACACCTGGGACGGCTATCGCGCGCAGATGAAATACATCTATCCGTTCGGCAAACTCGGCCGCGGCAATCTGCTCTACGTCGGTTTCTTCAACTACGATTTCGGCTCGCGGCTTCGTGAAAGGACCGGCGGCGATACCCGCACCGACACCGCATTCGTCTCGACCAACGTACTGATCTACGAACTCGAGCGCTGGCGCTTCTGGGCCGCGGCCCGCTATTTTCACAACGGCGGCCAGTGGGGCGGCACGGCGCTGGATTTCGGCAACGGCCCATTCCAGAACCGCTCGACGGGATGGGGCTATTACGCCAGCGTCGGTTATCGATTCTGACTCCGAATCTTTTCTACGAGGACATCCAACTTGGACATTCTGCGCAGCTTGTGTGGCATCGTGGTCTTGCTCGGCGTCGGTTACGCGCTGTCGATCAACCGGCGGGCGGTCAGCGCCCGCACCGTCATCGGCGCGCTTGCGATCCAGATCGCGATCGGCGCGCTCGTGCTGTTCGTGCCGCTCGGGCGCGACGTACTCGCGGCGATCGCGCACGCCGTCACGAGCGTGCTCGATATGGGGCAGCACGGCTTGAGCTTCCTGTTCGGCGGCCTCGTCGGCGACAAGATGTTCGCGCTGTTCGGCGATTCCGGCTTCGTGTTCGGGCTGCGCGTGCTGCCGATGGTCGTTTTCGTCACGTCGCTGATCGCGGTGTTGTATTACATCGGCGTGATGAAGTGGTTGATTCTGATCGTCGGCACCGCGTTCGCGAAGCTGCTCGGCGTGAGCCGGATCGAGGCGTGCTCGGCCGTTGCGACGATCTTCATCGGCCAAAGCGAACTGCCCGCCTTCGTGAAACCGTTCGTCAACCGGATGACCCGCACGGAGATCTTCGCGACGATGTCGAGCGGGATGGCGTCCGTTGCGGGATCGGTGCTCGCCGGTTACGCGGGGCTCGGCGTCAGGATGGAGTATCTGCTCGCTGCGTCGTTCATGGCGATTCCGGGCGGGCTGCTGTTCGGCAAGATGCTGTGCCCGACAACCGAGCGCAGTCACGCCGATGTCGACACGCTCGAATTCGACGACAAGCATGCGGCGAACGTGATCGAGGCGGCGGCATCGGGCGCGGCCGTGGGGATGCGCATCGCGGTGAATGTGGGGACGATGCTGATCGCGTTCATCAGCTTGATCGCATTGCTGAACGCGTTGGTAGGGGTGGTCGCGGGTTGGATAGGGTTTGCCGGCGTCACGCTGCAATCGTTGCTCGGCGCGCTGTTTGCGCCGCTCGCATGGCTGATCGGCGTGTCGTGGCACGATGCGTCCGTGGCCGGCAGTTTTATCGGCCAGAAGCTGATCTTGAACGAGTTCGTCGCATACAGCTCGCTGTCGCCGTATCTGAAAGACGCCGCGCAGGTTGCGGCGGCGGGCTTGCCGGTGCTCGCTCCGAAGACGCTCGCGATCGTATCGTTCGCGCTGTGCGGGTTCGCGAATTTTTCCTCGATCGCGATTCTGACGGGCGGCTTCACGGCGATCGAACCGTCGCTGCGCTCGGACGTCGCGCGCTATGGAATGCGCGCACTCGCGGCCGCGACGCTGTCGAATCTGATGAGCGCGACGATCGCCGGGCTGTTTCTGTCCATGTCTCTATCGTGAGCGAGCCTGCATGGCGCTTTCGCTGAATCGACATCAATCGGCCGGGCCGGTGCTAAAGGCGTCGTATCCGATCGATTCCGCGTCGCCCGACGGCGGCCGCACCGACGCGACAATGGCCGCGCCCGCCGCATCGGCAACAATGGTTGGTCCGCCCGCCTGGCGGCTGATCATGCGCGCCGGCGGCAACTGCAAACGGTAAAAGGAGAAGCGATGTTCCTGCCGCAGGAGTTCATTCGCCGGGTACGCGACCGGCAAACGCTCGACGCAGCCGATATCGAGCGTTTCGTGCGCGGCGTGACGACGGGCGACGTGACCGAAGGTCAGATCGCGGCATTCGCGATGGCGGTCTACTTCAATGAGTTGCCGTTGCCCGCGCGTATTGCGCTGACGCTCGCACAGCGCGATTCCGGCGACGTGCTCGACTGGCGCGGCGAGCGCCTGAATGGCCCGGTCGTCGATAAACACTCGACGGGCGGCGTCGGCGATCTGACGTCGCTGTTGATCGGGCCGCTGGTTGCCGCGTGCGGCGGCTACGTGCCGATGATTTCGGGGCGCGGGCTCGGCCACACGGGTGGCACGCTCGACAAACTCGAAGCGATTCCCGGCTATGACGTCGCGCCGGACGTTGATGCGCTGCGCCGCGTGGTGCGCGACGTCGGCGTGGCGATCGTCGGCCAGACTGCGCAGCTCGCGCCGGCCGACAAACGGATCTATGCGGTACGCGACGTGACGGCGACCGTCGAGTCGATTTCGCTGATCACCGCGTCGATTTTGTCGAAGAAGCTCGCGGCGGGTATCGAAGCATTGGCGATGGACGTGAAGGTCGGCTCGGGCGCATTCATGCCGAGTTTGGACAAGGCGGCCGAGCTTGCGCGCAGCCTTGTCGATGTCGGCAATGGCGCGGGGATGAAGACGGCGGCCACACTCACCGACATGAATCAGGCGCTTGCGCCGTGCGCGGGCAACGCGCTCGAGGTGCGTTGCGCGATCGATTGCTTGACGGGCGCCGCGCGCCCCGAGCGGCTGCTCGACGTCAGTATGGCGCTTGCCGCACGGATGTTGACGATGGGCGGTCTCGCACCGGACGAAGACGGCGCGCGCCGGCAGCTTGCCGCGGCGCTCGAATCGGGCGCCGCGGCCGAGCGTTTCGCGCGGATGGTCGCGGCGCTTGGCGGCCCGGCCGATCTGCTGGAGCGGCCTGATGCGTATTTGCCGCGCGCGGCGGTGAGTGTGCCGGTGTTTGCCGGGCAGGACGGCTGGATCGAGCAAATCGACGTGCGTGCGCTCGGGCTGGCGGTGGTCGAGCTGGGAGGAGGGCGTGCGAAGATCGGCGATGCGCTCGATTATTCGGTCGGCTTGAGCGCGCTGGCCGCGCTTGGCGAGCGTATCGACGCGCAGCAGCCGCTGGCGCTCGTGCATGCGCGTGACGCCGCCGCGGCGCAGCGTGCGGCGGACAGCGTGCGGCGTGCGTACCGGCTCGGCGTGACGCGGCCGGCGCCGGCGCGCGTCGTTTATGAGACGCTGGGCTGACGATCGGATAAGGTTGCGCGAGTCGCGGGAAAGACATTGGGTCGGCGCGAACCGGCCGATCGGGCTCAATCCTTCCGCAAACGCGCAGCGCTCGTCGTCTTCAACTGCGCACCGCTTGCGGCGGCACGATGATCTGCCGATGCGCCCAACGCAACTTCATCTATGAACAAAAGGTAATTCCATGACACATGAAACCATGATCGAAGCGGCGAAGGCCGCGCGTGAAAAGGCCTATGCGCCGTATTCGAAATTCAAGGTCGGCGCGGCGCTCGCGACGAAGGACGGCAAGGTGTTTCACGGCTGCAACGTCGAGAACGCATCGTATGGGCTGGCCAACTGCGCGGAGCGCACGGCGCTGTTCTCCGCGCTCGCGGCCGGTTACCGGCCGGGCGATTTCACGACGCTTGCGGTTGTCGGCGAAACCGACGGGCCGATCGCGCCGTGTGGCGCGTGCCGGCAGGTGATCGTCGAACTCGGCAAGCCCACGCTCGAAGTCGTGCTCGCAAACATGAAGGGCGATGTGCGCGTGACGAGCGCGAATGCATTGTTGCCGGACGCGTTTTATCTGGAGTGACGGCGCGGTCGGCGCGACTTGCTTGGTGATCGCCGCTGCGACGGCGATGCCGGCGGTAGCCGGAACGGCCGGGGCCGGGCGCGCGCCGTCGGCCGCTCGGCGCCGCGTTCATCGGGGGCGCTAGGCCGGCAGCCGCAGCGTCGGGTCCCATCCGAGTACACGCTTGGCTTTCGTGCTGTCGACCGCCGAGCGATCGTCGGCGACATTGAATATGCCGCCGGGCGATCGCTGCACGGCGAGCAGCGCCGCCCACGCGGCGGCTTCGACGTGCAGCGGGCTCGCGCCGGTCGGCGCGGCGCGCCCGGTGCCTGGACCGTACAGATTGCCGTAGCGCAATACCGTGGCAGCCGATCGCGGCGACTGTGCGCCGAGCACGTGCGTTTCGAGCGCGATCACGCCGCCGATCGTGATCGCGCGGTCGCCGTTGGCCGCGGTGTCGAGCGGCCGGTCTTCCGTGCAGGGCTCGGGGCCGGGCGCATAAGCCCATGCAATGCTTTGCGCGACGATGTGCGCGCATCCTGCTGCACGTGCCGCCGCGACGAGGTTGCGCGTGCCTTCGTCACGAATCCGCGCGTTGCGCGTGATCGCGTCCTTCATCCGCGCGGAGTCCAGTCCGGCCGGCAGATCGGTCAATTGATGCACGACGATCGCAGGCGCGATGTGTTCGACTTCGCGCGCAAGCGCGGCTCGGTCGAATACGTCGACGAGCACGGGCCGCGCGCCCGCCGCTTCGATAGCCGCACAGCGCTCGGCCCGGCGCGTGGTGCCGTAGACCACGTAGCCCGCACTCACGAGCAGCGGCGCGAGCATCGTGCCGATTGCGCCTGCGGCGCCGGCGAGAAAGACGGTTTCGTTCATGATCGGTGACGATGAAGCGAGTGTGACGGTGGCCCAGTCTCGCGTTAACATGACCTAGTCAAAAGAGCCAAAAAATGACTATTTGAGTAAGCCATGAACGATCCGCGCCAAGCGGTACGAGCCCCCGAAGCATTCGAATTTTCTGTCGATCGTCTCGATAGCCGTATTTCGCTGTCGCAGCAGATATATGACCGCCTTCGCGATGCGATCGCCGGCCGCGCGCTGCGTCCGGGCGCGCGGCTTCCTTCGACGCGCAGCCTGGCGAGCGCGCTCGGCGTCGCGCGCGGCACCGTCGAGGCGGCGTATCAGCGGCTCGCCGGTGAAGGTTACGTGCTCGCCCAAGGGGCGGCCGGCACCGTCGTATCGCCGCATCTCACGCCCACGCGCGTCACGCCAAGTGACACGCCAAGCCGGGTGCGCGACGATGAGCGCACCCGGCCCTCCCTCCCGGACGGCTGGCGTGCCGAGCCACCGTTGCCGCTGCAACTCGGCATTCCGGCGCTCGACATGTTTCCCCGCAAGCTTTGGTCAAGGCTTGCCGGCCGGCGCGTTCGTGCGCAGGCCGTGGCCGACCTCGCGTATGGCGATCCAGTCGGCTACCGGCCGCTGCGCGACGCGATTGCGGGCTATCTGCTCGTGTCGCGCGGCGTGCGTTGCCGGGCAGAGCAGGTGGTGATCACCGCCGGGTATCGGGCGTCGCTGTCGCTGATCGAGCGCGCGCTGCTGCGCACCGGCGATCAGGTATGGGTGGAAGATCCGTGCCATCTGCCGACGCGCGCCGTGCTCACCCGTTGCGCGATGCGCGTGTGCCCGATACCGGTGGACGGCGAGGGGCTTGTCGTCGAGGAGGGCGTGCGCCGCGCGCCGCACGCGGCGATGGCGGTCGTTACGCCTTCGCATCAGGCGCCTCTCGGTGTATCGATGAGCCTGCCGCGTCGCCTGAAGCTGCTCGAATGGGCCTCGGCCGCGCGGGCTTGGATTGTCGAGGACGACTACGACGGCGAATTCCGCTACAGCGGTTTTCCGCTGCCGGCCCTCAAGCATCTCGATACGCACGATCGCGTGCTGTACGCGGGCAGTTTTTCGAAAGTGTTGGCGCCGGGGCTGTCGCTGGGCTATCTCGTCGTGCCGAAACGGCTGATCCCGGCGTTTGCCGACGCGCTCGACGCATCGGCGGCCGGCGTGCCGTGGCTGACCCAGGCCGTTGTCGCGGATTTCATCGACGCCGGCCATCTGGCGCGCCATCTGAAGAAAATGCGCGCCCTGTACGCGCGCCGCCGAGCCTGGCTTTGTGAGGCGTTGACGGAGGTTTTCGCGCAGCGCGTGCAGATCGATCTGGCGCACGGCGGCATGCACCTCGTCGTGCGCTTGGCCGGGCGTACCGGCGACCGCACGCTCGCGCAACGTGCGCAGCGCGCGGGCTTGAACTGCCAGCCGCTGTCCGCGCGCTACGCGGCGGGAAGCGGGCCGGATGGCTTGCTGATGGGTTTTACCAACGTTGCGTCGCTCGACGAAGCCCGGCGGATCGCTCGGCGTTTGCAGCACGCGTTCGGCAGCTGAAGCGCCGGCGCGGCAGCGGTTGCGGCCGGGTGTCGGCCGCGCCCGGCGGCCCGCGATGCCCAGCCGCGGGGCCGATTCAGTCGGGTGGCCGGCGAGACGTGAAGCGCGGTGCATGACCTCGACCGACATGGTGGAAATCTGGTCTTGCGCAGCCCGATATCGTGATCTATGATGACATCAATTAATGTAACGTTGTATGATGATTCAATAAGGAATGGCGACCAAGCTCCCCGCTTCCCAACCAAACCCTCGGGAGAGCAATGAGTCGCACCCGCGTCCCGTCGGGGACGATATGGAGACATCTAAATGAATGTGAATGCAATCGTTCGCCGCGATATCCGTTTCGCCCTGCCGCCTGAGCGCATTTGCGACTGGCATACAGAAGGCGTGGGCGTCACCCACCTGTTCAATGCGCTGTCGCTGCTGTTTCCAGCGGGCGAGCGCTTCTTCATGGACTCGGTGCGCAACTATCGCGACCGCATCGAGGAGCCGTCGCTGAAGCGTGACGTTGCCGGCTTCATCGGCCAGGAAGCGATGCACACGCGCGAGCACGTCGAATTCAACGATCTGCTGCAAGCGGCGGGCATGCCCGCGCACAAGCTCGATAAACGCTTGTGGACGGTGCTCGGCTGGTTCAAGAAGGTGTTGCCGCATTCGATGCAACTCGCGGTGACGATGGCGCTCGAGCATTACACGGCGATGTTCACGGGTCTGGTGCTCGCGAACCGCATCACGGTGAGCGATGTCGACGGCTACCGGCAGATGTGGCATTGGCACTCGATGGAAGAGACCGAGCACAAGGGGGTGGCCTACGACGTGTGGCGTACCGTGATGAAGCCGGGCCTGTCCAGCTATTTGTTGCGCGTCAGCATGATGCTGCTCGTCACCGTGGTGTTCTGGACGACGCTGTTCGATTTCAACACACGGCTGCTGATCGCGCATCGCCGCCGCTTCGGCAAAGTGCCGGGCATCGGCAAGCTCATCAAGTATTTGTGGAGTCCGAAGAACGGGATCTTCGCGCTGATCGCGCGCGAATGGCTCGATTATTTCCGGCCGGGCTTCCATCCGTGGGATCACGACAATAGCGCGCATCTCGAGGGTCTCGACAGCCTGATCGCCGAGATCGATGCGAGCAATGCGCGCCAGGCGGCATTCGCCGCGCCGCGCCGGGTGCCGCTGCACCCGGTGCAGCAGGCAACGTAAGTAGCAATAGCAGGCAAATCAGGGAGACGAGAAAGGCCGCTACGAGCGGCCTTTCCTTTTTTCGGCACTTTTCGGCACTTGGCTCGTCGCGCCGCAGCCGGCAAGCTGCGCATGTCGTGCCCGCCCGCTGGTGGCGATGCAACCCATTGATCGGCAAGCGCTTTGCGCCGGTCTCGGCCGCGCACGCAGTGCGGGCGGATGGCTTCGAATCGGGTAGAATCCGCGCTGCGCAAAAAAATAGAGACGGCGTGTCGCCCGGTTGGCATCGGCGATGTGCCGTCGTTCGATCCGCGGCGAGCCACCTCCCGGCGGCTCGCCCGGCGCGGCGCCGCTTTGTTGCCCGCGCTCCCTTGCCAGCCCGTTATGTCACCAAAACCGAATTCCGACAGTTCCTCCTACCCATCGAATCCCCCGACGCTGCGCCGCAGCCTGAAAGCCCGTCACCTGACGATGATCGCGATCGGCGGTTCGATCGGCACGGGCCTGTTCGTCGCGTCCGGCGCGTCGATTTCGCAGGCGGGCCCCGGCGGCGCGATGCTCGCGTATCTGCTGATCGGTGCGATGGTCTATTGCCTGATGATGAGCTTGGGCGAGATGGCCGCGTTCATGCCGGTGTCAGGTTCGTTTTCGACTTATGGCGCCAAATATGTCGACGAGGGCTTCGGCTTCGCGCTCGGCTGGAACTATTGGTACAACTGGGCGGTGACGATTGCGGTCGAGCTTGTCGCCGCGCAGCTCGTCATGCATTACTGGTTTCCCGACGTGCCGGGCATCTGGTGGAGCGCGCTCTTTCTCGGCGTGATGTTCGTGCTCAATGTCTTGACGGTGCGCGGCTTCGGCGAGGCGGAATACTGGTTTGCGCTGATCAAGGTTGTGACCGTGCTCGCGTTCGTCGGCGTCGGGCTCTTGATGATCTTCGGTATCCTGAAGGGCGGCCCGAGCGACGGCTGGCGCAACTTCACGATCGGCGATGCGCCGTTCGTCGGCGGACTCCCGGCGATGATGGGTGTTGCGATGATCGCGGGCTTTTCGTTCCAGGGCACCGAGCTGATTGGCGTGGCTGCGGGGGAATCCGAAAATCCGCGCACGACGATTCCGCGCGCGGTCCGGCAAGTGTTCTGGCGCATTTTGTTGTTCTATGTGCTGGCGATTTTCGTGATCGGAATACTGATTCCGTACACCGATCCGAATCTGTTGAAGAGCGATGTGACCGACGTTGGCGTCAGCCCATTTACGCTGGTGTTCCGGCATGCGGGCCTTGCGTTCGCGGCTGGCGTGATGAACGCGGTCATCTTGACTGCGGTGCTGTCGGCGGGCAACTCGGGGATGTATGCGTCGACGCGGATGCTCTACAACCTTGCGACCGAAGGGCGCGCGCCGAAATTGTTCGCGAAATTGTCGGCAAGCGGCGTGCCGCGTAATGCGCTATATGCGACGACGGCGGTTGGCGCGCTGTGCTTTCTGTCGTCCCTGTACGGCGACAAGACGGTTTATTTGTGGCTGTTGAACACGTCGGGGATGACGGGTTTCATCGCGTGGCTCGGTATTGCGGTCAGCCACTATCGCTTTCGCAAGGGCTTCATTCGCCAGGGCTATTCGGTCGATCAACTGCCGTATCAGTCGAAACTGTTTCCTTATGGGCCGATTTTTGCGTTCGTGTTATGTGTCGTGATCGCCCTAGGTCAGGATTACCAAGCATTCCTGTCGAACAAGATCGATTGGATCGGCGTGCTCGCAACTTATATCGGGATTCCGCTTTTCCTGGCTGTGTGGTTCGGCTACCGGCTCGTCAACAAATCCCGTTTCGTGCGTTACGAGGATATGGATATCGCGCCGTGGATCGCCGGACATGCGTCGGCGCATGACCGGTACGAAGCAGCGCGCGTGCCGCCGAATCGCGAGACGGCTTAGCGGCCAGCGGTTGCACCGCATCGCCGCATCCGAAAAAGCGGCCGGCTCTGTTTGAGGGCCGGCCGCTTTCTTTTATGGGGAATCGGCCTAGGTGCATCGACGTCCGATTCGGGCATGCGCCGTTCGGTGTCTGGCCGCGGAACGGGCGACGCGCGGCATGATCCGGCGGGCGGCGCGTTGCCGGTGCGCGGCGGCTTGAGGCCGAGCCAGGATTCGGATAACGAAACGAAGCGTCTGGAGCGCGCCGTCAATGAGCCCGATGCCGTTGCGGGCGGGAGGCGCACCTCTGCATGAGCGGAACCGCGAGCCGGTGCGTTGCCAGGGCGAACGCGATGCCGATCGCCCCGCCAAGCAGCACGTCGGCGACGCGTTCGGCGGCAATCGCCGCCGACTGCTGCGCGATCCACGACGCGCATGCGATGCAAGCGCAGCGTGCGCCGAAACCGGTTGCATAGTGACGGAACGCGACGAGCGTGACGATCGACGCGAGCGTTGCGAGCATGTAGACGAGCGTGCCGTGCGGCAGCAGCATGCCGATCGCGAGCCCGCCCGGCACGCCCACCAGCGCGCCCAGGGTACGATCGCGCAGCTTGCGGTGCGCACTCGACACAGTGCCGGTCACGACGCTCGCGGCCGACCAGATCACCCATTGCCCGTTGTCGATGTGACGCCATTCGACGAGCATCGCGGCGGCGGAAACCGCAAGCATCGCCGCGATAGCCGTTTGCGTCGCGTCGCCCGGCGCGACGCGCGGGCCGAGATCGCGCGCGTCGTGCAGGCGCGCGAGCATACGCATGCGCTGTCCGGCGGGCGCGCTGCGCAGCGTGTTGATGCAAGCGAGTGCGACGGGCGGCAGCATTGCCGCGCATAGAAAGGGTATCAGCGATTGCGCCTGGTGGCGCGAGGCAGCGGCTTCGCAGGTCAGATACAGCGATGGGATAAAGATGAAGTTGCCGAGTGAGCGCAATCGTGCACCGAAGCGTGATAACGCGACGGCGGCCGCGGCGAGCGCCGCGCAGCCGGCAACGAACGTTGGCCACCCGCTTAGCGCGAGCGACAGCGACAGAAAGCCGATGACGATTGCCGCGCCGTGAACGAGCGCGCCGAGCGGCGCGACGCCGACGCGCTCGACGGCAATCGTGACCGACACCGTCGCGATTGCCGCCAATAGCCAACGCGTATCGCCGGTCGCCGCGTAGGACGCGATAACCGGTATGCACACCGCGAGCGTGTGACGCAATGCCGGCAGGTTCAGCGCGCCGGCGATCCGGGCGGCTAGCATGTCGCGCATCTCGGCGCTCCGTGGCGTTGCCGATAGGCTCAGAGTGTCGCCAGCTCGTCGACCGTGACGATTCGCGCGATGCCGCGCAGCATGTCGATCGAGCGTTGGTGTTCGTCGTCCGTCGCGGCGGTGCACGCATCCTCGAGCACGAGGACGTCGTAGTCGCGATCGTGCGCGTCGCGGGCCGTGGCCTGCACCGCCCATGTCGTGCTGACACCCGTGACGATCACGCGCTCGACGCGATTCGCGCGCAATGCAGCCTCGAGGCGGGTTGCGTAGAACGCACTGACACGCGGCTTGACGACGACGAGTTGTACCGCGCCTGCGTCGAGATCCGGATGAAACGCGGTGCCGGGGCCGCTCAAGTCGAGCGCGCCGAATTCCTTTGCACGAGAGAACATCGGCGAGTGCGTGGGCAGGTCCGGGTAGCCCGGTTCGAAGCCGACTTTGACGGCGATGCGTAGCCAGTCCTTTTGGGCGGCAATCGACAGCGCCTGGTTGAAGCGGCCGACGACGTTGCGCAGTGCCGCATGCGCGGCACTGCGTGCAATCTTGCCGGTGGGATGCATGATGTCGACGATGTAGTCGAGCCCGATCAGTGCGGTTTTCATCGGAAACTCCTGCGAGAGGGGAGGGAAGGCTCGCCGCCCGGCGCGTCTTCGTATTGCGCGAGCCGTTCGAGCAGCGGGCTTGCGGCGACGAGCAACGCGCGTTCGTCGGCGGTGAGGCATTCGTTCATTGCGCGCACGAGCCATTCCTCGCGCTTCGTTCGATTGCCGTACAGCAGGCGCTTGCCGTTCGCGGTCAACGACACGCGGGTTTTTCGGCCGTCGTGCGGATCGGCGTGGCGCTCGATGTGGCCGTTGCCTTCCAGTTCGCGCAGCAGCGTGGCGAGATTCGACGAGCGTAGCTGCTCCGCCGCCGCCAGTTCGGACGGAGTGACATCGCCCCCGAGACGGTCGATCGCGCCGAGCAGCAGAAGTTGCGAGAACTGTACGGGATCAGCGTGATTCTGCGCTTCGCGGCGCAGACGGCGGTTGAGCCCGGTGACTGCGCCGCGAAGTCGGCAGGCAAATTGGAGATGTGCGTTCTTGGCCATGTTCGCTACTTTAATATAGCTATATTTTTATAGCAAGATGGGTGTTCTGCCGCCGGCATTGCCGAATGCAAGACGCATTGCAATGCAGTGCGAACGTCGCCCGATAATTTGCGATGGACCGATTGGGGAAGGAACGAACCGTTAGCGCGGGTACAACTTGAACAATTCGGCGGGTGTATAGCGCGTATTGCGCACGCTGCTGCTCGAATAAGATTCTCGACCGGCTTGATTTAGTGGTCAGCCGCCGGCGCATACCAGGAAGCCCTGTATGGATGTGCTGTCATGAGCACCGACATATTGACGCACGGCGTTGGTGTGGCAAGTGCCGTATCGCCGGGGAATTGCTTGGGTAGCCGAATATTCCTGGGATGAAAAAGAAAGCAATCCGCAATAATTGACGACCGCCGATTGACAGGCTGACCGGTCTGCACCTGGAAAACAACGCGCGTCGCACTCAATAGTTGGGCGCTTGTTCGTCGCGCCGGTATGCGCTGGGTGTTTGCCCGGTCCATTTGCGGAACGCGCGCGTGAAATTTGCCGGATCGGTGAATTGCAGGCGTTCGGCGATCGTCTTCAGATCAAGATCGGATGCGCGCAACATATGGCGTGCGTCGCGCAGCCGCGCTTCGTCTACGAGCGAGCGATAGCCGGAGCCTGCGTCGAGCAGGCGCCGCCGCAGGGTGCGCGTCGACATCAGCAGACGTTTGGCCAACTCGTCCGGGTCAGGATAGCCGCGTTCGGTCAGAACCAGCTCCGCGCGCACCCGCGCGACGAGATCGCCTTCGTCGTGACGCACGTGAGCATATTCGCGTTCGACCTGCGCGAGCGCCTGCTGATGCGCGATTTCGTCGGCAAGCGGCAGCGGCCAGTCGAGCGCGCTGCGCGCTACCCATAGCGCATTGGCTGCACAACCGAAACGCACGGGCGGTAGCCGATGGTGGTAGCGCGTGTAATAGTCCGGTTCGGGCCAGGTGAATTGCAACTCGATCGGCGGATCCTGGCGTCCCGTGACCGTGCTCACGTTTTGCGCGATGCCGGTGAGCACGATCTCGAACATTGCGTGATGCTGAAGCACCGGGCTCGGCTGGACGCCGTGCAGTGCCAGCAACACGCCGTCCTCGCGCTCCGTGTATTGCAACCGGTATTGTCGATTGCGCATCCGAAAGTAACGCGCATTGACGGAGAGGGACGTGCGCAAATCGGCCGCGGTCAACGCCGCGTAGCCGAGAAAGCCGTGTACCGACATGCGCAGCCGCAGGCCGAGTTCGAAGCCGATGCCTTCGTCGCCGCTCAGCCGCATTGCGTTCAGCACGAGCCGACCCCATTGCGATGGCGCGACGCGCGCGTTCGGCTCGTCGAGCACATCGTCGTGCAGCCCGGTGCCCGCGCGCGCGTCGCGCGGATCGATGCCGCGTTCCTCGAAGACCTTCAGCAAATGCCGCAAATAGGCGACCGGGATTGTCGGCCGCCGTAGGCCCAGATTGTCCTTGATCGTGCGTCGCACCATGATAAATGGCCAAGATTGGCCGAAAATGACAAGTATTATGGCTGTTTGCCCCCTCACGGACAAGCGGGGTTGCGCTTACGATGTGCACACAACCATTTTCCGTTCGATAGACCATGACGACCCCGTTTCCCCATTTGCTTGCTCCGCTCGATCTCGGCTTCACGACGCTGCGCAATCGCGTGCTGATGGGGTCGATGCACACTGGCCTCGAGGACAGCCGCAAGACGTTGCCGCGTCTTGCCGACTATTTCGCCGAGCGCGCGCGCGGCGGCGCCGGCCTGATCGTCACGGGCGGCTTCGCGCCGAATGTCGCCGGCTGGACGAAACCGTTCGGCGGCACGTTGTCGACCACGGCGGCGGCACGGCGGCATCGCGTGATTCCCGACGCGGTGCATGCGCACGGCGGCAAGATCGCGCTGCAGATTCTGCATACGGGGCGCTACGGCTATCATCCGTTCGCGGTCGCACCTTCGCGCATCCAATCGCCGATTTCACCGTTCACGCCGCACGAGCTGACCGCGCGCGGCATCGAGCGGCAAATCCGCGCGTTCATGCGCTGCGCGTCGCTTGCGCGCGAGGCGGGTTACGATGGCGTCGAGATCATGGGATCGGAAGGATATCTGATCAATCAGTTCATCTCGATGCATACCAACCATCGCAAGGACGAATGGGGCGGATCGTATGCAAACCGGATGCGCCTGCCGGTCGAGATCGTGACGCGCACGCGCGAGGCCGTCGGCCGTGACTTCATCATCATCTACCGGTTGTCGATGCTCGATCTGATTCCGGACGGTAGCAACTGGGACGAAGTCGTGATGCTCGCAAAGGCCATCGAGCGCGCGGGCGCGACGCTGATCAACACCGGGATCGGCTGGCACGAGGCGCGGGTGCCGACGATCGCGACGTCGGTGCCGCGTGGCGCGTTCGCATGGGTGACGCAAAAAATGAAAGGCGAGGTCGGCATTCCGCTCGTAACGACGAACCGGATCAACCGGCCAGAGGTCGCCGAGCGGATTCTGGCCGACGGTTGCGCGGACATGGTGTCGATGGCCCGGCCGTTTCTCGCCGACGCCGAGTTTGTGAAAAAGGCGGCCGAAGGGCGCGTCGACGAAATCAACGTCTGTATCGGCTGCAATCAGGCGTGCCTCGATCACGCGTTCAAGAATAAGGTTGCATCGTGCTTGTTGAATCCGCGTGCCTGTCACGAGACTGAGCTGAACTATGTGCGAGCGGCGAAAGCCAAGCGTATCGCGGTGATCGGTGCCGGGCCGGCGGGCCTGGCATGCGCGACGGTACTCGCGCAGCGCGGACATCACGTCGATTTGTTCGATGCGGCGGCCGAGATCGGGGGGCAGTTCAACATGGCCAAGCGGATTCCGGGCAAGGAGGAATTCCACGAGGCACTGCGTTATTTCGGACGGCAGATCGAATTGACCGGGGTGGTGTTGCATTTGAATCGACGTATCGCGCCGGCCGAGCTGATTGCCGCGAAATACGATGAAGTCATACTCGCGACCGGTGTGACGCCGCGCGATCCGCGCATCCCCGGCCAGGATCATCCGAAAGTGCTGACCTATATCGACGTGCTTGCGCGTAACAAACCGGTCGGTGAGCGTGTCGCGGTGGTGGGCGCAGGTGGGATCGGCTTCGACGTATCCGAGTTTCTCGTTCAGGATGGCGAATCGTCGGCGCTCGATCTCGATGCATGGAAGGCCGAATGGGGCGTCACCGATCCCGCGCTCGAGCGTGGCGGCGTGACGCGCGCGCGGGTGTCGCCGCCCGCGCGCCGCGTCACGCTGTTACAACGCAAGGCAACCGGGCTCGGCAAGGGGCTGGGCAAGACGACCGGCTGGATTCATCGCGCGACGCTGAAGATGAAGGGCGTAGAGATGATCGGCGGCGTGAACTATGAATTGATCGATGATGCGGGGCTGCATGTGACGTTTGGTGAAGCGCGCAAGGATCGGACCGTGATCGAGGTGGACACGATCGTGCTATGCACGGGACAGGAATCGGATCGCTCGCTGTATGAGCCGCTGAAGGCCGCGGGCGTGCCGGTGCACCTGATCGGCGGCGCGGAGTTGGCATCGGAGCTTGATGCGAAGCGCGCGATCGATCAAGGCTCGCGGCTCGCGGCAAGGCTTTAAGCACGGTGCGTCGTGTTTTCTTTCGGATGCCGCATGCCAACGAGGTGCATCAGTAGCGAATCAAAAAAAATTTTGTTGAGATCGTTTAGTGTTTTTCTAATGCCGGTGAGTGGAAAGGCTTAAACGAAAGTCTTTTCGCTATACCGTTTCTGGAGAAAGTACCGGGTATGTCCTAACGGAAAGCCGGGCAGTTCAGCAAAAACCGTGAACACGAACCGTTCGTAAATTCTCTTGGCATCGAGATTGAAGGTGTCGATCCAAGCCGCGTGGCATCCTCGCTCTATAGCGATTTGCTTGGCACGTTCCAATAAATCAAAGGCGTATCCTTGACCACGAGCATTTTCTGCTATGTACAGTCATTTGATAAACAGCCATCCCCACGCGGTGTGACCGATCAGCCCACCAGCATGACCGTCCGCCCCCTCTATAGATAGAGCAAGATTCTTGAGGTTTGACAGACCTTTAGTTCTAGCGTTGAACTCGGACAATCCTTCGCCAACAAGTTCGGAGAGCGATAAGGGTATTT
Organism: Burkholderia singularis; assembly: GCF_900176645.1. Taxonomy (GTDB): domain Bacteria; phylum Pseudomonadota; class Gammaproteobacteria; order Burkholderiales; family Burkholderiaceae; genus Burkholderia; species Burkholderia singularis. Next base: position 73,950 of record NZ_FXAN01000040.1, read on the forward strand.
CGTCAAATACGGTCAGGCGGCTTTTCATAGTACCTATCCCGATAGAAATAATTGTTGCCTCGTAGAACTGTTTCGCGAAGCTCATTGTATTGCAACGCGTCGGCATCCGCCTGGGTGTAATCGGCTCCCTTCTTTTCTCTCCCTCTCCACCAAGCGCCACCTGAAACGATGTCGCAGGTACGACCGTGCGGACGGTCCTGTGAGATTTCGTGTCGAGTGTGATGCCCTACGTCGGCGTGCCATACGGTTGTATGAAGACGGATGCGATTTCCGCATACGGCAACGTAGTAAACGTAACGTTGCGCGACGCCGCTCTGAAGTGCTTTCGCCACCCGTGAATCAGCGATGGAGCGCGCATTTAAAAACGTATGCGTCAACGTGTCACATCTCGGAATTCGTAAAGGTGATTTTCACGGAAGGCAGATGCATGTCTAGTTCGAGCATCGTATGATGCGGCCAATTCCGAGCATCGGACGTGCGCTCGCGCATTCGGAGTATCTATGCATCAATTAGGCAAATGTGATGAAAAGAAAGGCTTTTAGAAGCTTATTGTTTTTCCTGGGAGTCGGGCTGACCGTTGCTCTCTCAGGATGCGATCTCGACGTGTTGAATCCGAAGGGCAGTGTCGGCGCGGCGGAGAAAGCGCTGATTGCAACGTCGACGTGGGCGATGCTGATCGTTGTGGTGCCGGTAATTTTCTTGACGCTGTTCTTTGCATGGCGCTATCGCGCATCGAACCGCAATGCGACCTATGCGCCGAAGTGGGCGCATTCGACCGCGATTGAAGTGGTGATCTGGACGGTGCCGACGCTGATCATTCTGTTCCTCGGCGTGCTGACTTGGAAGACCACGCACGAGCTGGACCCATACCGGCCGCTCGAATCGCAGGTCAAGCCGATCAATGTCGAGGTCGTCGCCCTCGACTGGAAGTGGCTGTTCGTCTATCCCGATCTCGGCATTGCGTCGGTCAACCAGTTGGCGGTTCCAGTTGGTGCGCCGATCAATCTGCGGATCACGTCCGATGCGGTAATGAATTCTTTCTTCATTCCGCAGCTCGGCACGCAAGTCTATGCGATGGCGGGGATGCAAACGCGGCTGCATTTAATCGCCGATGCACCCGGCGATTTCGCCGGGATGTCGGCGAATTACAGCGGCCGGGGCTTTTCCGACATGAAATTCCGCACGTTCGCGACACCGCAGGATGCATTCGACGCGTGGGTTGCCAAGGTGCGCGCGTCGTCGAACCATCTGGACATGACGGCATACAGTCAACTCGCGCAACCGAGCGAGAAGGAGCCGGTGCGCTACTACTCGACAGTGGACGTGCGGCTGTTTAACAACATCATCGCGAAGTACAACAACGGTCACGTCCTCGATTTGAAGGATGCGGCTTGCGGAACGAAGGGGTAACGCATGTTCGGCAAACTGACACTTTCGGCGATCCCGTTCGATCAGCCGATCATCATGAGCGCGGGCGCCTTCATGGGCTTGGTCGTGCTGGGCATACTCGGCACGCTGACGGTGACCGGCCGCTGGAAATGGCTGTGGACCGAATGGCTGACCACGGTCGATCACAAGAAACTCGGTGTGATGTATATCATCGTCGCGCTGATCATGCTGTTGCGCGGCTTCGCCGACGCGATCATGATGCGCATGCAGCTTGCGCTCGCGTATCATGCGCCTGGCTATCTGCCGCCGCATCACTATGACCAGATCTTCACCGCGCATGGCGTCATCATGATCTTCTTCATGGCGATGGCGTTCATGGTCGGTCTGATGAACATCATCGTGCCGCTGCAGATCGGTGCGCGCGATGTCGCGTTTCCGTTCATCAATTCGTTGAGCTTTTGGCTGACGGCGGTCGGCGCGATCCTGATCAACATCTCGCTTGTCGTCGGGGAATTCGCGCAAACGGGCTGGCTCGCCTATCCTCCGTTATCCGAACTACAGTTCAGTCCGGGCGTGGGTGTCGACTACTATTTGTGGGCGTTGCAGATATCCGGCGTCGGGACGTTGCTGACGGGCGTCAATTTTTTCGTAACGATCCTGAAGATGCGCGCACCCGGTATGTCGCTGATGAAGATGCCGGTGTTCACATGGACGGCGTTGTGCACGAACGTGCTGATCATGGCATCGTTCCCGATCTTGACGGCGACACTTGCGCTGCTCGGCCTCGACCGCTATCTCGGCATGCACTTTTTTACGAACGATGCCGGCGGCAACGCCATGCTGTACCTGAACCTGATTTGGGCTTGGGGACACCCCGAGGTGTACATCCTGATCCTGCCTGCGTTCGGAATCTTCTCGGAGGTCGTTGCGACTTACGCGAAAAAACCGTTGTTCGGCTACAAGACGATGGTCTACGCGAGCTGCGCGATCATGGTGCTGTCGTTTCTCGTGTGGCTGCATCATTTCTTCACGATGGGCTCGGGCGCGAACGTCAACGCGTTCTTCGGGATCATGACGATGATCATTGCAATTCCGACCGGCGTGAAGGTATTCAACTGGCTGTTTACGATCTATCGCGGCCGGCTTGAATTCTCGACGCCGATTCTCTGGACGATCGGTTTCATGGTGACGTTCACGCTCGGTGGGATGACAGGCGTGATGATGGCGATTCCAGGTGCGGACTTCGTGCTGCACAACAGCCTGTTCCTGATTGCGCACTTTCATAACGTGATCATCGGCGGCGTGCTGTTCGGCTATCTCGCGGGCTTTAACTACTGGTTCCCGAAAGTGTTCGGCTTCAAGCTGAACGAAAAGCTTGGCAAAGCGTCGTTCTGGTTCTGGCAGGTCGGCTTCTATGTTGCGTTCGTGCCGCTCTACGTACTCGGCTTCATGGGCATGACGCGCCGCCTGAACCATTACGACAATCCCGCTTGGCATCCTTGGCTGATCGTCGCGGCGGCGGGCGCCGTGCTGATCGCGATCGGCATCGCGTGCCAGTTGCTGCAACTCGTCGTCAGTATCCGCGATCGTCATCTGCCGGAGAACCGCGATTTGACGGGCGACCCATGGGATGGCCGCACGCTCGAATGGGCGATGTCGTCGCCGCCGCCGGCCTACAATTTCGCGACGATTCCGGTCGTGCACGAACTCGACGAATATGCGTATCGCAAGGAGCGCGGCCTCGGTATCGGCAAGCAATCGGAATATCGCGACATCCATATGCCGTCGAATACGAGTGCTGGCTTGTTCGTCGGGTTGTTCAGCTTGGTGCTCGGTTTTGCCGCGGTGTGGCACATCTGGTGGCTCGTGATTGCCGGTCTAGCCGGCGTCGTCGCAACGGTGATCGTCTATAGCTCGAACGATAACGAAGGCTATTACATTCCGGCCGACGAGGTGCGCGAGATCGAGGCGTTGGGCGGTGCACGCAAGATGCGGCCGGTGAACGTCGAACTGGAGACCAACTGATGGCATATCTATCCTTGAGCGCGGCAGAGCACGCCAATGCGCACGACCACGATCATCCGCCGTCTCATTCTGTATTCGGCTTCTGGCTGTATCTGATGACGGATTGCGTGATCTTTGCCGCGCTGTTCGCGGTGTTTGCGGTGCTCGGCCGGCAGTATGCGGGCGGCCCGAGCGCGGCCGATTTGTTCGACATTCCCGGCGTGGCGGTGGAGACAGCGCTACTGCTCGTCAGCAGCATCACATACGGGTTGGCGATGATCGGTGCGCAACGTGGACGACGCGGTGCGCTGTTCGGTTGGCTGGCCATCACGTTCTTGCTCGGTGCGGGGTTTCTCGTGCTGGAGCTGCGCGAATTCTCGCATCTGATTGGACAAGGCGCGGGGCCGCAGCGCAGCGCGTTCCTGTCGTCGTTCTTCACGCTGGTCGGCACGCACGGCCTGCACGTTGCCACCGGCTTGCTGTGGATGGCCGTGCTCGCATTTCAGGCGCTGCGCCGCCCAGCGTTGACCGAGCGGGATATCCGCCGGCTTACCTGCTTGAGCCTGTTCTGGCACTTCCTCGACATCGTCTGGATTTGCGTCTTTACCTTCGTTTATCTCGCGAGCGTGATCTAAATGGCTGATTCGCATCTTTCTCACGACGGCGAAGCGCACGGTACCGTGGGCGGTTATATCACCGGATTTATTCTATCGATTGTATTGACGGCCGCATCGTTCGGGCTCGTGCTGAGCGGTGCGCTGCCGCCACGCGAATCGATTGTCGCGCTTGCGGCGCTTGCGTTCGTGCAGATCGTCGTTCATTTGATTTATTTTCTGCATATGAATGCGTCGTCGAGCCAGCGCTGGAATGTGGTGGCGTTCAGTTATACGGTGGTGACCGTAGGAATCCTGATCGTTGGCTCGATGTGGGTCATGCATAACGTCAGTATGAACATGATGTCGCGTTGAGCGATATTGTTGCGTCGCACAGCGGTTCTGCATGAGCCGCACATGGGCAGCTGCTGCCGGCCAGCGCCGGGGCAGCTGCCCATTTTTTTGCCAGGCTCACATCGGCAGTCGCACAAGACCGTAGCCGTGCGGCCGGTTTGGGGCTAACCGACATTCGGAAACCGTGGTCGCCGAACCGAATTCGCAGCGGTTTCGATCGACCGCGTATCGTTCGCGCTCCAGTGAAGCGCTGCCCGCTTTCCGAGTTAATTCGACCAGACAGTCTCCAGCATCGCTCAGCAGATGCATTCGATAATGGGTATGAATCCTTTCATGGAAAGAAAGGAGGGTTGATTTTTTCGGATTGTTGATGAATTTTTTATTAAATCGATTTCTTCGGTATGGTCGCAAACGATACCGATATTGCGTATCGGGAAGCCGTGTATGTGCTTTGCTGCTTATCCGTGGCACACGAGTTTCGTGGCGATGTGCGTGCTCGCCGTATTTTTAGGGCTTGCGCTCGGTATGGCGCAGCCGAATCTTCTCGCGCTGGTTCATGACGTCGCGGCGCAACGGGATGTCGGGCGGGTGATCGGTTTGCGAACGATTTTGCAGAATGTCGGGGCGTCGCTGTGGCCTTTGTGTTTCGGCGCGCTCGGCCAGCCTGTCATCGGCTTGGTGTTGCCGGGCGAGGGCATCATATTTTTATTGGCCGGCATGCGGTTTTCGTTGACGCGAACGCGTCCTTGAATCAGAGCCGCGAGCGCAATGAGAATGCCGAACGCGTGAATGCCGTAACCCAACGCGTCGTCACTGCATTGGCGATTTCGTCGAGCAGTGCCTCGACGGCGTCGACCTGCCATGCGTGTGCGTCTGACGGCGCAAGTCCCGCAGATGCCGTTGGCCCCAGTGCAATGCCGCACGGCGCTCGCTCGCTCGTCACAAGTTCGCAGACGGCCCGATGCGCCTGTTTTGCAATGGTCGCGCTAGTCATCGCTTCGATTGCGCTCAAATCAATCACCGAACGTGACAAGTCACCGACGTCGAGATGCGCCGCCGCGGCCAACTGCTCGGCGCTCGCGTCCGGCCTGAACGGCAGCAGCCAACCGACCTGGCGCGACGCACAGAGCGCTTCGAGAAAGGTTGGCGGCGCGCTCGATCCCGTGCCGTCCGATTCCTGCGGCGGCTCGCATAACGTCCAGGTCGAAACCGTTGCTGTGTCGGCTTGCGTGCCGTTACGCATGCGTCCGATCTGTGCGGCGAGCGGGCAGTACACATCGGACGCGGGCCAGACGATTTCGCCCGTGCCTGTTGAATCCAGCCGTAGTGGCCAACTGCTGGCTCCTAATGCGGCTGGCTCGCCCGTTACGCTGCATGGCCTGTTCGGCGGCGAGTAGAGCAATAGCAGTTCGAGTTCGTCTGCATAGCTTTCTCGCACGCGGGCGAACCATCGCAACGCATCCTTGTCGCGCAACAAGGCCGGGCAGGCGCGCAGCATGACGATCGCACGCGTGTCATAGCCAGTGAAGATCGCGTTCACGCGTCGCGCGGTCCGTTCAAATTCAGTTTGCATGAGAGGAATCCTGATTGATTGCGTGCAGCGCCACAGGGATTTTGATTCCGTGTTGCGCGTGCTGTTCGCCGGATCTGGCCGTCGCCGCATATGCGCCCAGCACGCGCAGCGACGTGACGACGGTACGTAGCTCGTGCAACGCGTCGAGCAGGTCGGGGTGATGTCGGCAGCAGCCGATTTCGATGAAAAACCGGTAAGCCCAAAGTTCGCTTTTGAGCGGCCGGGAATCGATGCGAGTGATGGCGATGCAACGCGCCGCGAACGGAGTGAGACAGCGCAAGAGCGCGCCTGTGTCGTTTTCAAGCTCAACGGCGATGAGTGTGCGCTCGTCGTCGCGTGGCGCAGCAGCTTGCTTGCCTATGATCGAAAACCGCGTGCTGTTGAGCCGCTCGTCTTGAATATCGGCTGCAAGCACTGTCAGCGCATAGCGCGCGGCCGCGCGGCGGCTGGCTATCGCGGCCGTGCCCGGCGTGGTGCTTGCCAACTGCGCCGCGTGCGCATTGCTGGCCGCAAGCGTGCGCTCGACGTGCGGCAGATTCGCATCGAGCCAACGGCGGCATTGTCCGAGCGCTTGCGGATGCGCGATGACGCTCGCAATGTCATCCATCCGACCATCGGCCGACATCAGGCAATGCGAGATCGGCAGCGCGACCTCGGCGAATATCTGCATCGATTTGTCGAATACGAGATCGAGCGTGCGCATGATGGTCCCTTCGGTGGAATTCTCGATCGGAACCACACCATAGCGGGCCGAGCCTGCGTCGATCGCGTAAAACACAGCATCGACACTGTCGCACGGCAGCGCTTGCACGCTATGACCGAAATGCGTGTGCATCGCGTCTTCGGTATAGGTGCCGGCCGGCCCGAGAAACGCAACCGTCGGCCCTTCCTGCAACGTGCGGCTAATGCGAAAGATCTCGGTCCAGATCGCGCGCACGTGTGAATGCGCAAGCGGCCCCGAGCTGCACTCGTCGAGCGAGGCCAGGATTTCCTGTTCGCGCACAGGCTGGTGCACGCGCTCGCCCATCGAGCGCTTTGCATGGCCGATCGCTTGTGCGTGATCGAGCCGTTCGTTCAGCAATGCGATCAATCGTTCATCAATGGACATGATGGCGGTGCGATGCCGAGCGATCTCGTCGTTCGGCGTCGGCGCGCGCCCAATGGATAGGTCGGTCATTTCGCGCTCCGTTCGGTGAAAGCACGCCGCATCAATGGCCTCGTCCGCGGCCGGACAAGGCCGCACGGATGCGATGCGGCGCGCGTATGACGTCCGTGTTCGGGTCTGCCGTTCATGCCGCCGCGAACCGGACGACCGACGCAGCGTCTTCGAGCATGCGCACGAGGCGTCGCTCGCGAACGGCATGTGCGAGCTTGTCGAGGCAATGCACGGTGTCGCTCCAGCCAATGCAGCTATCCGTGATGCTTTGGCCGTAGACGAGCGGCTTGCCTGGTTCGACGTCCTGACGTCCTTCGACGAGATTGGATTCGATCATCACCCCTGCGATTCGGTCGTCGCCGAAGCCAAGCTGCGCGGCGAGACTGTCGCAAACGAGCAATTGATTTTCGTGACGTTTGCCGCTGTTGCCGTGACTCGCGTCGACGACGACACGGGCGAGCAAGCCGGCAGCCTTCAGAGCGCTCACGGCCGTATCGATGCTGCATGCGTCGTAGTTGGGCTGCTTGCCGCCGCGCAGCACGAGATGGCAATCGCGATTGCCCGCGCTCGTCACCTTTGCCAGCTCACCGTCGCTGTCGACTGCAAGGAAGCGATGCGGTTGATTGGCGGCGCGGATCGCATCGATCGGTACTTGCACGCTGCCTTCAGTGCTGTTCTTGAAGCCGACCGGACATGGCAGGCCCGATACGAGCTCGCGGTGTACCTGAGACTGCGTGGTGCGCGCGCCGATGGCGCCCCAGCTGACGAGATCCGACAAGTAGGCAGGCGTGGTCAAATCGAGGAACTCGACTGCGATCGGCAACCCCATGCCGGTGATGTCTAGCATGAGTTGGCGCGCCGTTTGCAACCCTCGTTCGATCTCGAAGCTGCCGTCGAGCAACGGATCGTTAATGAGCCCTTTCCAGCCGATCGTGGTGCGAGGCTTCTCGAAGTAGACGCGCATCACAAGCTCGATGTCGTCGGCCAACTGCCGCCGCTCGTCGACGAGATGCTCGGCGAATTCGAGCGCAGCGTGCGGATCGTGCACCGAACAAGGGCCGACGATCGCGAGCAGCCGATCGCTTGCGCCGTGCAGGATTTCCGCTATTGCACGTCGCGATTCGATTACGCATTGGCGCTGGCGTGTGCCACGCGGCAAGATTTCTTTCAGCATGGCGGGCTTGACGATTTTCGTCGCGGTTACCGCTTCTCGATCTCTGAGCGCTAGAGACATGTTCTGCTCCTGAAGTTCGACGCGTGATCGATATGAGCGGCGGCGTACCTGCCGCCGCTCACAAACATCGGATCACGCGGCCAGACGCTGCATCTGGTTGAAAATATTCTTGCGATGCATTTCCTCTGTGCCGCCGACGCTGGCGAAACCCAGCGCGTTTTTCATCAGTTCGGTGACCTTGCCGTTGTGATAGCCGAGGCTGCCGTAGAGCTTGACGAGACTTGTCGCGGCGTTGATCAGATCCTCCGCGCCGACGAGCTTCGCGATCGAGCACGACAGCAGCGCTTCGCGATGTCCGTCCAGCAATTGCGAAAGCGCTCCATACGCGAGCCAGCGCGAGCGTTCCATGCCGATACGGATATCGACGATGCGCTTTTGCACGTACTGGTGTTGGTCGATCGTGCTCTTGAAGCTGTCACGATGCGCGGCGTACTGTTGCGCGTCGCGCAGCGCGGGCTCGGCTAAATGCGCGGCGACGAGACCGTAATACAAGCGTCCCAGCGAGATGATGTCGATCAATGTGCCGAGCCCGCGGCCGGGTATGCCCAACACCTGCGACTTGCGCACTGGGACGTCTTCGAAATGCAGCGCGCCGGTGGGTAGATTGCGATTGCCGAGCTTGTCGTCGATGCGGCCCGGCGTGAAGCCCGGCGCGCCTTTGTCGAGCAGTACCAGCGTGATGTTGTTCGTATCCGCGTCGCCCGCGCGGCAGACGATCAACGCGAAGTCCATGATCGGTGCATGTGCGATGTTGAACTTGTTGCCGTTCAGGCGATACTCGCCGCCAACCTCTGTCAGCGAAGTGTTGATGCTGCGCACGTCGGTGCCAGTGGTCAACTCCGCGATGCCTGTTGCGCTGACTTCTCCGCGCAGGATTGCATCGAGATAGCGGCTTTGCTGATCCGGTGTGCCATGCCGTGCGAGCGCGCGCACCATGCCGGCTTGCGCGATTACCGACAGCAACAGTTCCGGCGTGACGATCGCCGACGACAAGCCTTCCAGTGCCGCCGTGAAATTCCACCAGTTCTCGTTGCTGGCGGGATAGTCTGCCGGCACGATCAAACGCCAGAGTCCTTCGTCGCGCAATCTGTTCCAGCCGTCATAGTCGAATCCTTCCGCTCGCTCGGCCGCTGCGCGGGCGATTTCGCCGCCGATCGCTGCGTACTGGTGGCGAATGGCCAATTGCTCAGCCGTCCAATTGAAATGCATATGCTCCTCTTTGCTCCCGTTTGATTAGCATCGCCGCACCGCAGGCTACGGTCGTTCAGCGTGTCTGATAAGACTGAACCTGATTCTTGAAGTCTTCAGGAATGACGGTGGTACAGTTTTTTTCGTAATCGAACATCACGTGCGTCGATGATCCCCTTGCAACGATCGAGTTCTGTTCGTCGTCGCGGCGCATCAGATGCTCCATTTCGAAGCTTTTTGTACCGAACTTGATCACGCGACTCTCGATCGACAATGCATCGCCGAAGAATGCCGGCTGCACGTATTCGCAAGAAGTCTTGACCATGATGTGTGGAAGCTTTTGGTTGCGAGGCAACTTGAGCAAATCGAACATATAGCTCAAGTAGGCGTGCTGCAAATAATCGTAGTACACAGGACTGCTGACATGACCCATCGAGTCCGTATCCCGATATTTAACCTCGATATGTGTCGTATAGCCGGTTTCGCTCATGGTTGTCTCGTATTGATATTTGATGAGAAATTCACGCGGACCCATTTTTGAATCGGGCGTGATTGCGAGTGGTGCTTAAAATATACGATGCACCTGTCGCGCATGGTATGGAGTTGGCATGCTGTCAGCAACTCGCATTTGCCGCGTGTGAATTTCTATTGCCTCATTCCGCCTCGGGCAATCGTTAGGTATGCTCCGCATCACGCCGATCCTTCGAAATCCGTGTTGTGTTTCAGATAGTTATGAATATTCCGTTGGCCGTCGTGTGTGTTGGCAGGTGTTTATCAGCGATGGCCTGAACATGCGCCGTGTGTTCGCACAAAGGTTTATGCTGCTCCGGAAAAGCATTGATCGAAATTTTTGCTCGCATTTGATTTTGGCGGTTTTATTAATTTAATATTGTCATACAAATTATAAGACGGTGCGATACGCCGACTTTTATGAGCATGGATAACATCGGAGATACACGCAAAATATTGGATCGGTGGCTTAATTTTTTATCAATGGACCGACCGTCTCTTTGCGCTACAATATGATCAGCTACAGATCATGCTCGTGTGCCGAGAGCCGGGCGCGTAACTGACATAACTACATAAAATTGACGCTATTGCGAACTATAAAATGACGATATTTTTATCGCATATTTGACGGTTTTTCTATTCGGGAATCGAGGCCGCTCACGATCCGTCAACGCAAATCCGTGATGCAGGTCACCAAATGGGTTTGGAGTCCTTTCTCGCTTTAATTAGCGGGTGCATTTTGTCAGGAGCATCTTCATGAGAGAATTTCCTCAACCGCGCAAGCGCCCGAGGCAGGCAAGATCCGCGCAGACGGTCGAACTGATTCTCGAGGCGACCGCCCAGCTTTTAGCCGAACGCGGCTATGCCTGTATGACGACGAATATGGTGGCCGAACGCGCCGGCGTGAGCGTTGGTTCGGTCTACCAATATTTTCCGAATAAGAGTTCGCTGGTTGCCGCGTTGCACGAGCGGCATGCCATTCAGATGCGCAATGCGATCGAGCAATGTGTTGCTGCTCGATCGAGTGATCTTGAGCACAGCATTGAAGCCATCGTGCGTGCGATGATGGCGGAACACGAGAGCGCTCCTGCGTTGCATCAGGTGCTTGAACAGGAATTCCGCTTCTTCGACACGCCGATCGCAGACAGTCCTGCCGACACTCAAATCCTGTGCTGTTTGCGCACGCTGCTCGAAAAACACCAGCACGAGATTGCCGCCATCGATTTCGATCTTGCCGCATGGACCTTGCTTCAGGTCGCGCAATCGCTAGTGCATGCGGCTGTGATCGATCCTCCGTGGCAATTCGCGTCCGATGAGATCGAACGTTCGATCGTGCGCATCATCCTCGGGTTTCTTAGGTACACTCCGGTTGATCGCGCCGGCGACACCGTGCACCCGTTTCTCGGCGATCGGCGCCAGGATGCGATGACGGCCGCTGGGCAGTTGCGCGCCGAAGCGAGCTGATTCACGCTCGCTCCGCCTTGGCCGCTCGCGCCCGCGAGCGGCCGCCAAACCGACTTCGACGCTGGACATGCGGCATGTGCCGCATACCCGGCACCCTTCGTCAACCGCGCATAATCGCCCGCGATGCGGCGCGCTCCGACAACTGCGCGTGGCGTGCAACCAACCGCCGCGCCGACGCATAGCTCGGCCGCTCGACGACGAGTCCGTCCACTTCCGCACGCACCATGCCCGCACTTAGCGATGTCTCGAACGCTTCAATCTGTCGACGGGCGAGCGAAATTTTTTCGTCCGATGGCGTGAATCCGCGGTTCGTCAGCGAGACGAGATGCGCGTTCACCACGGCCTTCGAGTTGTATCCGATCGAGCGTGCCCAGAGCATGTCGGCGCTGGCGCCCGCTTCGTCCGAGAATGTATAAGGCGAATCGATCGCGAGTACGCCGGCCGCCGCGCATTCGAGTAGGAAGCGCGCGCGCGGATGAAACAATTCCGTGCCTTCTCGGGAACGATCTGCGCCGAGATCGACGACCATATCTTCGGTGCCGACGAGCATCGCATGCACGCGGGCGCTTGCGTGCGCGATCGGGATTGCATTGACGATACCGAGCGCGCTTTCGATATTCGGCACGATTGCCGTTGAGCCGATCGGAATGCCGAGGCGGTGTTCCCATTTGCCGATTTCGGCATCGAGCGATTCGACCTGTTCCGTCGTCTCGACCTTCGACATCATGACGACGGCCGGTAACGCTGGCATTACGCTCTCGAGATCCTCGAGCCCGCAGGTGGTGAACGGATTGATTCGCACGCCCGGTATCGCGCCTTGCCGCCGCCAACGCTCCATCGCATCGCGGGCGTAACCGCGTGCGGCAGCGCGCAGATCGTTCGGTGTGAAATCCTCGAGTTCTTGAATCACGACATCGGCGCCGGTTATGCCGGCATCCCGAAGCGCTTGCTGATCCGCACCCGCGACGAAGTACCACGTGCGCATCAGCGAAAAGGGATTATCAGTGGAAATAGCCATCTATGCTCCGGAATGGAAGACATGCGAACCATACATAGGATTTCAAAGCATCGTGAGCCCGCCGTCGACGGGCAGCGTCGTGCCGGTGACGAACGACGAATGCTTTGAGAGGAACCATGTGACAGCCTCCGCGGCTTCGGACGCGCTGCCTTCACGGTGCAGCGCCGTCATGCCGCGAAAACGTTTGATTTGTCCGGCCGTTTTCGCGGTCCGATCGAGCATCGGCGTGCGAATTACAGCCGGCGCGATGCAATTGACGGTGATGCCGAGCGGCCCCAGCTCGCGTGCGAGTGTCTTCGTCATCGAAATCACGCCGCCCTTGCTTGCCGCATAGGCGACAGTACCGGCGAGGCCGCCACCGCGAATGCCCGCGACGCTAGATACGGTGCAGATACGCGAGCCGGCTTGCATAGATGCCGCTGCCTCGCGGATGGCGAGAAACGTGCCGAGCACGTTGACGTTCATCACGGTGACGAATCGTTCCGTCGACAGCTTCGACCATTCCGTCGTATCGACAACGCCCGCACACGTGGCGAGCGCATCGATGCGTCCGCGCCAACGCATGATTTGCGCGAATGCATCGACGATCGCGCTTTCGTCGCAGACGTCGACGCAAAACGATCGATGACGCCCCCCGATATCGCCGAGTAAATTGTCGAGTGCGGCTCGATCGCGATCGATGCAGGCCACGTCGTATCCTTGGCGGTCCAAAGCGCGCACGCTCGCGGCTCCGATACCGCTTGCGGCACCTGTTACGACAGCGACTTCCCGTTCTCTATCGTGCACGGCCCAATTCCTCATATTCCGATCGGCGGCATCACGTGCCGATTGTTGACGTGCGTACGACATTGCGCCGCGCACACGTTCGAGAAGATAAACAGAGTCTCGATCAGCCGGTGGCTGTTGCGTGGCGCAGATCGAAGGCTCGCCATCCGTCGAGATCGTATTCGTTGAGGCACTGATCGACGAACGCGGTCATCTTTTCAGTGCGTCCGCTGCCGCGCGCCACGTTCAACGTGTCGAGACGACTTTTTTCGTAGCTGCCCGAATAGTTGATTTCATAGAGTTCGTGCCGCGACGCGAATTCGGAGCCGGTCGCATCCCATAGCAGTTTCATCAGTTTCACACGCTCGACGGCATCGACGCCGTCGGCGCCGCGCACGTAGCGATCGAGATACGAACGTTCATCGGCCTGACGGAAATCGTCCGCGTGCGCAGGCAGATAGATGAGCGAACTCGCCACAGTCTTGCGGATCAGATTGATCAATCGGCTATATGAGTCTGCCGCGAGCGCCCGATAAGCGAGCGCCGATTCCGTGTCGGGAAGCACGAAGTCGCCTTTCCACGGCTCCACGCGCCAGGCCATCGAATCGGACAAGCCCCAGAGCATGTGGCGCAGTGCGATGGCTTCGCCAACCGCGCCTTGCACGCCTTGGAATTGGCTGGTACCGGTCATTTCAACCGCCTTGATGAACAGGCCGCATATGAAATCGAACTTGACCGCAAGACGCGTACAGCCGTGCATCAGCGTGCGGCCGAAGAAGCCGGAATGCTCGACGAAGCGGTTCGATTGCTCGACACCATACATGAATACGTCTTCCCACGGCACGAATACTCGATCGAAGACGAGGATCGAGTCGTTCTCGTCCATGCGGCTCGATAGCGGGTGATCGAACGGCGTACCCGTGCGCGATGCATTGAGTTCATACGACTGGCGACAAATCAGCTTCACGCCCTTCGCATTCGTCGGGACCATGAACACAGGCGAGAATTTCTTGTCGCGATAGACGACGTTGTAGTGTGCGACGAACGTGTAGTGCGTGAGCGCCGCGCCTGTTGCGACGACTTTGGCGCCGCTGATGATGAGGCCGCCATCGGTTTCCTCGTCCACGTGCACGAAGACATCGGAGTGATTCGGGTCTTTGTGCCGGTCGACCGGCGGATTCACCACGGCATGGTTGATGAACGGCAGGCGCTTGCGCGTAAGGTCATACCAGCGCTGGGCGTTGTGTTGAAATTCGCCGTAGAGTTCGCGGTTTGCGCCGAACGTGCCGATCCACGCGGCCTTGAAATCGGGCGTGCGCCCCATCCAACCGTAATTGAGGCGTGCGGTTTCGGCAATTGCATCACGTGCGGCCAATTGTTCCTCGGCCGAACGCGGCGCCTGGAAGAACCGGTGACAGCGAAAGCCACTTCCGTCGTCCATCGGAATCGTCAGAATTTCACGGCGGGATTCGTCGTGAATCGCATCGTAAAAGCGAGCGATCATCCTGGCCGAGTTTCTGAACGCCGGATGATGAGCCACGTTCTTGACGCGCTCGCCATTGAGCCAGACTTCGCGATCGTCATTCAGGCTCACGAGATATTCGTCGCCTGTGTATATGACGATGTCGCTTGCCTGTGCGTCGGAACCCGGCAGGCAAATCGAATCGTTTTTCAAGCACTCCTCCTCGAATGAATGTTTCGTCAACCATATACAGTCGTGACGAAGCCGCGCCGAATGAAAGGCGCAATGAACGACTTGCATGGAAATAGCAACGGCGCGCAGCACATGACTGACACTGCCTGCATCGAGTCCGCGGTCTTGTGCCGATGATCTCGATTCAGTGACGATTGCTTGGTAAGAAATATTATGTTCGACGAATTGCAGTGTATTTATGCAAAGCAGATTGAGCAACTCGCATTTTGAGAAAACGTGATGATCGCGGCACAGTGGCCGTGTTTGCCCTGTCTATATGGTTCGTACGCGTTGACGAAGGAAATGATTGATGACGAATGAAGGGAGCGATGTTCCGTATCCGCACTAAACAGCCGACATTCATGACGCTATCGTCCGTTTGGCAACACCCGCTACTCGCATTTTGTGATCGGCATTCGATACTCAAGGGTATTTGGCCCAGCTCATGCATATCGTTTTTTTTGGATTTATCTATTTTCGAATATGATATTTCCCTGTTTTTTAGATAAAAACAACGAAAATTCACTATGCATGAGATGACGTTCAACCCGTTACCAGGTATCGGGAATTCGTCTCTTTGTGAACAGTACCGGCTTCATGGCCGGACTCCTGAATAATCAAATCGGCTGCGTTGCCCGTTGCTGCTTTTTGTATTGGAAGATTGCTGGTGTACACCGGCTGTGGGGTGCGCGCGTCTGCATCGAGATCGAACTGATATCGATGTCGGCTTTTGCTGAAACCGATTGGCCTGGAGCTTGAAATGGAGCGCGCTGCTATCGGCGATGGCTTGCGCAAGTAGGGCCACCAGCTGCGTTCGCGATCGATGCCGGCGCATAGAATTTGTACTGCCGTCGTGGGGCGGGGCTGCGATCGTCGCGCAGTTCCTCCCCCGCTTGTACTTGATTTGAGCCGGCCGAGCGATCAATCTCGGTCGCGATGATCGGCCTCGCCTAATTTCCAATAGCCCTGCGAGCGTATTGCGCCGCGCGCAAATGCCCGGTCTTTCATCAGATGGTCGCGCACGTCTCGTACCATCGACGATTCACCGGCTACCCAAACGCGGTGCTCGATCGGGTCGAGCGCAAGTGTGCGCACGAATGCTGCGATTTGCCCGCTTGTGCCCGGCGCTTGGCGCCCCGAATGGAGCCAATGAGCTGTCACGGGTGCGCGGCACTTCAGCATCTGCTCCTCGCGTGCGTCGTTGACCTCGATGATGATACGCACGCTGGACGATGTGGGCAGCCGCGACAGGATCGAGGCGGCTGCCGGCAACGCGGTGGCATCGGCGATCAACGTGAAATGCATTGCATGCGCATCGATTTCGTAACCGCCGCGCGGACCCGCCACCTCGATCGTCTCGCCGAGCCGCGCATTAACCGCCCATCTCGTCGCGGGCCCTTCGTCGCCGTGCAGAACGAGATCGATATCCATCCGGCCGGCAGTGGCATCGAAATCGCGGATCGTGTATGCGCGGCCGATCTTGCCGTCGTGGTCGGTCGGCACGAACAGCTTCACCCATTGCGCGGGCAGATAGACTTCCATCGTGCGCAACCCTTCGCCGATGATAGAAATGCGACGCATACACGGAGTGACGTCACGAATTTGCACAACCTCGACGGGTACGAGCGTGCGGTTTTTTTGCTTGAAAGACGTGAAGGCGTTCATGGGAGGCTAGTGAGATCGTAAATTCAGGCGGTTTTTTTCGGCATGCGCGCGAGCCAAACGATCGCGAGCGCAGCGAGGAAGGCAAACGTCGAAAAATAGAAAAAATCGTTGAGTGACAACATGTGGGCCTGCAAATCGAGTTGACGGTTGATCACGCCCCACGCCTGATCCTCGCTGAAGCCGCCGCGTTTCAATTCCGCCACGTTTGCGGCCGTCTGATCGTTGAGGGCGTTGAGCGTGCGCACGAGGTAGGTTTGGTGAAAGCGTGCACGCTGATCCCAGAAGGTTTGCGCGAGCGATGCGATGAGGCTGCCCGACATCATCCGGATCGCCGTTTGCAGCCCCGAGGCTGCTGCGATCTTCTCCGGCGGCACGCCGACGAGCGACAAGCTGACAAGCGGGGTCAAAAAGAAGCCGATCCCGATGCCTTGCGCCAAGCACAGCAGCGCAACCGTTCCGGCGTCGACGTCAGTCGTCATGGTCGAACGCCACCAGGCCACGCCCGCCCATGCGATGAAGGCAAGGCTCGCGAAGAACCGCGCATCGACGCGCCTTACCCACTTGCCTAGAAACGGCGCAAGCAGGATTCCGAAGACGCCCATCGGTGCGGTGACCAGGCCGGCCCAAGTCGAGCTGTAGCCGAGATTGGTTTGTAGCCACAGCGGCACGAGCACGAGCGCGGCGAAGTACAGCCCGAAGCCGGCTGCGACGGCGATCGTGCCGACGGCGAAGTTTCGGTGCTTGAACAGCCGCAGATCGATGATCGGATGCGGATCGCCAAGCTCCCAGATTACAAGGACCACGAGGCCCAGAACGGCTGCGATGGCCGTTGCGCAGATAAAGGGCGATGCAAACCAGTCGAGCGTGCGGCCGCGATCCAGCGTCACTTGCAGGCAGCCAATTCCAATCGCGATCAAGAGCAGACCGATGATGTCGACCGGTAGTTTGACGGTCGGCGTGTCATGCCCGCGCAGCAACATCGTGATTGTTGCGATTACGAAGATGCCGACCGGCGCGTTGACGAGGAAGATCCACGGCCAACTGTATTCATCAGTGATCCAGCCGCCGAGCATGGGACCGACCACGGGGCCGGCCATATTCGTCATCGCCCACATCGCAACAGCGAGCGCTTGCTTATCACGCGGGAAGACGGCCACGAGCAAGGCCTGAGAAAGCGGCACGATCGGCCCCGATACCGCGCCTTGCAGCACGCGCGCGGCGAGCAGTGTCTCGAACGTCGGAGCAAGGCCGCAGAGCACCGAGGCGAGCGTGAACGCGGCGAGCGACGCCACGAACAGCTTCACTTGACCGAAGCGCCGGCCGAGCCAGCCTGTCAGCGGAATGCAGACAGCGTTCGCGATCGCGAACGACGTGATGATCCATTCGCCTTCGTCCGAGCTTACGCCGACATTGCCGGAAATCGTCGGCACCGATACGTTTGCGATCGTGATGTCGACAACGGCCATGAACGAGGCGAGGCCGAGCGCGAGCGTGGCAAGGATCAGTGTCGAACCCGATAGCGGCGCAATGGACTGCTTGGCGGCCGGCCCGGCCGCGGCCGGTTGAGCGGCGGCCGACATCACTTCGCCCCCATGTTTGCGGCGATGATCTCGCGCACGCGCACTTCGGCTTGCGCCTGCTGCGCCGCGTAAATCGCTGCTGCATCGTCGACTTGCGGGTGACGCGCTGCGGCCGCCGCGGGGTCGCATTTGTCGGCGATCACTTCTGCCTCGACCGACATGCCGATGCGCAACGGATGCGCGGCCAGATCCTTCGGATCGATCAACACGCGCACGGGTACGCGCTGGACGACCTTGATCCAGTTGCCGGTTGCGTTTTGCGCGGGCAGCAGTGCGAAGCTTGCTCCGGTGCCGGCCTCGATATCGGCGACGACGCCATGATATTTGACCGATTTGCCGTAGATGTCAGCCGTGATGGTTGCTTTCTGGCCTGGGCATACGCCCTTGAGCTGCACTTCCTTGAAGTTCGCGTCCACCCATAGATGGTTGAGCGGTACGACCGACATCAGCTTGTCGCCGGGCGCAATGCGTTTGCCCAACTGCACGGCACGCTGCGCAACCATGCCCGAGACAGGTGCGAGCACGACACTGCGAGCCAGGGCGAGTTCGGCGGCGCGCACGCGTTGCGCGGCGGATTGCACGGCGGGGTGCGATTCGATCGTCGAGCCGTCGATTTGCGCGCGCGCCTGCACGAGCTGTTGCTGAGCCGAGTCGAGCGCTGCTTGCGCGGCGCGCACGGCGACTTCGGCATGCCGCACGTCTTCGCCCGTCACCGCGCCGGCCGATGCGATCGCCCGCCTTGCGGCAAGGTCGGCTTGTGCTTTGTCGAGTTCGGCACGGCGCAGTTTCACGTCCGCATCGTAGCGTGCGTCAGCTGCGTACATGCCGCGCACGGCGCGCACTGCCTGGGCGAGCTGCGCTTCGGCGGCACTCAGCTCGATGCGCGCATCGGCCGAATCGATCTCGACGAGTGGTGCGCCCGCCGTGACGCGATCGGTGTTGTCGGCGAGGATGCGCGTTACCGTGCCGCTTACCTGCGGCGTGATTTGTACGACGCGGCCGCCGACATACGCGTCGTCGGTCGTGCGCGCGGCGCCGTTCGACAGCGCATCCCATGCGAACCATGCTCCGCCTGCGATCAGGACGGCCACGGCGATGACGGTCAGGCGCTTTTTGCGCTGGACGGTGCGCTGTTCAACTGTTTGGGCTTGGGTGGTATCACTCATGGTCGATCGATGTGGTCGTATGGTCGGAATGGGGGCGGGACGGGCTCCAGGCACCGCCGAGCGCGCGAATCAACGCAGTCTGCGCAAGCGCGATGCGCGCATCCTGCTCGGCCACGCGGCGCTCGGAGAGCAGCAGCGCCGTCTCGGTCGCGATGCGGTCGAGCTTGCTCGAGAGGCCTTGCCGTTCGCGCTCCTGTTGCAGTCCGACCACGCGCTGCCAATGCGCGAGCGCTTCGTCGGCATCGAGCTTGCGCGCATGCTCGGCGCGCAGCGTCACGATGCCGTCGGCTACTTGCGAAAGCGCTGTCGCAACGGTCTGGTTGTAAATGCTCACGGCTGCGTCGTACTGGGCCGTGCGGCGCTTCAGGTTGCTTTGCAGCAAGCCGCCTTCGAAAATCGGCAGCGTGATTGCCGGGCCGAAACCGAGGGCCGTGCTGCCCGGGCGCAATAGTTGGCCGACGTCGAGGCTCTTGAAGCCCGCGAACGCCATCAGGTCGATGTCGGGATAAAACGCAGCCTTCGCGACGCCGATTTCATGCATCGCAGCCTCCACGTTCGCGCGCGCGACGGTGAGATCCGGCCGGTAGCCGAGCAGTGTGGCCGGGATCGGCGAAAGCGGTGCGGGGTCGGCCAAGTTCGCGAGTGCAGGCCGTGCGAGCTGTTCGCCGAACGCCGGGCCTTCGCCCGCGAGCGCGGCAAGCTGATTGCGGCGCCGCGCGATTTCGCCGGTGAGCCGCTGAATCTCGCTGCGCGTCTCGGTGATGGCTTCGCGTGCCTGTACGGCGTCGATGTCGGTGGCGAGCCCCGATTTCGCGCGCAGCTTCAGCAGATCGACCACGCCGTGGCGGCGCGATAGGGCGTTTGTCGCGATGTCGCGCACCTTATAGGCGATATCGAGGCCGACGTAAGCTTCGACGATCGCCGTCTGTAACAGCAGGCGCGCGTCGGCCTGCTCGGCTTGCGCGGCGCGCAGCCGCTCCTGGGCCGCGGCCTTCGCTTCGCGACGCTTACCCCAGAAGTCGAGCCGGTACTGCGCGTCGAGCGTCAGGCGGCCTTCGCTGCCGCCTCTGCCCGCGTATTGCGACGAATAGGTGTAGTGATCGGGAAAATGCTCGACGAGGGCACCGCCGTTGCCATTCAGCGACGGCAGATCGCCCGACGACACGGCGCCAAGCTCGGCCTGCGCTTGTTCGACGCGTGCCACCGCGAGCGTCATGCTCGGCGCCGATTGGGTGGCGCGAGCGATCAGCGTGTCGAGTTGCGGATCGCCGTAGGCTTTCCACCAGCCTGCGGTATCGATGGCCTGAGCCGCGCGGGCGGCGCGTGCCGCTTCGCTGATGTTCGCGCCCGCGTCCCTTTCACCGGGTGCAACGAGCGTCGTGCGTGGGGTAATGTCAGCAGCGCAGCCGGACAGCGACGCGACTGCCGCGCCGACGATCATGGCGGCCGCCCGGTGCGCCAGCGTGCGCTTGGGTTCCGGGCCCTCCCGAAGCGATACTTCGCCAACCATTGGTGACTCCGTTCTATTGAATTTCGATTTACGTTCCGGAGGTTAGCGACGGCGTTGATTTTCAGAAATGATCTACGACGAAAACATACTTTTCAGTTATCGCAAGTCAAGTTCGTGCTACGGTTCTCTTCACGACAATTGGCACGCCGCGCCTTCGCCACGATCGCGGCGTTCACCCGTCCGGCCGAGCCGGGCGGTTCGAGGAAACGATTTCGATCCTAAAAGGCATGCAACAACCACTTGATCTGAATCTGCTGATCGCCCTCGATGCGCTCTTGACCGAGGGCAGCGTGACGGGCGCGGCCGAACGGATGAATCTCAGCGTGCCGACGATGAGCCGCACGCTGAACAAGATTCGCGAAATGATCGGCGATCCGATTTTCGTGCGCGCGGGCCGCGTACTGGTGCCGACGCCGCGCGCGTTGGCGCTGCGCAAGGGGACGCGCGAAATCGTCGAGCGGGCGCGCGCGCTGCTGCAGGACGGCGAGACGTTCGATCTACGGCAATTGACGCGCACCTTCACGATTCGCGCCGACGACGGCTTCGTAAGCAGTTTCGGCCCGGTGCTGCTGATGTTGCTGATGGAAGCGGCGCCAAACGTGCAGCTGCGCTTCAAGGCGCAAGGCCAGCAAGACGTCGAGTCGCTGCGCGAGGGTTTGATCGATCTCGATGTCGGCGTGATTGCCGATATTGGGCCCGAGATCGTCCGTCAGGCGTTGTTTCGCGACCGCTTCGTTGCGGCGTTTCGCGTCGGGCATCCGCTCGAGCAAGCCGAGACGATCACGCCGGAACTCTTTTGCCGTTATCAGCACGTGACGGTTTCGCGGCGCGGCCGCACGACGGGGCCCGTCGACGACATGCTCCATGTGCTGGGCCATTCGCGGCGCGTGACCGTCGTGACGCCGACGTTCGCGGAGGCGCTGGCGGTCGCGCGGGAGACCGATCTGGTCGCCTGCGTCGCGGAGCGGCTCACGCAAACCGCCCGGCACGGCATGCGTACGCGCGAACTGCCGGTGGCGACACCGCCGGTGCTGATCTCGCAGGCATGGCATCCGCGCTTTGGTACGGACCCCGCCAACCGTGCATTGCGCAGCCTTCTCAAGCAGGCATGCGAGCTTCCGGCTTGATGCCTGCCGAAGCAGGGTTGGCCGCCGCATTCCTTGTATTGATGCGCAGTTGTCGAAATAGGGAGCGCCTGGGGCTTCCGGTCTTGCAGTGAGCTGGGCTGCTCCGCTGTTCGGTGTGCGCGGCAAATGCTTGTGGCCATCCGTTTGGGCCGGATGGCGTGACCAGGCCGGCTGTCGTCGCAGCGCGGCGGCGCCGGATGCTGCTTCGTGCGTGCCGGTTGCTTGGCAGAGCGGCGAACGCGGCGGATGGTGTGCCGCCGTTCACGGCATGCCGGATCAGCCGTCGCGTGCGCCGCCTAGCGTTGCTGACGGCAGCTCGCCGAACCGCTCGCGATAGGCATTGGCGAAACGGCCGAGATGCGTGAATCCGCAATCGAGCGCGATTTCGGCGATCCGCCGGTTGGCCGGCGCCGAGTGCAGCAGCCATTCGCGAGCGTGATCGAGACGAACCTGGCGCAGATACTGCATCGGGCTCGTGCCGCAAAATTGCACGAAGCCGTCCCGCAGCGTGCGTTCGGGGACGCCCGCTGCGCGGGCGATATCCGCGAGCTGCAATGGCTGCGCGAACTGGGCATCGATGAGTGCCTGCGCGCGCCGAACGAAGCCGGGCGCCGTGCCGGCGCGCCGCGCCGGCACGGCGCAGGGCGGATGGCCGTCGATCAACAGGTCGATCAGCAGTTGTTCGAGCCGCGTAGCCACGCGCGGGTTCACGCGCGCGCAGGTGAGTAGCTGCGGCGAGCGTGCGACGAGCGCGAGCTGTTGCATCCACGCGCTCAGCGACGAGTCGCCGACGCCGATGACCGGCTCGAGCGCCGTCGCCGCGTCGCCGACGCACGCGGCAAGCGCGGCGGCATCGATGCGCAGCACGAACTGCTCGCAATCAGCCGATAGCTGCGCGGCAAACGGTTCACCGGGCGCGCACAACACGCCGGTGCGGGTGTCGACGTCGAACGTGCGGCCCATCGCGCGCACTCGGGCGCGGCCCGTGAGGCAAAACATCAGCAAGTGATAGCCGTCAACTGCATCGACGCGCACCTGCATCGCATCGCCGAACGCGATCGCGCCGATTCCAAGCCCGCCGAGCCGCACGAAGTCCATATGGGCGGGCCCGGTCGCGGCGCCGCCCGGCAGCAGCGCGTGCGGCTGCATCACGCGCGAGATGCGCTCGCGCGTTTCGTCGAGATCGCGCGATTCGAACAGCCTGTGCTCGCGCAGCGCGAGCGGCTCGAATGGGATGGGGGACATGGCCGGTTGCCTCGCATGGCGCGCCGGCATCTCGAACGTCGTTCGTCGGCCGGACGGCAAATCTAATGCGCATCGTACCTTGAAAAGCTGCCGAAAGTGGATACTGCACCGCCGCAATCGCGCATGGCGCGCATTTTTCGGATAGACGCCGGATTCTGGCTTTTCAAAAATGGATTCCATCGGGTGGCTTGTCGACCGCCTTGACAGGAGACAACGATGGAATTGACCGAATCGCCGGTATCGCTGGTCGATCGCGCCGATTCGTCCGATGTGCGGTTTCCGCACGACGACGGCTCGCGCGTGCCATACAAAGTGTTCAGCTCGCAGGCCGTGTACGAGCGCGAGCAAGAGCGCATCTTTCGCGGGCCGACATGGAGCTTCGTCGCGCTCGAAGCGGAAATTCCACGTGCGGGCGACTTCAAGAGCACGTTTGTCGGCGATACGCCCGTGGTCGTCACGCGCGGCGACGACGGCGCGCTTGCCGCATGGGTGAACCGCTGCGCGCACCGCGGCGCGCAGATTTGCCGCCGCGCGCGCGGTAACGCAAGCTCACACACGTGCGTCTATCATCAGTGGAGTTTCGACAATCAAGGCAATCTGCTCGGCGTGCCGTTCCGGCGCGGACAGAAAGGCATGGCGGGGATGCCCGCCGATTTCGATCCGAAGCGTCACGGGCTGCGCAAGCTGCGCGTCGACAGCTATTGCGGGCTCGTGTTCGCCACATTCAGCGACGAGGTCGCGCCGCTGCCCGACTACCTCGGTGCGCAGATGCGGCCGTGGATCGACCGGATCTTTCATAAGCCGATCGAGTATCTCGGCTGCACGCGGCAATACTCGAAATCGAACTGGAAACTGTACTTCGAGAATGTGAAGGACCCGTACCACGCGAGCATGCTGCATCTGTTTCATACGACGTTCAACATCTTTCGAGTCGGGATGAAGGCACGCTCGATTCCGGACGCGGCGCACGGCCTGCACAGCATCATCACGATGACGAAGACGCGCGACGACGAGGACACCGCGCGCGCATACAAGCAGCAGCATATCCGTTCGTTTGACGAAGGATTTTCGCTCGAGGACGATTCGATTCTCGCGCTGGTCTCCGAATACGACGAGGATACGACCAATCACATTCAGCCGATCTTTCCGCAACTGGTGATCCAGCAGATCCACAATACGCTAGTCGCACGGCAGCTCTTGCCGAAGGGGCCGAAGAACTTCGAGCTGATCTTCCACTTCTTCGGTTATGCGGACGATACTCCCGAGCTGCGCGCGTTGCGGATCAAACAGGCGAATCTCGTCGGGCCGGCGGGCTACATCTCGATGGAGGATACCGAGGCGACCGAACTGGTCCAGCGCGGCACGGTGCGCGATGCGCAAGCGGCTTCGGTGATCGAGATGTCGCGCGGCGATCCGGATCAGCAGGACACGGCGATCACCGAGAGCCTGATCCGCAAATTCTGGGTCGGCTACCAAAAGCTGATGGGCTATTGAGCGGGAGGCGAACATGACGGATCTCACCGACGACATTCGGCTGTGGCTCGAACTGCGAATGCTGCAGGAGCGCTACGTCGCTGCTCTCGACAACGATCAGCTCGAGCGCTGGCCGGAGTTTTTCACCGACGATTGCCTGTATGAAATCGTTCCTAAGGAAAACGCGGACCTGGGATTGCCGATCGGCATCGTTCATTGCACAAACCGGCGGATGCTGCGCGATCGCGTCGTGTCGCTGCGTCACGCGAATATCTACGATGCGCACACGTACCGGCACATGACGTCGGGGTTCACGATCGTCGGCGAGCGCGACGCTGAAATCGACACGCAGAGCAGCTATGTCGTCGTGCAGACGCGCAGCGACGGCGAATCGAACGTCTATCAGGCGGGCAAGTATTGCGACACGGTCGTGCGCACGGCCGCCGGGCTGCGCTACAAGAAGAAGCGCGTGATTTACGACACGTCTCGCGTGCAGACGCTGCTCGCGACGCCGATCTGATCTGACCAGGAGTTCGAAGCATGAGTAATGAAACCGTCGCCGCATGGCAGCCGCTTGGCGCGCTCGACGAATTCATCGAAGACGAACCGGCGATGCGCGTCGTCGGCAACACGCCGGTGGCCGTATTCCGGATTGGCGACGACGTGTTTGCGTTGCACGATCTGTGCACGCACGGGCATGCGCGGTTGTCCGAAGGTTTTGTCGAGGACGGCTGCGTCGAATGTCCGTTGCATCAGGGGCGTTTCGATATTCGAACCGGTGCGCCGCAATGCCCGCCGGTGACGGCGCCCGTGCGCACGTATCCGATTCGTATCGTCGACGCTCGGGTGGAGATCCATGTCGACGGCTGATCCTTACTTGATCGCGGGCGGCGGCCATGCGGCGCGGCGCGCGGCCGAAACGCTGCGCGAGTGCGATCCGGCCGCGCGGATCGTGCTGATCGGTGCGGAACCCGAATTGCCTTATGACCGGCCCGTTCTGTCGAAGGACGCGCTGCTCGGGGATGACGGCGAGCGGCGCGCATTCATGCGCGATGCCGCGTGGTATCGCGACCGGCGCATCGAGTCGCGGCTCGGCGTGCGTGTCGACGCGATTGAGCGCGCTGCGCGGCGCGTGCGGCTGAGCGACGGCTCGAGCGTCGGATACGCGCGCCTGCTGATCGCGACCGGCTCGCGCGTGCGGCATTTCACGGGGCCGCTCGATCCGGATGTGCAGGTTCATTACATGCGCACTATCGCCGATGCACGCGCATTGCGCGCGGTGCTTTTGCCTGGCAAGCGCATCGCCGTGCTGGGCGGTGGTTTTATCGGGTTGGAGGTCGCAGCCTCCGCGGTGCGGCTCGGTTGTCGCGTGACGCTGATCGAACCCGCGCAACGTTTGTTGAAACGCGGTATGCCGGAGGCGGTCAGTGCGTTCGCGCTCGCGTTGCATACGCGGCATGGCGTCGACGTGCGGCTTTGTACGTTGCCCGAACGGATCCGGCGCGGTGCGAATGGCGCGAGCGTCGTCGATACGAGCATGGGCGCGCTCGACGCGGACGTTATCGTCGCCGGCATTGGCGTTACGCCGAACGTCGAGCTGGCGACGCAGGCCGGGCTCGCGGTCGATGATGGCGTGTGCGTGGACGCACAGTGCCGCACCGCCGATCCGGCGATTTTCGCTGCCGGCGAGGTCACGCGGCATTTCAATCCGCTCGTCGGCAAGCCGGTGCGGGTCGAATCGTGGCAGGTCGCGGAAAACCAGCCAGCCATTGCTGCGGCGAACATGCTCGGCGGTGCACATACCTATGCGCAATGGCCGTGGCTATGGTCGGATCAGTACGACTGCAACCTGCAGACAATCGGTCTTTTCGACAGCGGGCAAACGCTGGTCGCGCGCGGCGCACCGCACGAGCACGCGTTCTGCGTGTTCGCGCTGAACCCGGAGGGCCGGCTGCGGGCTGCGGCTGCGGTGAACGCGGGAAGCGAAATTGCCGTGTGTCGCCGGCTGATGACTGCGGATGTCACGCTCAACGCCGCGCAACTTGCGGACCGGTCGGTCGCGCTGCGCTCGCTCCTGCCGCGCTGAGCCCCGTCGAGCCGGATCGCCCGCGCCGGAGTATTTGCCGGCGCAGACGCGCCAGTCCCGGCACCGGCGCTGCGAGCCGGATTGCTTGCACGATCGCGCCCGAGCGGTAAGAATCGTGCGTCTACGGTAATCCGATATCCGATAACATCCGATAAACAGGCTCGCGAGCCGGGAGTTTTTTGATGGCCTACGATCAATCGAACATTTTTGCGAAAATCCTGCGCGGCGAAATGCCGTGTATCCGATTGTGCGAAACGGATACGACGCTGGCGTTCATGGATATCATGCCGCAATCGAAGGGCCATGCGCTTGTCCTGCCGAAGGAGCAGGCGGAAACGTTCTACGAACTGTCCGAAGCAGGCGCGGCTGAATGTATGAAAACGGTGAAGCGCGTCGCGCTCGCGCTGCGCAAGACGCTCGAACCGCAGGGGCTCTTCATCGGACAGTTCAATGGTGCGGCGGCGGGGCAGACGGTGCCGCACGTGCATTTTCACGTGATTCCGCGCTGGGCCGACGAGCCGCTCAAGATGCATGCGCGCGAGATGGCTGATGCGGCGGAACTCGAAGCGCTCGCAGCAAAGATCCGCAGTGCGCTATAACGCACACTGCGGGGCGCGCACGATATTGCGCGTTGGATTAAAGCTGATCGTCGATCGGCAGCAGCCGGCATAGCCCAGCAAGCAGGTTGCGATAGAAGCCTGCGTTCGGATCGATGCTGTAGGTGTGAACGCGGCCATCGTCGATGCTCGTCCATACCAGCGGCCACGTGCTTGCGGCGGCCTGTGCAGTGCCCGGCGTATCGGGCGCGAGCGTTACACGATAGCTGACGGCGGGGTTCGTCGCCGCGTCGAACAGATCGGCGACCTGGCCCGCGAGCGGCGGGCTGTGGATCACGAGCGCGAGTTCCGTATTCAGACGCGCGGAGCGCGGATCCAGGTTCATCGAACCGATCACGAGCACCTTCCGGTCGATCACGTAAGCCTTCGCATGCAGGCTCGCGCGGGAACGTGAGCCGAGCATGCGGGTGTGCGGGCGTGCCTGGTCCGGCTTGTATTCGTATAGCTCGACGCCGCGCCGCAGCATCGGCACGCGGTACGGCGCATAGCCGGCCTGCACCGCGACTGCGTCGGTGGCGGCGAGCGAGTTCGTGAGGATCGCCACGCGTACACCGCGCGCGCTCAGCCGCCCGAGCGCGTCGACCCCCGCGTCGCGCGGGACGAAGTACGGCGACAGCACGAGAAACTCGCGTTGCGCGCCGCGCGTCAGTTCGGCAAGCCGCTGCATCGGCGGGCTCTTGTAATCGTCGTTGGGGGCGGTGATCTTGTCCGGCGAATCGGCCGCGAATTCAGCGTCAGCCCATACGAGCCCGAGCTCGTCGCGCGCAATCTGCTCGGACAGCGGGGTCGCGTTCAGCGGTTTCGCGTTGTATGGCGCTGCGTTGTCGCGCCAGTGCGCGCGTAGCACGTCGCGCGTGGCGTCGAGATCTTGCGCGTCGTAATGCCGCCGGTTCAGCACCGGCAGCGGATACGTGAGCGCGCTCGCCCAATATGCATCGAAGCTCGCTGATATGTCGCGTGTGATGGGGCCCGCCGCGAGCACGTCGAGATCGCGGAATTGCAGGCTCGGGCTTGCGTTGAAATACTCGTCGCCGAGATTGCGCCCGCCGACGATCGCGACCTGGTTGTCCGCGATCATCGCCTTGTTGTGCATCCGGCGCGTGAAGCTATCGATGCGGGTGAAAAGATTCGCCGTGCGCGCGAGCACGCCGCGGCGCACCGCGCCGAACGGATTGAACACACGGATTTCGAGATTCTCGTGTGCATCGAGCGCGGCCATCAACTGGTTGGTGTCCTTGAAGTTCAGGCTGTCGATCAGCATCCGCACGCGCACGCCACGGTCGGCCGCATAGAGCGCGGCGCCGAGCAGCAGTTTGCCCGTGGTGTCCTCGGCGGCGATGTAGTACTGGATGTCGAGCGTTTTCGTCGCGGCGCGCGCAATTGCGATGCGCATTTGCAGTGCTTCATCGCCGCGCGGCAGTACGACGAAGCCCGATTTTCCCGGATGCGCGCGCTCGGGCACGGCGAGCGCGTCGGCCAGCGGCGTCGACGTGCCGGGCGGCAACGCATGCGAAACGGTGCGCTCGAGCGCGGTGGCGGGCGGATGGGTCGCGCATCCGGCGAGCCCAAGCCCGAACACGGCGCTGATGACGACCGCGCGGGCGAGCGTGGCGGTGGTGCGAAACCGCCAGGACTGCAGCGCGCCGAGGAGGCGCAGCGGGGACGGCGCGTAGTGAATTCCTTCTGGCATCGGGTGGGTGTTCGTTGAGTCGATGGTATGTGCGGCAGGCCGCAGTGCCGCGTGGACGATCGATTGTAAATGGTAATGCGTGCCTGAACCGGCGTTCGCTGGTGCGATGCGAGGCTGCCTCGCGCCGAATGCGTCGACGGATTCGGCGGACACCGATCTGGTTCAGCGCGTCCTCGGAACGCGCGGCCTGGCAGCTACGTCCGGTGCGGGCCGGCGATGCCGAACGCCACAAAAAGGCCGCCGCCGGCGCCAAAGCGGTTTCGGCGAAGCGGGCTGGCCGGTGTACCATCGGGCAACGTCCGTTTTCATGGTGGCGGTGCTGGCAATGAACGATTCAGCTTTCGTATTACCCGTCAAGATCCGGTTGCTGTCGGCGGCGCACGCGCCCGACTATCGCACGATCCGTCTTGCAGCGCTGCGGGACGCCCCCGACGCGTTCGGCTCGTCCTATGACGTCGAAGCCGCGCGTCCGCTCGCTGCATTCGCTCAGCAGCTCGAAGCAACGACCGTATTCGGCGCATACATCGACGGCCGGATTGTCGGCATGGCCGGCATCAAGCAGATGGAAGGCGCAAAGACGCGCCACAAAGGCTTGCTGTGGGGCATGTACGTTGCGCCCGCTGCGCGTCGGGGTGGCGTGGGCGCCGCCCTGCTCGACGCAGCGCTTGCGGCCGCGAATGCGATGGACGGCATCGAGCAGGTCACGCTGGCCGTGATCGACGGCAACGATGCGGCGCGCGCGTTCTACGAACGGTGCGGCTTTGTCGCCTATGGTGTCGAGCCGCGTGCGCTGAAGGGCGCCAACGGCTACTCGGACGAGCGGTTGATGGTGAAATTCCTGACTTGTGCGCCGTAGCGCGCGCGACGGCTGGAATCGGATGATCGGATGGCGATGTTCGACGACAAGGAACAGGAACTCAGGAGCAGCAAGCGGCGCGCGTTCGCGCTGCTGTCGGCCGCCGCCGGGGTGTTCGTCGCGACTTTGTTCGCGCCGCGCGGCTTGTGGGTCGACGGGATCAAATCGGTGGCCGAGGCGTCGATGGTGGGCGCGCTTGCCGACTGGTTCGCGGTCGTCGCGCTGTTCCGGCGCGTGCCGATTCCGCTCGTGTCTCGGCACACGGAAATCATCCCGAAAAACAAGGAAAAAATCGCCGACAATCTCGCCGAATTCGTTCGCGACAAATTTCTCGATCCAGCCTCGCTCGTCTCGCTGATCAAGCGGCACGATCCGCCCGCGCGGCTCGCGCAGTGGCTCGCGGCGCCGCGCAATGCCGGCGTGCTCGGCGGCTATGCGGCGCGGCTCGTCGGCTTTGGGCTCGACATGACCGACGACGCGCGCATCCAGCAGTTCGTGAAGGACGCGTTTCATGCGGTGTTCGACGGTGTCGACTTGTCGCAATCGGCGGGCGCGATTCTCGATACGCTGACGAAAGATGGCCGCCACCAGGTCCTGCTCGACGACGGCATCGAGCAGGTGGTCGCGCTGCTTCGCGATCCGGACAATCGCACGACGATCGCGACATACATCGTCGATTGGCTGCGCTACGAGTTTCCGAAAATGGAGCGGCTGCTGCCGATGAATTGGCTCGGCGAGAACGGCGCGGCGCTGATCTCGAACGTCGTGACACGCGTGCTCATGCAAGTGGGCGAGGACCGCGAGCACCGGTTGCGGCGCAGCTTCGACGAGGCCGCCGCGCGGCTTGTCGCTCGGTTGAAGCACGACCCCGCGTTCATCGAGAAAGGCGAGGAAATCAAGCGTTATTTGCGCGACGGTGATGCGTTCGGCCGCTACGTCAAGGATTTGTGGGACCAGTTGCGGGCGTGGCTGAAGGCCGATCTCGCGCGCGACGATTCCGTGCTGCTTGGCCGCGCGACGGCGCTTGGCGGCTGGCTCGGCGAGCGCCTTGCGCAGAGCCCGCAATTGCGCGAATCGATGAACGAGCACGTCGAGCGCGCGGCAAGCGAGATGGCTCCGGATTTTGCCGCATTCCTCACGCGGCATATCCGCGACACCGTAAAGAACTGGGATGCGCGCGACATGTCCCGGCAGATCGAGCTGAACATCGGCAAGGATCTGCAATACATCCGCATCAACGGCACGCTGGTCGGCGGATTGATTGGACTCGGGTTGTACGTGGTGTCGTGCGTCGTGCGGTGGGCAGGGGCCCTGCCTTATTGAGCTGGGTGGCCGGCGCGAAGCCACGCGGCGTTGCCGTGCCGAAACCCCGGCATTCCGATCGAAATGGAAGACCGTCTTCTCGACGGCGCCCGCGCGACATGCTGTAATCGCGCGATCCGCCATGCGGCTGGCCATTCATTTTTGTAGCGAAGGTGCTTCCATGTCCCCGGTTTCGGCATTCAAGCTTGTTTTGTTGTCCTTTCTTGCGATCGTCGCGCTCGAGTTGATCGCCAAGCGGCTCAGGTTGCCGCCTGCCGCCGCGTTGCTCGTCGGCGGCGCGGGCATTGCGTTTTTGCCGGGGCTGCCGCCGATCAACCTCGATCCCGAACTCGTGCTGATCGTGTTTCTGCCGCCGCTCTTGATGGACGGCGCGTATTTTTCGGTCTGGGAGGAGTTCAAGCGCAACGTCGGCGGCATCATGATGCTGGCGATCGGCGCGGTGGTGTTCACGACGCTCGCCGTCGGCGTGGCCGTGCATCTTGCCGTGCCGGCGTTGCCGTGGGCGGCATGCTTCGCGCTTGGCGCGATCGTCTCGCCGCCGGATGCGGTCGCGGCGAAGGCGGTACTCGAACGTGTCGCGTTGCCGCGCCGGCTGATGGTGCTGCTCGAAGGCGAGAGCTTGTTGAACGATGCGGCGGGACTGGTGCTGTTTCGCTTTGCGGTTGCCGCCGCGTTGACCGGCGCGTTCAGCTTCGAGCACGCGCTCGTCAGCTTCGTCGAGCTGGGTGTGGGCGGAGTCGTGGTGGGTTTTATCGTCGGTTGGCTGATCGTGCGCTTCATCGCATTGCTCGACGACGATTATCTCGTGATCACGACCGCCGTGCTTGCCGCATGGATCAGCTATATCGCCGGTGAAATGTGCGAGGTATCCGGCGTGATCGCGACCGTGACGACGGGAATGATGCTCGGCTGGCATCAGCACGAGATTTTTTCCGCTTCGGTACGCAATCGCGGCACGGCGTTCTGGCAGGTGATCGTGTTCCTGCTCGAGGCGCTCGTGTTCGTGCTGATCGGGCTATCGCTGCGTAGCGTGATTGTGCGGCTGGGCGGGCTTGGCGAGGTCTTCGCAACGATGGCGCCTGCCGTGCTCGCGGTGTTGGCGGCCGTGGTCGTATCGCGCTTCGTGTGGGTTTTCGCGGTCGAATGCCTGAAGGGGCCCGTAGTGCGCATTGCGCGGCGTGGCCCGCGCACCGACTGGAAAGCGGCGTTCGTGACGAGCTGGGCGGGCATGCGAGGCGTCGTGACGCTGGCGATCGCGTTGTCGCTGCCCGACGAAATGCCGGGCCGGGATTTGATCCTCGTCGCCGCGTTCGCGGTGATTCTCGTTACCGTGCTGTTGCAGGGCACGACGATCGGGCCGCTGATTCAGCTTCTGAAACTGCGCGACACGGGCCCCGAGCGCCATCATCTGACCGAGCCGCAGGTGTGGGCGCGCATCGAGGCGGCGCAGCTCGAGGCGATCCAGCCGCACGTGCGCGACGCCGACGGAAACGTGATCCATCCCCGGCTGTTCGAACAATATACGTATCGCGCGAATCTGAGCGAGCGCCTCAAGAACGAGCCCGTGCTTCCGGTCGAAGCACGCCATGCGCACTACGACATCGTGCTGACGGCGATCGCCGCCGGTCGCGCCGAGTTGCTGCGGCTGCATCGGGGCGGACATATTCACGACGAAGTGCTGCACGTGCTGGAACGCGATCTCGATTTGCAGGAAATTGCCGCTTATCACGCAAAAGACTGATGACGGGCGCGGGTTTCTTGCTCGTCACCATTGTGGTACGCCGCTTGCGTCAAAGCGGCATTTCCGCCGATCTTCTACAATCGAATCGCAGCAGCTTCGCCGGCAGCGAACTGGCCGCCTGCGTCGGCAATCGTTACGGCATCCGATCGATCGCCGTGAATCGGGCCGCATGTCATCGCGTGTTGTCGCGTCGTCGTGGTTGTGGCTTGTGAGTGTGCAGTCGAAGCAAACGGGTCGCGCGCGTCGTAGGCCGGCGCGGCGTGCGCGTCATTCAGCGCCGTGCCGTCCGTAGGCCGGATGCATGGCATCAACCGAGAATCCCGATGAAAGCATCCGATCTGTTCGTGAAGGCGCTGGAGGCCGAAGGCGTTCAGTATGTGTTCGGCATCCCCGGCGAGGAAAATCTCGACTTGCTCGAATCGTTGCGGCGCTCCCGCATCAAGCTGATCCTGACCCGCCACGAGCAGGCGGCGGGCTTCATGGCTGCCACCTATGGACGGCTCACCGGCAAGACGGGCGTTTGCCTGTCGACTCTCGGCCCGGGCGCGACGAACTTCGTGACGGCCGCGGCCTACGCGCAGTTGGGCGGCATGCCGATGCTGATGATCACCGGGCAAAAGCCGATCAAGTCGAGCAAGCAGGGCCATTTCCAGATCGTCGACGTGGTCGGGATGATGCAGCCGCTCACGAAGCTGACGCGGCAGATCGTGTCGATCGGCAATATTCCGTCGGCGGTGCGCGAGGCGTTCCGGCGCGCGGAGGAGGAGCGCCCGGGCGCCACGCACCTCGAATTGCCCGAGGATATCGCCCACGAGGAGGGGGACGGCCAGCCGATTCCCGCGAGCTACAGCCGCCGTCCGATCGCCGAGTGCAAGGCGGTGGCACGCGCGGTCGATGCGATTCGGGCGGCGCGTCATCCGCTTCTGATGATCGGCGCGGGCGGCAACCGCAAGACGACCTGCAAGACGCTGCTCGAATTCGTCGATGCCACGGGCATTCCGTTTTTCACGACGCAGATGGGCAAGGGCGTGATCGACGAGGCGCATCCGCTGTGGCTCGGTAATGCTTCGCTGTCCGATGGGGATTTCGTGCATCGCGCGATCGAGTATGCCGATTGCATCATCAACGTCGGCCATGACGTGATCGAGAAGCCGCCGTTCTTCATGCACGAGGACGACAAGACCGTGATTCACGTGAATTTTCTCGGCGCGCAGGTCGACCCCGTGTATTTCCCGCAGATCGAAGTGGTCGGCGACATCGCGAACGCGGTATGGCAGATGAAGGAGGCGCTGACGCCGCAGCCGCACTGGGACTTCGCGCGCTTCGCGATGATCAAGGAGCATTTCGAAGCGCACCTGAAGAAAGGGCGGGACGATCCGCGCTTTCCGCTTTATCCGGTACGTATCGTCCATGATCTGTACCGCGCGTTGCCCGCCGACGGCATCGTCTGTCTCGATAATGGCATGTACAAGATCTGGTTTGCCCGCTATTGGCGCGCGCACGAACCGAATTCGCTGCTGCTCGACAATGCGCTCGCGTCGATGGGCGCCGGCTTGCCGTCGGCGATCGCGACAAAGATCGTGCACCCGCAGCGCAAGGTGATCGCGGTATGCGGCGACGGCGGCTTCATGATGAATTCGCAGGAGATCGAGACGGCGGTGCGCCTGAAGCTCGATCTCGTCGTGATGATCCTGCGCGACGACGCGTTCGGGATGATTCGCTGGAAGCAGGAGAACATGAATTTTCCGGATTTCGCGATGACGCTGTCGAATCCGGATTTCGTCGCGTATGCGCAAAGCTATGGCGCGCATGGGCACCGGGTCGAATCGGCCGACGCGCTCGAGCCGTTATTGCGTGAATGCTTCGCGGCGCAGGGCGTGCATGTGATCGACGTGCCGATCGACTACTCGGACAACGAGCGCGTGCTGAACCGCGAAATCAAGCGTCTATCGGCTCAACTGTGACGACCCGCATAGCAGCCGGAACTTGCATTGCCTACCGGAAAGGAGTCATTCGTCATGCTGAAGGAAACCTATCCGTACTACCTCGCGAACGAACCGGTTCATGCGAACGCGGATCTCGCCGTCACCGACAAATACAGCGGCCAGGTTGCGACGCGCGTGGCGCTGGCCGATGCCACGGCGATCGACGCGGCGATCGCGGCGGCCGTCGATGCGCAAAAGCCGCTGCGCGAGCTGCCCGCGTACAAGCGGCAGGCGATTCTCGAACATTGCGTCGCGCGATTTCGCGAACGTTTCGACGAACTCGCCGAAGCGCTCTGCATCGAAGCAGGCAAGCCGATCAACGATTCGAAGGGCGAAGTCACGCGCCTGATCGATACGTTTCGCGTTGCGGCGGAAGAATCGGTGCGCATCGACGGCGGGATGATCAATCTCGAAATTTCGCCGCGCGCGCAGGGCTATAGCGGTTACTACAAGCGTATGCCGATCGGCCCCTGCTCGTTCATCTCGCCGTTCAACTTTCCTTTGAACCTCGCCGCGCATAAGGTCGCTCCGGC
Source organism: Burkholderia singularis (assembly GCF_900176645.1). GTDB lineage: Bacteria > Pseudomonadota > Gammaproteobacteria > Burkholderiales > Burkholderiaceae > Burkholderia > Burkholderia singularis. The sequence goes on from NZ_FXAN01000040.1 coordinate 109,488, forward strand.
ACTGGCCGCCGGTTGTCCGTTCGTGCTGAAACCGGCAAGCCGCACGCCCGTCGGCGCGCTCATCATCGGCGAGATTCTCGCGGAAACGGATTTGCCGAAAGGCGCGTTCTCGGTGCTGCCCGCGCATCGCGACGGCGCCGACCTGTTCACGACCGACGAGCGCTTCAAGCTGCTGTCGTTTACCGGTTCGCCTGCCGTCGGCTGGGAACTCAAGCGTAAGGCGGGCAAGAAGAAGGTTGTCCTCGAGCTGGGCGGCAATGCGGCCGCGATCGTCGACGCCGACCAGCATGCGCAACTCGACTACGTCGTCGAGCGGCTCGCGTTCGGTGCGTACTACCAATCCGGGCAAAGCTGTATCGGCGTGCAGCGGATTCTCGCGCATGCCGATGTGTACGATGCGCTGCGCGATAAGCTGATCGAGAAAACCCGCTCGCTGAAGATGGGTGATCCTAAGGACCCGGCGACTTTCGTCGGGCCGATGATCTCCGAATCCGAGGCGCGGCGTCTTGCCGGCTGGCTGGACGCGGCTGTCGCGGCGGGGGCGACGATCGTCGCGGGCGGGAAGGTCGACGGCGCGATGTTCGAGGCGACGCTGCTTGAGCAGGTCGGACGCGAGCAGGATCTGTATCGCAAGGAAGCGTTTGGCCCAGTGGCGCTGCTCGAACCGTTCTCCGACTTCGACGATGCGCTCGCGCGGGTGAACGACAGCGATTTCGGCTTGCAGGCGGGGGTGTTTACCGATTCGCTCGCGCACGCGCAGCGGGCATGGGATGAACTGGAGGTGGGGGGTGTCGTGATCAACGACGTGCCGTCGTTCCGCGTGGACAACATGCCGTATGGCGGCGTCAAGGATTCGGGGCTCGGTCGCGAGGGAATAAGGTACGCGATCGAAGACATGACCGAGTTGCGCCTGATGGTCGTGCGCAAGCGTTGAGCGGGCTGCAACGCAACACGTGCGCCGCACTGGTTCTTGCGACAGTTCTTTTCAATATTTCAAGATAACTACTTTTTGGATGATAAAACTGAAAGATGCGCAAACGCTTGTCCTGCATAATGGCCGTGTCGACAATGTCGATGGAAACGTTTTTTTGAGATAAATAGTCGGTGCGTTGTGCCGCGCACCATGAGCCGGGAGTGGCGGAATCCGGCAAAAGCGGGTTTGAACGGAGCCAGCCGATGCGAGTTTGGGGGAGTGGTTGCGACACGATTCGGCCACCTAACGGGAATACGGGAATGGAATGGTTCCGGCCGATGAATAAGAGCAGCAGATTGACTCAATTTCATTTAACATCGGCATTTATATTCTAATCGGAAATAATTAGGACCTGCTTATAGCCCACCCGAATTGGCCAACGGACGAGCGGGCAGGCAACGAAGGCGATGATTGCGTAGTGTAAAGATATGATGAACAAAGCGGATGGGGATAACGCGCCGGATGCTCCGGAATCGGAGATTTCCGTGCTGCTGGTTGACGACCAGCCGTTCGTCGGCGAGGTGATACGCCGCCTGCTCGTTCCGGAGCGCGACATCGTGCTGCATACCTGCACCGATGCACAGTGCGCGCTGTCGGTGGCAAAGGACGTGAAGCCGACCGTGATCCTGCAGGATCTGGTGATGCCCGACATCGACGGTCTCGATCTCGTGCGCGCTTGGCGCAGCGAGGCGCAGACTGCGCGGGTGCCGATCATCGTGCTGTCCGCGAAGGAAGAGCCCGACGTCAAGCGGGCCGCATTCATGGCGGGCGCAAACGACTATCTCGTCAAGCTGCCCGACACCATCGAACTGATCGCGCGAATCCGCTATCACTCGAATTCGTACCTGATGTTGCGCCAGCGCGACGAAGTGCTCGATTTTCTGTCGCACGACATGCGCACGCCGCAAACGTCGATCCTCGCGCTCCTCGATGTCTACCGCAACGGGCACGGCGAGATGCCGCCCATTCTCGAGCGGATCGAGGCGCATGCACGTCGCGCGCTCGCGCTCGCAGACGGTTTTATCCATTTGACGCGCGCGCAGTCCGAGAAGCGTCCGAGTGATCTCGTCAGCCTGAACGAGGTCGTGCTCGACGCGGTGGACCAGATGTGGGAAAGAGCGACCTGCATCGGCAGCCGCGTGAGTGCCGACGTGCCGCCCGCCGAATGCCTGTGCATCGGCGACCGGATGATGTTGACGCGCGCGGTCGCGAACCTGGTCGACAATGCCTTGAAATATGGCCCGGCTCACTCCGAAGTGCACTGCACGCTCGTCGACGACGGCGACGGCTGGCTGATCGGCGTCGAGGACGAGGGCGCAGGCATCGCGCCGGAACAGCGCGCGGCCGCGATGGAATCGTTCGTGCGGCTCGTGCCGACGGGCGGCGCGCAGCGCGGCGGCTTCGGGCTGGGGCTCGCGTTCGTGCGCGCGACGGCCGCGAAGCATCGCGGCCAGTTGCTGATGCGCTATACGACGCGCGGATTCCTGGCCGGGCTGCGGGTGCCGAAGGAAACCGGCGCGGCTTGAGCCGCCGGCAGCCGAATGCCCGGATGTATCCGGCGCGATGCCACGCGCCGGGAGGATCAAGTTACACTCGCGGTGCTTATTTCCAAACGCTTTTCCGCCAGCCGGATCGAACGATATGTCTACCGTGACGCCTCGCGCCAGCCATGAGCAGTCCAAACCTTCCGCCGGCGGCAGCCGGCTCATGCTGGGCAACCGGATCCTGCTCAGTTTCGGCGTGCTGTTCATACTGATGTTGATGACCGCCGCGCTGTCCTATCAGCGGCTGAATACGATCAACGAAGAAGCCGTCAGTATCGAGCGCGATTCTCTCCCGGGCGTGTATCTCGCGTCGTCATTGCGCGCGACGGCGAACGAATCGTATATCGCGATGCAGCGCGCGGTGTTCGTCGATACGGAGCCCGATGCGATCAAGCGCGATCTCGCGGTGATTCCCGGCTCCCTGCAGGAATTCGACAAGTTGTCGGCCGAATATCAGGCATCCATTTTCCGCGACGACGATCAGAATCGCTTCAACGCGTTTCGCACCGCTTACGATCAATATTTGCCGCTGTTGAACGACACGCTGCAAAAGGCGCATGGCGCAAGAAGCGAAGCGGTTGCCGCGTATATGAAGATGACGCCTGCCTGGACGGAGATGATTCGCCTGGCAAACCTTCTCGTCAAGGAAAACCGGCGCTTTGCCGAGCAGTCGGCCGTGGCGATCCGCAACTCGGCGCAAGGCACCGAAGTCACGCTTGCGATTGCGCTTGGCGTCGTGCTCGTGAGCGCGCTCGTGCTCGGCTACTTGCTGTATCGGGCGGTCACCGTGCCGATGGCGCGGCTCATCGAAGTGCATGACGTGATGCGCACCGGCGATCTGACTCAGCGGCTCGATCTGGGTCGCAGCGACGAATTCGGCACGCTCGAGAACGGCTTCAACCGGATGGCCGACGAATTGACCGCGCTCGTCGCGCAAGCACAGAAATCGTCGTTTCAGGTGACGACTTCGGTTGCCGAGATCGCGGCGACGTCGCGCGAGCAACAGGCGACCGCGAACGAAACGGCGGCGACCACGACCGAGATCGGCGCGACGTCGCGCGAGATTTTCGCGACCTCGCGCGATCTGCTGCATACGATGAACGAAGTGTCGGCGGTGGCCGAGCAGTCAGCCACGCTGGCGGGCGTCGGGCAAAGCGGGCTCACGCGCATGGGTGAGACGATGCGTAGCGTGATGGACGCGGCAGGCTCGGTGAACGCGAAGCTCGCGATTCTCAACGATAAGGCGATCAACATCAATCAGGTGGTTGCGACGATCACGAAGGTCGCCGATCAGACCAATCTGTTGTCGCTGAACGCGGCGATCGAAGCGGAGAAAGCGGGCGAGTATGGCCGCGGCTTCGCGGTCGTGGCGACCGAGATTCGCCGGCTGGCCGACCAGACGGCCGTCGCGACGTATGACATCGAGCAGACGGTGAAGGAAATCCAGTCGGCCGTCTCGGCGGGCGTGATGGGGATGGATAAATTCTCCGAGGAGGTGCGGCGCGGCATGCGCGATGTGCAGCAGGTGGGCGCCCAGCTCTCGCAGATCATTGCCGAAGTACAGGCACTCGCGCCACGCTTTCAGATGGTCAACGAAGGCATGCAGACGCAGGCCAATGGCGCCGAGCAGATCACGCAGGCACTGTCGCAGCTCTCCGAGGCTGCGCAGCAGACGGCTGAATCGTTGCGGCAATCGTCGCAGGCGATCGACGATCTCACGCTGGTCGCGAACCAGTTGCGCACCGGCGTGTCGCGCTTCAAGGTCGATGCGCCGTGACTTTCGATGCATCCAACGGAGCCGACATGTTGTTCCTGTTGTTTCACCTCGACGACGAGCGTTACGCGCTCGATGCGACGCAGATCGCCGAAGTGCTGCCGCTCGCGGACATGAGGGCGATTCCCGGTGCGCCGGCGTGGGCGGCCGGCATCCTGATGCATCGCGGCGAGCCCGTGCCGGTGATCGACGTGACGCGGCTCGCGCTTGGCCGCGCGTCGCAGCGGCTGCGCTCGACGCGGCTTGCGATCGTGCGCTACCGGCCGAGCATCGATGGCGGCAGTCCTGCGTTCGGCAAACCGTATGAGCGGCGGCTTGGGCTCGTCGTCGAGCGTGCGACGCAGACGGCGCGCATCGCACGCGACGCGTTCCGCGACAGCGCAATCGTCACGTCGCACGCGCGTTGGCTGGGGCCGATCGCGAGCGATGCCGATGGGCTCGTTCAGTGGGTTGCGGTTTCGCAGATTCTCGATGGCGAGGCGCGCACGCTGTTGTTCGATTATGCCGCGTCGCTCGCGCCGAGCGCGGATGGATTGACGCAGAGTCTGCCATGAACGTATTCGATGCGCGTTTTCATGCGTGGTTGTCGCGCGAAACCGGGATCGATCCGGCATCGCTCGGCACCGATTTCGTCGAGCGTGCGCTCGTCGAGCGCATCCGCGCGATGCAAACTGATGCGCACGATCGCCAATGCGAGCAGCAAAACCGTTTACAGCCGGTGACGGACGAAGCGGTCGACGCCTATTGGCAGTTGCTGAATGCATCGGTGGACGAGCGGCGTGCGTTGGTCGAACTGTTCGTCGTGCCGGAGACTTGGTTCTTTCGCGAGCCTGAAGCGTTCGCGTTGCTCGTGCGTTTTAGCTGCGAGCGGCTGTTCGCGGAGCCGGGCCGCATGCTGAAAATCCTGAGCGCGCCATGCTCGACGGGTGAGGAGCCGTATTCGGCGGCGATGGCGCTGCTCGATGCCGGTATCGACCCGGCGCGCTTCGAAATCGACGCGTTCGACATCAGCCAGCGTGTGATCGAATACGCGCAGCGGGCGCAGTACGGCCGTAATTCGTTTCGCGGCCATGCGCTCGGGTTTCGCGACCGTCATTTCAAGAGTGCGGCCGACGGTTGGACGCTCGACGAGCGGGTGCGCGCGTGTGTGCGGTTCCGGCGCGTGAATCTGCTCGACCTTCCCGGTTACGCCTGCGGGCCGTATGACTTTATTTTTTGCCGCAACGTGCTGATTTATTTCGACCGGGATGCGCAGGACCGTGTCGTGCGCATCGTCGATGGCCGGCTCGCGCCCGGTGGCGTGCTGTTTGTCGGGCCAGCCGAGACGGGCGTGGTGATGCGGCAAGGGATGATGGCATCGGCCCAGGTTCCGCTCGCGTTCGCGTTTTACAAGTCGGCCGCTGCAGGTGGGCGGGCGGACGGCGCCCGGCAAGCGGGCCCGACGGCGAATGCCGGCGCGGGTGCGGCGCCTGGGGGCAGGTCGGGTGCGGCCGCGTGCGAGCAGCGGACAGGGGCCGGGCGGCCGTCAGGCAAGACGGGCGGCTGCGGTTTGGACACCGCATCGCCTGCGCCGGATGCCTCCGGCGCAGGCACGGCAGGCGCCGCGTCGTGGCCTGTGTTCGAATCGCTCGAACGCACGCCCGATATCGCGTGGCCGGAATCGGATAACCCTGCCCGTTTCGGGCTGGAGCGTGGCCCAACGGAGGCGTTCGATGCCGCGTGGCCCGCGCCGGCCGCGCCAGCATCCGCGAATGCAAATGCGTCGCGTGCGGTCCCGCCGCCTCTGGCGCCGGACGCGCTCGCCTTCCCGATAGCCGCGCCCGCATCCGCTGCCGCGCGCGGCGCCGGCGACGCGGCATCGTCCGATGCGTCGCTCGATGCCGCGCGGCGGCTTGCCGACGCGGGCGAGTTCGACGCCGCGCGGCAGACCGTGCAGGCGTCGCTCGATGCCGCCGGGCCGAGTGCCGATGCGTTCTATCTGCTCGGTCTGATCGCCGATGCGCAGGGTCATGGCGATAAAGCCGTCGACGATTACCGCAAGGCGCTATATCTCGATCCGTCGCATTACGAAGCATTGACGCATCTGGCGACACTGCTCGACATCGGCGGCGATCACGCTGGCGCGCAATGGCTGATGCAGCGTGCGCGTCGCGCGGCGCGGGCCGAAGCGGTGCCGCCGGTCGGGCAGTTGACGAATGACGACGGTCAACCGAGAGGAACCCATGAGCCGCGGCGCCGTTGAGCAAGCACGGATCGCAGTCGAGATCGACGCATGCTGGAATCGCATCGGCACGCGCGGCGATCGTTCGTGCGAGCGGTTGGCCGAGTATCGGCGCTGTCTGAATTGCCCGGTGTATGCGCACCATGCGGCAATCTTGCTCGACCGCCCGCTCACCGATGCGGAACTGGCCGATGCGTCCCGGTTCGCCGCCGGGCAGACGGCCGCCGAAGCGGCGCGCGACGATATTGACGATGCCAAGCATGCGGCACTCGTGTTTCGCGTCGCGCACGAGTGGCTTGCGCTGCCGACCTGCGTGCTGTGCGAGATCGTCGACACCCGCAAGATTCATCCGCTGCCGCATCGCCGCAATCGCGCGGTGCTCGGCATTGCCAACGTGCGCGGCACGCTGCGAGTCGCGGTATCGCTGGCGCAACTGCTCGGCCTGGATACGCCCGCGAGCGGCGTTGCGCTGCGCGCGGGATTCACGCGCATGCTGGTCGTCGCGCATCGGGGCGATCCCGTCGTGTTCCCGGTTGACGAAGTAGAGGGCGTGTTGCGTTTTGCTGCGTCGGAATGGATGCCGGCGCCCGCGACCGTCGCCCGTGCGGGCGACGCGCATTCGCGCGGCGTGTTCGGCTGGCGCGGCAAGACGGTCGGACTGCTCGACGAGGACCGGCTGTTCGATTCACTGGCACGGAGCCTGCGATGAGCGCCGACGACGATTTCGGCCGCGCGTCGTTGCTCGAGCTGTTTCGCGAGGAGACGCAGACGCAGACCCAGGCGCTGTCCGAGCGGCTGCTCGCGCTCGAGCGCGGCGTACCGGACGCGGCCGCGCTCGATGCGTGCATGCGCGCCGCGCATTCGCTGAAAGGCGCGGCGCGCATCGTCGGCGTGCAGCAGGGCGTCGATATCGCGGGGCGGATGGAGGATTGCTTCGTCGCCGTGCAGCAAGGCAGGCGGCCGCTGAGCCCGAGTCACGTCGACGCGCTGCTGACGGGGGTGGATCTGCTGGTGCGCGTGGGGGATCCGCTCACGGCGCAAACGGTGACGCAGGCCGATATCGGCGCGTTCATCGCGGCGCTCGATGCGGCCGATGCGGGCAACGGCGCTGCAGCGGGCGCCGCCGCAGCGCCGAAGTCCGAAGCCGGGCTGCATGAGCCGCGCCCCGACGTGCTGCGGGATGAGCCGCCCATGGAGCAACACGCGGCGCCCCGCGCAGTGAAGGATCGGTCGACGGAGCCCGCCAGGGAGCCGGCGAAAGACGACGCGAAAGACCCGTTGAAAGATACGTCCAAAGCGCCCGGCGCGGACCGCGCATCGAGCCAAATGCGCCGCGTGCGCGCCGATACGCTCGATCGTCTGCTGAGTCTGTCGGGCGAATCGCTGGTGGAGTCGCGCTGGTTGAAGCCGTTCTCGGAAGCGATGCTGCGCATGAAGCGCGCGCAGCGCGACGCCGCGCGCGCACTCGATACGTTGTACGAAGCGCTCTCGGACGATACCGATCCGCGCTTGCGCAGCGCGTTCGGCGACGTGCGGCAAATGTTCACGGATCTGCAGCGCACGCTTGCGGCGCGGCTCGACGAGTTCGACCGCTATGAGCGGCGCAGCACGCACATTGCCGAACAACTCTACGACGAGGCGCTGCAATGCCGGATGCGTCCGTTCGGCGATGCGACGCGCGCGTACCCGCGCGTCGTGCGCGATCTCGCACGCTCGCTCGGCAAGCACGTGCGTTTTTCGATCGTCGGCGAAGCAACGCAGGTCGACCGCGACATTCTCGACATGCTCGACGCGCCACTTGGTCATTTGCTGCGCAACGCGATCGACCACGGCATCGAGCCACCCGAGGTGCGGCTCGCGCGCGGCAAACCGGCCGAGGCGAGCGTCACGCTCGAGGCGCGGCATAGCGCCGGCTCGCTGCTCGTGAGTGTCAGCGACGATGGTCAGGGCGCCGATCTCGCCGCAGTGCGCGCGGCGGTCGTCAAGCACGGGCTGACCGACGAGGATACGGCCGCACGGCTGTCCGACCAGGAGTTGCTCGAATTCCTGCTGCTGCCCGGTTTCTCGATGCGCGAGCGGGTGACCGACGTATCCGGGCGCGGCGTCGGGCTCGACGCGGTGCATGAGATGGTGAAATCGGCGCGCGGCGCGGTGCGGATCTTCAACGAGCCCGGCCAAGGCATGCGCTTCGTGCTGCAATTGCCTCTGACGTTGTCGGTGATTCGCAGCCTGATCGTCGATGTCGGCGGCGAGCCTTACGCGTTTCCGCTCGTGCAGGTGCGCCGCACGCTCGAACTTGACCGTGCGGACATCGACGTGCTCGAAGGCCAGCAACATTTCCCGCTCGACGATCGCCGCGTGGGCCTCGTCACCGCGCATCAGCTGCTCGATGCGGGCGCGCTCGACGAGAGCCGGCCCACGACGGCCGTCGTCGTCGTGGGCGGCGAGCCGGAAACATACGGTGTCGCGGTCGATCGCTTCATCGGCGAGCGGATGCTCGTCGTGCAGCCGCTCGATAGCCGGCTCGGCAAAATTCAGAATATCGCGGCGGGCGCTTTGCTGGAAAATGGCGATCCGGTGCTGATCGTCGACGTCGAGGATCTGATGCGCTCGACCGACAAGCTGGTACGAGGCGGGCAACTCGCCAAGGTACACCACGACGGCGGCGAAGGGCTGGCTGCGCGGCGCAAGCGGGTGCTCGTCATCGATGATTCGCTGACCGTGCGCGAACTCGAACGCAAGCTGCTGGAAAAGCGCGGCTACGACGTGACGATCGCGATCGACGGAATGGACGGCTGGAACGTGTTGCGCGGCGACAGCTTCGATCTCGTCGTCACCGACATCGACATGCCACGGATGGACGGCATCGAGCTTGTCACGCTGATCAAGAGCGATCCGCTGCTGAAGGCCGTGCCGGTGATGGTGGTGTCGTACAAGGATCGCGACGAGGACCGGCGGCGCGGGCTCGAAGCGGGCGCCGACTATTATCTGGCGAAAAGCGGCTTTCACGACGACGCGCTGCTCGACGCCGTGCATGACCTGATTGGGGACGCGTGAAGTCATGAATATCGGCATCGTCAACGATTTGCCGCTCGCCGTCGAGGCATTGCGCCGCACGATCGCGCTGCGCCAGGAGCATCGCGTGTTGTGGGTGGCGACCGACGGCGAGCAGGCGGTCGATTTCTGCATCGCGCAACCGCCCGACCTGGTGCTGATGGATCTCGTGATGCCACGCATCGACGGTGTGTCGGCCACGCGCAGCATTATGGCGCGCTCGCCATGCGCGATCCTGATCGTGACCGCGAGCGTCGGCGCGAATGCATCGTATGTCTACGAGGCGATGGGCGCGGGTGCGCTCGATGCCGTCGATACGCCGACGCTTGGCGAGCGTGGCGGCGCCGATCCGTCGCAGCCGCTGCTCGCGAAGATCGACCAGATCGGTCGGCTGCTCGCGACGCGCGCAGCAATGCCGGTGTCGCAGCCCATCGTCGAGCCCCCGCCGCGAGGTGTGCTGCCGCCGCTGGTGGCGATCGGCGCGTCGGCGGGCGGCCCGACCGCGTTGACGGAACTGCTGAAGCGGTTGCCCGAGAATTTTCCGGCGGCGATCGTCATCGTCCAGCACGTCGACCAGGCGTTCGCGATCGGGATGGCGCAGTGGCTCGACAGCTACACGCGGCTGCCGGTGCACATCGCGCGGCAAGGCAGCGCGCCGCAGCGCGGCGAGGTGTTGCTCGCCGCGACGAACGACCACCTGCAACTGACGCCGCGTGGCCTGCTCGGCTACACGCGATACCCGGAAGAGACGCCGTACCGGCCGTCAGTTGACGTGTTTTTTCAGAGCGTCGTTGATCACTGGAAGGGCGACGCAATCGGCGTGCTGCTGACGGGCATGGGGCGCGACGGCGCGCTCGGGCTGAAGTCGATGCGCACCAAGGGCTACTACACGATCGCGCAGGACGAGGCGACGTGCGCCGTGTACGGGATGCCGAAGGCCGCCGCCGCGATTGGCGCGGCGGTTTCCGTGCTGCCGCTCGATCGGATCGCCGATCAGCTTGTCTCGCTCGTGCAGCGCAAGGAGCGCTGGAATAGGCGTTGAGGTCGGCTGAAGCCGTCGCGTTCGCGCACATCGTGCCGGAGCTTTAAGGCGGCTCCGGCATCCGGCTTCGCATCCGGCGTCAACGCAGCGCTTCTCGATGGATTCGGCGCGGCTGCGGAGGGGCGCGCACGCGTCATCCGCGACGCGCGGTTTTGCCGTTGGCGCGCAGCCGCGCCGACGGCGATTCCGATTCCGCTGCATTCGCGCCCGCGCGGCGTCATCGCGGCTCATCCGCGATGGAGGAGCCGCGCCGGGCTGCCGTCACTCCATATTTCGTTGAGCTTGCAGCGCGCGACGACGCGCCAGTACCGGTCCGCCTTGTCGCAGGCCCGCGTCGATGCGGGTGCGCTACATCGCCCGCTTGCGCGCGTGCGGCAGCGACGCGCGGTCCGGGTCCGCGCACATCGGCAAACGCCACGCCGCATACGCCAGCACCGCGAGTAACGGAAACACCAACGCGCTGGCTTCCGGGCCGACGGTGCCGCCGCTCAGCCAAACCGGACCGATGGCGCGGCTCGTGAACAGCGTATCGTGTGAGCTGAGTCCGCTATTGGCCGCGCCGAACAGGAACGATTCGCTCCAGTCCCACATCGCATGCTCGCCGATCACCCACCACAGCGAGCCGGTGCGCCAGACTGCGACGCTTGCGACCAATCCGTAGATCACGATCGGCACGATTCCCGCGATGTTCTCGTTACGATTCGACACATGCGAGATCCCGAAGGCAACCGACGTGAGCATCGCCGCGACGACTGGGTGAGTCTGTCGCACGAGCTTGAAAAACGGATACCCGCGATACGCGACTTCCTCCGTGAAGGCGACGAGCACGAACGTGGCTGCCCAGACGATGCCCGATTCGAGTGCGGCGGTGGCGCCCACGCCGGAGTATCGGATCGTCGCGCCGCCGGTAAGCACGAGCAGCCCCATGATCGCGGCGATTGCCGCAAAACCACACAGCGCGCCCCACACGAAATGCAATGCGCGATGCGGCGCGCGCAGTCCGTAGTCGAGCCACGATTGGCGATCGACGCGGCCCATCGCGTAGGTGGCGATCAGCGCGGCTGCGCACAGCGCGAGTTCGAAGGGAATCTGTCCGGAAGTAGTCAGGTCATGGTAAGGGTGCAGGGGATGATGCAGCCGATGCCCTGCGTAATCGAGCGCGAACACCAGCGCTGCGACGATCGCGCAGTACAGCGATACGGCCCAGCCTGAGCGCAGGCCCTGCGCGCCAAACCAAACGCGCCTGAAGCGTTCGAGCCGTGACGGCGTGCGTGGAAAATCGTTGTCTTTCACATCTGCCATGTGATGGGTCGGGTTTTCGATGACCAGGCTTACGAATGGCCTGCGTTTATCACGAGCAGATAGCGGTGCCGATCGCATGCGTGGCAGGCCGGCATCTGCGATGCGCGATGCGGCATACGGGGCCGAATGGTACATCCGGCATGCGCGGCTGTGTGTGGAGATGTGTGTTTGGTGCGGCTGATGCGCGGGATTGCGAGGCGCGGGAATGGCGCGCAGAGGCGGGCGCTGGGAAAGCCGGCGGCGGAACTGCGCACGCTGCCGCAGACGGCGCGCGTGCGCGGCCGCCGTCGAATCGAAAAGATCAGTACCGCGAAATTTGATTGCCGTCGAGGCGGACGCGATCGCCCGGACGCAGGTCGCCCGGCGTTTGCAAATCGAACGAGCGCATCGAACCGTCGTTCAACCGCACGTCGATGCGATACGCGGCGGGCTGTGCACCCATTTGTTGCCCGATCTGGTTGCCCGCGACTGCGCCGCCAAGCGCGCCGATGACTGTCGCGGCATCGCGCCCATGGCCCCGCCCGATCTGATTGCCGAGCACGCCGCCGACGAGCGCGCCGACGACCGTACCCGCGACGCCCGACGGGCTCGCGGCGCGGCCGATCGGCTGAATGCCGGCGATCGTTCCGTACTGGCTTCCGTAGCCGGGTGTTTGATAGACGGGCTGGCCGTAGCTCGATTGCGGCTGCGAATATGCCGGCTGCGGCGGCGCATATCCGGGTTGCGAATAATCGGGCTGTGCGTAAGGCGGTGGCGAATAGGCGGGCTGCGAATAGACCGGCTGCTGTTGCGTGTAAGCCGGCGCGCCGTAATATTGCGATTGCGAACCGTATGGCCCATACGCGTTCGGCGCGACGCACGCGCTGAGCGACAACGCCGCCGAAACGGCAAGCGAGACGAGCAGCGCGATCTTCGTCGAGGCCGGGCGTTGGTCAGCCGGCCTCTGTTCAGCGGACATCGTGTTCATCGTAGCGTGTGATTGTTATTGCACGTCGGCAGTATAGGGAATGCGATCGCGCGTGGATGCTTGCCGCGCGTAACAGTGTGTAAAGTCTGTTGCCGCACGATGGGCGCGGCCGTGCCGGCCGCGCCCGGCGCTGCGCGAGGCTCAATGCGCGGTGCGCCGCAACGAGAATGTGCCCAACGCATCGCGTATCTCGTCGAGCGTGTTTTGCGTCACGCCGCTCGCGCGTCGCGTGCCGTCTGTCAGCAGTTCGATCACGTCATCCGGCCTGCGCGCAAGTTGCGCTCGCCGCTCGCGGATCGGTGCGATCAGCGCCTGTAGTTTGTCATTTAGCCGGCGCTTGAGCGTCATGTCGCCGAGGCCGCCTGCGCGATACTCGGCCTTCAGTTGCGCGATTTCGCCGGGCGCGTCGTCGAATGCGTCGAGATACGTGAACACGACGTTGCCTTCGACCGTGCCCGGATCGGACGCACGCAGGTGATGCGGATCGGTGTACATCTGCATGACCGCATGGCGGATCTCGTCGGGCGACGACGACAGCGCGATCGCATTGTGTTGCGACTTGCTCATCTTCGCGCGGCCGTCGACGCCGGGCAGGCGTCCTGTCGGCGCGATCAGCGCATGGGCTTCGGGCAGCACGTCGGTGCCCGCTTGCCGGTTGATCCGCCGGACGATTTCATTCGTCTGCTCGATGAGCGGCGCCTGATCGTCGCCGACCGGCACGGTGTCGGCTTTGAACGCGGTGATGTCGGCCGCTTGCGCGACCGGATAGCAGAGAAAGCCGGCCGGAATGTCGCGGCCGAAGCCGCGCGCGTGGATTTCGTCCTTGATTGTCGGGTTGCGTTCGAGGCGGGCGACAGTCACGAAATTCAGATAAAGCAGGGTCAGCTCGGCGAGCGCCGGCAAACCCGACTGCACCGCGATCGTACTCTTGGCCGGATCGATGCCGACGGCGAGATAGTCGAGCGCGACTTCGAGCACATTGCGGCGAACCTTGCCGGGATCGTGTGCGTTGTCGGTCAGCGCTTGCGTGTCGGCGATGAGGACGAATTGGCGGTGTGTCTCTTGCAGCGCGATGCGCGTTTTCAGCGAGCCGACGTAATGGCCGAGGTGCAGCGGGCCAGTCGGGCGATCGCCTGTCAGTGCGATCGGGCGCGGCGTGGATGAAATGGGAGTATGCATCGGTGGTTTCTCCGTCAAGCGCCGCCGCCGCGCGGGCCGGATTCGGATGACGTCGATGCGATAACCCGCGATGCCGGCCGGCGTGCGGCGGCATGGTCGTGATCAGCGTGAATCGGGGTGTGACTATGCCGCTCCTTCAGGAGCGGCGCCAGAGGTGCGGGAAGAGGAGCGGGCGGAGGGCAGGCATGGGGTGAGAGTCGCACATTTTTGAAGTTTCTGCCAAGTGTGGCGGCTCGGGCGCTCGTTATCGCCGATGCCGCCGCGACGCGGCAAGCCGCTCTCGATAAGCGCGCGGCGTCACGCCGAGTGTGCGCAGGAAGCGGCATCGTTGCCTCGTAGCCGACATCGCAGCGCGCGGCAACGCGTCGCGTCGCCAGCACGCGATACCGTAACCGGCAAACGAAAGGCGCGATGGCGCTGACGCACCACCGCGCCCTGCGGCGGCGTCACTTGCCGAGCGCAACCTCGGAATCGTCGGTCCGGCCGTTCGGCGCGCCGCTCTGGCCGCGGCCGTCGCCCAGTGCCGGCGCAACGCGGGTATCGTGCCCGTCCTGCTCGCTGCGCAGCCAATCGGCCGCGTTCGCGCCCGTCTGCTCGATCAGCCCCTTTGCGAGTTCCAGCGCCTGTCGCTCGAACAGCCGCCGGTAAATGCCGCCCTCGAGCCGGATCAACGTATCGTGATTGCCTTCCTCGATCACGCGGCCCTTGTCGAGCACGATCAGCCGGTCGAGCGAGCGCACCGTCGACAGCCGGTGCGCGACCACCAGCGTCGTGCGTCCGACCATCAGCCGCTCCATGGCCTGCTGGATCAGCACCTCGCTTTCGCTGTCGAGGTTCGACGTCGCCTCGTCCAGGATCAGCACCGGCGCATCGGCGAGGAACGCGCGCGCGATCGCGACGCGCTGCCGCTCGCCGCCCGACAGCTTGATGCCGCGCTCACCCACGAGCGTGTCGTAGCCCTGCGGCAGCGACGCGATGAAGTCGTGCGCGCTCGCGAGCCGCGCCGCACGCTCGATCTCGGCGCGCGTCGCGGTGGGCCGCGCATACGCGATATTTTCCGCGAGCGTGCGATGGAACAGCACGGGCTCCTGCTGGACGATTGCAATCTGGCTGCGCAGCGAAGCCTGCGTGACCTCGGCGATATCCTGGCCGTCGATCGTGATGCGCCCGCTGTCGACATCGTAAAGCCGCTGAATCAGCTTGATGAACGACGTTTTGCCCGAGCCGGAATGCCCGACGAGCCCGATGCGCTCGCCCGGTGCGATCCGGATCGAGAAATCGTTGTACAGCGGTTGCGAGCTTTGTCCGTAGCGGAACGTCACGTGCTCGAAGCGGATTTCGCCGCGTCCGATCGCGATCGGTTTCGCGCCGGGCTTGTCGTCGATGCCGAGCGGCTGCTGCTCCAGCGACACGAGTTCTTCCATGTCGTTGACCGAGCGCTGCACGTTGCGGATGTGCATGCCGATGTCGCGCAGGTAGCCTTGCAGCATCAGGAACGTCGTCAGTGCGAGCGTGATGTCGCCGACGCTCGCGCGATCGTTCGCCCACAGCCACAGCGCCGCGCCGAGAATCGCCGCTTGCATCGCGACGAGCATCATGCCCTGCACGCCGCCGTTCAGCGTGCCGCGCCGCCATGTGCGGCGCGTGCGCACCCGCCATTTCGACACGACGCGATCGAGCCGCGTTTCCTCGCGCGCTTCCGCGCCGAACGCCTTGACGACGGCGTTGCAGCTGATCGCGTCGGCGAGTGCGCCGCCCATGCGGGTGTCCCACATGTTGCTCAGCCGGGCGGCGGGCGCGACGAAGCGTGTTGCCATCGTCGCCGTCACCGCGATGAACGCGATCGAGCCGCCGCCGACCACCACGCCCATCACCGGCCAGTGCGCGCCGAGCAGCAGCGTCGCGCCGACGAGGATCGCCACGGAAGGCAGCAGCGCGACGAGCAGCGTATCGTTCAGCAGGTCGACCGCCCACATGCCGCGCGTGACCTTGCGCACCGTCGAGCCGGCGAAGCTGTTCGCGTGCCAGTCGGTCGAGAAGCGCTGTACGCGGTGAAACGCGTCGGCTGCGATTTTGCTCATCATCTTGAGCGTGAGCACGATGATGTTCATGAACACCGCCTGCCGCACCAACGTACCCGCCATGCCGATTCCGATCAGCATCCCGAACGCGTGCAGCGCGTCGCGCCACGCCGCGGCCTTGCCCGCAGCCGATGCGCCATGCGACAGTGCATCGACGAGCCGGCCCGCGAAGAGCGGGATCAGCACGTCGCCGAGCGCGCCGGCGAGTGCGAGCAGCATGATGGCGGCGATGCGCACGGGTTGCGTGCGCCAATGCCGGAAAGTGAATGCGAGCACGTCGGTAAACGCCCGCCCGCCAGGGTTCCTTGTTTTCTGGACCATTTGTCAGAGCCCGGCCGCTCGTGACGAGCCGGGACTTGTCGATGAATTGTTTGAAAGCGAAAGCCGGACCCCGCGCTATTGCGCGGATGGATTGCGAAAAAACGAAAACTATCCGGAAACGGCGCGAGCCCGATGCGGCGCCGCGTGAACGGCACTCAGCGGAAGAACGGCGCGCGCCGAAGGACTGCGAAACCGGAGGCGGCATGCATGCGTGACGACATTTGGCACCTCCTTTGCGTGATTGAGGAAAGAGAAGAGATCGAGCGGAAATGCTGCTCGTGGCAACGATTCTAACGATGCTTGCGTATCGCTGCAATGTCCGGTTCATGCGATTGTTGCCGAATCGATACGCCGCCATTTACTCCGCGTTATGGGACAATCCGGCGTCCCTGACAGAACGGAGCATTGACGAAACGATGAGCGACTTTCAGCAAGGCATTCTGGCGCCGATTCCGGCCGCGAGCCGCTACCTGTCTTTCCGGATCGCCGACGTGCAGGCGGCGCCGCGCGTGCTGGCGGCGTTGCGCGACGCGGTCGACGGGAGCGATACCGTGATCGGCATCGGGCCATCGCTCGTGCAGGCGCTCGACAAGAAGATCGATGGACTGAAGGAGTTTCCTGCGCTGTCGGTGCCGGGCGCGCCGGTGCCGTCGACCCCCGCCGCGTTGTGGGTGTGGCTGCGGGCCGACGACGCGGGTGCCGCGTTGCTGCGCTCGCTCGACATCGAGCGGCTCGCCGCGCCCGCGTTCGCGCTCGATAGTGCGGTCAACGCGTTTCGCTACGCGGACGATCGCGATTTGTCCGGCTACGAGGACGGCACCGAGAATCCGCAAGGCGACGAGGCGCTCGAGGCCGCGTTCGTGTCCGGCAAAGGCGCGGGACTCGACGGCGCGAGCTTCGTCGCAGTCCAGCAGTGGGTGCACGACTTCGACAAGATGCGTGCGATTCCAGGCGACGAAATGGATCGGATCATCGGTCGCCGCAAGCAAGACAACGAGGAACTCGACGGCGCGCCCGACTACGCGCACGTGAAGCGCACCGAGCAGGAAAGCTTCACGCCGCAGGCGGTGGTGCTGAGGCGTTCGTCGCCGTGGGCGGACGAGCGCCGCGGGGGCCTTTATTTCGTCGCGTTCGGGCACTCGTTGCGCGCGTTCGAGGTGCAGATGCGCCGGATGATCGGCGCGACCGACGGCGTGCATGACGGTCTGTTCCGCTTCACGCAGCCGATCACGGGCTCGTTTTTCTGGTGCCCGCCCGTCAAGGACGGCAAGCTCGATCTATCCGCGCTCGGGTTGTGACGCGCGTCATTTGAGCGCCGTGTCGATCCGCGTGCCGCGCTTGATGAAGAGCGTGACGGGCGTTTTCTCGCTGATTTCCAGCAACCGCTGGCATTGCGCGTCGTCGAGCGGCCCGTCGACGGTGATCGTGCGCCGCACGTACTGCGTGCCGTCGCGCTCGACGTGCAGCTCGGCGCGCGCGCTGAGCCGCGCGTCGGGCCAGCTCTTGCGTTGCATGTACATCCGCAGCGTCGCGACGGTGCAGGCGACGAGCCCGGACAGCACGAACTCGTAGGGCGCCGGGCCGGCGTCGTTGCCGCCTTCGCGCGTATGCTCGTCGCCTTGCAGGCGGTGCGAGCCGGCTTGCAGATCGACGACGTAGTTCGCTGCATCGGGCGCCATTTCGGCGGTGGCATGGAAGAACGACATGGCGGCTCTCACGAAAAAGGAATCGGTTGTGGCCGGGGCATCGGCCATGTGCATCAGGATAAACGGGTTCGCGCGCGTGCGTCGGATGGTCGCTCGCGTATGAACGCCGCGTTCCGCGTTTTGTTTTGTCGACGACGAATCAAAGGAGTGACCGATGACGATACATCCGAACCCGCGCCTGGCCGGCAAGCGCGCATTCATCACCGGTGCGGCGGGCGGCTTGGGCCGCGCGATCGCGCGCCGGATGGCCGAGCAGGGCGCGAAACTGTTTCTGACCGACATTGTCGATGCGCGCGTGCTCGACGCGCTTGCCGCCGAGTTGAACGCCGCAGCGGGCGGGCAGATCGCGTGGTCGGCCGTGCAGGACGTCGCCGACGATGCGCAATGGCCGGCGCATCTGGCGCGGGCGAGCGACGTGATGGGCGGCTTGTCGGTGCTGGTGCACAACGCGGGGGTCGGCTCGGTCGGCGCGATCGGGCAGATCGAACGCGACGAGTGGCGGCGCGTGATGGCGATCAACGTCGAAAGCATCGCGCTCGGCACCAAGCATGCGCTGCGATATCTGGAGGCGGGCGCGCCCGCGTCGATCGTCAACATTTCGTCGGTGGCGGCGTTCAAGACGGAGCCCGACTACACCGTCTACAACGCGTCGAAGGCGGCGGTTGCGTCGCTGACGAAGTCGATCGCGGTCGATTGCGCGCGCCGGCAGACCGATGTGCGCTGTAATTCGATCCATCCGTCGTTCATTCTGACGGGCATCGTCGCGCCGATCGTTCGCCAGTTGGGCGAGAAAGAGGCGGTTCGCCGGCTCGCGCGCGGCGTACCGATGCGCCGGCTCGGCGAGCCGGACGACGTTGCATACGCGGCCGTCTATCTCGCATCCGACGAGAGCCGCTACGTCACCGGCGCGGAGCTGGTGATCGACGGCGGCCTGTGCGCGGTTTGATCCGCGCGCGGCACGCCGGTCGAGCGCGCCGCGTGCGGATCGATCAGAACGTGAGGCCGGTCTTCAGGCCGATCACGAATGCGTTCTTGTTTTTCGACGTGCCGCCCGGATGAAGGATGTATTGCAGATTCGGGCGGAAATACATCGACGCGGCCGGCGACCACGTGTAATACAGCTCGCTCACGTATTCATAGCCGCTGCCGGCGATCGTCGTGCCGCCGGTGCGCAGGTTGTTCTGTCGCACGTAATCGGCGTAGCGGCCGTTGTTGTGCGTTGCGCCGATCGCGAAGCCGACCGAATCGCGCAGGCGGTTGAACGGCCCCTTGTATTGCACGCCCGCCGCGATCTGGCCGTCGACGGCGGCCGTGTTCCGGTCGGCCTGCGTGATGTTCAGGAATACTGTCGCGCCCTGGCCGCCCGGCGAGCCCGTGATCTGCTGCTGGATGTTGACGTACACGCCGTACTGGCCGCTGCGCTTGAGCGCGGGCAGGCCGGTGAGGCCGCGCGGGTCGTGGTTGATGTCGTCGAACAGATCGTCGCCAGAGGACGTGTTGTACCAGAAGCCGAGCTTGTACGAGCCGGGCATGCCGCCGAGGCTCGGCAGCCAGCCGAATTCGACCGGGATGAGCGCGCCCGTCGTGCCGTCCGGGAAGCCGGGCTTCCAGCCGTTGTGGCGCGCGTAGCTGTCGCTGACATAGTTCGGGTTGACCTGGTAGATGCCGATCTGTCCGTAGAATTGCTGGACGGGCTGGAATTTGACGCGCGCGGCCCAGACGCTCGTCGGCCAGTTCAGCCAGTAGCCGCCGACAAGGTTGCCCGGTTGCGAGCCGCAAAAGGTCAAGTTCTCGAAATCGCACGAGAAGCTCGCGAAATCCTCACCGAGCGTGAGCCGGCCGAGCTTGATTTGCAGGCGGTCGTCGAACAGCTTCTGGTTGATCCAAAATTGCGTCAGGTGCCAGGTTTGGCCGCGGCCGTAGACTTCCTGGATCAGCATGTTGTTGCCGATGTGCGCGTCCGCGCCGAGATCGCGGCCGTTGCGATCGGTCATCGTGAACTGGAACTGCGCGCCTTTCCAGCCGATCAGCTTGTTCAGATCGAGATTCGTGCCGATCGCCCACTGGTCGGTGTAGCGCGTCAGATGATCGGTGCCGCCGCTGAAGTTGTGCGCGAGCTCGCCGGTGTAGCTGGCGCTGAAGTTGATGCCCTTATCGGCGAGCCGCGTGCGCATACCGTTCCAGTCGCCCAGCAGATAAGGGCTATTGGTGAAGTCATACGCATGCGCGCTTGCCGCGCCGAGCGCCAGTGCTGCGCCCGCCGCGGCCTTCGACCAATGACGCACGCGCCGCTTTTGCGCCGCAGACGGATTCGCGCGGGTTTGCGCGGGTTCGATGAGCGTTTCTCCTCGCATTGGATTCCTCTATTTCGATTGTGATAGGCCGTTGAACGATCACAGGGGCGGCAACGGCTCCGCCTGGCGCCACGAATCGCCGTGGCGCGCCGCGATACCGGCGATATTCGCGATGCGTCCGAGGTTCGGCGTATCGCGGGCAATCGGCGAAAAACCGCGAATGATGCTTGCGCGCGCCGGAATTGTCAAAAACCAAGCAGCCACAATCAACGTGGCCGAATCATTGACGCTTTCGTCGCGCGCACTGCTTAGGGCTATTGATCGTACTCAAAACAATGCGTGCGTGCTTTGAGCGTGCGTGGAGGCAAATTCGTTGTTGCGGCGCAGGAATTGCATGGAGATTCCAGCCATGGTCCGTTTAGTTGCGCAATCGGAACGTTTGTTGTGCATTGCAATGTCGCAACCTGCCGCGATGCCGCGAGCGCGCCAATCGCCGCACCGGCGGCACCTTCGGCGTGCGCACGGCGTGGCGTTGGGGTTACGCGGAAGGAACATGGCGCCGCGCCGGCAAACAGCGAGGCATAAGCCGGAAGCCCGCGCGCGAGCCGGCAACGACAGGCAATGCCGTACCGCCGCTGGCGGGGCGATTCAGCCAGCCGATGGGCGGCTCACAGTCATGAAAGCTTAACGTAATATTTTTGTTTCTGAAATAGAGCCAATGTAGCTTATTGGATTCAATTCCGTGCTGCGGAGCGGGCATTGCGCTATGTCGGCGAGAGCCGACAAGTAGCCTATTTCGTTCAGTGTCGTTGTTCCAATGGGATATTGATACGTTATATCATATCGTTTCCGGTGCGAGGCAGCCGGCGAATCTCTGTCTCACCTTCCACTCGCTATCGATGAATCCAGCAGACTCATTCCGTATCGTTCCGCCCTTCGTGCGCAGGTTTTCGCCGCTTCGTCCGCTGCCGCTGCTGCTTGCCGCCGGCCTCGCGCACGGTCAGAGCGCCGCGTCGGGCACCGCCCCCGCGTCCGCCGACGCGCCCGCTACAACACTGCCGCCAATCTTCGTGACCGCGAATCCGCTTGGCTCCGCTGCGCTGAGCTCGCCCACTGCGTCGTTGTCCGGCGACGCGCTGACGCTGCGCCGCACCGATTCGCTGGGCGATACGCTCAATGGTTTGCCCGGCGTGTCGACGACGACCTACGGGCCGATGGTCGGCCGTCCGATCATCCGCGGGATGGACGGCGACCGGATTCGTCTGCTGCAAAACGGCGTCGCGGCATATGACGCGTCGTCGCTGTCATACGACCACGCCGTTCCGGAGGACCCGTTGTCGATCGAGCGCATCGAGATCGTGCGCGGGCCGGCCGCGCTGCTGTATGGCGGCAATGCGGTCGGCGGCGTCGTCAACACGATCGATAACCGGATTCCGCGCGAGCCGGTCAAAGGCGTGTCCGGCGCGCTCGATGCCAGCTATGGCGGCGCGAACAACGCGCGCTCGGGCGCGGCGCTCGTCGAAGGCGGCAACGGCCGCTTTGCGTTTCACGCGGATGCGTTCGATCGCCAGACGAGCGACCTGCGCATTCCCGGTTTTGCCCATTCGGCCCGCCAGCGCGCGCTCGACGGCCCGGACGCGGACGAGCCGTCCGGCCGTCTGCCGAACAGCGACGGCCGCCGTTACGGCGGCGCGGCGGGCGGTTCGTACACGTGGGCCGACGGTTACGTCGGCGCGTCGTATAGCGGCTACGAGTCGAACTACGGCTCGGTCGCGGAAAGCGACGTGCGGCTCAAGATGCGCCAGCAGCGCGTGGCGATCGCATCGCAGGTGCGTAACCTGAGCGGCCCGTTCTCTCAATTGAAATTCGATTTCGCGTACACCGACTACGAGCACAAGGAAATCGAGGGCGGCGTGACTGGCACGACGTTCAAGAATCACGGCTACGAGGCGCGCATCGAGGCACGGCATCGCAAGTTCGGTCCGTTCGAGGGCGCGCTCGGCGTGCAGGTCGGCCAGAACACGTTCTCGGCGCTCGGCGACGAGGCGCTCGCGCCGACCACGCGCACCACGAGCGTCGCGCTGTTCGGCCTCGAGCAATGGCAGGCGACGAGCGCGCTGAAGTTCTCCGCCGGCGTGCGCTACGAACACGTGAGCCTCGATCCCGCCGTCGTCGACGGCACCCGTTTCGCGTCTGCGCGTTCGCGTTCGTTCAATGCGGGCAGCGTATCGGCGGGCGCGTTGTATCAACTCGCGCCGGCGTGGGTGCTTGCGGGCAACGTCTCATATACGGAGCGCGCGCCCACGTTCTACGAGCTGTACTCGAACGGTCCGCACGGCGCGACGGGGCAGTTCCTGATCGGCAATCCGGATGCGCAGAAGGAAAAAGCGATCTCGACCGACCTGTCGCTGCGCTACGCGAGCGGTCCAAACAAAGGCAGCATTGGCGTGTTCTATAGCCGTTTCAAAAATTATCTGGCCGAATACAACACGGGCCGCGTCGTCGACGACGGCGACGAGCCGGTGCCGCCCGGCGCAGACGGTGCGTTGAACGAAGCCGTTTATCGCGGCGTGCGTGCGGAATTTTACGGCGTCGAACTCGACGGCAAGTGGCGCGTGTTCGACAAGCGCGGGCATCGCGTCGATATCGAGGCAACGGCCGATTACACGCGCGCGCGCAACGCCGATACCGGCGAGCCGCTGCCGCGTATCGCGCCGCTGCGCGCGACGCTCGCGGCCGATTATGGCTACGGGCCGTTCGGCGCGCGCGCGCAGCTTACGCACGCGTGGGCGCAGCATCGCGTGCCGCAGAACGATTTGCCGACCGACGGCTACACGTCGTTGGGCGTGGTGTTGACGTATAAATTCCGTGTCGGTACGACGAACTGGCTTGCGTACTTGCGTGGTGACAACCTGACCAATCAGGACATTCGCTACGCGAGTTCGGTCGTGCGCGATATCGCACCGCAAGGCGAACGCAGCGTGATGGTCGGGATGCGCTCGACGTTCTGAGCGGCCGGGCGCGTGCGCAAGTCGGCGGGCAGGCACGGCCAGGATGGCGGGCGGGCTGGTGCCGACGGCCGTGCGTCGCGCCGATGCCGTGCAATCCGGCTTTTTGCCGCCGCTCGCGCGATGCGCGATTTCATGCGGCGCACGTCGCCCGCAGCGCTCGCCGCGGGCCGGCAGCAGTGCCTATGATTCGTCGCCCTGTTCGGTGCGCGCGTAGATGTCCCAGCTTGCCATGAACAGCGCGGCAACGAGCGGTCCGATCACGAAGCCGTTGATGCCGAAGAGCGCCATGCCGCCGAGCGTCGAGATCAGCACGACCCAGTCGGGCATTTTCGTGTCCTTGCCAACCAGGATCGGCCGCAGCAGATTGTCGACGAGGCCGATCACGCCGACGCAGAACGCGACGAGGATCACGCATTTCCAGATTTGCCCCGTCACTGCGAAATAAGCGGCGGCCGGCACCCAGACGAGCCCCGCGCCGATCGCGGGCAGCAGCGACAGGAACGCCATCAGCGAGCCCCACAAAATCACGCCCTGGATCCCGAGAATCCAGAAGATAAGACCGCCGAGCGCGCCTTGCACGGCCGCGACCGCGATGTTGCCTTTCACGGTCGCGCGCACGACGGTCGTGAACTTCGTCAGCAGATGCTGCTTGTGCTCGTCGTTGAGCGGCAGCGCGCGCCGCACGCGGCGGCCGATCTCGCCGCCGTCGCGCAGCAGGAAGAAAACGAGATAAAGCATCACGCCGAAGCTGACGACGAATTGAAACGTGTTCTGTCCGATGCTGAGTGCCTGCGACGCGACGAACTGGCTGATTGCCGCCGCGCCGTCAGTGAGTTTTTTCTGGATGCCGGCGATATCGGTCAGCCCGTAATTGCGCAGTACGCGCTGCACGGAGTTCGGCAACGCATGCATGATGTCGTGGAAATACTGCGTCATGTTCGGCTGCATCGCCTTGATCTGCTGGTACGCATATGCGATTTCCTGCACGAGTGTGCCCGTGACGAACACGAGCGGCAGAATGACGATCAGGATGATCAGCGAAAGCGTGATGAGCGCCGCGAGGTTGCGCCGCTTGCCAAGACGCGCTGCGAGCCAGCGCTGCACCGGCTGGAACAGGATGGCGAGAATGGTGCCCCAGAAGATCGCACCGAAAAACGGCAGCAGGATCCAGCAGAGGCCGACGGTGACGACGAACAGCAGCAGATGGAAGAATTTTTGATGATCGTTCCCGCTATCCATGGTGTGCTCGGGGAGGTAGGTTGATCGGATCGGCAAAGCCGCGCCGCCCCGATTATGCCTGCGACTGGGCGCGCACGGCATTAGGAATGCCGCGCGCCGAACGCGCATCGTTCGGGCTCCGATGGAAAACGGAAAAGGAGTGCCGCCGCATCGCGGCCGGCCGCAGCGGGTGCGACACGGTGCGACGTGACGCCAAACGGCTGCCGCGCCTGCTTGGGGCATGGGCAGCCGTTTGGTAATGGCCGGATGTCAGAGTTTCAGACGCGTCACTTTAGTGCCGTTTACCGACAAATCGCCCATCAAGCCGGCGTTCGTCAGCACGATCACTTCGACGGGCGAGGTCGCGCTCGACGAATCGACCGCGCCGTTTGCGCCCATCTTCACGAGCGCGACCGACGCATCGGCGCCGGCGGCCCAGCCGTCCGAGCTGCGGAATTTGTCGAGCGCGTCCTGAGTCATGAAGAGGAAGACGATCGCTTTCGACTGCGCGCCCGCCTGCAAACCGACCGAGATCGACGACGTATTATAGTAGCCGACCGTCGCGCCGCCGACGCGCAACGCGCCATTGCCGCTCTGCCCGCCGACGATGAAGCCGGCTTGCAGCACGCTCGGGAACACAAGCACGCCGCGTGCTTTCGCGACCAGCTCGCGCGAGCCGGGCACGGTCGAGTACAGGCGTGAGAGCGTCGCGTTCACGCGTGAGTCGATCGCTTCGCGTGTCGATGCGTCGGATGCCGACGTCGACGGCTTGTCGGGCGTGGTGGTGCAGCCGGCGAGCGCCAAGCTGCCGAGCATGACCGTCGTGGCCGCTTTTATCGCAAGTGTTTTACGCATTGCTTCGTCTCCGATAGTACAAACGAAATGAAATGCCGGATGCGTTTGCCGACATCAGATCAACGCCGGGCAAGCAGCAGCCCCGCGACGAACGCGACGCCCGCGAGGATGCCGGCGGTTTGCCACGGGTTGTCGCGCACGGCTTGCGCGGCACGCTCGGTCGATGCCCGCAGGCGGTCGAGCGCGTCGTCGGACGCATCCTCGAGTGCGCTGCGCGCGGCCTCGATTCGCTGATGAAGGCGCTCGCGCAGCGCCGCGATGTCACCGTCGTCCTTTTCCTTCAGCAAGTGCTCGAGTTCGTCGATCAACGAGCGCAGATCGTCGTTGACATCGGCATGCAGATCGCGCGCCGCCGAACGGGTGCGGCGCGCTACGCGGCGTCCGGTGCGGCGCGCCTCGGAGAAACCGCGGTCCAGTTTGTGCTCGATGTGATCGGTCAGTGCCATAAAAATCGTTCTCCTGAGTGATGAATGAACAGTCGGGACAACCAAGCCTTGCACTCAATGCGATCGGCTTTGGCAGGCAGAGTTCCGCAAATCCTGTGCCCGTAACCGTGGCAGATCGTTCCGCTGCGTTGCCTGGTAAAGGCGCGCGGGGATTTCAGGCGAATGACCTTCGACGAGAAAATGGAAAATTTTCCGAATTATTTGCTTGCGCCGGTAAAAATGGCGTTGCGCAAATGGGCTGTCAGCGTCGGCAGGGGGATACGGGATTGATCGGCGCTGTGCCGCGAACGAATCGACGAAGCCTTGCGGCTTCGTCGGGGTCCGGCGTTGTTTGATGGCGCGCTGGGTAGTGCTGAGAACGAAGCGCCGTCGTTTGCGCGGCGATGCGGGCCTGAGCAAGGCGGCGCGGGTGCGCGCGCAAGTCATGGCGCTCTTCATTGCCGGAGTGCGCGGGGGCGATCCGGCAATGAACATGCGAAGCATTGCTTGAGCCGAAAACGCAGGCACCACGTTGACTCGCATGCCGCCGCACGACGGTGTGCGTTCGCTCGGCAATCAATCAGCGGCCGCCCGGCAGCGCGATGTCGACCAGCACAGGATCGTGATCCGACGAGCGATATGCGTCGGGGGCGTAATACGTGCGTTGCTGCTCGGCTGTCTTGTACGCGAGCGGGTACTGCAACGCGACCGGCTCGTCCGCGTTGATGTGCCACTCGTGCACGGCCTTCACGTGCGCCGCGAGCGGCAGCGTCGCGAGCGCATGGTCGATATAGCCTGCTTCGCCGTTGTACACGTAGCTATACGCGTCGGCGCCTATCCAGCGCGACACGAGATTCCGGTAGCCGCGCGATTCGAGCAGGCGGATCGGGTCTTCATACGCGTAGCTGTTGAGATCTCCGATCAGCAGCACGCCTTGGCCCGATACGCCGGTGGGCGTGTTGGCGAGCCAGTCGGCGAGCTTCGCTGCCGCGCGCGTGCGCGTCGCGTTCCAGCAGCCTTGACCGTCGCCTTGATCGAGATCGTCGGCCGCCGCGTCCGGGCAGTTCTTCGATTTCAGATGATTGACCACGACCGTCAGCGCTTGCTTGCCGCCCACGCGCCGGAACGTTTGCGCAAGCGGCTGCCGGTTCTTGTCGTCGATCGCAAGCGTGGCTGCGCGGCCGATCGGCTCGACCTTGCGGCTGTCGTAGATCAGCGCGACCGCAATCGCGTCGCCGCCGAGCCTGGCCGTGCCCGGATCGACGACGCGCCAGCTGTCGCCAAGCTTTGCCGCGAGCTGGCGCACCGCGCTCAAGTCTCCGTAGCCGTTGTTCTGGATTTCCATCAGGCCGATCACATCGGCGTCGAGCGCCTTCAGCGCGCTGACGATCTTTGCATCCTGACGGAGGAATTCCTGATAGTTCTTCGCGCCGCGATTGGCAGGATCGTCGAAGCCGCCGCCCAGGCCGTTGCCGTTGAAATAATTGAGCACATTGAACGACGCAACCCGCAGGTTCGAATGCGGATCGCGTGCGGGCGCCGCGGTGCGCGGATTGCCGCGCGTGTTGAATGCCGGCGCGCTCGTGCCGGGCACGGGCTGCAGACGCCATGCGCCGTAGCGCATTTCGAGCACGCCTTCGACGTTGCTGACCGTGTAGCCCGTGCGCAGCGTATTGGCGGCGGAGAGCGCGGGCGCCGGATACGGCACGGTTGGCGGGTTCTGCTTGTTCGAGCCGTCGTCGAGGATCAGCCGGTTGCGCGCGTTCGCGTCGGCTTGCGCCTGCGCTTGAGCGGGCGGCGCCACGCTCGTCGGCGTGCGCAGGCGGCCGTTGCTGAGCAGCATGCTGCCGTAGCGGCCGAGTTCGTAGACATCGGTGACGGTTAGCGTTTGCGGCAGCCGCACCAGCATCCCTTCATACGCGGCGAACGTGTTCGGGGTGTCGACCGGCAGCGTGAGCGTCGCGGGCGTGACCGACTGGCCGCTCGCGCAGACCGCGATACCGCCCGCGAGCGTAAGCTGCGTTTGCCCGTACTTCTCCTCGACCTTGCCTGTCACATGCACGAGATCGCCGGCCTGCGCGCGTGCTTTCGGCGCATAGACGAAAAGCCCTTCGGAGACGCCGGGCTGGTTGCGTCGTTGCGGATCGGCTTGCTGGACGAAGAAGCCGCCGAAGCCGTCGGGGCCACCGAAATCGGCGGTGACCACGGCTTCGATCGATACGTTCTGGCCAGCGAGCGGCGATGACGTGCCGGGGCCTTGAATGTCGGCGATTGGCGTTGCGCCGCCGCCGCAGGTCGGACTGACGGGCGCGGCGGTGGCCGCGAGCGCCGGCGAGCACGCAATGGCTGCGACGGCGGGCAGAAGCGACAGGGCGGAAATCAAAGGCGTTGGAGTGCGCATGACGGAAGGTCCTGGTGGTGAGGATGACGAAAGCTTAGCGGTGCATGTTGACAGTTTTTGGTAAAAGTTGGACAGGACCGTGTAATTTGGCCGATTTTCATGGATGGACCGACATGCGCCACCCGTTCAGAATAGGCTGGTGGTGGGTTGCACGCGCCGCCAGCCTGGGCTGACGCGTGTCGCCTAGCCAGTGCGATACGCTCTGTCGGATCGTTAGGAGGAAGATACTGATGAGTTATCTGCTATTGATCGTCGAGCCGCGCGGCCAGCGTGCGGCGCGCACGCGTGAAGAAGGCGAGGCGTTATATGCACGGATGCGCCACTGGGCGGACGCACTAAGCTCGCGTGGGGTGCTGCGCCTGGCCGAATCGTTGGCATCGGATGACGATTCGCCGCGAGTGCAGACGCGCAACGGCGAGGTGCATGTCGTCGATGGGCCGTTTGCCGAAGCCAAGGAAATGATCGGCGGCTTCTTTCTGCTCGATGTTCAAACGCAAGGCGAGGCGCTTGCGATTGCGAAGGAGTGTCCGGCTGCCGAATGGTGCACGGTGGAGGTGCGGGAGATCGGACCGTGCTTTTTGTGACTGGCGCGGTGGGCGGCGTTCGCCGCGCGCTTGGCCGAGCCAAACGGTGAGATCGCTTCTTTATGCTGCGTCCGCTTGCCGCCGGCGTGGACAAAACTCGGGTTTTCCCTGATTCGGTGCGTCACGTGTCGATCGGACATTGCCTCGCACGTCGTAGCGATAGGACGCCGCTTCCGGTGCCCGTTCACGATAGCAAGGAGAGTGCGATGCGTTTCATGATCATGGTGAAAGCCAATGCGACGAGCGAATCCGGCGCGGTGCCCGACGAATCGCTGATCGCCGCGATGGCGAGCTATCACGAGGAATTGGCGAAGGCGGGCGTGCTGCTTGACGCGTCGGGGTTGCAGCCGTCGTCCAAAGGGTGGCGTATCCGCTATTCGGGCGGCAAGCGCTCGGTCATCGACGGGCCATTCGCCGAAACGAAGGAGCTGATCGCAGGCTATACGCTGATTCAGGTGCGCTCGCGCGACGAGGCGCTCGAATGGACGCGCCGCTTTCCTGCGCCGTTCGGCGCCGACGAAGACGGCGAGATCGAGGTGCGGCAGATTTTTGAACTCGACGATTTCGAGCCGAGCGCCGCGCTCGAACGGTGCCGTGAGCTCGAAAGCAAGCTCGGCTGACGTGAGTGCAACGCAAATTCGATGGGCGGGGGAGCAGGTGATGAACATGGTTGCATTCGTTGAAGCGTTACCGCGTTGCTCGGCGGTGCGCTCACGCGACTTTGGCAGCGGCCCGGCTGTGCACGGTGGCGCGCGGCGTGGGCAGGCCCTGCTCTACACCGGGCCGGTGAGTGCAACGAGGCTCGCCGAAGGGCGCACATGACCGCGGCTGCCGTTCATCGCGCCATCGACGCTGTCTGGCGGATCGAGTCCGCGCGGATCATCGCGCATGTCGCACGGCTCGTGCGTGACGTTGGTGTTGCCGAGGAGCTTGCGCAGGATGCGCTGGTCGCGGCGCTGGAGCATTGGCCGCGCGAGGGTGTGCCCGACAAGCCGGGAGCGTGGCTGATGACGGCCGCGAAGCGCCGCGCGCTCGACCATTTGCGGCAAAGCGCGCTGCATGCGCGCAAGCAGGAGCAACTCGGTCTCGAACTCGATGCGCTCGGCGCGCACGTCGCACTCGACGTGGCCGACGTGTTCGAGGCCATGCGCGACGACGACATCGGCGACGACCTGCTGCGGCTCGTGTTCACGTCATGCCATCCGGTGCTGTCCACCGACGCGCGCGTGGCGCTGACGCTGCGCCTGCTCGGCGGACTGACGACGGGCGAGATTGCGCGCGCATTCCTGGCGCCCGAGCCGACGATCGCGCAGCGCATCGTGCGTGCCAAGCGAACGTTGGCCGCCGCGAAGGTGCCGTTCGAGGTGCCGCGGGCGCCCGAACGCGCGGCACGGCTTGCTTCGGTGCTCGAAGTGATTTATCTCATCTTCAACGAGGGTTATTCGGCGACGGCGGGCGACGATTGGATGCGGCCCGCGCTGACCGACGAGGCGCTGAGGCTCGCTCGCGTGCTCGCCGAACTCGCGTCGCACGAGAGCGAGGTTCACGCGCTCGTTGCATTGATGGAACTTCAGGCGTCGCGCATGCATGCGCGTACCGATGCACAAGGGCGTCCGGTGCTGCTGCTCGATCAGGATCGCAGCCGCTGGGACCCGCTGCTGATCCGCCGCGGTTTTGCCGCGCTCGCGCGTGCCGAAGCGTTGGGCGGCGCGCGCGGCCGCTATGCGTTGCAGGCGGCGCTGGCCGCATGCCATGCGCGGGCGCACAGCGCGGCGCAAACCGATTGGATGGAGATCGTCGCGCTCTACGACGCGCTCGCGCAAGTCGCGCCTTCGCCGGTCGTCGAATTGAATCGGGCCGTGGCGCTCAGCATGGCTTTCGGGCCGGCCGCGGGGCTCGAGATTGTCGACGCGCTCGTTGCGGACCCGGCGCTCGCGCGCTATCACTGGTTGCCGAGCGTGCGCGGCGATCTGCTTGCGAAGCTCGGCCGCCGCGATGAGGCGCAAGCGGAATTTCGCCGCGCAGCCGAGCTGACGCGCAATGCGCGCGAGCGCGAGCTGTTGCTTGCACGCGCGGCAGAATGACGGCGCGCATCGCGCGGGATTTCGCGCCGGCCGGCACAGGGGCATCCTCCGTTATCCGTCCTATCCCTCGATGTATCTGCGATGCGTAAACGAGCCGCGCAACGAACTTGAACTTACGTTGAGCTAACGACTCAGAGAGTCGCGCGACACTTTCTTGCGCATGTCATTCGCCCGGCGCAATGCGCCGACCATCAATCGCAGGTGACGACTTGAACGGAAAGGGTATGGCCGAAGAGGAAACGAAAATCATCAATGAAGGCAGGCGCGGGTTTCTCGCGCGTTCGTCGGCATTGCCGGCGGGAGTATTGGCATTGCCGTCGCTCGTGGGATGTGGCGACGGCGTGATCTCGAATGCACATGCAGAGAATTCTGCGTCGGCGGGCGGGGCTACCAGCAACGCTAGCTACACGATCGACAAGTCGATCAAATCGCCGAATCAGGATTCGCGTGTTCGGACGCTGGTGCTGCACTATACCGCACAGACATTGGCGGATTCGTTGGCATCCTTGACGGATCAGAACAAGCAGGTCAGCGCGCACTATCTCGTGCCCGACGCGCCGGACAACGGCCGGCGTTTCAAGGTATTCGAACTCGTGCCCGAAGCGTGCCGCGCATGGCATGCGGGGCTCAGTTACTGGCAAGGCGACCGGATGCTCAACGCGGGCTCGGTTGGCATCGAGATCGTCAATCTTGGCTTTCCGCCGGAGGATGAAACGCTGCCGCTGATGAACCGGCGCTGGTATCCGTATCCGGATGCACAGGTGGCCGTGTTCGGCAGGCTTGCCGCGGACGTGGTCGCGCGGCACCAGATTTTGCCGCACAAGGTCGTCGGTCATTCGGACGTCGCGCCTGGCCGCAAGACCGATCCGGGCCCGCTGTTTCCGTGGAAGCGGCTTTACGACGAATTCCGTATCGGTGCGTGGCCGCAGGCCGAGGCCGTCGCATATTACCGGAGCAGCAGGCCGTTCGCGGGCGATATCGCGAGCTTGCAATCGAAGCTGCTTGCATACGGCTACGACACGCCGCAAACCGGCCTGCTCGATGCGCAAACGGTCAACGTCGTGTCGGCGTTCCAGATGCACTTCCGGCCGTCTCGCTACGACGGTGTGCCCGATGTCGAAACCGTAGCCATTCTCGATGCATTGCTCGAGAAATACTTCAACCGGCCGCGCTCGCTCAGTATCAATCGGCAACTGTTGCCGAGCGTGCCGACAGGCGAAAAGGGCGGTGATGTGTGGCCGCTTCCTGCCGCACCGCGCTGACCCGCTGCCGATGGGACGCGCGCCGCATGACAGTGGCGCGCGTCGTGCGAATCGGCGGCACGAATCGGCAGCGCGGCCGATGTTTGCGCGAGCGGTACCAGGTTGCCGTTGCGCGCCCAAACCCGCGAATTTGTCCATTTTCAACATGGCCATTTCCGCCGTTACGCGGATATCGTGGTCATCGCTGCGGCTCTGCTATCTCAAGCCACCTCCACCACGCTTGCCGCACTATCACCGGCTTTAAGAAAGCCTATTGGGAGCACGCGTGCGACCGTCTAGATTGGAATGCACGCTGGCGGACGGCTATCGCTGACGTGCATCGATCATTCCCCACAATATTCATTCCCGTCTTCGTTCCCGTCCGGCGCCGCGTGCGTGGGCACTCGATCCGGAGAGGCGTAAATGGCACAGCTCGAGGGCAGCGAGACCGAGCAGAGCGTTCGCGGACGAGTCACTGGCAAATCGCCGCTATCTGTATTTCTCGGCTAAAGCGGACGGCGACGGGCAGAGCGATGTCGCTGCGTTGTTTCGTTCGACCGCCGAAGGCGAGACCAGCCATGCGCGCCGCTATCTCGAATATCTGGAGACAGTCGGCGATCCGGCGACGGATTTGCTGTTCGGCGCGTTGCGGCTGCGACATGATGGAGCCTGCGATGTCTCACCGAGAAGGCAGTCTGGGGGCACCATGCGGCTTGTTACGTGATCTGCAACGAGCCTGGCATCGGTCATGATTTTGCTTACCCTGCTCGAACACAACGGCATTCCATATGAACTCATCAAGAGCGGCACGTGTTGCGGAATATCGTTGCCCACTCGAACAGGTAAATCTCGAAATCGTCGCGAAGAAGAAAGCGGTGAACATTCCTGCGCTTGCCGATTATCCGCGCGCGGGCTACGTGCTGATGTACAAGAGCGAATTGCCGCCGATGTTTCCCGATGATCCTGACATACACACGCTTGCCGATGCGTTCTGGAGCCCATTCGAATAGATAGTTGCGTACCATCGCGACGGCTTATTGAAAACCGATTTCAAGAATGAGCTTGGCACAGTGCCGTATCACGTGCCGTGCCAGGTGCGTGGTGCGCGAACAAGAAAACATCCGCCGTGCTTTTCGTGTGATTAAGGTTCAGCGAAGCCGCACCGATCGACTCAGACGCCGTCGCTCGCGAGCGATCCCGATTGAGTGCCAAAATTCCATCCTGCACGGTCAACGTGACATATCATTGATCGAAGTTAAGTGGTTCTGATATCGCATGAAGCGAAGATAATGGGTTGCGGAAATTATTCGGTTGCCGATCCATAAAAAATATCACCTGATTTTATGAATTTACCGCTGTTGCATAAATCGGAAAATTGATTCCGAGTGCGACCAGGGTTTGTGACCGATGCTATCTTCAGTGTGGTGCTTAATTTCGTATTTATTTTTTTAGAGCGGTATCATTTGGGAGTGTATGTAAAAATAAAAATATTAATCAACCACTTCTTCATGATTTTGATTGTTGTTTGGATGGGTAATGTCGAGCAAGCTATATATTGCTATAAAACTGGGTGATGATATGCTCCATGCATAAAAAGAATTGCATCGAGGGAGACAGAGGCTTGTGCATCGGAGGTGAAAATGCCGGCATTGTGCCAGTGCTTGACGTGCCGGCGCGCACAACCCTGGCGTTCATGTGCAACCTGGTTACAGCGGCAGGCACGGGGTGCTTGCGGTCTGCGGCCAATCGCAGCCCGGCCTGGCTGCGTGGAGAAACCTATGTTCTTCGATGAGCTAAATGATGCCGAGTGGGCCCGTCTCTCGACATTGATTGTGGATGAACCCGTCCGGCTGAATCGGCGAGGCAGGCCGCGTGCTGAGAATCGAATTGTCGCGAATGCCGTGTTGTGGATTCTCACGACTGGTGAACCATGGTCGAAATTGCCTAGCCGCTATCCGTCCGGCCCGACGTGCCGGCGGCGCTTTGAGGATTGGCTCGCGAGCGGTTTGCTTGCGGAAATGGTGAAGGTGCTCTCCGACGAGAGCGGCCGCAGGTTCGCGTATGTGCCACCGCCGCCCGCGCCGGGTGCGGCGGTGCGCCGGGCACCACCTGAGGCGGCGGCCGATTGCGACCGGCTGCGCGGTGTGTTTTGGCAAAATCCGCAGTCGTGGCGTTTGCCGCTCGCTCAAACGGGTATGGCGGCTACCGAGGTAGCCGTGAGCGTCAGGCGCTTCGTGAGTGACGATGATCGCGACAACGATTCACGAAATGACCGCAGCGTTGCCGCCGCACGCGCGACGGTAATGCACGATGGCCGACCTGGACATCGTAGAACTCACCAGACGTCGTTCCATGACGCGACGCGCGTTTCGCAGCAGACCGAAACTTATCGCGGCTATACCGTGTACGGAGGCGCACGGCCGGTGCGAAACCTGATGTATCGCGCGTGGGCCGAGATCGTGCAGGTAGATCGCCGAGTCGAACGCTCGGGGCTTATTGGGCCGCGCTTCACCGACGCGGAATCGGCGCAGCATTATGCCCTCGATTGGGCGCGCGGTTGGATTGACCGGCATTGCCCATCGGGAAACGCTACGCCGGTCGAGAAGGCGAAGACCGAAGTTGCTTGCGCTGCGGACCAGACGGTGGCGACGATCGCGGAGTTATCCGGGATCGCTTCGGCCGAATCCAAGATTACACACCTTGCGGCCGAGTGGTGCCGCCCGGCGGATAATCGCGACGATGCGCCGAAAATCCAACTTGATCGGCATGAATATGCCGAATATCGGATCGGTTGAAAAACGTTTCATCGCCACGCGCGATGTGCGGCGGTGTTGCGCACGACGAGCCAGTGTTCGGTGCGAGGGTGATGCATTTACAACGGCAGCCGAGCGCCCGGCTTGACGACGACTCGCTTGCACCGAAAACGTCAGCCGCTATCGACCCAATCGCAGCATTGCCACGGACGGTGAACTTTGCGGTGAGCTAATGCTTGCGCGCCAGACTCGCCCTTCAGGCGGCTGGCGATTTTCTTGGCCTCCTACAGATGTGTGCTACTGGCGACGAGAATCGCGTCGGAGATTTCGACCACGACTCGATTGCGTGTGCAGACACATGCGAACAGGCGTTCGTCCGAATGCGCGAATGTCGATGAGGCGTGCCCGATGCACAGGTGGCCGCGTGCGATGTTGCCGTCTTTGCTGCTGAGCTGCCGGAACGCATCCCACGGGTCGGCGTCGGGTCCGACCATGTTGAGCGCAATGATATAAAAAATAAATGCTTTGAATTTTATGGAATTAATGCGACCTTGGGATTGACAAGAAATCTCGGATTCGGTCGGTTTTGTCAAAGATAAAGACATAAAAAATATCGACATGAAAAATTTTTAAAAACTAGCGACTTATTTTTTTAATAATTCTGCCCTTGCAGCGGGAATTTTATTGAGGGTTCAATAGCGTCGTGCACTGTTTTGACCAGATGCTGTTCGGCAGCGCGAGGACGTAACCATGTTGAGCGTACAGGCCAGAGTGATCGATATCGCGATGGCGGTCGCGGGCGCGTTGATCGCCGCGCTGCTGTACCGGCGGGAGTGCATGTGGCTCGATGATCTCCAGCAAACAATGCTGGTGTTCGACTGCATGCTCGTTGTGGTGCTTTTTCCCGCGTTCGGCATTTATCAATCCTGGCGCGGCATGCCGATGTTCGGTCTGATGTGGCGCGTGCCGGTTGCTTGGCTCGTCGTCGAAGGAGCGGGCATTTTAATGAGTTTCAGCGTGCATCACGCGAGCGAATTTTCGTATTTATGGCTCGGTTATTGGGCGGTTGCGACGATTGCATTGCTGGTCGCATCGAAGGCGTGCGTGTATGCGGTGCTGCGGCGATTGCGGCGCGGTGGTTACAACCACAAAGCGGTGGCGATCGTCGGTAGCGTGCATGCGGCCGCGACGAAGCGTCTCATTGCGTATATGTGTGCGCGTCCGGATGCGGGCTTCAAGCCTGTCTGTATCTATGACGCATCGGGAGATGCCGCCGATGCGAAAAATTGCCCGATGCCGTTTGGTCCGGACGGCATCGTGATCGAGCGCTGCTTTGCCGAGCTGGTGCGGCGCGTGCGGGGCCGCGAGATTCGCGAGCTATGGCTCGTGCTGCCACTGTCGGAGGAGCCGCAGATTCAACGGATCGTGACCGAGTTTCGCCACGATTTCGTCAACATTCGTTTCATTCCTGATGTGCGTAGCGTATCGCTTTTCAATCAGGACGTGGTCGAGTTGCTTGGCGTGCCGGCGATCAACCTTGCCGCATCGCCGATCACCGACATGCGGATTCTGCCGAAGTTCGTGTTCGACCGGATGTTTGCGTTCGCAGCGCTCGTATTGCTCGCGCCGGTGATGCTGATGATTGCTGCGCTCGTCAAGTCGACTTCGCCCGGGCCCGTGTTTTTCCGGCAAAAGCGCAAGGGAGTCGACGGAGGCGAGTTCGAAATCTATAAGTTTCGCTCGATGAAGGTTCATCAGGAAAAGGCCGGGAAAATCACGCAGGCCGCGAAGAACGATTCGCGCGTGACGCCCGTTGGCCGGTTCCTGCGCCGCACGAGTCTCGACGAATTGCCGCAGTTCATCAATGTGCTGAAGGGTGAGATGTCGGTGGTCGGCCCGCGCCCGCACGCGCTGGAACACGACGATATCTACAAGGATCTCGTGAACGGCTACATGTTTCGCTACCGGATCAAGCCGGGCATCACGGGGTGGGCGCAGATCAACGGTTTTCGCGGCGAAACGGCTCGCATCGAGCAGATGGCCGCCCGCGTGAAGCTGGATTTGTACTACATGCAGAACTGGTCGCTTTGGCTCGACATCAAGATCGTCGCGCTGACGTTATGGAAGGGCTTTACCTGTAGCAACGCGTATTGAGCGCGGCAAATTTTACGGCTCACTGGCTAAGAGGTTCGACGGATGAATCTGACAATCATCGGCAGTGGATATGTAGGGCTTGTCACGGGTGCGTGTTTTGCCGATATCGGCCATGATGTTTTTTGTCTCGATGTCGATCCTCGCAAAATCGGCATCCTGAACAGCGGTGGCGTGCCGATCCACGAACCGGGGCTCGCGCAGATCATTGCACGCAATCGCGCGGCGGGCCGCCTGCGGTTTTCGACTGACATCGAGGCGGCGGTTGGGCATGGCGACGTGCTGTTCATCGCGGTCGGCACGCCTGCCGACGAAGACGGTTCGGCCGATCTTCAATACGTGCTGGCAGCCGCGCGCAACATCGGCCGTCATATGACGGGCTTCAAGGTCATCGTCGACAAGTCGACAGTGCCCGTTGGCACTGCCGAGCGTGTGCATGCCGTGGTTACGGAGGAACTGCGCAAGCGCGGCGAGGACGGGGCGATGTTTTCGGTGGTGTCGAATCCGGAGTTTCTGAAGGAAGGCGCGGCACTCGAGGATTTTACGCGGCCGCAACGGATCGTGATTGGCGTGGACGACGATGTGCCGGGCGAATGCGCACGTGAGCTGATGAAAAAACTCTATGCGCCGTTTAACCGCAATCATGAGCGCACGCTGTACATGAGCGTGCGT
The DNA here is from genome assembly GCF_900176645.1 of Burkholderia singularis. Taxonomy (GTDB): domain Bacteria; phylum Pseudomonadota; class Gammaproteobacteria; order Burkholderiales; family Burkholderiaceae; genus Burkholderia; species Burkholderia singularis. The sequence continues at coordinate 147,341 of NZ_FXAN01000040.1, forward strand.
TCGGCCGAGTTCACGAAGTATGCGGCGAATGCGATGCTGGCGGCGCGCATCTCGTTGATCAACGAGATGGCGAATCTCGCGGACCATTTCGGCGTGGATATCGAAGCGGTTCGGCGAGGAATCGGTTCAGATCCCCGGATCGGCTATCACTTCCTGTATGCGGGCTGCGGCTATGGCGGTTCATGCTTTCCGAAGGATATCGAAGCATTGATTCGCGCCGCGGACGAGCGTGGGCAGCCGTTGCGCGTACTGAAGGCGGTATCGAAGGTCAATGACGAGCAGAAGCGCAGGCTCGCGAAGATGGTAATCGCGCGCTTCGGCGAAGACCTGGCGGGCCGCCGCTTCGGCGTTTGGGGACTCGCGTTCAAGCCGAACACCGATGATATGCGGGATGCACCGAGCCGCATGCTGATCGCCGAACTGCTTACGCATGGCGCGCACGTCACCGCCTACGATCCGATTGCACGAGCCGAAGCTGAGCGCGTGCTCGCGCTCGATTTGCACGCATGGCCGCAGGCGCTTGCGCGTCTTACGTTCGTCGACGACGAGAGCGAGGTCGCACAGGACGCGGACGCGCTCGTGATTGTCACTGAGTGGAAAGTGTTCAAGAACCCGGATTTCGATGCACTCCGCAAGCGTTGGAAAACACCGGTGATTTTCGACGGACGCAATCTGTATGAACCGCTCGCGATGCGCGAACTGGGCATCGAATATCACGCGATCGGGCGCACTGGCGCGCTGTCGCGCGCCGTCGCGTCGGGCGGCGGATTTTCACTGGCTGCGCGCATCGGAGTTTGAACGCATGGCGTAGACCATGTCCCGCTATTTCGAATCGGCGCAACCGTTGTCAGGCGGCAAAGTGACCTTGTAGGTAAGGGAGGGCGGAGATCGCCGGCGCGCGAGCGCTGCCAATTGATCGAATGCCTGGCCCAAGGAGGATGGCTGCAAAAACCATGATGAATCGCTCGCTTAGACCGATGGTGCTTGTCGTCGCGCTCGCGTCGCTGTTGCAGGCATGCTCGACCGCGCCAGGTCATTATCTGAATACGTCGCGGCTGGACGACAACGACAAGCAACCGGATATGCACTACCGCGTGCGGCTCGTCACCGCCGAGTTGATCGTGTCGCAGGCAGAAGCGCAACGCACCGATCAGCCGCTGCCGCCGGCGCGCTACGCCGATGCATCGCAATACGTGTACCGAATCCAGCCGCAGGACATTCTCGGCGTTACGGTCTGGGATCATCCCGAACTGACGACGCCGCAAGGTCAGTCGTTCTCCAGCGGCGGTAACACCACGCAGACGATTGCTGGCGCGCTGCAGCAGCCTTATACGACTGCGCTGCCGGGCCAGGCCGATCCTTACGGGCAAACGGTCGGCTCCGACGGCACGATCTATTTTCCGTTCGTCGGCCGCCTGATGGTCGCGGGCAAGCCGGTCGGCCAGGTGCGCGACGAACTGGCCGCGCGGCTCGCACGCTATGTGAGGAACCCTCAGATTGATGTGCGCGTGCTGTCGTATCGCAGTCAGAAAATACAGGTGACGGGCGAGGTGAAGACCCCCGGCCCTCTCGCTATGACGGATGTGCCTCTCACGCTGGTCGATGCGCTCACACGCTCGGGCGGCACGACTGCCGAAGCGGATCTGCAGCGCGTGCGTCTCACGCGCGGCGGAAAGTTCTATCAGCTCGATGCGAATGCAATGCTCGACCGCGGCGACGTCACGCAGAACGTGATGTTGCAAGCGGGCGATGTCGTCAACGTACCGGATCGCGCCGACAGCCGCGTGTTCGTGATGGGCGAAGTGAGAATGCCCGTTACGGTGCCAATGCTCAAAGGCCGATTGACGATCGCTGACGCGCTAACGGCGGGCGGCGGAATCCTCGATACCGATGCAAACCCGCGCCAGATATACGTGCTGCGCGATCTGCAGGATAAGCCCAATACGCCGGACATTTTCCGTCTCGACATGACACAGCCCGATGCGCTGATGCTCTCGAGCCGCTTTCAGTTGAAGCCGCTCGATGTCGTTTATGTGGGCACGGCCGGATCGGCGCACTTCAACCGCATGTTGCAGCAAATCTTCCCGACGATTCAGTCGATTTATTACATGAAGCAGATCACGCACTGACCGGCCGCCGGGCTGCCGTGCGGTCCGTGTCAACCTCAAACGGGAAAGCATGGTGAATACGCAAGCGCCACATCCGTATGCCAGCCTCGCGGTGAAGACCGATGAGGAGGATGTCGTACTCGGCCATCTGCTCCAGGTGATCGTAGACGATATCTGGCTGCTGCTCGGTATCGCGCTCGTTGTCGTTGCGTTCGCCGGCCTCTACTGCTATGTCGCGAAACCGGTGTATTCGGCGGATGTGCACGTGCGCGTGGAATCGGGCGACAGCACTTCTCAGGCGCTCACGCAGACGCAGACGGGCGCCGTGATTAATAGCGGCCCGCCGACGCCGCAGACCGATGCCGAAATCGAGATCATCAAGAGCCGCGGCGTCGTCGCACCGGTTGTCGAGCGGTTCAAGCTGAATGTGTCGGTGATGCCGAAGACGTTTCCGATCCTCGGTGCAATCGCCGTGCGGCTTGCGACGCCGGGGCATCCGGCGAATCCGTGGCTGGGCATGCCGTCATACGGATGGGGCGGCGAAGAGGCCGCGATCGATTCGATCATGGTGGCGCCCGCGTTCGAGGGCAGGAAGCTGACGCTGACGGCGGGGGCAGCAGACGATTTTACGCTTACCGATCCGGACGGCAGGCTGCTGCTGCGAGGCAAGCTCGGAAAAATCGAACGTGGTGCTGCGGTGACGATGAAAGTGACGAAGCTTATCGCGCGGCCCGGCACGCAGTTCGTCGTGGTTCGGCTGAACGATCTCGATGCAATCACCGGATTTCAGTCCGGTATTCAGGTAAGCGAACAGGGCAAGCAGACGGGAGTGATTCAGATCTCGCTCGAAGGCAAGGACCCCGAACAGACGGCACTGATCGCAAATGCGCTCGCACAGTCGTATCTGCATCAACACGTGACGAGCAAACAGGCGGAAGCGACCAAGATGCTCGAGTTTCTGAAAAGCGAGGAGCCGCGCCTGAAGGCAGATCTGGAACGAACGGAAGCGCAGTTGACCGAATATCAACGCAGGTCCGGATCAATCAACGCGAGTGACGAGGCGAGAGTCTATCTCGAAGGCAGCGTTCTGTACGAGCAGCAGATCGCCGCTCAGCGGCTACAGCTCGCGTCGCTTGCGCAGCGTTATACGGACGAGCATCCGCTCGTCGTCGCGGCGCGCCGGCAACTCGGTCAACTCGAAGCCGAGCGCGCGAGGTACGAGCACAAATTCCGCAGCCTGCCCTCGACGGAAGCGAAGGCCGTGGCATTGCAACGCAATGCGAAAGTTGCTGAGGATATTTACGTGCTACTGCTGAACCGCGTGCAGGAACTGTCGGTGCAAAAAGCGGGCATGGGAGGCAATATCCGGCTCGTCGATGCTGCGCTGCGTCCCGGCCAGCCGATCAAACCGAAGAAGGCGCTGATCTTTTCAGCGGCGATGCTGCTTGGTTTGATCGTCGGCACGGGTGTCGTATTCCTGCGTCGCAATCTGTTGCATGGTATCGAGGACCCGGATCGTGTCGAACGCATATTCAATTTGCCGCTCTACGGCATCGTGCCGCATAGCGCTGAGCAAGCGCGTCTCGATACATCGGCGAGCCATGCGGCTGGGCATGTGCCGAGGCCGATCCTCGCGTGTGTGAAGCCAAAGGATATGAGCGTTGAAAGTCTGCGCAGCCTGCGCACGGCGATGCAGTTCGTCTTGACGGAGACGAAGAACCGCGTGGTCGTGCTGACCGGTCCGACGCCCCGCATTGGCAAGAGTTTTCTTGCCGTCAATCTTGCCGCACTCGTCGCGCATTCGGGTAAGCGGGTTTTGCTGATCGACGCCGATATGCGGCGCGGCATGCTCAAGCGCTATTTCGATGCCGGGCCGGCAGGCGGTTTATCGGAACTGCTGAGCGGTCAGGCCGCGCTGGAGGAGGCAATTGGTGAAACGACGGTGCCGGGGCTGTCGTTCATTGCGTCCGGCGCCTGTCCGGCGAATCCGTCCGAGCTTCTGATGTCGCCACGGCTGCCTCAATATCTCGACGGTATTGCGAAGCGATACGACTTGGTGCTCGTCGATTCACCGCCAATCCTTACCGTCACCGATGCCGCGATCCTTGGCGGACTCGCAGGCGCGACCTTCCTGGTGCTGCGCTCCGGCATGCACACCGAAGCCGAAATCGGCGATGCGATCAAGCGGCTGCGCACGGCGGGTGTGTATCTGCAAGGTGGAATCTTCAACGGCGTGCCGCCGCGCACGCGCGGCTACGGCCGAAGCTATGCGGCCATGCACGAATACCTGAGCCCATGACACCGGCTCGTTCGTCAATCAACCAAATAACGATGAAACTCTCCGTACTCGTGCCGACTTATCGACGTCCCGCGGATCTTGCGCGTTGCCTGATCGCGTTACAACGGCAGCGCGTGGCGCCTGACGAGGTGATCGTCGTCGCGCGTTCCGACGACGCCGCAACCCATGAGCGGCTCGCCGATCCGCTCGTGCGCGGCGCGCTCGCGCTGCGCGTCGTCGCGATCGACGTGCCGGGGCAGGTGGCGGCGTTGAATCGCGGACTCGACGCCGTAAATGGCGACGTAGTCGCGATCACCGACGACGACGCCGTGCCCCGCGCCGATTGGCTCGAGCGAATCGGCGCGGCGTTTGCCTCCGATGTGCGGCTCGGCGCGATTGGCGGTCGGGACTGGGTGTATGAGAACGGGCGTTTGCTCAATGGGAAGCATGCGCTGGTGGGCCGGGTGACCATGTTGGGCAAGATCGTCGGCAATCACCATCTCGGTGTCGGGCAGGCGCGTGAAGTCGATACGCTGAAAGGGGCCAATATGAGCTATCGCGTTGCGGCAATCGGCAGGTTGCGCTTCGATACGCGTCTGCGCGGAGCCGGTGCGCAGACGCATAACGACACGTTGTTCAGTATGTGCGTGAAGCGTGCGGGCTGGAAGCTCGTCTACGATCCGGCCATTGCCGTGGATCATTACCCGGCCGAGCGCTTCGACGACGACCGGCGCGGCGCTGCATCGATAACCGCGCTGTCGAACGCGGCCTACAACCTGCATTTGACCTTGCGCGAGCATCTGTCGCCCGTGCGGTGCGAGATCGCGTGGTGGTGGTGGACGTTCGTCGGCACGCGCTTATATCCGGGGCTCGTGCATGTCGTGCTGACACTGGCGGCGAGCAACGGCGCGATTACGCGCGAGCACTGGCGCGCAGTGCGGCGGGGCGCACGCGACGCACGGCGCGCGGCGCTGTCTGCACATCGGCGCCAGGCATGACCGGATATCTGTCGAAGTGATTTGCATGCCGAACCGATTCGAACTGGCTGGAGTCCGCAGTATGAAGGCTACGAGGGTTCACGTTCATTTGTTCTATGGTGCCGATCCGCGCACATATCGCCGCGGCGACGGCATCGGCTGCCTATATGGCTATCACCACGCGGAATCGGACGAATTCGCGCTGACGTATTCGCGCGATGCACGGGAAGGGCTGCTCGCCGGCATCGGCCGGCGCGCGCTGAAGATCGCACTCGGTTTTGATTTGGTTCACGCGTGGCGCAATCGTGAGGCTCTTCTCAATAGCGACGTCATTTGGACGCATACTGAACAAGAACATCTCGCAGCGGCGTTGACGCTGCGGCTTTCGGGAAAGCGTGGCGCGAGGCCGCTGTTGCTCGCGCAGAGCGTCTGGTTGTTCGATCGATGGCCGGATTACGGCTGCGCCCGACGTTGGCTGTATCGCGCGCTGCTGAGCCGTGCGGACGTGCTGACGACGCTTGCGCGCGATAACGGCGGATTGTGCCGCCGTTATCTCCACCGCGACGCGGTACACGTGTATTACGGGCTCGATACGCGGGACTTTCCGGTGTGCATTCCCGGCGCGTGGACGCCGCATTGGCCGCTGCGGATCGCGGCGATCGGCAATGATCGGGATCGCGATTGGAAAACCTTCGTCACGGCGTTCCGCGACGATGACAAATATAAGGTGCGTCTTGCAACACGGCGCCGGATATCGCGTGCGCTACACGCGCCGAATATCATGATCGCGCCGGTGTCGGGGATCGCCGGGCAGCGCGAGCTTTATGACTGGGCGGATCTGATCGTTGTACCGCTGCGGCCGAATTTCCATGCGTCGGGCATCACGGTGATGCTCGAGGCAGCGGCATTGGGCAAGCCAATGATCGTCGCCGATGTCGGCGGATTGCGTGATTATTTTCCCGCTGACACCGCGGTCTATGTACCGCCGTTCGATGCGCCCGCTTTGCGGCGCGCGGCCGACGCGTTCGCCGCGCGACCCGAACAGGCGCTCGCATGCGCGCAAGCTGCCGCGCGACGGATTGTGCAGCGGAATCTGACCACTCGGCAATTTGCCGCACAACATGTGCGGATCACGCGCGAATTGATGAAGCGCCGCCGCGCGCATGCGGCCGACGAAGCGTCGTTGGCGTCGACGAAGCCAAGTACGCGTTCGAGTGGATGAGGGCGCAACCGATGCATGCAAGCACGATTTCCGTCCATGCTGGCGACAGTGGCTTGGGGCTGAGGAAATTTTTTGGCGATCCTGAGCATTGGGTTGCGCAGACTGGTTTATGGGCGACCACGGTAGTGCTGATCGCGGCCAGACAGGGCGCGCTGCTCACATACGCCTTTCCATGCATCGCGGTGGCGGCTGGCCTGTGGCTGTATTTCAGGAGTCCCGCGCGTTATGTCGGTTTCATCTGGTGGATATGGTTTCTGAGCCCGGAGGTACGGCGGCTCGCAGACTGGTCGCGAGGTGCGTATGCGCCGACGAGCTTGATTCAGATCGCGCCGCTCGCGGTCACGATGATCGCGTGCTTCGGATTGGTTCGCCACCATCGGGTGTTGGCCGAGCGGCGCGGCTTGCCGGTGCTGCTGATCCTTTTGGGCATCGCCTATGCATATTTTGTCGGCATCGTGTCGAACGGCCTGCTTGCCGCGACCTACGATCTCGCGAACTGGCTTTACCCGGTGCTGATCGGATTTCACATCACCGTGCATGTGCGGAATTATCCGCTGTACCGCGCGACGATTTTGTCGACCTTCATTTGGGGCATGCTCGTGATGGGCATTTATGGCGCCGTGCAATTCTTTGCGATGCCGAGCTGGGATGCGTTATGGATGATCGGCTCGCAGATGAACTCGCAGGGCGATCCAGTGCCGTATGGCGTGCGCGTGTTCAGCACAATGAATTCGTCGGGCCCGTTCGCGTTCGTCATGATGGGGGCGCTCGTATTCATGTTTGCCGCAACCGAGCGTTTGCGTTGGATCGCTGGCGCAGCCGGATTTGTTTCGTTCATGCTTTGTCTCGTGCGTTCGGCGTGGGGCGGCTGGGCAATCGCGCTGCTGATCCAGCTCGTGAAGTCGAGCAATCGCGCGCGCATGCGGATCATCGGCGGCGCGATCGTGCTGGGTGCGCTGTGCTTGCCGATTCTGACGGCGGGCCCGATCGGTGATCGGCTCGGGCAGCGTCTGCAATCGATTTTGAGCCTGAAGGACGATCGCAGCTACGACGATCGAAACAAGTTCTTTGCGGCGTTTGCGCAGACTGCGTTTACCGATGTCGAGGGCGAAGGGCTCGGCGCGACCGGCGCGTCGACGAAGCTGTCGAGCGACAGCGGCGGCCTCGGCAAGTACGGCAGCTTCGACAGCGGCGTGATGAATGTGCCGTTCGTGCTCGGCTGGCCCGGCACGCTGCTCTATCTGTGTGGCTTGGTATGGCTTCTCGTCCGAGCGGTGCGCGCGTCGTTCAGGCTGCGCGGCGACAAGTTCGCCACCGCGTGTTTGAGCCTGTGCCTGTCGATCTTCGCGATGCTTGTTTTCACCAACTCGTTTATCGGAACGGGTGGCTTGTTGCTGTACACGAGTGTCTTTTCGATCTTGTCGGCGGTGCATTGGCAAAAACTACAGAAGATAGGCGCCGCGCATTTTACGGGGAATTGTCAGTGAGAATTGCGATCGTCACGCATGTCGTGCGCCACAACGATGGGCAGGGGCGCGTCAATTACGAAATCGCGCGGGCGGCGCTCGCGCAGAATTGCGAGGTGACGCTCGTGGCGTCGCACGTCGCGCCAGAGTTGCTTACCGACACACGTGTGCGTTGGATTGCGGTGAGAGCGGGCCGCTTCTGCCCGTCGAAACTCGTAGAGCAGCAGGTGTTCGCGATCAAGAGCGCGTGGTGGCTGCGCAATCATCGCAACGCCTATGACGTTCTGCACGTGAACGGCTTCATTTCATGGATACGCGCGGATGTGAATACCGCACACTTCGTACACGCTGGCTGGTTCGCAAGCCGCTACTACCCATTTGGATTGACGAAGGGATGGTGGTCCGCATATCAGTACGTCTATACGTGTGTGAATACGAGGCTCGAGCGTTGGGCATACCGGCGTTCGCGCGCGATCGTCGCGGTCTCGCGCAAGGTTGCCGGCGAGATCGAGCGGATTGGTATCGACGGCGGGCGGATCGCCGTGATCTACAACGGCGTCGATACCCGCGCTTTCGCGAGCGCGGCGCCCACGCGCGCGACGTTCGGACTGCCGGACAATGTGTTCATGTTGCTGTTCGTGGGCGATCTACGCACCCCGCGCAAGAATCTTGGTACCGTGCTGAAGGCACTCGCGCAATTGCCTTCGAGCGTGCATCTTGCCGTTGCCGGCCATTTGCCCGGCAGTCCGTATCCGGGCGAGGCGCGCGTGTTGAAGCTTGATTCTCGCGTGCATTTTCTCGGACTCGTGAAAGACATGCCGGCGCTGATGTCGTCGGTCGATGCGTATGTGTTTCCTTCGCGATACGAAGCAATGAGCTTGTCGCTGCTGGAGGCGATGGCCGCGAGCCTGCCTGTCGTGACCGCCCATACCGCGGGCGGCGCGGAAATCATCACACCGGAATGCGGAATCGTGCTCGACGATCCCGATGATCCGCACGCGCTGGCCGGCGCGATCGGCCGCCTCGCTGGCCGGCGCGACGTCTGCCGCGCGATGGGCCGTGCCGCGCGCACGTTGATGGAAGGATTCGGCTGGGCGCGCATGGGTGCGCAGTACGTCGCGCTGTACCGGCGGTTATATCAGTCGTCGCGGCCGTGATCCCGGCCGTTGCTCGGCAGTACCGAACATGCAGCTACACAGGAGCCGTCACGATGAGTCCGACCCACAAGCTCACTGCGATCAAGTCACTGCAGATTGGCATGCATTGGTTTCCCGAGCGAGCGGGTGGGCTCGACCGGATGTATTACTCGCTCATCGGCGCGCTGCCGGCGGCGGGTGTTGCCGTGTGCGGCGTCGTCGCGGGCTCGCCGCGCGTGGCGGCCGACACGGGCGGCGCGATTCGCGGTTTCGGGCTGGCGACGCAGTCGCTGCCGCGCCGGATGGTTGCGGCTCGCCGGGCGTTGCGCGACGTGATTCGCGCGGAGCGGCCCGATGTCGTTTCGTCGCACTTTGCGCTGTATACGTTTCCCGGTCTCGACGTGACGCGCGGCATTCCGCAGGTGTCGCATTTTCAGGGGCCATGGGCCGACGAGAGCCGCGTGGAGGGCGCGCATAGGATCGGGCGAAAACTCAAGTACCGGCTCGAGCGGGCGGTCTATGCGCGCTCGTCGCATTTGATCGTGTTGTCGCGCGCGTTCGGAGAGATCCTGACGTCATGCTACGGGATCGATCCGGCGCGCGTGCGCGTCGTGCCAGGGTGCGTCGACGCGGCGCGGTTCGATTTGCCGATGACGCGAGCCGATGCGCGCCACAAGCTGCAATTGCCGCAGGACCGGCCGATCGTGCTCGCGGTGCGAAGGCTCGTGCGGCGCATGGGGCTCGAGGATTTGATCGATGCGATGCGGATTGTCAAGCGTCGCCATCCGGACGTGTTGCTATTGATCGCAGGCAGAGGGTTGCTTGCAGGCGAGCTTCAAGCGCGGATCGACGAAGCCGGCGTCAACGGCAACGTGAAGCTGCTCGGCTTCGTCCCGGATAACCATCTGGCGACGCTGTATCGCGCGGCAATGCTCAGCATCGTGCCGACTGTCGCGCTCGAAGGGTTTGGTCTCATCACGGTCGAATCGCTTGCATCCGGTACGCCGGTACTCGTCACACCCGTTGGCGGATTGCCGGAGGCGGTGGCCGGGCTGTCCGAGTCGCTCGTACTGCCGCAGACCGGCGCCGGCGCGATTGCGGGCGGGCTGATCGACGTACTATCGGGTTCGCTCGCATTGCCGGATGCCGATGCTTGCCGGCGCTATGCGATCGATCATTTCGACAATGCGGTGATTGCGCAGCGGGTGGCCGCGGTTTATCAGGAAGCGATTCGCTCCGGGGGCTGATGCATCGGCGGGGTGGGGCGGCATGGAAGACGCGCGTCGCTAACGGTGATGACGCTGTGCGATCGGCCGTGCGAGCGCATTCGCACGGAGGGCATTTGAAGCGTGGAGGGCGTGCAGAGAGGGAGATTCGGCTTCCGAAACGGTTACGCCGGCGAACCCTGTGCCCGCAACTTGGCCAGCGCGCCGGCATCTGCATGCAAGCTCATCGGCGGCCGCGCCACTGTCCCGGCGCGAGTCCGAACCGTTTGGTGAACGCGTGCGTAAATGCGCTTTGGTCGGCGAAGCCGACTTCGCCGGCAATTTCGCTAAGTGAATATTGGGAGTTGCCCAACAATACGATTGCGGCGTCGAGCCTTAGCCGTTGTAGATACCGATGCGGCGTTTCACCGAACGCGTCGCAGAAGAGTTGGTGAAAGCGCCGCATGCCGAAGCCGCAATGCGCGGCGAGATCGGCGACGCGCAGCGGCTCAGCCACGCGTGCTCGCAGCCAGCGGTCGATTCGGGTGAAATCGAGGCCAGTGGCCGGTGAGAGCGGCACGCGGTTGTCGTTGACGAGCGCACCGCATAGTTGCGCGGCCGCTTGCCAGTGCGAGCGTCGCACGCCTATCGCATCGGCTTGCGAATCGAGCACGGTGCGCGAAGCAAGTTCGGCGACGAGCAATGTGAGTGCCGGTTCGATCGATATGGTTTTCGCTCGCTCGAACAGCCGCTCGGGTATCGCGAGCGAGCCGAGCGGCAGATCGAGCACGAGCTGGCGGTTTTCGCCGAGCCCCGCATATTCGTGCCGCGAGCCGGCTGGGATCAGCCATGCGCGGCGGCGGTCGATCTGCGCCTGCCCGCCGTCGACGGTCATCGTCATCGTGCCTTCGACGCCCAGCACGATCTGATGGAAGTCGTGTACGTCCGATTCCTGCACCGCGCCGTAACGGCGCAGCGACAAGGTCGGAGAAGCAGGGCGGGTCATGATCTGGCGAAATGTCACAGGGCGGCAGGATGGGCGATGACGGGGCCGGCGGTGTGGGCGAGCGCTCGCGCGGCCCGGTATCGGCGGCCCGGCACCATATCGTTTGGGCGGGGCCGCCTGGTCACACCGGGTCAGACGTCGAGCAATTCGACTTCGAACACCAGCGTCGCGTTAGGCGGAATCACGCCGCCGGCGCCGCGCGCGCCGTAGCCGAGTTGCGGCGGAATCGTCAGACGCCGCACGCCGCCCACTTTCATCCCCTGCACGCCTTCATCCCAGCCCTTGATCACCATTCCGCCACCCAGCACGAATGCGAACGGATCGTTGCGGTCCTTGCTCGAATCGAATTTCTGACCATCGGTGAGCCAGCCGGTGTAATGGACGCTCACCGTTTGGCCCGCTTGGGCTTGTGCGCCGGAGCCTTCGGTCAGGTCTTCGTACTGGAGGCCCGATGCGGTGGTGACGACTGCCATGAGATGCTCCTGAATTGAAATGAAATGACCCGCTATTGTAGGGGAGCCGTGGCGGGCTGGCTGGATTTGCCGGTGCGTCATGCCGACGGCGGCGTTTGGAAGACAGCTACTAACGAGTGTCTTGCGGATTCGCGCTTTCACGCCATATTGTTACATTTAATGATGTAACAATTGTCGTGTTTGCTGTAGTTGGCGGTTGTGCTGCCGTGCTGCGACGAAGCCGCGCGTGGGCATACGAGCGCCGGACGCAGGGCCGAATCCGGCGCGTCCATTCTGCTGAAAGAGCAAGCAAAATAGGAGACAGCGATGGAGCATTCAGTAACTTCCGCGGACGCCGTGTTCGCGATGCCTGTTCGCCGCGATCTGCACTTCAATTTGCCGGTCGAGCGCGCGAAGAATTGGCACGGACAGGGTCCGCAAGTCTCGCACTTCTTCAATGCGTTGTCGCTGCTGTTCCCGGCTGGCGAGCGCTTCTTCATGGATTCCGTGCGCAATTACCGCGACCGCATTGAAGATCCGGTGCTGAAAAAACAAGTGCTCGGCTTTATCGGCCAGGAGGCCATGCATACGCGCGAGCATGTCGAGTACAACGAACTGATGCAGGCGAACCGGCTGCCGGCGCGACGCATCGACAAGCGCGTGTGGAGCGTGACTCGCTGGATGAAGAAAGTACTGCCGCATTCGGTGCAACTCGCTCATACGGTTGCGCTCGAGCACTACACGGCGATGTTGGCCAATTGGCTGCTGACCCAGCCGTCTGCGCTGGCCGGCTCGCACGAAAGCTACGCTCAGATGTGGCTGTGGCACGCGCTCGAAGAAACCGAGCATAAGGCGGTGTCGTTCGACGTCTGGAACGCCGTGATGAAGCCGGGGCCGGCGCGCTATTTGATTCGCGTCGGCACGTATTTGGTGACGACGCTGACGTTCTGGCCGAACGTGTTCCTGATACATTCGCAGCTGATTCGCTGGGATCGCACGTCGGACAAAAGCGTGCGCGGTCTGTGGCGCGTGGTCAAGCTGCTGTACGGCCCGCGCCACGGGATGTTTCCGAATATCGCGCGCGAGTGGCTGAGTTTCTTCAGGCCCGATTTTCATCCGTGGGATTTCGACAACCGTCATCAGTTGTCGCGCGTCGATGAGATTGCGGCGAGGGTGCGCGCACGCGACGCGCGGAGCTTTTCGCCGCCGGTCGCCGCTATTGATGCGGCGCGGCCGGCTTGATCGGCTCTGGGTATCTGTTCAATTTCATCTCATTCGATTTCGATTTCGTCCAGGCGGTTCGCGCGGTTTGTTTGCGCGAACCGATTTGTGCGATCGCAATAGCGGTCGCGTATCCCGCTCCCGAACTGGCTCTATTTTTCTCCCTCCGATTTTGAAGGGGCGGCGACCATTTTTCTTGCAAAGATCTCAAAATGGACTAATCTTGTTAGTGAATCTTTTTTGAGACTAACTGTCATGCCCCGTTCCGCTGCGAATCCGCTTCCGAATCCTCCCGAGGCCACGGTGGCGCAAATGTCGGCAGCCGGCTTGCGCGCCTTTTTCAATATTGCTCGAGACTGGGATCTGTCGACCGACGAGCAGATCGTGCTGCTCGGCTCGCCTGGCCGCTCGACGTTCTTCAAATGGAAGGCGTCGCCGCACACCGCGCGTCTTACGCACGATACGCTCGAGCGCCTGTCGCTCGTGCTCGGCATCTACAAGGCGCTGCAGATTCTGCTGCCGCAATCCGCCGCGGCTGACGCATGGGTCAAGCGGCCGAACGATGCCGCGCCGTTCCACGGTAAGCGCGCGATCGACCGGATGCTTGCGGGGAACATCAGCGATCTCGTCGCGGTTCGGCAATATCTCGATGCGGCGCGAGGCGGATGGGCGTGACTGTCTCCGGAGTGCAGCCCCCTTGGCCCACCACGCTGCTGAGCTGGACGCCCGCCTACCGCGTGATCCCCACGCGCTTTCCCGCGATCAATCTGTTCGACCGCGTTGCATCGGCCGAGGATTTCGACGCGCTCTACGCGCTGGAGGCGTTGACCAACGACCGCGTGCGCGCCGAGGTCGGCACGCTCGAACTCGTGCCGCCCGGCGAGCGCCGCTTCGGCCCCGGCTACGGGCCGATCATGGCAGCGTTTACGCACTTGAACCCGGACGGCAGCCGTTTCTCGGATGGCAGCTACGGCGTGTTCTATTGTGCGCGCTCGCGGACCACGGCAATTGCCGAGACGCGCTACCACACGTCATTATTTCTCGCGGCGACCAGGGAGCCGCCGATGCGTCAGCAGATGCGGCTCTATACGGTGGCCGCGCAAGGCGACGTGGCCGACGTGCGGGCCTGGCGCGCACGCGATCCGGCGCTGCTCGATCCGGACGACTATGCCGCGGGCCGGGCGCTTGGCCGCGCGGTGCGAAACGCGGGCGGTGCGGGCATCGTCTATCCGTCGGTGCGCGATCCCGGCGGCGAATGCCTGGCGGCGTTCAGGACAACGCTGCTGCGCGATTGCCATCACGCCGCATACCTCGAATACAACTGGAATGGCGCGACCGTCGATGCCGTGTTCGAGCTGAATCAGGTTGGCTGACGGCATCGTGCGGCCCGGCCCGCCGCCGCGCTACGGCAGCGCAATCTCAGCAGCGCGTTGACGTCGCGCGGCCGCGACCGACAGCGACCAATGTTCGCCACTTTTCGTGTCGAGCAGCGTGAGCCGGCCCGACGGGTCGAACGCGCCGGTATCGATAAACGTTTGTGCGCCGATGCGCACGATATCGTGCATGGGCGTATGTCCGCAATAGGTCGTGGACAGCCCGGCTTGCCGCGCCGGATCGGCGCGTCCATACGCAAGCTCGCGGCCCCATAGCAGCCGCGTCGCCACGTCCGGGGCGTATTCGCCGCGATCGAGTTCGGCGTCGCTGCCGAGAAACTCGGCGTGCAGCACGTTGAAGCGCGTGTCGCCTTCGCCGACGGTGCGCACGAGCGGCAATTCGCGCAGCCGCCGCTGATAGCGCGCGAGCGTGGCGTCGGGCAACCCGGCCGCCCAACTGCCGCCAATGCGCTGCCAGACGCTCATCGGCAGTGAGCCGGTTGCGACCGAGCACAGTACGTCCTCATGATTGCCGAGCACGCAAAAAAACCACGGGCGCTCGAGCAGCGCGAGCGCTTGCTCGGATTGCTCGCCGCGATCGATCAGATCGCCGACCGAGAACAGCCGGTCGCGCACCGGATCGAAACACACATTGCGCAGCAGCACGCGCAGCGGATCGACGCAGCCGTGCAGATCGCCGACGACGAAATCGCGGCCTGCGCGGTTGGCTTCGTGATGAAAAATCAGCGGGGCAGTATCCATCCGCCCATCTTAGGGCACAGTCGCGCTTGGCGCAGCCGTTGCGGGGACACAATAATCGCAGCGTTGCGCAACGCCGCAGACACGGTCTTTCATTCCACTTTCGAACGTTAATTCTCCACGACTATGACGCTCTACCCGCAAGTACTACGCAACCGTCCGCGCATGATGCTCGCGCTCGCCGCGGGCATCGCGGTTGACCTGCTGCTGCCGGGGCCTTTGCGGCCTTTCGTGCGCGCGCTGATCGGCTGGGACTGCACGGTCTGGCTGTATCTCGCGCTGATCTGGACGCAGATGATCCGCGCGCATCACGATCAGGTGCGCAAGATCGCCATGCGCGACGACGAGAAAGCAACGATCTTGCTGACCATCATTTGCGTCGCGACGGTCGCGAGCATCGCGGCGATCGTGGTCGAACTCGTCAGCGTGAAAGGCATTGGCTTTCGCTCGGGACTCGTGCATTACGCGGTGACGGGCGCGACGATGTTCGGCGCGTGGTTTCTGATTCCGACGATCTTCACGCTGCACTACGCGCGGCTCTACTATCAATCGCCGCAGGACGAGCGGGCGCTGTCGTATCCTGACAGTCATCACGAGCCGGATTATTGGGATTTCCTGTATTTTTCGTTCACGATCGCAGTCGCGTCGCAGACGTCGGACGTGTCGCTGCGCGGCCGGTCGATTCGGCGCGCGGCGCTCGCGCAGTCCATCTTGTCGTTCTATTTCAATATGGCGGTGCTAGGTTTGTCGGTGAACGTCGCGGCGGGGCTGCTCGGCTGATCGAGTGCAGGCGGACGCGCAAGTTGGCCGCGAGCGCGTGGAGAAGCGATGGCGCACGCGCACGTCCGGCGCGATCGGCCTGCGATGGAACCGGGCGTCGCCGCGCGTCGAGCGGGGCGTCGGCTGGGCGCGGCGATGCGGCCGGCTGGCTACGCGCATCGCCGCGCACGCTGTGTCTTATCGGACTACTGACCGAGCTTCGACGCCGCGCAGCCCGTGCCCGCGCATTCGCGCTCGCGTTCCGCGGGAACGGCAAGCGTGCCTGCGTCATCCCGGTGGCGCATTGCGGAGTCGCGTAATGGCCGCCGTCGCGGGTTTTGCTGCACCGACCGGTCGCGCTGCCGGATTCACGCGGGCTGGCCGTTTTCGTTCTGATTCGTCGGCTTCGCGATGCGCGGGCCTGGCGAAGCGGCCAACGGTCGGTTTGCCCGGTTCGCGAATGCCGGCTGTCGGGTGAGATTAGCCAGCAGACCAAGCCGAATCCCGCGCTTTCGGGGTCGTTCCATGTTTAAAACAGCGCTCCGGCGCTCGCTTCGGTGTGCGAATCGGCGCATACTGAATGCCCTTCTTCGTCGGACTGAAGCGTTACATGCATGCGCGCCGCACGCGGCGTTTCGCCATGCCTCTGAACGCAGGAGGAGTGCGTCATGTCCGAATGCCCTCACGATCCGTATGCGCGTCATTATTCGCACTGCCTGCCATTCGGCGCGCAGCCGTGCGGCGCGGCTTGCGCCACCACTCGCACGCATTTCCGTATCTGGGCGCCCGCATACGCGGCCGTCACGCTATTGATCGAAACCTCCGACGGCGATGCCGGCGAGCAGCCGATGACGCCCGCGGGCAACGGCTGGTTCGAGACGTTTGCCGATTGCGGCGCACATGCGCGCTATCGTTACCGGCTCGACGATACGCTGATCATTCCCGATCCCGCGTCGCGCTCGCAACCGGACGGCATCGAAGGCCCGAGCGAGGTGGTCGATCCGCGCGCGTTCACGTGGCGTCACACGTTCTGGCGCGGCCGGCCCTGGGAGGAGATCGCGCTTTACGCGGTTCAACCTGGCGCGGCAGGCGGCTATGACGGTATACGCCGCCGCTTGCCGCAGCTCGCGCAGCTTGGCGTGACGGCGCTGGAGCTGCTCGCCGCGCCCCACGCGCGCGACGACAGTTTGCCGTTCGCTCCGTGTGCCGCGCATGGCGGCCATGACGCGCTGAAGCGCCTGATCGACGATGCGCACGGCTACGGCCTCGCGGTGCTGCTCGATCTCGATTACGCCCGCTTTGGCTGCGGCACCGACGCGTTGCGCGCATACGCGCAGCCGTTTTTCCATACGCGCGACGATCCGCTGCAAGCGCCGCCGCTCGCGCTCGATCATCCTCAGGTGTGCGATTTTTTCTGCGACAACGCGTTGTTTTGGCTCGATGAATATCGCCTCGACGGGCTGCGTATTCGCGAAGCGGACCGTATCGGCAACGTCTGGCTGCGCGAAATTGCCGACCGGGTGCGCGCGGCATTGCCGGCTGACCGGATCGTGCATCTCGTGCTCGGCAGCGAACGGCATCCGTCGCATCTTGCCGATACGCATTTCGACGCGCAATGGAACGGTTGCGGCGAACGCGCGCTGTACCGGCTCACGGGCCGCCGCGAACGCGCGCATGGCGACGGCGTATCGACGCATCAGTCGATTCATGCGCTCGCGCGTGCGCTGACGGCGGGCGGCGCGGTGTTCCAACGCACGCGCGCGGCCGGCTGCGACGGCGCAATGGCGGACATCGCGTTGCCGCTGACGTCGCTCGTGCTGTCCGACGGCATCGTGCGCAGCGTGCGCGAGGCGGATCTCGTCGCGCTTGCGTTGTCGTTGCTGACGCCGCAGATTCCGCTGATCTTCGATGGCGTGGCAGGCGACCCGTCGCGCCGCCACTTCGTGCAATCGGCGCTTGCGGTGCGCGCGAAGCTGATCGCGCCGCGGCTCGTCGACGTGCGTCCGCGCAGCACCGACATGCTGCGCACGGCCGACGGTGCCGAGGCCGATGCGCTGATCGCGGCTTGGCGGCTCGGCGACGGCGAGACGCTCAGCATTGCGCTGAACCTGTCGCCGCGGCCGCTGCCGTTTCGCAACGCGCCGGCAGGGCGGATCGTGTTCGAGACGCCTGCGCGGGCGCGGGATCGGGTTGCGGACGGCGAATTGCCGCCGTATGCGCTCGTCGCGTGGCTGACGGGCGACGTCAACCGTTACGCGCTGACGCACGATGCGCGGCAGTACGCGGACGTCGCGCCTGCCTCGCTGCGCGGCATGTGATGCGCGGATCAGTCGACGCGGCCGGCTCGATCACCAAAACCCGCGAATTCCCGCGATACCGTGCGCACGATGCGCGCGGGCCAAAGGCAAATGTTCGCGCGTCATGCCGCCGAGCGCGTAGACCGGCATACGCGTTTGTGCCGCATAGTCTGCGAAGCGAGGCCAGCCGAGCGTCGGTGCGCCGGGGTGCGTGAGCGTCGGCAGGACGGGCGACAGCGTCGCGAAATCCACGCCGATACGCTGCGCGTGCCGCAGATCGTCGAGTGAATGGCACGCGGCCGAGAGCAAACCGTCTGACGCGATGGGGCGTGCACGCGCCGCGCGCAATGCGACGCTGCCCAGATGCACGCCGCTCGCACCGAGCGCGAGCGCGGCGTCGCCATCCAGCGGCCCGTTGACGATCAACCGCGCGCCGCTCGTGCGGCAGCGTGCGATCGCCTCGACGGCGAGCGCCGCGTAAGCGGCGGCATCGAGCGTTTTCGCGCGTAGCTGGACAAGCGAGCAACCCGCCGCGAGCGCGGCCGACAGCCGCTCGACGAACGCTGCGAGATCCGCGTCCGAATCAGACGCGGGCTCGGGCGTGATCAGATAGTGCGGCGGCAGCACGAGCGGGGAGGGCATTGCGTCATCCTCTGGCCGGTTCGTGGCGATAACGGGCTGGCGCGGGCCGCCATGCTTCGCCGCGAAACCGCCACGCTCGGCGAACCGGATACAACGAATGCGTCATACATCCGGCATGCGCCCGCGATGCGCGCGGCGCGCTCATACCGCCCGCACTCGGCGGCGCGACCGGCCCAAGCGCGAGGGCGCGGCGTCGCGTCGAGCCTGCCCGCTCATTCGTCCGCATCCTTGAGCACCTTCGGATACACGCGCACGAGCACGATTCGCGGCCCGCTCATTTTCTTCACGACGATATCGAAGCGTTCGAACGACACGCGCTGGCCTTCGGCCGGCAGATCGTTGAGCGCCTGGATCACAAGCCCGCCGACCGATTCGGCGCGGCCCTCGTCGATGTCGATGCCGAGCGCCTGCTCGAGCGACACGACGGGCAGGCTGCCCTTGCCGATCAAGGTGCCGTCGTCGAGGCGATTCCACTCGGCGTCGCCTTGGCGGAATTCGTCGTGAATCTGTCCGACGAGCGCGCCGAGCAGATTGTCGAGCGTCAGAAAGCCAATCGGCTTCGAGTGCCGCTCGCCGACGAGCGCGAAGTGCGGCGCGCCTTTGCGGAAGCGCCGGAACAGGTCGAGCGCGGGTGTATCGGGCTTCACGTACTGGACAGGGCGCACGTAGGCGGACAGATCGTCGAGCGACGCGTTCGCGTGCCGCGCAAGCAGCAGATCCTTCAGATGAATGAGGCCGCTCACGCGTTCACGCGCGCCGTTGTCGAACAGCGGATAGCGGCTGAAGCGGTGCCGCGCGACGACTTCCATGTTGGCCGCGAGCGGCACGTCGCGGCGCAGACCAATCATCTCGTGAGCCGGGCGCATCAGGTCCGATACGGTCATCGACGAAAAATCGAGCGAGTGCGCGAGCGTGTTCCATTCGTCGGAGCTGTACGCAAGTTTCGGCGATTTCGATGCGCCGCTCGCGTTGCGGCGGCTCTTGAGGATCAGCTTCAGTTCGTCGGTCGAATAATGCGTGTCGCTGTCGTGGCTCGCGGACAGGCCCGCGAGCCGCAGCACCGCGTTCGCGCTGGCGTTGAGCACCCAGATTGCCGGGTACATCGCCCAATAGAACGCATACAGCGGGAGCGCGACCCAGAGGCCGGTCTTCTCGGCCTGCCGGATCGCCATCGATTTCGGCGCGAGTTCGCCGACGACGATGTGCAGGAACGAGATCACCGAGAACGCGAAGACGAGCGAGATCAGGCTCACGATCCGCTGCGATTCGATGCCGGCAAGCGCGAGCACCGGTTCGAGCAATTGTGCGAACGCGGGCTCGCCGACCCAGCCGAGGCCCAGCGACGCGAGCGTGATGCCGAGCTGGCACGCGGACAGATACGCGTCGAGCCGCGAGTGGACGACTTTCAGGATGCGTCCGCGCATGCCGTGCTGGCGGGCAAGGGTTTTGACACGCGTAGCGCGCAGTTTCACGAGACCGAATTCGGCGGCGACGAAGAAGCCGTTGAGGGCCACAAGAAGCAGCGCGCCGGCGAGCGCGACGATCTGAATCAACGAAGGGACTCCATAAATGAACGAAGCGTCAGTATAAGGCTGGAAAGGAAAATGTAATGATTGCCAGTCAACATGCTGCAGCTTCGTGGCGCGGATGGCGTGGTTATTTATACGGTGCGGGCAGGGTCAGCGCGATGCTCGTCTGCATGCCGCTCGCGAGCGCATCGGACGCGAACGCGCCGCCGTGCGCGCGCGCAACCCGGTCGCATAGCGCGAACACGGCTGCGGGGCGCTTGCCGTGGCGCTCGGCGAGCGCGTCGCGCCGCGCGAACGCCTCGAACGCGTGCGGCAGCGTTGCGTCAGTCAGCACGTGCGGCTGGGCGGCGAACGTCACGGCGAAACGCATCACGTCCGCGCCGGTTTCCCATGCAAGCGTGACTTCGCCGCCGGGCGCGCTCGCGTCGATCGCGAACGTCAGCATGGTCCACAGCGCCTGGGCGATCCGTTCGCGATCGCAGTCGAGCGCCTTATCCGGCTGCACGCGCGACGCGATTACGATCGCCGTACCGCGCGCATCGCCGAGTGCAGCGCGCGCGAGCGCGACGCATTCGGCGACGAGCGCGGCGATCGGCGTGCTCGCGCGCTTGAGCGCGAGCGTGCGGGTTTCGGCGCGCGGCGCATCGACGATCGTTTCCAGCAGCGCCGTCTGCTGCTCGATGCCGGCCCGAATACCGGCGAGCGCGCGTTGCAGGCTGTCGTCGCCCGGCGTGAGCCGGCGTTCCAGCACATATGCCCAGCTTTGCATCGCGTTGAGCGGACTGCGCAGATCGTGCGACGCGATCGACAGCGCATGATCGCGCACGAACAGGGCCACTTCGGCGGCAAAGCGCGCGGCCCGCTCGTGCAGCAGCGCGGCGCCAGGCTTGGCCGGGTCGACGACGGACGGAGTCACGGTGTTTCCCTTCGCGAAATAGTCAGGAAGACAAAGGAAACGACATTATAGGGAGCGGCTTGCGCCTCAGGCGGCCAGCACGTCGTTGTCTTTGTCGCCGGCGCGGCGGCGCGCGTGATCGGGCAGCAATTGGCAGACGAGCAGCCCCCCGAGCATCAGTGCGCAGCCGAGCAGCGCACGTACCGACAGCGTTTCGCCAAGCACGGCCCAGCCGGCGATCGCGGCGAATACGCCTTCCATGCTGAAAATGACGGCCGCGTGCGCGGGCGCCGCGTCGCGTTGCGCGACGACTTGCAGCGTATAGCCGACGCCGACCGACAGCAGCCCGCCGTACAGCACCGTCGGCAGCGCGTGCTCGAGCGCCGTGACGCTGACGGGCTCGATCGCGAGCCCGAGCAGCAGGCACAGCGTGCCGCACACGGCGAATTGCATGAACGACAGCACGAGCGGATCGTGCCGGCGCGCGAAGCGGCCGACCGCCATGACATGCATCGCGATCACGATCGCGCTGCCGAGCTGGAACCAATCGCCGTACAGGATCGAGAAACGCTCGTCGACGCTCAGGAAATAGAGGCCGATCGCGGCGAGCAGCGCGCCGAGCCAGGTGCCGATGCTGGTGCGGTGCTGAAAGAATACGCCGATGACCGGCACGAGCACGACATAGAGCGACGTGATGAAGCCTGCGTTTGCGATCCTCGTGTACTGCAGGCCGACCTGCTGCAACGAGATCGACACCGCGAGCAGTGCGCCGAGCACCAGCCCTGGCAGCATCAGCGTGCGATCGCGCGCGATCGCCGCGCACTGCGAGCGCGCCGCGCCGTTGAATCGCAGGAGCGGCACGAGCACCGCCGCGCCGAGCAAAAACCGCAGCCCGGTAAACAGGAACGGGCCGATCACGTCGAGGCTCAGCCGTTGCGCGACGAATGCCGATCCCCAGATCGCGGCGGCGAGGAGCATCAGCAGATTGGCGCGGAGATGTTTGCGGGTGTCGAGATTCATGCAGTCAACGGTGGAAGGCGAATGACAGGCGTCGAACAGGTCGGCGAAATCCGACAGTCTACCGGTGTCCGGCCGTTTGCGCCGGGCCTGCGAGGCTGCCGGCAAAGCGGCGTAGCGTGTCTTTTGAGCGGGCGTCGCGCACCCGCGAATAGAGCGCGATCTGCGAATCCGGCAGCGCGGGCAGCCCCAGGCGCGCGCCGACGTCGACCAGCTCGCGCGGCGCGACGCGGCGCGCGAGCGGGCACACGGCCAGACCTGCGGCGGCCGCCGCCGCAACAGCCGCGACGCCGCCGCCCGTGAAACGCTCGCTCCACGCAATTCCGGCCCGTTCGAGCGCGCGCAACGCGGCGGCACGCACGCCGCACGGGCCGGCCAGCACGGCGAGCGGCAGAGGCTCGCCCGCGCGCGGCACCCAGCCGGGCGCGGTGAGCCACGCGAGCGGCTCGGTGAAGAGCGTTGTCGCATCGTCGCGCGGCGGATCTTCGCCGGGTTCGTGGCGAACGAACACGGCGTCGAGGCGGCGTTCGTCGTATTGCGCAAGCAGCCCCGCCGACATACCGACATGCATCGCCAGCACGAGCCCCGGATCGTGCCGGTGCAGGCTGCTGAGAACGGCCGGCAGATCCGGCACCGCGACGTGTTCGCTCACGCCGATCGACAGCCGCCGCGGGCCGGCCGACAGCGTGCCGAGCGCGCGCTCGTGCGCGTCGAGCAGATCGCGCGCGGCGGGCAGGAATGCCGCGCCTTCGGCCGACAGCATGACCCGCCGCGGCGTGCGCTCGACGAGCTGCTGCCCCAACTGCGATTCGAGCCGCTTGAGCTTCAGGCTCACGGCCGATTGCGTGGTGCCGAGCGCATCGGCGGCGCGCGTGAAGCTGGCGAGATCGGCGACCAGCACGAATGCACGGACGGCGTCGAGATCGAGCGGTTTCATTTAAAATGAAAATAGATGAAATATGGATTGATATCTGTTCATTATAGATAACTGAATCTAAGCTGCATGCATGTTCATTCCACCAGGAGGAAGACCATGCCGTTCACCCGGATCGCATTGCGCGAAGGCAAATCCGCCGAATATCGGCAGGCGTTGTCGGCCGGCGTTCATCGTGCGCTGCAGCAGGCGTTCAACGTGCCCGTCGACGACATTTTCATGACCATCACTGAGCACGGCGCCGATAATTTCTTCTACGGCCGCGACTATCTCGGCATCGCGCGCAGCGACGATCTGGTGATGATCCAGATCACCGCGAACAATACGCGCACGCTTGCCCAGAAGCGCGAGCTGTACCGGCTGATTGCCGATCAGCTCGCCGAATCGCCCGGCGTGCGCCGTGAGGATGTGTTTATCAATCTTGTCGAGGTGCTGAAAGAAAATTGGTCGTTCGGAAACGGAATCGCGCAATACGCGATTTAAGGGCTGACCTCTGCCCGCCGAACGATCGCAGGGTGCGCCGGGTTGAACGCCCGGAAATCCGGGCGCGGGGCGTGGCGTTCAGTCCCGCTGCGCAGGCGGGGCGTGCTCGGCGGCCCGGCTGCGCTCCGCGTTGCCGCTGCGCTCAACGCCGCAGGCATGCGGCGGACGGCGACATAAACGACGGATGGCGGCTGTTGAGCGGCGTTCAGCCACATCGGCCGCAAAAGGGGCCGTGTACTATGTAGAGCATCGGGGGGCACGGCGCGCATGCAATGCGCGGGGCCGGCTCAGCCAACTCCGGAGCTTTACTTCATGGTGCGTGTTCTGGAAATCGTTTTGCACTTCCAGCCTCAAGCCGGGCAAACCGGGCGTGATGCGCGCTCACGCGCCGCGCGGGATTTCGTCGCGGAGCTGGCAAAGGCGTGGCGGCTCTGTTCGACGGTAAAAATGCGTCGCGGCCACGAGCGCGTGACGATCGAGCCATGCTGTTTCGATGAAGCCGAACCCGAATCCGGAGATGGCTGGCATTGGCAAACCTGGACCGAGACCACCGCGCAAGCGCGGCGCGTGCTTGCCGTTCGTAGTCATGCGCTCGCGCCTGGCGTGACGGTGCGCGAGCAATTCGATGGCGCTTGCAAGAACGTGCACGTCGCCGCGCCCGCGATGCAGCCCGCGGAGACGGCTGTGCCGGCGGATGCGGTGCGGGCCGACGCATCGGCGAAAGAGCGTGATACTGCCGCTTCCGCTTCCGCTTCCGCTCCCGCTCCCGCTTCCGCTTCCGCTTCCGCTCCCGCTCCCGCTCCCGCTTCCGCTTCCGCTCCCGCTCCCGCTCCCGCTCCCGCTCCCGCGCGCGGGCAGCAGCTTGTCGTCGATCGTCGGCGCGGGCGCTGGCTCGATGCGCACGGCGTCGAAGTGGAACTGACGCTCGATGACGTCACGTTGGCGAGCGCGCCCGGCGTTGCCGCCGCTGCCAATGTGCGTGCGCTGCCGTTTGGCGGCGACGTTGCCGCCAGGGCTGTTGCCGCCGGCCTTCGCGCGGTTGATGGTGCACGGACTGGGACGATTGCCGCCGACGCAGGCGCGCCGCCCCGTGCGGCTACGTCGGCGGATGCCGCGAGTTCCGATGCCGGCGCGGCTGCTGACTCCGCGACTTTTGCCGCTGCCGGGCCGTCGGGGAAAAAGGCCAAGGCTGACGGAGTCCGCCACGCCGGCGCGGCCGCGAATGGGAGCGTGAGCCGTGCCGCCGCTGGCGGCGCGATTGCCGCTCATTGCGTCTCGTCGGCGGCCGGCACGGCCAGCATCGTCCCCGCACTACACCGCATTTGCGAGCTGCGTCTTTCGGTTGCCGACCCGCGCACGCCCGAGGCCCGCATCGCCGCATTGCGGGCGCTGTTCCGCGCGGCGCGCGAATTGAGCGGTGCGTGGCCGGCGTTTCCCGCGCTCGCGAGCGTGCTCGATCGCGCATGCGCTGCCGACGCGCCCAATATCCTCGGTGCGCCGCTCAAAGCGAAACCGGTCGATTTGTCGAGAATGCGCGCGCAGCGTGCGGCGGTCTTCGCGCTTGGCTGCAACGTGACCGAACAATGGTTCGGCAACGAAGCGGGGGTGCGCGCGAGCAGTGACCCCGAATATGTGCACCAGATGCGTGTCGCGCTGCGCCGGCTGCACACGCTTGCGCGGCTGTTTCCGCGGTATGCGGATGCCGGATGGAAGGAGGCGTTTTCCGCCGACCTGCGCTGGTTGGGCGGATTGCTCGGCGCGGTGCGTGATTGGGACGTCTGCGCGACGTCGACGTTTCCCACTTTCGCCGATACGGACGGCGACCCGGCCGGCTGGGCCGCGATGCTCGACGCGGCGGGCGCGCGCGGCGAAGCGGCGCGCGCCGAGTTGCGGCAGGCGCTCGGCACCGCGCGCTATGCGCGGCTCGCGCTCGCGTGGCTCGAATGGCTGTGCATGCTGGCTCATGACGATCCGTCGCACGATGACGACGCGCCATCGCTCAAGCGTCACGCGGCGAGGTGCGTGAGACGGCTGTTCGGCCGCCTACACGGCCGCGCGCGGTTGACGGTGCTTGATGCGGCCGCGAGGCATCGGGTACGCATCGATGCGAAACGGCTTCGCTATGCGCTCGAATTCTTTTTGTCGCTTACGTCGCGCCGCACGCGGGACGAGACGCTCAAGCATCTCGCGAGCATCCAGACCGTGCTCGGCGACGCGAACGACGCAGCTGTCGCGCTCGGCTCGCTTGAACGGTTGTCGGCGCCGCCGTATCAACTCGGCTTTGCGCGCGGCTACGGCGCGGCGGCGCAACGTCATGCGGCAGAGACGGCCGAAACGTTGTTGTGCCGGATGCGGGCGCCGAAAATCAGAGGCAAGCGCGCGTAATCGGCGTGACTATAATGAGTGCCTCCTGCGCCAAACTACGCCGATGAGCGCTGTCGATCCGGCCGATTCCCCTTCATCCGCCTCCCGCACCAATGCGCCGCCGTGCGATAGGCGCGAGCCGCTTGCGTTGCACGGCGAGCTTTGGGTGCGCGCGGGTGCCGAGACGCTTGGCGGCGCGGCGCGGATCGCGCTGCTCGCGGCGATCGGGGAAACGGGCTCGATCACGCGCGCCGCGAAGGCGGTGGGCCTGAGCTACAAGGGCGCGTGGGACGCGGTCGATACGATGAACAACCTCGCCGGCGAGCCGCTCGTGCTGCGCTCGACGGGCGGCAAGGGCGGCGGTGGCACGACGCTGACGCCGCGCGCGATCGCGTTGATCGCCGCCTATCGGGCGATCGAACGCGAGCACCGTCGCTTCATCGATGCGGCGAGCGCGGCCGTCGAGGGTTTCGCGCTCAATTGGGAACTCATCGGGAGAATCGGCATGAAGACGAGCGCGCGCAATCAATTGTTCGGCAAGGTCGCGTCGGTCCGGCGCGGAGCGGTCAACGACGAAGTATCGCTCGTGCTGCCCGGCGGGCAGACAATCGTCGCGGTGTTGACGCATGAGAGCACTGATGCGCTCGGGCTCGCGCCCGGCGTCGATGCCTGCGCGCTCGTGAAGGCGTCGTGGGTCGTGCTTGCGGTCGACGATGGCGCGCCGCTCAAGCTGTCGGCGCGTAACCAGTTGCACGGCATCGTCGGGACGGTCACGCGCGGCGCGGTGAACAGCGAAGTGCTGCTCGCGCTCGACGGCGGCACGACGCTTGCGGCAATCGTGACGAATGACAGCGTTGATGCGCTTGGGCTCGCGAAAGGCGCGCGCGCGATCGCGGCGTTCAAGGCATCGAGCGTGATTCTGGCGGTCAGCGGCTGATGGCTGATGGCTGATGGCTGATGGCTGATGGCTGACGGTGTGGCGGCACGGGAGCGCCGGACCGAGCGCGGTCGCCACCGTGCCGTCACCGCACGCGCGACATCCATTGCGCGTGCGGCGCCTCATGCAGCACGCGTCCGTCCTGAAGCCGCACTACCTGATCGCCGAACGCGGCGACATCGTCCGGATCGTGCGTGATCAGCACCATTGGAATGTCGAGCCGTGCCTGGAGATCCGTCAGTTCGCGCCGCATCCGTTCGCGCATCGCGATGTCGAGCGCGGAGAACGGCTCGTCGAGCAGCAGGATTCGCGGGCGCGCGATCAGCGCCCGCGCGAGCGCGACGCGCTGCTTCTGGCCACCCGACAACTGCGCCGGATAATGCCCGGCTAGCTCATCGAGTTCGAAAGCCCGCAGCCAATATGCCGCGTCGTCCGGCAACTCGTCTGCGCGCGGATTGCGCCAGCCGCGCTTCAGCCCGAACGCGAGGTTCTGCCGCACGTTCAGGTGCGGAAACAGCGCGTAGTCCTGAAACAGGTAGGCGACGCGGCGCGCTTGCGTCGGCAGATCGATGCCGCGTGCCGCGTCGAACAGCGTGTCGCCGGCGAGCGAGATCGCGCCGCGATCGGGCGTGAGCAACCCCGCGATGGCTTGCAGCGTCAGGCTCTTGCCCGCGCCGGACGGCCCGAACAGCACGATCCGTTGCGCATTCGACGAGAACGATATGTCGAGCGTGAAATGGCGCTCGGGCGTCGCATACGTCTTGTGGATATCGACGACGAGGCTCATCGCTTGCGTGCTCCGGCGGGGGCGGCATGACCGATGGCAAGGCCGTCATGAACGGCGGAGCTGGCTCGCAGCGGCTCGCTTTCGCCAAGCGGAGGTCGACCGTGCGCGGCGCCGGCGCGCGCGAGTGAAACGCATGAGATAGGCGAAACGGCGGTAACAGGCATCGTCGCGCGCATCGTCAACGTGCTCCGGCGAGCGCGCGCGGCGGAACGAGCCTTCCCGCAACCAGCAGGATCAGCACACAGACAGCCGACGTAACCAGCACGAGGA
Organism: Burkholderia singularis; assembly: GCF_900176645.1. Classification (GTDB taxonomy): domain Bacteria; phylum Pseudomonadota; class Gammaproteobacteria; order Burkholderiales; family Burkholderiaceae; genus Burkholderia; species Burkholderia singularis. The sequence goes on from NZ_FXAN01000040.1 coordinate 175,458, forward strand.
AATTCGCAGTCGCGTCGTCGCCCGCCTGCACAGCCGCATAGACGGCGACCGACAAGGTCTGCGTGCGTCCCGGCAGGTTGCCCGCGATCATCAGCGTCGCGCCGAATTCGCCGAGCGCGCGTGCGAAAGCGAGCAGTGCACCGGCGAGAATGCCGCGCGCGGCGAGCGGCAGCGTCACGCGAAAAAAAATGCCGGTTTCACTCACGCCGAGCGTGCGCGCCGCGCGCTCGAGTTGCGGATCGACCGCCTCGAATGCCGCGCGCGCCGATTTCAGCACGAGCGGGAACGCCACGACCATCGACGCGATCACGGCTCCCTGCCACGTGAACACGAGCTGGACGCCGAGCGTGTCGAGCCACGCGCCGAATACGCCACGTCTGCCGAGCAGCACGAGCAGGTAATAGCCGAGGACGGTCGGCGGCAGCACGAGCGGCAGCGTGAGCAGCGAGTCGATCACGTCGCGCGCGCCTGAGCGCCAGCGCGCCAGCGCGTAACCGGCCGCGACACCGAGTACGACGTCGAGCGCCGTTGCCCAACCGGCAACTTTCAGCGATAGCAGCAGCGGAATCCAGGCGTCGTGCATCGGCAATCTCTGATTCGGTATCGGGCGATTGAGTCTGGCCCGGCGTTGCTCAGCGGGCCGCCGGCGCAGCAGTGGCGGCGGGCTTGAACCCGTATCGTGCGAGCACCGCCTGGCCGTCGGGCGAAAGCACGAATGCGATGAATTCTTGCGTGGCAGCCGGATGCCGGCTGCCCTGGACGACGGCAACCGGGTAGGTGATAGGCGTTTGCGTCGGCACGTTCAGCACGACCTTCACGCGGTCCGGCATCACGGCGGCGTCCGTGCCGAACACGAAACCCGCGTCGACCTCACCGCGCGCGACATAGTCGAGGCTCTGGCGCACGTTCGCCGCAAGCACGCCTTTCGCGCTGATCTCGCTCCACACGCCCGCGGCTTTCAGCGCGCCTTCGGTGTAGCGGCCCACGGGCACCGACGCAGGATCTCCAAACGCCACGCGCTTGACCGCGGGCGCCGCCAGCTCACGCAGCGAGCCGAACGTTGCGCGGCTGTCGGCGGGCACGATCAGCACGAGCGAGTTCGCGGCGAAATCGCGCCGCGTTCCGTCCGCGATCACGCGCTCGGCCACCGCACGGTCCATGGCTTTCTGGTCCGCCGATGCGAACACGTCGACCGGCGCGCCCTTGGCGATTTGCTGCATCAGCACGTCCGATGCGCCGAAGTTGAACAGGATCTTCGTGCCCGGATGCCGCTTCTGATACGCATCGCCGATCGCTTGGAACGCGTTGGTCAGGCTCGCGGCCGCGGAGACGACCAGTTCGTCGGCGGCATGCGCGACGGATGTGGCGCCGAAGCCGGCAGCGAGCGCGGCCAGTGTTGCCGCATGCAGGAACAGGCGCCGGGCGGAAGAGCGAAGCGAAGCGGACATGGCGGGTAGCGATCGCGTGGACGAAAGCTGTAATCGTAATATATGCGAGGTTATAACGCGTGACGTATCGGTGGATCGGCGCGCTACGCGGCAAGGGGCGGCATAAGTATTGTCGGGGCAGGACAAAAGACGCTCTGGTGCATATGCCCGACCTGCCGACCTGCGCCGCTACGCGTGCCGCAGCATCGGCTGTATATCGAGCGTTTGCTGAGGCTGGGAAAGCGGCCGCGACGCCGGCCGATAGTTCGGATTCGCCTTCCAGCGTGCACGCACATACGGGCGCTCGTGGCCGGACAACTGCAACGCCACCGCGGTCACCCAGCGGTGCGATGGCACAGTGACGCCATGCAGCGCGATCGTGACGGCCGCCAGACTTGCCGCGACCGCCGGTGCTGACCAGCGGTGCGGCACCGCGTGCCACGAACCGACGATGAACGATAGCGCGGCAATCGCACCGATGATGCAGCCCGTGACGGCTTCGGATGGCGAATGGGCGTCGAGCGCCACGCGCGACAGCCCGACCGCGATACCGGCCGCGAAGCCGGCCATGACGCCGGCGATGCGAATGGCCGGCCGCGTGCGCGCGAGCGCGAGAAACAGCGCGACCGGGTAGACCGACGTCGACAGCATCGCATGCCCGCTGAAGCCCGTGAAATCCCAGGCGCGCACGCCGATTCCCCAGCCGAGAAACGCAATCTTGGTAAGCGCGACAGCGCCGATTGCTGCGCCGAGCACCGCCAGCCACGTAGCGGCGCGGCGTACCGAATAGCCGAGCGCCAGCCACACGGCGATCGTGACGGCAAGGGGGAGGGTCAGTCCGGCACCGCCTAGAGCGGTGACCGACATCCACAATCGGGGCGGCAAATCGAACATCGGGCGCTGCGAGCAGGTAGGCGGAGAGATGGAATACTTGTTTAACGCACGAGTCGGTAATAGCGACTACAACGAAGACAAGCGGCGAACCTCCCCAGTATACCGACAGCGCACGCCGGTTGCGGATCGGTCGGCGGCCGGGCATTGGGCCGGGCGGTGGATAGGATCAGGAAAATAATGCTATTGTGCGTTGCACAAAGCTGAATGAAGCCGCCTGCAAGGCGTCCCTAAATTTGACTGCGAGCCCCGACCCATGACAAAAAGTCTGACGAAACTATGGCTGGGCAGTATGAAACGCATGTTGCATGCCCAAACCCAGCCGATCCGGGAGTCCGCTTCCCGCTCCATCCGCCGCGCGAGCCGGGCCGCCGCGTCGGCCGCCAAAGCAGGGGCGGCTACGCCGCAAGAGTCGCGTGTGCGTCCGCGGGCGGCCGCGTGGGTGAATGGCGAATGGAGCCGCGCCGATCATCCGCTGCCGCCGTCGTTCGGGCGCTTTGTCAAGCATCTCGAATACGGTCTTTATGTGCCGCCCGTCAAGTACACAGGCAACCTGCCGCTCGTCGTGATGCTGCATGGATGCAAGCAGAACATCGAGCAGTTCGCGCAAGGCACCCGGATGAATCTGCTGGCCGACCGGTATGGTTTTGCGGTGCTGTATCCGGAGCAATCGCACCGGGCGCACGCGCACGGCTGCTGGCATTGGTATGAGGATACGGCGCGTGCCGGCGGCGGCGAGGCGCAGGCGATCGTCGATCTGGTCGATACGCTGGTAGCCGAGCGCGGATTCGACGCGTCGCGTGTCTATGCGGCCGGGATGTCGGCGGGCGCAGGGCTCGTGTCGTTGCTCGCGCTGCATTTTCCACAGCGCTTCGCGGCAGTCGCGTTCCATTCGGGGCCGGCGTTCGGCGATGCGAATTCCGGCGTCACTGCGATGGACGTGATGCGCCGAGGTCTGCACCGCAATCCTGCCGCTATTGTTGATGCATTGGTTGAGCCCAGCGCGTACCCCGGAATGCCGGCGATCATCGTGCATGGCGACGACGATCGCGTCGTCGCACCGAAGAACGCGGAGCAACTGGCAGTCGAATTTTTGCGGCTCAACGGCTTGGCGAATGCGCAAGGGCAGCCGGTGGGCGTCGAGCATTTCGAGACGAGTTCAGCCGGCATGCATATGCTCGATTATCGGCGGGATGGCGAATTCGTCGTGCGTCTTTGCCGGATCGAGAATCTTGCGCACGCGTGGGCCGGCGGCGACGACAGCGTGCCGTTTCATTCGTCGATTGGGCCTGATGCGAGCGAACTGATCTGGTCGTTTTTTGCATCTCACGTGCGGGCTGGCGTCGCGTCGTAACGACGCTCGGTTAGGGTGGCTGGCATGAGATCAGGGTTTTCCCTATAATTAGGGTTAACGCTTAAGATAAAACCCTTGGATTGGAGTTGCCGATCATGTACCTGCTGAGCCGTTTGTTCCTGTTTCTGACGAAATCGCCCGAGCAACGTGCGAAAGAACGTGCCGATGCCTATCTCGCCGGCGCATCCGATTTGTACGACCTCGAGTTCCGGATGCGCAAACTCGACCGCGAAGCGGTATTTGATCGTTGAAGCTTGAGTATTAAGTACTTACAGAATTTATACGCCTAAAGATAAAGGGCACGCTGGCTATATAGCCGCGTGCCCTTTGGTTTATCTACGCGCGGCGCAGGCCGCGACTTATACGATGACGAGCCGCACCGCGATATTGTTGCGCGTTGCGTTCGAGTACGGGCACACCTGATGCGCGCGGTCGACGAGCGCTTGCGCGGCCGAGGTATCAAACCCGGGCAGCGACACGCGCAATTCCACGTCGAGCGCGAATCCGCCTTGTTCGTTCGGACCGATGCCCACTTGCGCCGTAACGGTGGTGTCGGCGGGCACAGCCTGCTTGTTTTGTCCGGCGACGTATTTCATCGCGCTCAGAAAACATGCTGAATAACCGGCGGCGAACAGTTGCTCGGGGTTCGTACCTTCGGCGCCCGTGCCGCCCAACTCGCGCGGCGCGGCGAGCTTCACGTCGAGTTTCTGGTCGGGAGTCGTCGCGTGGCCGTCGCGGCCGCCGGTGCTGGTTGCGGATGTTTGGTACAGGATGTGCATGGTGAACTCCTATCGATTAGAAAATGGGCTCGGCGAATCGCGGGCCACGGAATAAATATATCACGCTAATTATTAGTATACAAATTAATTTGCTTGGAGCGGTACACTCACGCAGACATACACGGTTCGTTAACCTTGATTGGCTTCGGTGAGCGCTTGCCGCAGGCGGGTCAGATCCTCCCGTAGCCGGATCAGGAAATCGGGCGTTTGCCGCATCGCGCAGAATAGTTCGCCTGGCACCGCCTGGGCGTTCTGCTTGAGTGCGGCGCCGCTTGCAGTCAGCCGCGCACGCACGATCCGCTCGTCGGCTGCATCGCGCGCCCGCTCGATGTAGCCCAGTGCCTCGAGACGCTTGAGAAGCGGTGTCACTGTGGCCGGATCGAGGCTGAGACGCGCGGCGATGTCCTTGACTTGCATATCGTCGGTTTCCCACAGCACGAGCATTGCGAGGTACTGCGGGTAGGTTAGCGCGAGTTTGTCGAGCAGCGGCTTGTACGCTTTCGTCATCGCGAGCGACGTCGAATAGAGCGCGAAGCAGAGTTGGTCGTCGAGCGTAAGCGGAAATACGGGCGAGTCATTCATCATGGTGGACTCATCGCGGTACAAAATATTTGTGTACAAACGATTGTGCGCGCAATTCTATCGATTGGCGAGCATGGCCGACGCCGGACGGCGCGGCCCATCGGTTTTGATGCGTTATCGTGATTGGGGCAAAGTCGGCGCCCCCGGCTCCTGGATTCCGTAGCAGCCGCGATAAGTTGCGTAGAACGAGCAATAGAGCATGGCCGTGATCACGACCGACGCGGGCATCATCACCGTCAACGCATAGGCGCCGGCACCGAGTGCCTGCATCAGCGCGGCGAGGCCGAACGACACGCCTAACGCGACTGCGAACCACAGCAGCCCGTAGACCGTGAATGCCCCCTTGTTGCGCCAGCAGCTCACGATGCTGAAAAAGAGTGCCTTGACGGGCGGGATGTCATGCCAAGCGGTCAGTGTCGGCGCGAACCAGAACATCATCGCGACCGGCAGGTACAGCGTGGCGGCGATCATCATCGCGACGAGCACGCCCGGCGTGGCGAGCGCTTCGGGCTCCGATGCGTCGATGCCGAGACCGAACATGATCTTCAGCAGCGTGCCGCCGTCGCCGAGCGACGAGCAGGCGAACACAAGCGCAATCGACGCGATGTAAATCCCGCCGAGCGCGAAAAGCCTTTGCGTGACGACCGGTCCATACGAACGGAATCCGTCGATCAGGATCGTCGGCAGCACCTGCTTGCCGGCGATCGTATCGCGGCACGCCGCCATGAAGCCCACCGCGATGCCCGGGATGAACAGCAGCGGCAGCGCCGGGCCGATCAACGGCACGAGCGATATCAGCATCATCGCGAGCAGGTATGTGAAGAACAGCGTGACGAACGCGAGCGGATTGCGCCGGAACAGCCAGATGCCCTGGCGGAACCACACATAGCCGGTCTTGGCGGGAACTTCGATCAGTTGCATGAGATGTGGGTCTTGGGGAGCGCACTCGCGCGGGCGATGCGCTCGCGCAGGATACGTTCGAAATGGCCCGGGTCGTGCGGCTTGAGCACGTGCGCGGCGCGGGGCAGGTGGAAATCATACAGGCGCGACACCCAGAAGCGATACGCGCCCGCGCGCAGCATGTCGTTCCAATGGCGGCGTTCGTCCGCCGTGAAGGGACGCACGGTCTGATAGGCGCGCAGCAGCGCGTCGGCGCGCGCGCCGTCGAGCGCGCCCGTGTCGAGATCGACGCACCAGTCGTTGACGGTCACCGCGACGTCGAACAGCCATTTGTCGCAGCCGGCGAAATAGAAATCGAAGAAACCGCCGAGCCGCACGGTATGCCCGCTATCTGGGGCCGCATGCGCGAACAGCGCATTGTCGCGGAACAGGTCGCAATGGCACGGGCCTTCCGGCAGGGCAGCGTAGCTGGAGGACGCGAAGAAATCGGTCTGGTGCGCGAATTCGCTTTCAAGCAGCGCGCGTTGCGCCGTATCGACGATCGGCGTGAGCACCGGCACGGTTTCGCGCCACCACGACAGACTGCGCAGATTCGGCTGGCGGCGTGGATAGTCGCGGCCCGCGAGGTGCATTCGTGCGAGCATCTGGCCCACCTCGACGCAATGTTCGACACGCGGCGCAAGCTCGGCCGTGCCTTCCAGTTTCGTGACGATCGCGCACGGCTTGCCGTGCAACTCGCCGAACAGCGTGCCGTCCGCGCGCACGACCGGCGCCGGCACTGGTATTCCGTGCCGCGCAAGATGGCTCATCAAATCGATATAGAACGGCAGTTGCTCGGCCGTCAGATTCTCGAAGATGGTGAGCACATACTCGCCGCGCGTCGTCGTCAGGAAGAAGTTGCTGTTCTCGATACCCGACGCAATGCCGCGGAATGCGACGACGTCGCCGAGATCGTAGTGGCGCATCCAGTGTGCGAGGTCAGCATCGGAAACAGCAGTGAAAACGGCCATGCAAGAAAAACGTCGGTTCGGGTTGGCGTGCCGGCGGCGCGGCCGGTGTCGCGAAAGGGCGTGGGAGGCGCGGCGCCGTGCCGGCGCCGGGCAGAGTCAATAGTGCAGATTGACCGACGGCAGGCGGGTGATCGGCACGCTTGCATCGTGCGGCCGCGGCGACGTGTCGGGCGATGCGCTCATCTGATAGCGGGTGCCAAAATTCGACTTCACGTTGATTTCGACCGGCTTGCCGCGATCCCGGTATTCGGTGACTTCGGTGCCGTTCTTGCTTTTTTCGTAAAAGCTCGGCGTGCGCCGCACGTCGTTGAGATCGACCTTCGACGTGACTTCCGCGGCTGGGCGGTTGATCTTCGTGAGATCGGGCAGCCCGGCCGCCTCGTTGGCAGCCGCCTGAGCTTGCGCTTCGGCGCTTGCGTCGGCGGCGTAAGCCGGGCCGCCGAGCGCGACGGCGGCGAAGGTTGCGGCGAGAAGGTGCGGCTTCATCGTGTTTCTCCCATTGAACCATTCGATTCTAGCAAATACCCGCGCCGTGCCGATGGGGGTTCGCGGGCCGGCGGGCAGCCTTGTTGTCTTCTCGCCCTCTCGGCTTCGTTGCCGGAATCGGGTTCGGCCGCGCGGGCGGGTTCCGTGGTAATGTCGAAACGATCTGAAGAGGCCCTGATAAATGAAGAACGATCACGATCACCGCATTCGCACGCTCACGCCGGGTGCGTCACCTGTCGAGGTGCTCGACGACCCCGTCGCCGCCGTCGCGCGGCTTTCCGCGCTCTACGAGACGAACACGGCGTTCTTGCGCGACGCGTTCGCGCGCTACCGTCGCAACGACACGTTCGACACCCGCGTGCGCGCATGCTATCCGTTCGTGCGGATTCGCACCGATATCAATACGCACATCGACTCGCGCCGTTCCTACGGTTTCGTCGCCGGCCCAGGCGTGTTCGAGACGACGCTCACGCGCCCCGATTTATTCGCGAGCTACTATCGCGAGCAGTTGCGTCTGCTCGCGAAGAACCACCACGTGCGCATCGAGGTGGGCGTTTCGTCGCAACCGATTCCGATTCATTTCGCGTTTCCCGAGGGAATCCATCTGGAGGGCGATCTCGATCGCGACCGTCTCGTCGCGATGCGCGACGTGTTCGACACGCCCGACCTCGCCTACCTCGACGACCGGATCGTCAACGGCACTTACGAACCCGCGCCGGGCGAGCCGCAACCGCTCGCGCTGTTTACGGCCGCGCGTGTCGATTTTTCGCTGCACCGGCTGCGTCACTACACGGCGACGTCGCCCACGCATTTTCAGAACTACGTGCTGTACACGAACTATCAGTTCTATATCGACGAATTCGTGAAGCTCGGCCGCACGATGATGTCGGCCACGGACGATGCGCAGGCGCGTGCGTATCGCAGCGAGTACACGGCGTTCGTCGAGCCGGGTGACGTGATCACGTACAACGCGAATCTCGGCGATGCGTCGACGGAAGGCATGCCGCCAGCGCGTCTGCCGCAGATGCCCGCCTATCACCTGAAGCGCGCGGACGGTAGCGGGATCACGATGGTCAATATTGGCGTCGGGCCGTCGAACGCGAAGACGATCACCGATCACATCGCGGTGCTGCGCCCACATGCGTGGGTGATGCTCGGCCACTGCGCCGGGTTGCGCAACACCCAGCGCCTTGGCGACTACGTGCTGGCACACGGCTATGTGCGCGAAGACCATGTGCTCGACGACGACTTGCCGCTCTGGGTACCGATTCCGGCGCTTGCCGAAGTGCAGGTGGCGCTCGAGCGTGCGGTGGCGCAGGTCACGCAGCTCGACGGAGTGGAATTGAAGCGCGTGATGCGCACCGGTACGGTGGCGAGTGTCGACAATCGCAACTGGGAATTGCGCGATCATCGTGAGCCGGTGCAGCGCCTGTCGCAGAGCCGTGCGATTGCGCTCGACATGGAAAGTGCGACGATCGCCGCGAACGGTTTTCGCTTTCGGGTGCCCTACGGCACGCTTCTGTGCGTATCGGACAAGCCGTTGCACGGCGAGCTGAAGCTGCCTGGGATGGCCGATCAGTTCTACCGCGCGCAAGTTGATCAGCATTTGCAGATCGGCGTGAAGGCGATGGAAATTCTTCGCACGAACGGGCTCGACCGGTTGCATAGTCGCAAGCTGCGCAGCTTCGCTGAAGTGGCGTTCCAGTAACGGATCGGTTCGCGGCGCGACAAGGGTTTCCTGCGCGCCCGCGAATCCTTGCGAAACCCCCTTGTGTCTGCGAATCTTTACGCAACGGCGCCCCCTGTGCTCACGCGTCTTGCCATCGCCGTCATCTAGTTCAATTCTTCATACAGCTCGTTGGCAATGATTCAGCCGCGGCCTTCCTGTCTATCGACTTCGTCTGAATAAAGGGCGTTTCGTAGTGGCGCCTAAACTTTGTTATGCATTGACTAACGTTGATTAAAGATGCATTGAGATTTCAAAAAAAGCTGTGAACTCGATAATTCTCTGGCGATGATTTTCGGGTGAAGGGATCAATTAAATCGATCCTTTTCCATTTTATTGGGTCGATGGAATTTAATTTGGTTAATGTGCCGTTTACACTTTTACGGATTTGGGGTGGTGGTGTTTCATTGATTTGCTGTTCTGGAAATACATATTCGTATGAACGAAAAGATGTGGGTTCTGCGTCAAGGTAACTTTCAAGCGTGCTCTCAGGGTAATGAAGGTTGGGGTTTGGGCTTGTATATGGTGCAAGTGAAAAATCGTCTTGGGAGATGTTGAATGTCAGCGGTGGTGAGTTTAAATAATACTGGTGCGGTCAATTGGTTGGATTATCGAGATAGTCAAGGCGCTAGTGAAAATGGGATTTTATTAAGTCGAGCGCCTAAAAGCATAGAGCAGGAAATGACGAGGCAAATCAAGCAGCGTGCTTTGGCGGCTTCATTCGGAACGAAAGCTGATCGGGCTGCAGGCACCTCCAATTTCTCAAATAATCTCTTTCCTGCTTCTTCTATGGAAAGGCCGCTGGCGGAGCGGCCAGGGAATGAACCACGTATGCGGCGCAAGACCGAAGGGGATCCGTCCGCGACGACGGTGTCTGCTTCATCGTCGCCGAAAATTACGACCGGCACCAATGACATTGTTCCTCAAATCACCGGACATGGTGTGCAGGGAGGATGGGGCGCGGCTTCGGATGCAACACCGGATACACCGCTGTTAAGCCCAAGCGAATTCACGCATCAGGTCGTTGTGCCGAGAATAAGTGATCGCACGAAGAAAATCGACTTGCAAGTATGCCATTCTGCCGAAGGGCGCTATCCTCTCGCTCAAATAGTGGCAAACATGACGGGGATTCCCACTATCGGTTATAAGGGGGAAATGCGTGCCATGTCCAATGCCGATAAAATTTTCAATTCGAAATTATTTTTTCCGGAAGAAGGTGGCAAGGCGAAAAAAACAATTGAAGCGGCCGAGCGTCAATTTATGGAAAAACAGAATGCTTCTGGTAATAACAATGTCATGTCAATGATGTTGATGTGCTTGCCTTGTCGGTCCGGTAATAATCAAATTGAGGAAAGTGATTCAAATAACACTTTTCAACATGGTCCTGTAGAGGGGAGACGAATCCCGGGTAGCACGTCGAGAGACTCTCCCGGTGTATTTTCCGACGCTCCTTCATCGTCTCGAGGAGCCGCACGGATCGACAACCTGTTGAACGTGGGTGCCTCCGGATCTGAATCTGTACAAAGAGAGCGCCTAAGAAATGCGTTTCTGGAAATTATGAATGATCAGTATGGACGGTTATTGGTTGATGAGATTGAGCCAGCAGTGCTTGATAAACGTATTAGGTTTAATTTTCTGGATAATTCTTTGGGTAATCACATGGATGTGTCGGATGCGGGCAGTCATCATGCGATTGTTAACATTAACTTCCAAAACGATAATGTAGGGCAAAACTCAAGCGCTCTTCGTAATGCGCTACGACAGGCGTTGGATATAGCTAATGGTGTCGACATAGTACCCAAAGAAGACTTGTAATTTCCCGCTTGGGCAGCATTCAAATGCCGTAGCCGTTGGCGCGCTGCACTGCGTTTGTGAGTCGATGCGCGCTTTGGGTATGGGTATCGGCGAGTAGTGGCAGTGATGTCCTCGATGAGTCGAGGTGGGCGATTGGCGTATTGTGCGCAAGCCGGAAATGCGACGCGGGCCGGGCTGGGCATCCGGCCCGCGTGCAATGAAACGAGTGGTGGTGCGGCACATCCGGATCGGCGGCAAGCCGAATGCGTAATCGCAGTTGGGGCGGGTGCCGGTGCGGCACCCACCGCGCCAATCACAAATAGAACATCCGGTCTTCGTCCGGCCGCGGCGGCTGCGCTTCCTCGGCCTCTTCGCCGCGATCCTCATAAAACGCGAGCACAGCCTCGAGCACCTGATCGGGATCGTCGATCACCTGCATCAGATTCATGTCTTCCGGATTGATCAGACCCATCGGGATCAACTGATCGCGGAACCATTGCAGCAGGCCCTGCCAGAATTCGCTGCCCACCAGCACGATCGGCACGAGGCGCGACTTCTTCGTCTGGATCAGCGTCAGCACTTCGGACAGCTCATCGAGCGTGCCGAAGCCGCCCGGCATCACGATCACCGCGTCCGAGTTCTTGACGAACGTGACCTTGCGCGTGAAGAAATGGCGAAAGCGCAGTGAGATATCCTGGAAGTTGTTGCCGTGCTGCTCGTGCGGCAACTCGATATTGAGCCCGACGGACGGCGCCTTGCCGGCGTGCGCTCCCTTGTTCGCCGCTTCCATGATGCCGGGACCGCCGCCGGAAATCACCGCGAAGCCCGCGTCGGACAGCTTGCGCGCGATCTGCACGGTGAGCTGGTAATGCGGCGAATCGGGCTTCAGACGCGCGGAGCCATAGATGCTGACAGCGGGGCGGATCTCCGACAGATACTCGGTCGCCTCGATAAACTCTGCCATAATCGTGAACATCTGCCACGAAGCGCGAGCCTTCTTCGCTGTCGCGCGTTCTTGATCTGCGAGCGAGCGCAGGCTCGGAATCACTTTTCTCTTGTCCATAATGCCTGAAGAACGAAATCTGGAAGGTAAGACCCTGCTATTGGTTGACGGTTCGAGCTATCTGTATCGGGCTTACCACGCGTTGCCTGATCTGCGCGGCCCCGGCGGGGAGCCGACCGGAGCGCTCTATGGAATCATCAATATGCTGCGCCGTATGCGCAAGGAAGTTAGCGCAGAGTATAGCGCGTGCGTGTTCGATGCAAAGGGCAAAACTTTCAGAGATGATCTGTATGCCGAATACAAGGCGCATCGGCCATCGATGCCGCCTGATCTCGCGCTGCAGATCGAGCCGATCCACTCGGCCGTGCGCGCGCTCGGCTGGCCGCTGCTGATGATCGAGGGCGTGGAGGCCGACGACGTGATCGGCACGCTCGCGACGCTGGCGCAGGCGCGCGGGATGAACGTGGTTGTGTCGACGGGCGATAAGGATCTCGCGCAACTCGTCACCGAGCGTGTTTCGCTGATCAACACGATGACGAACGAGGCGCTCGATCGCGACGGCGTGCTCGCGAAATTCGGCGTGCCGCCGGAACGGATCGTCGATTATTTGACGCTCGTCGGCGATACCGTCGACAACGTGCCCGGTGTCGAGAAATGCGGGCCGAAGACGGCCGTCAAGTGGCTCACGCAATACGGCTCGCTCGACGGCGTCGTCGAGCATGCGCACGAGATCAAGGGCGTGGTCGGCGACAATCTGCGCCGCGCGCTCGATTTTCTGCCGCTCGCTCGCCGGCTCGTGACGGTCGAAACTGCGTGCGATTTGCAGCCGCACGTCGAATCGATCGATGCATCGCTTGCGACGGGCAGCGAAAGCGTCGACGCGTTGCGCGAGATCTTTTCCACCTATGGCTTCAAGACCTGGCTGCGCGAGCTCGACAGCATGGCTGCCGCGAACGGCACCATGGGCGAAACCGTCGGCGATACGGCGGGCGCGCCGAGCGGGACCACTGCGCCGCTGCTGCCCGCCGCCGAGCGCCATTACGATACGGTGCAGACGTGGGAGCAATTCGACGCGTGGTTGGCGAAGATCGACGCGGCCGAACTGACGGCGTTCGATACCGAGACGACGTCGCTCGACCCGATGCGCGCGCAATTGGTGGGCGTGTCGCTGTCGATCGAGCCCGGCCACGCCGCCTATATTCCGCTCGCGCATCGCGGGCCGGACCTGCCGGCGCAGTTGCCGCGCGACGAGGTGATCGCGAAGCTCAGGCCGTGGCTCGAGGATGCGGATAAGAAGAAACTCGGCCAGCATCTGAAATACGACGCGCAAGTGCTCGCGAACTATGGGATCGCGTTGAACGGCATCGAGCACGATACGCTGCTCGAATCATACGTGCTTGAATCGCATCGTTCGCACGACATGGACAGCCTCGCGCTGCGCCATCTGGGCGTGAAGACGATCAAGTACGAGGAGGTCGCGGGCAAGGGCGCGCAGCAGATCGGCTTCGACGAAGTGCCGCTCGACAAGGCGGCCGAATACGCGGCCGAGGATGCGGACATCACGCTGCAGTTGCATCACGTGCTGTATCCGCAGGTCGCGCGCGATCCGGGGCTGCTGTCCGTCTATCGCGACATCGAGTTGCCGGTATCGTTCGTGCTGCGCAAGATGGAACGTACCGGCGTGCTGATCGATGCCGAGCGGCTCAATCGGCAAAGCGCCGAGATCGCGGCGCGGCTGATCGAACTCGAACAGCAGGCATACGTGCTGGCGGGCGGCGAATTCAACCTTGGCTCGCCTAAGCAAATCGGGCAGATCTTCTTCGAGCGGCTGCAACTGCCCGTCGTCAAGAAGACGCCGAGCGGCGCGCCGTCGACCGACGAAGAGGTGCTGCAAAAGCTCGCCGAGGATTATCCGCTGCCGAAGCTGCTGCTCGAGCATCGCGGGCTGTCGAAGCTGAAGTCGACCTACACCGACAAGCTGCCGCGGATGGTCAATCCGGATACGGGCCGCGTGCATACCAACTATGCGCAGGCTGTCGCGGTGACGGGGCGGCTCGCGTCGAACGATCCGAATCTGCAGAACATTCCGGTGCGCACGCCCGAAGGGCGGCGCATTCGCGAGGCCTTCATCGCGTCACCTGGCTGCAAGATCGTGTCGGCCGATTATTCGCAGATCGAATTGCGGATCATGGCGCACATTTCGGAAGACGAAGCGCTGCTGCGTGCGTTCGCGCAAGGCGACGACATCCACCGCGCAACCGCGGCCGAGGTCTTCGGCGTGACGCCGCTCGAAGTCAGTGCCGATCAGCGGCGCATCGCCAAGGTGATCAACTTCGGCCTGATCTATGGGATGAGCGCGTTCGGTCTGGCATCGAATCTCGGCATCACGCGCGACGCGGCGAAGCTTTACATCGACCGCTATTTCCTCCGTTACCCCGGTGTCGCCCGCTATATGGAACAGACGCGCGCGCGCGCGAAGGAGAAGGGTTACGTCGAAACCGTGTTCGGCCGCCGGCTGTGGTTGCCCGAGATCAACGGCGGCAACGGTCCGCGCCGTCAGGCGGCGGAGCGCGCGGCGATCAACGCGCCGATGCAGGGCACCGCAGCGGACCTGATCAAGCTGTCGATGATCGCGGTCGACGATTGGCTCGAACGCGGCGGCTTCGGCGCACGGATGATCATGCAGGTGCACGACGAACTGGTGCTCGAGGTGCCGGACGCGGAACTGGCCGTGGTGCGCGAAAAGCTCCCCGAGATGATGTGCGGCGTCGCGAAGCTGAAGGTTCCGCTCGTCGCGGAGGTGGGTGTCGGCGAAAACTGGGAAGAAGCACATTGACGCCCATCCTTGATGCCGTCGTGCGAACTTTTGGAAAATGCTGGCTGACTATGCCGCGTGTGATCGCGATTCGGCGCATCGCACAGCGCGTTTTGCGCGACGCAGTCAGGCGAACCGGTTACGATGTGGCGTGGCTGCGGATCGTGGCGATTGCGAGCGGTATCAAATCGTAAGGGGCACTGAATGCATCGTTTCATCATCGTCGGCGGAGGCGCGGGCGGGCTCGAACTGGCGACGCGCCTCGGCGATCGTTATGGCGCGCGCGGCGATCGCCCGGCGCGTGCGCTCATCACGCTCGTCGATCGCTATCCGACTCATATCTGGAAGCCGCTGCTGCACGAGGTCGCAGCGGGCAGCATGGACCCGTTCACTCAGGAACTCGAATACGCGGCGCAGGCGCGCTGGCATGGTTTCGAGTTTCATCAGGGGGAGTTGACCGCGCTCGATCGCGCGGCGCGGCGCATCACGCTTGCGCCCGTGGCGGATACGGACGGCGCCGAACTATTGCCTCGGCGCGAGCTGGAATACGACACGCTGATCATCGCGATCGGCAGCACCACGCACTATTTCGGCGTGCAAGGCGCGCAGGAGCATTCGATCGCGCTCGATACGGTCGCCGAGGCGGAACGATTCCGCAAGCGCCTGATCGCGGCGTGCATACGCGCCGAGCATCAGCAGCCCGAGGCTGCCGGCTCGCGCGTCGATGCGTCGGGGCGGGCCGAGCCGCGCATCCAGGTTGCGATCGTCGGGGGCGGTGCGACAGGCGTGGAGTTGTCCGCGGAACTGCGCAATACCGCGCAGGTATTGTCGGCATACGGGCTGCACAAGCTCGATCCGCGTCACGACGTCGGCATCGTGCTGATCGAGTCCGGCCCGCGCATCCTGCCCGCGCTGCAAGAACGTGTGTCGACGGCCACCGCGGAACTGCTCGACAAGCTCGGCGTGCGGCTGATGCTCGGCGAGCGCGTGACCGAGGTGGCGCAGGGTGTCGTGCGCACGGCGAGCGGCAAGAGCGTGCGAGCGGATCTGACTGTCTGGGCGGCGGGCATCAAGGCGCCGGCGGTGCTTGCCCAGCTCGACGGGCTCGAAGTGAACAAGCTGGGCCAGTTGATCGTGCGTCCCACGCTGCAGACCGAAACCGATCCGAATATATTTGCGCTCGGCGACTGCGCGGGTTGCGCATGGACCGGCCATGACCGCAACGTGCCGCCGCGCGCGCAGGCCGCGCATCAGCAGGCGAGTTTTCTATTGCGGGCGCTCGCATGCAGGCTCGAAGGGCGGCCGTTGCCGGCATTTTCCTATCGCGATTTCGGCTCGCTCGTGTCGCTGGGCCATTTCAGCGCGGTTGGCAATCTGATGGGCGGGCTGATCGGCGGCAACATGCTGATCGAAGGGCTCTTCGCGCGCTTCATGTATATGTCGCTGTACCGGCTGCATATCGCGGCGCTGCACGGCTATCCGCGGATGGTGCTCGATACGGTCGCGCACTGGTTGCGGCGCTCGACGCTGCCGCGCGTGAAGCTGCACTGACGGCCGTCTTTTGCCGGATCAAAGGTTGACGCATCCCCGCGCCGTTCGGCATGGTATGCGAGCCCCGCTTCCGCGGGGCGCAGCGCGATGCGTGCCGCAGTGATGCAGCGCATCGCGCTGCCCGGTTCGAATGCCTCCCGCCGACGCCTTGCAGCGCGGCGGCGGGAGCCAGACTAGAGGAGCGCATCGATGTTGAAATCCGAAGTCGACAGCCTGGTTCCGCACATTCCGTTCGACCGCCGCAAGTTCGTCAAGACCGTGCTTGGCAGCACGTTCGCGGCGGCGGTGCTGCCGGTGTCGGCGCAAACCATCACCACCGACAGCGCCGGCCTCGATGCCGGCACCGTCGAAATCCGCTCGGGCGACGCAATCATCCCCGCCTACCGTGCTCAGCCTGCCGGCAAGCGCAACTTGCCCGTGATCGTCGTGATTCATGAAATCTTCGGCGTGCATGCGCATATCGCCGACATTTGCAGACGTTTCGCTAAGCTCGGCTATTTGGCGATTGCGCCGAATCTGTATGCCCGACAAGGGGAGCCGTCGAAGTATCCGTCGATCCAGGCGCTCGTGGACGAGGTGGTCAGTAAGGTGCCGGACCGTCAGGTCAGTGAGGATCTCGACGCGACCGTCGTGTGGGCGGGCAAGAACGGCGGCGATCCCGCACGGCTCGGTGTGACGGGCTTTTGCTGGGGCGGCCGGCAGACGTGGCTGTTTGCCGAACATAACCCGCGCGTGCGTGCGGCGGTCGCGTGGTATGGCAAAGTGATCGGCGAGACGAACGAGATGACGCCGTTCAATCCGGTCGATCGCGCGGCGCAGTTGAAGGCGCCGGTGCTGGGCCTCTACGGCGCGACCGACGACAGCATCCCGCAGCGTTCGCTTGCCGAGATGCGCGAGCGCCTGAAGGCGGCCGATACGAAGGCCGCGCGTGAATCGGAGATCGTCGTCTATCCGGATGCGGGGCACGCGTTCTTTGCCGACTATCGTCCGAGTTACGTGAAGGCCGATGCAGACGACGGCTGGAAGCGCGCGATTGCTTGGTTCAAGCGTTACGGCGTCATGTGACGCGGCCAGTGCGGCGGCCGCTCGTGGCGCCGCCGCAGGCAGTGTGCTCGTTGCAATCGGCATCGTGTTGCCGATGCGATTGCGGTGTTGTGCGGTCCGGCTTGCGATCCGGTTGCGGCGCGTCGCTCATGCTTGTCTGGATCGATCGGCACACGCCGTCCGCGCTCATCGTTCTTTTGTGCGAGCCGGTTACGGGTTGGGTCCGGTCGCGACCGGCCGCGACGGATCGGCGCTCCATTCGCTCCACGAACCCGCATAGAGCGCGGCATCGTGCAGTCCGGCGATTTCCATCGCGAGTGCATTGTGGCAGGCGGTCACGCCGGAGCCGCATTGCAGGATCGCGCGGTTCGGCGGCGTCGCGCCGAGCAGAGCCTGAAACGCTTCGCGCAGTTCGTGACCGGACTTGAAGCGGCCGTCGGCCGTCAGGTTGTCCTTGAAGAAGCGATTGAGCGCGCCAGGGATGTGCCCGCCGACCCGGTCCAGCGTTTCATTCTCGCCGCGATAGCGATCGGCGGCGCGCGCGTCGATCACGATCCTGTCCTTGGCCGTCAGATTGGCGAGTACGGTTTGCGCGTCGACGACCGTCGCCAGTGGCGCGAGCGCGCGGAAGTTGCCCGCGCTGGCCTGCGGCGCATCTTGCGTCGACGGCTGGCCGGCGGCCTGCCAAGCTTGCAGCCCGCCGTCGAGCACGGCGACCGAATCGTGGCCGAGCCAGCGCAGCAGCCACCATAGGCGTGCGGCGTACATGCCGCCTTGCGCGTCGTATGCGACCACCTGCTGATTTTGCTCGAGCCCGCGAGCCTTCAGCGTTTCGGCCAGCGCGTCGCGCGCGGGCAACGGATGGCGGCCGTTCGTGCCGGTTTTTGGGCCGGACAGATCGCGATCGAGATGCAGATAATGCGCGCCGGGGATATGGCCGGCCGCATACGCCTGCTCGCCCGCGCCGGGATCGGTAAGGTCGAACCGGCAATCGAAAACGAGCACGCTGCCCGGTGCGGCTGCGAGCCGCTCGGCGAGATTGTCGGCGCTGATGAGTGTGGTGTAGTGAGTGTGTGGCATGACGCCCCCCAGGAGAAACGGGCCAGATGATCTAAGTCTAAACAAAAAAAGACGGGCCGAAGCCCGTCTTGCTTATCGATTTCGCCCGCCGGAACGAATTGGCCCGGTATCGCGGCGCACCGCTCAGATCGTGCCGAGTTCCCGGCGCAGGAACTCGTGAAAGTGCTGCATGCCGTCTTCCATCGGGCTTTGATACGGCCCGGTTTGCGATTCGCCGCGCGCCATCAGCGCCCGGCGTCCGGCATCCATCCGCAGTGCGATCTCGTCGTCCTCGACAGCGGTTTCCATATAGGCGGCACGTTCCGCTTCGACGAACTCGCGCTCGAACAGCGCGATTTCCTCGGGGTAATAGAATTCGACGATATTCGTCGTTTTCTGCGGGCCGCGCGGAATCAGCCACGACACCACGAGCACGTGCGGATACCACTCGATCATCAAGCCCGGATAGTAGACCATCCAGATCGCGCCAAATTCCGGCGGTACGCCGTTGCGATAGCGCAGCACCTGGTCGTGCCACTTCTGATAAGTCGGGCTGCCCGGTTTCGCGAGCGCACTGTGCACGCCCACCGTCTGCACGCTGTACCAGTCGCCGAACTCCCATTTCAGATCGTCGCACGATACAAAGCTGCCAAGGCCCGGATGGAACGGCACGACGTGGTAATCCTCGAGATAGACCTCGATGAAGGTTTTCCAGTTGTAGTCGCACTCGTGAATCTCGACGTGATCGAACAAATACTCCGAAAAGTCGAAATGGTGCTTCGTGCCGAGCTTCGCGAGATCGTGCGCGACATTGCGGCCTTGCGTCTCGAACAGCAAACCTTGCCAGTTTTGCAATGGCGTTGCGTTGAGATGCAGGCACGGCTTGTCGTCAAAGTGCGGCGCGCCGAGCAACTGGCCTTTCAGATCGTAGGTCCAGCGATGCAGCGGGCAGACGATGTTCTGCGTCTGGCCGCGGCCGTTCAGCATGATCGCCTGGCGGTGACGGCACACGTTCGACAGCAGCTCGATCTGCGAAGCCTGGTTGCGCACGAGCACGCGGCCTTCGTTTTCGGCAGGCAGCGCGAAATAATCCCCCGCTTCTGGCACCATAAGTTCGTGCCCAACATAGCGAGGTCCATTCTTGAAAAGTGTTTCGATTTCGCGCGCAAGAAGCGTCTCATCGAAATAAGCGGTGACCGGAAGCTGGCTGTTGGCCGACTTCAACTGCAGAGCGTCGCTCAGATTGGACATTCCCACTCCCGATGAAAGCGTGAAAGCAGTGAACAACCCAACCATCGAAAATTCGATTTAGGGGAACCGGCGATTATACCCGGATCGGTATCCACGGGGTGGGATAAGTGACTGATTTGTGTCAAAATTTTTGTGAGGGCGGCGCACCCGGCCCGCTTGCGGGGTGGGCGGCGCGGGACGCGCGGGCTCTGAATGGCCAAGTCGTCAGGTCGAAAAATTCTCTTTTGCCGTAGAATGTCCGACTTGTTTTGAATTTTTACACCCCGTCCATGGCGAA
This sequence comes from Burkholderia singularis, assembly GCF_900176645.1. Taxonomy (GTDB): domain Bacteria; phylum Pseudomonadota; class Gammaproteobacteria; order Burkholderiales; family Burkholderiaceae; genus Burkholderia; species Burkholderia singularis. Next base: position 195,407 of record NZ_FXAN01000040.1, read on the forward strand.
AACCGCAACTCCAGGCGCGCCCGCGTCCGACCCTGGTTCCGAGCCGCTGCCGGAGAATTATGAGATGGCGCTGGCGGAGCTGGAGGCGCTGGTCGCCCGTATGGAGAGCGGGACGCTGAGCCTCGAGGATTCGCTTGCGGCGTATCGCCGCGGCGCAGCGCTTGTTGCGTTTTGCCAACAACAATTGGAAAAAGCGGAGCAGCAGGTGCGCGTGCTCGACGGTGCCGCGCTCAAGCCGCTTGCCGCCGGAACGGCCGCCGTGGACGGCGGAGACGACGATCTATGACATTCGATCAATGGATGCGTTCGGTGCTCGAACGCGTCGAGACCGCTCTCGGCCATTATCTGCCGGCTGAAACAGTGGCGCCCGCGCAACTGCACGAGGCGATGCGCTATGCCGTGCTCGGCGGAGGCAAACGGGTGCGTCCGCTGTTGTGCCATGCTGCCGGGGAACTCACGGGCGCATCCGAAGCCGCGCTGAACGCGGCGGCGGCGGCGCTCGAAATGATTCACGTGTACTCGCTCGTGCATGACGATATGCCGTGTATGGACGATGATCCGCTGCGCCGAGGCAAGCCGACCGTCCACGTCAAGTACGACGAAGCGACGGCGCTCCTCGTCGGCGATGCGCTGCAATCGCAGGCTTTCATCGTGCTGACGGATGCCGCCGCGCTGCCGCCCGAGCGGCAGCCCGCGCTCGTGCGCGAGCTTGCGCTCGCGAGCGGTTCGATCGGCATGGCGGGCGGCCAGGCGATCGATCTCGCGAGCGTCGGCATGGCGCTCACGCGCGAGGCGCTCGAAAAAATGCATCGGATGAAGACGGGCGCGTTGCTGCGCGCGTCGGTGCGCATGGGAGCGCTCGCAGGCGAAGCGCCATCCGCCGATGCGATGCATGCGTTGGATGCCTATTCGGCCGCGGTGGGGCTCGCGTTTCAGGTGGTCGACGACATTCTCGATGTCACCACCGATTCCGCGACGCTCGGCAAGACGGCCGGCAAGGACGCGGCGAACGACAAGCCGACCTACGTGTCGATCATCGGCCTCGACGCGTCGCGCGCGCTTGCCGCGCAACTGCGCGTCGATGCGCACGCCGCGCTCGAGCCGTTCGGCGCGCGGGCGCGCCGTCTGGCCGAACTGGCGGACCTGGTGGTCAACCGGGTGAGCTGACGAAAGCCCGCCGCCGCGTTCGCGCGTTTTGGCGCAGCGTGCGCGAAAGAGTGCGGGCGCGGATGTTTTCCTACAATGGAACGACGATGTACGACTTGCTGAAAACCATCGACGACCCGGCGGATCTGCGCCGTCTCGATCGTCGCCAACTGCAGCCGCTCGCCGACGAGCTGCGCGCGTTCGTTCTCGATAGCGTATCGAAGACGGGCGGCCACTTGTCGTCCAATCTCGGCACGGTCGAGCTGACGATTGCGCTGCATTACGTGTTCGACACGCCGAGTGACCGGATCGTCTGGGATGTCGGCCACCAGACCTATCCGCACAAGATCCTGACCGGCCGCCGCGACGGCATGAAGACGCTGCGCCAGTTCGGCGGCATCTCCGGCTTTCCGCGCCGTTCGGAGTCCGAATACGATACGTTCGGCACCGCGCATTCGAGCACGTCGATCTCGGCCGCGCTTGGGATGGCGATCGGCAACAAGCTGAACGGCGAGCGCGACCGGTTTTCGATCGCGGTGATCGGTGACGGCGCGATGACGGCCGGCATGGCGTTCGAGGCGATGAACAACGCCGGCGTGTCCGAGGACGCGAAGCTCCTCGTGATTCTGAACGACAACGACATGTCGATCTCGCCGCCCGTCGGCGCGCTGAACCGCCACCTCGCGCGGCTGATATCGGGCCGCTTCTACGCGGCCGCGCGCGCGGGCGTCGAGCGGGTGCTGAGCGTCGCGCCGCCGATGCTCGAGCTTGCGCGCAAACTCGAGGAACATGCGAAGGGCATGGTCGTGCCCGCGACGCTGTTCGAGGAGTTCGGCTTCAATTACATCGGCCCGATCGACGGTCACGATCTCGATTCGTTGATCCCGACGTTGCAGAACATCAAGGATTTGCGCGGCCCGCAGTTTCTGCACGTCGTCACGAAGAAAGGGCAGGGCTACAAACTCGCGGAAGCCGATCCGGTGCTTTACCACGGCCCCGGCAAGTTCAATCCGGCTGAAGGGATCAAGCCGTCGACGGCGCCTGCCAAGAAGACCTACACGCAGGTGTTCGGCGAATGGTTGTGCGATGCGGCGCAGCTCGATGCGCGCGTGGTCGGCATCACGCCGGCGATGCGCGAGGGCTCGGGGCTCGTCGAATTCGAAAAGCGCTTCCCGGATCGCTATTACGACGTCGGTATCGCCGAGCAGCACGCGGTGACGTTCGCGGCCGGTCTCGCGACCGAAGGGCTGAAGCCGGTCGTCGCGATCTATTCGACGTTCCTGCAGCGCGCCTATGATCAATTGATTCATGACGTCGCGCTGCAGAATCTGCCCGTCGTGTTCGCGATCGATCGCGCGGGCCTCGTCGGTGCGGATGGCGCAACGCACGCGGGTGCATACGATCTCGCGTTCTTGCGCTGTATTCCGAACATGACGGTGATGGTCGCCTCGGATGAGAATGAGTGCCGCCAGATGTTGCACACGGCGCTGCAGCAGCCGAATCCGACCGCCGTGCGCTACCCGCGCGGTGCGGGCACGGGCGTGGCCACCGTCAAGGAATTCACCGCGATTCCGGTCGGCAAGGGCGAGGTGCGGCGTCGTACAGCGCAGCCGGAAGGCAAGCGCGTCGCGATTCTCGCGTTCGGCACGATGGTCGCGCCGGCGCTTGCGGCTGCCGACGCACTCGGCGCGACCGTCGCGAACATGCGTTTCGTGAAGCCGATCGATGCCGAGCTTGTGCGCGAGCTGGCTGAAACGCATGATTATCTCGTCACGGTCGAGGAAGGTTGCGTGATGGGCGGCGCGGGCTCTGCGTGCGTCGAGGCGATGATGGAAAGCGGCGTGGTCCGTCCGGTGCTGCAACTCGGCTTGCCCGACCGTTTTATCGATCACGGCGATCCGGCGAAGCTGCTGTCGCAATGCGGCCTCGACGCCGACGGTATCGAGAAATCGGTGCGGGCGCGCTTTCCGGCCCATGCGGCGAGCGTCGCGAGCCAAGCGAAGCGCGTCGCGTAGGTGCCGCGCGACGCCTTTTTCCGGAAGAAATCCGAATCCACATGGGCCTGCGGGCCCATGTCGCATTTTTAGCGGTTGCGCTGCATGTGACCTCACGAGGATCAAATAAGATGAACCAAATGAATCCCGAATTTGCGATGCCCGACGTGCAAAGCACGGTCGATACCCGGCAGTTGCCGATTCAGCGCGTCGGCGTGCGTGCCGTGCGCCATCCGCTGACGGTGCGCACCGCCACGGGCGATACGCAGGCGAGCGTTGGCATGTGGAACCTCGACGTGCATCTGCCAGCCGATCAGAAGGGCACGCACATGTCGCGTTTCGTCGCGCTGCTCGAGGCGAACGACGCTCCGCTGACGGCCGATTCGTTCCGCGCGATGCTTGCAACGATGTTGGAGAAGCTCGAGGCACAGGCGGGGCGCATCGAGGTGTCGTTTCCGTATTTCGTGAACAAGACCGCGCCCGTGTCGGGCGTGCGCAGCCTGCTCGATTACGAAGTGACGCTGACCGGCGACATGCGCGGCGGCGTGACGCGGCTGTTCGCGAAGGTGCTGGTGCCGGTGACGAGTCTATGCCCGTGCTCGAAGCAGATCTCGCAATACGGCGCGCACAATCAGCGCTCGCACGTGACGATCGACGCCGAACTCGCTGCCGACGTGCCCGTCGAGGAGTTGATTCGGATTGCCGAGGAAGAGGCGTCGTGCGAGCTGTGGGGACTGCTGAAGCGTCCGGACGAGAAATTCGTCACCGAGCGGGCCTACGAAAATCCGAAGTTCGTCGAGGATTTGGTGCGGGACATCGCGAAGCGGCTCGACGCCGACGAGCGGATTGTCGCTTATGTGCTCGAGGCCGAGAATTTCGAGTCGATTCACAATCACAGCGCCTACGCGTTGATCGAGCGCGACAAGCGCTTGCTGGCGTAAATAGTACGCGCCGCGCTACGTCTTATGCTGCACGAGAAGGGCCGTTCATTGCGAACGGCCCTTCGTGTTTCGGGCGTGGTTTATCGATCGGGCGTCTGTGGGGGGCGCGCGGTTGTCATTGTCGAATGCCGTGCTGGGCGACCGCCGGCGTGCGGCGCATGCGCGCCGGTTGGCAGCGTGGCCGTTGCGTCATACGGCGATACGCGGACATGTCAGCAGCGTGTATCCGTTGCTGTCATGCCGGCGCGGTGAACGCCGAGTGCGGCCGCTGTCTCGGCCGCGCGGCGCCGGCATAAAAAAGAGCCGCCGGATTTCGTCTACCGCAAAGGGCGTTGCGCTCAATGCGCAAGCGAAGCCAGATCCCAGCGCGGTTTGACGGTGAATGCGTAATCACGGCTCGCCTGCGATGGCCAGCGCGCGAGCCGCAGCGCGCCCGCGAGCGCGATCATCGCGCCGTTGTCGGTGCAAAGCGCCAGGTCCGGGTAATGAACGTCGAAGCCGCATTTTGCCGCGGCTGCCGACAGCGCGGCGCGCAACTGCCGGTTCGCGCCGACACCACCCGCAACGACGAGCCGCTTGAGCCGCGTTTGCGTCAGGGCGGCGAGCGATTTCGCGACAAGCACGTCGACAGCCGCGTCGACGAAGCCACGCGCGAGATCGGCTTTCGCGCGCTCGAGTGCCGCGCCGCTCGTATGGGCCGCTTCGAGCTTCTTCATCTGCGTGAGCACGGCGGTTTTCAGTCCGCTGAAGCTGAAGTCGAGATCGCCGGAATGCAGCATCGGCCGTGGCAGTACGACTGCGCCCGGCGTGCCGGCCTCGGCAAGCTTCGACACCTCCGGCCCGCCGGGATAGCCCAGGCCGATGAGTTTCGCGGTTTTGTCGAACGCCTCGCCGGCTGCATCGTCGAGCGTTTCGCCGAGCGTCTCGTAGACGCCCACGCCGGTAACGCGCATCAGCTGCGTATGGCCGCCCGAAACGAGCAGCGCGACAAAGGGAAACGGCGGCGGTTCGGCGACGAGGAGCGGCGACAGCAAATGGCCTTCGAGGTGATGAATGCCGATCGTCGGCTTGTCCCACGCGAACGCCAGTGCGTTCGCGATACTCGCGCCAACCAGCAGCGCGCCTGCCAGGCCCGGGCCTTGCGTGAATGCGATCGCGTCGATATCTTCGCGGCGTGCGCCGCTCGCGGCAAGCACGTTCTCGAGCAGCGGCAGCGCGCGGCGAATATGGTCGCGCGATGCCAGTTCGGGGACGACACCGCCGTATTCGCGGTGCATCGCGACCTGCGAATGGAGCGCGTGTGCGAGCAAGCCGCGCTCGGCATCGTAGAGCGCAAGGCCGGTTTCGTCGCAGGAGCTTTCGATGCCTAGAACGAGCATGGTGGTGTTCAAAGGCCGCGAGCCAGGCGCGGCCGGGAAATCGACGTAACAGAAAAGTATACCAGTGCGCACGCGTAGCCTGCCCGTGCGCGGGGCGCCGGTGCGTCACGGGTACAATCCGCGCCATGGAAAATTTCGATATCGCAGTGATCGGCGCGGGCGCTGCCGGGATGATGACGGCTGCGGTCGCCGGCCGGCATGGCCGGCGCGTCGTGCTGCTCGATCATTCGCCGCGGCTCGCGGAGAAGATTCGTATCTCCGGCGGCGGCCGTTGCAATTTCACGAACCTGTACGCAGGGCCGGACAATTATTTGTCGTCGAATCCGCATTTCTGTCGATCGGCGCTCGCGCGCTATACGCCACGCGATTTTCTCGGACTTCTGAAGCAATACCGGGTCACATGGCACGAAAAGCATAAGGGGCAGCTATTCTGCGACCATTCGAGCGATGCGGTCATCGATGTGCTGAAGAGCGAATGCGAAGCGGGGGGCGTCGCGTGGCGGCGGCCGGTATCGGTGGAGGCGGTCCGGCGAGCCGAGGCCGGCGGTTTCGCGCTGGATACGAGTGCGGGCACGATCGCGGTGCGCGCGCTCGTCGTCGCGACGGGCGGGCTGTCGATTCCGAAGATCGGTGCGACCGATTTCGCGTATCGGATCGCCAAGCAATTCGGTCATAAGCTGATCGACACTCGGCCGGCCCTCGTGCCGCTGACGTTCGCGGCCGATGCGTGGGCGCCGTTCTCGGCGCTCTCGGGCGTATCGTTGGAGGCACGGGTGTCGACCGGGCCGAAAAAAGGCGGTGGCGAGTTCGTCGAAGATATCTTGCTGACTCACCGGGGGTTGTCCGGGCCGGGCATCCTGCAGATTTCGAGCTACTGGCGTCCGGGCGAGCCGATTCACATCAATCTCGTTCCGCAAATCGACGCGGCGGACGAATTGATCAATGCTAAAACGGGGTCGCGGCGGCAACTCGGCACATTGCTTGCCGAATGGGTGCCGGCGCGCGTTGCCGACGCGTGGCTCGTGGCGGCGCGCGTGCGTGCTGATGCGCGCATGGCCGACCTGCCCGACAAGACACTGCGCGCGCTCGGCGGCGCGTTGTCGCGCTGGACGCTCACGCCGGACGGCACCGAAGGCTACCGGAAGGCGGAGGTGACGAAAGGCGGGGTCGATACGCGCGAACTGTCGTCGGCGACGATGATGAGTGCACGGGTGCCGGGCCTCTTTTTCGTCGGGGAGGCGCTCGACGTGACGGGCTGGCTCGGTGGCTACAACTTCCAGTGGGCGTGGGCGTCGGGCGTTGCGGCAGGGCGGGCCGCTGCGGACTTCACTCGAGACTTGACGGATTAGTGCGTTTGTGCGCAGCCTCTGCTATACTCAAAAGTCCTTTTCCCGCAATACAATATTTTGTGACGGATCATGACGATCATCCGCGTTAAGGAAAACGAGCCTTTCGAAGTTGCGATGCGCCGCTTCAAGCGCACGATCGAAAAGAACGGTCTGTTGACCGAGTTGCGCGCACGGGAGTTCTACGAAAAGCCGACCGCGGAGCGCAAGCGCAAGAAGGCTGCTGCGGTGAAGCGCCACTACAAGCGCATCCGCAGCCAGATGCTGCCGAAAAAGCTCTACTGAGTATTCCTCGTGGCTTGCCAGGCGGCGTCTCGATGGCCGGCGCCTGGCGCGCGGGCCATCGATGCCCGAATTGCAAAAGGGCAAAGCGTGCAAACCCGCTTGGGAAAATGTCTCAAGCGGGTTTTTGTGTTGATGCCGCAAGGTGGCGGCGCGTGAGATTTTTCATACCGGGTGTGTGATGAGTTTGAAAGAGCAGATCAGCGAAGACATGAAGGCCGCGATGCGCGCGAAGGAAAGCGAGCGTCTTGCGACAATCCGCCTGTTGTTGGCCGCGATCAAGCAGCGCGAGGTCGACGAGCGCGTGACGCTCGACGACGCCGGCATTACCGCAGTCATCGACAAGATGATCAAGCAGCGCAAGGATTCGATCGGTCAGTTCGAGGCGGCGGGGCGTGCCGACCTTGTCGCTAAAGAGCAGGCCGAGGTGACGGTGCTTGCCGCGTATATGCCGGCGCAACTCTCGGAAGCCGAGGTGGCGGCTGAAGTGCAGGCGGCCGTCGAGCAGACAGGCGCGGCCGGCCCGCAGGACATGGGCAAGGTGATGGGCGTGCTGAAGGGCAGGCTGGCCGGGCGTGCCGATATGACCGCCGTGTCCGCACTCGTCAAGGCGGCGCTGTCGAAATAACCCCCGGCCGGCGCGACGCGCGCCCGCCTGTCAAACGGCTCTTATGGGCCGCGGCGGTGTGCGTCGGCCGGCGCCTCTTCCGATTGATTCAAAGGTGATTCCGCACTCATTTCTGCAGGATCTGCTGAACCGCGTCGACATTGTCGACGTGGTCGGCCGGTATGTGCAGCTCAAGAAGGGCGGCGCCAATTTCATGGGCCTCTGCCCGTTCCACAACGAAAAGAGTCCGTCGTTTACGGTCAGCCCGACCAAGCAGTTCTATCATTGCTTCGGTTGCGGTGCGCATGGCACGGCAATCGGTTTTCTGATGGAGCATGCGGGGCTCACGTTTCCCGAGGCCGTGCAGGAACTTGCGCAGTCCGTCGGACTTACGGTGCCGCACGAGCCTTCGCCGTTGCGCGGCGGCGGCGCGGGCGATGGTCATGCGCCCCCGCCTGCCGCATCGAAGGCGGTTACGGCCGCGCTGTCGGACGTCATGCAGACGGCGTGCGACTTCTACCGCAAGCAATTGCGCGGCGCGCCGAACGCGATCCAGTATTTGAAGCGGCGCGGCTTGACGGGTGAGGTCGCCTTGCGTTTTGGGCTCGGCTACGCGCCGGACGGTTGGCAGAATCTGGAGGTGGCGTTTGATGACTACCGCCACGATTCGCTCGTCGATGCCGGCCTCGTGATCGTCAGCGAGAAAACCGATGCGAGCGGCGTTGCGCGCCGCTACGACCGTTTCCGCGAACGGATTATGTTTCCGATTCGCAATGTGAAAGGGCAGGTGATCGGTTTCGGCGGGCGCGTGCTCGATGGCGGCGAGCCGAAGTATTTGAATTCTCCCGAGACGCCTTTATTTAATAAAGGCAGCGAACTTTACGGCTTGTTCGAGGCCCGGCTCGCGATCCGCGAGCATAAGTACGTGCTTGTCGTCGAAGGCTATATGGACGTGGTCGCGCTTGCGCAGCTCGGTTTTCCGAATGCGGTCGCGACCCTCGGTACCGCGTGCACGCCGATCCACGTGCAAAAGCTGCTGCGCCAGACCGATACCGTCGTGTTCAGTTTCGACGGCGACGCCGCTGGCCGGCGCGCCGCACGGCGTGCGCTGGAGGCGTGCTTGCCCTATGCGGCTGACAATCGGACGATCCGCTTCCTGTTCCTGCCCGCCGAGCACGATCCGGACAGTTACGTTCGGGAATTCGGGGCGGATGCTTTTTCGGAGCAGGTGAGGCGGGCGATGCCGCTGTCGCAGTTTTTGCTGAATGAGGCGATCGCGGGTAAGGAACTCGACCAGCCGGAAGGGCGCGCGAAGGCGCTTTATGATGCGAAGCCGCTATTGCAGGCGCTGCCCGCGAACGCGTTGCGCGCGCAGATCATGCACATGTTCGCGGATCGCCTCGGCATTGCATTCGACGAGGTCGCCACGCTGATCGACGTGGATGCGCGTATTGCCGCGCCGGCCCGTCAGGCGCCTGCGCGTAGCGATAGGCGGCGGGTGACGGACAACGAAAAGCGCGCGCTGCGCAATTTGGTGATGCATCCGCGCATCGCGGCGGTGCTCGACGATGAAAGCGTCAATACGCTGCGCATGCTGCCGAGAAATGGCGAATTGTTCGACGAAGTGATCGCTCATGCGCGCGCGCTGGGCGACGCAGCGGAGTTCCGGCTGCTGTCGGATGTATTACGTAATTCGGTTAACTCGGCCACGTACGACGAAATTTTCAAGGAAATTCTGGTCTATGATGAAAATGTCCGCGACTTGATGCTACAGAATCCGGAGGGCGATGACGCGCTGCAGAGCGGGCGCGAGCAGGAACGGATTGCTGCGGAGGAACTTCAGGCAGCGGTGCTCAAAATGCGCTACGACGCGTGCCGCGACAGGCTCAACACTTTGTCGAAGCGATCGACGCCCACTGCCGAGGAATTGGCGGAAATCAAGGACTTACATCACAACTTGGCAGACATGAAGCGAAGGCTGGGGTTGTAAACCGGCCGGGGAGGGGCTACCTCAACGTGCTATAATATAAGGTTTTCAGCGGTTTGTTTTCTGATCTGAGGTGAATTTCGCGATGGCAAAGACTACCGGCGGGGAAAAAGCGGCGGGCAAGGCAGCCGAAGCGGCCCTGAGGGGCCAGGCAGCCAAAACCGCGGCTTCTTCCGTGGAGTCGTCTTCGGCCGGCGCGACGCCTTCGGCGGGCAAGCAAACCGCGGCCGGCACCGCGAAGGCTGCGCCGGCGCCAGTGGTCAGCGCATCGCGGGCCACTGTGAAGTCCGGGGCGAAGGCGGCCGTCAGGCCGGCTTCGGCGCGGGCGAGTGCGAAAAGCCTCAGGGGAGCGGCAGCCGGGCAGGACGAAACGGCAGTTGCTCGATCCACGGTCCAACCGGCTGTAGTCAAGCAGCCGCGAGTCGATTTAGCCGGTACGGCGAACTCCATGACGAAAAAGCTGAACGAAGTATCCGTCGATGACGACGCAAACCAAAGCGACGAGCAGCAGCCTGTCGCTGCGGCGGGTAAGGGCGAAAAGGCCAAGGCGCGAGATCGCCGCGCGAAGGAAAAAGCGCTGCTGAAGGAAGCGTTCGCGACGAGCCAGCCCGGCACCGCCGAAGAGCTCGAAGAGCGGCGTTCAAAGCTGCGCGCGCTGATCAAGCTTGGCAAGGAGCGTGGCTTCCTCACGTATGCCGAGATCAACGATCACCTGCCGGACAATTTCACCGAGACTGAAGCGCTCGAAGGAATCATTGGCACGTTCAACGACATGGGCGTCGCTGTGTACGAGCAGGCGCCCGATGCCGAAACGCTGCTGCTGAACGACAACGCGCCTGCCGCGTCGTCCGACGATGAGGTCGAGGAAGAGGCGGAAGTCGCGCTGTCGACTGTCGATTCCGAGTTTGGCCGCACGACCGATCCGGTGCGGATGTACATGCGCGAGATGGGCACGGTCGAGCTGCTTACGCGCGAAGGCGAAATCGAGATCGCGAAGCGGATCGAGGACGGCCTGCGTCACATGGTGATGGCGATCTCCGCGTGCCCGACCACGATCGCCGATATTCTCGCGATGGCCGAGCGTGTCGCGAACGAGGAAATTCGCGTCGATGAACTCGTCGATGGCCTGATCGATCCGAACGCGGAAGATACCGACGGCTTCTCCGAGAAGGATGCCGAGGAAATCGAGGCGGAAGGCGAGGAAGCCGAAGAGGACGAAGAAGAGGAAGAGGACGACGACGACGGTTCCGCCCAGGCCACCGCCAATGCGGCCCAGCTCGAGGCGCTCAAGCGCGCGTCGCTCGAGAAGTTCGCGCTCATCAGCGAATGGTTCGACAAGATGCGTCGCGCGTTCGAGAAGGAAGGGTACAAGTCGAAGTCGTATCTGAAGGCGCAGGAAACGATCCAGAACGAGCTGATGTCGATCCGCTTCACCGCGCGTACCGTCGAGCGTCTGTGCGACACGCTGCGTGCGCAGGTTGACGAAGTGCGTCAGGTCGAGCGGCAGATCCTGCATATCGTCGTCGACAAGTGCGGGATGCCGCGCTCGGAATTCATCGCGCGCTTCCCGGGCAATGAGACCGATCTCAGTTGGGCCGAAAAGATCGCAAGCGAAGGGCATGCATACAGTGCCGTTCTGCTGCGCAACATTCCGGCGATCCATGAGCAGCAACAGCGTCTGCTCGATTTGCAGGCGCGCGTCGTGCTGCCGTTGAAGGATTTGAAGGAAACCAATCGCCAGATGGCGGCGGGCGAGTTGAAGGCACGCCAGGCGAAGCGCGAGATGACCGAGGCGAACCTGCGTCTCGTGATCTCGATCGCGAAGAAGTACACGAACCGCGGTCTGCAATTCCTCGACCTGATCCAGGAAGGCAACATCGGCCTGATGAAGGCCGTGGACAAGTTCGAGTACCGTCGCGGCTACAAGTTCTCGACCTATGCAACGTGGTGGATCCGCCAGGCCATCACGCGCTCGATCGCGGACCAGGCGCGCACGATCCGTATTCCGGTTCACATGATCGAGACGATCAACAAGATGAACCGCATCTCGCGGCAGATCCTGCAGGAAACCGGTCTCGAGCCGGATCCGGCCACGCTCGCCGAGAAGATGGAGATGCCGGAAGACAAGATCCGCAAGATCATGAAGATCGCGAAGGAGCCGATCTCGATGGAAACGCCGATCGGCGACGACGACGATTCCCATCTCGGCGACTTCATCGAGGACACCAACACGGTCGCACCGGCGGATGCCGCGCTGCATGCGAGCATGCGCGACGTCGTGAAGGACGTGCTCGATTCGCTGACGCCGCGCGAGGCGAAAGTATTGCGCATGCGTTTCGGTATCGAAATGAGCACCGATCACACGCTCGAGGAAGTCGGCAAGCAGTTCGACGTCACGCGTGAGCGGATTCGTCAGATCGAGGCGAAGGCGCTGCGCAAGCTGCGTCATCCGAGCCGTTCGGACAAGCTGAAGTCCTTCCTCGAAGGAAACTAAGCGCGTCTAATCGCGATTGCCGCCGCCGTGGCGTAAAAAATGGCGGCGGTTTATTCGTGAACGGTTACAACGAGCCCCGGCTTGTATGGCCGGGGCTTTTTTTGATCGGGGCTTTTTCGGCAATTGCGGCTACTATGCTTCGATACGAAAGATCCCTGTATTGCGCGAGCGTCGGTAGGGTACAATCTTGCGCTCTGGGCCTCTAGCTCATGCTTGGTTAGAGCAGCGGACTTGATCAGTGTTGCCCTACGGCCCTTGCGGGTACGGGCGGCACAACACGGGTTGCCGCAGAGTAAGTTCACTCTGCTTTGCGGTAGAACTGCTCAAATTCGGGGAAACCTCTGCTGCTAGGTGGTAGGTGCGCGGCGTGGCAATCCCGAGCGAAGCTCTCGATAGAGAGAACGTGTAGAGACTGGACGGGCAGGTCGTAAAGACAAGAGACAGTCCAGACCACAAACTCGAAAGGGGTGGCGAAAGCCATAGTTGGTAAGCATAATCCGTTGGTGCCGGGTTCGACTCCCGGGGGGCCCACCAAATATCTGTCTCGGGATGTTCGGAGACATCTGAAAACCCGCGTAGCTGAAAGGCTTCGCGGGTTTTTTGCGTTTAAGGGGGAAGTTGACCCTGACCCAATCGCGTCGACGGGGGCGCGGATCCCCATCTTATGTGCATGTTTCGTGATCGGGGGAATCGGCTTCGCTGTCTTTAATATCAACGTCAGCACGCTGCGCGCTGCGGCAAGGCCACCGGCGTTTCGATCGCGCATGACCGCCGGAGTGGTTTTTTTATCGTCGTGCCTTAATCCATTTGCGACGCAAACGATGGGCTTCGTCGTCGCGCACAGCGGCGCGACGACCGGCGTCGCGATTTCCGGTGCACTGATTCTGATATCGACGGCCCTTTTGCTCCGGAATGCGGACGCGAAGTCACTTCTAAAGCGCTCGGATGAGGAGCTCGCTGGCGCCTACGGCAAACTCTATCCGGCCGCGTTTATCGAACGTCAACCAATCGTGTGAAAGCCATCGATGAGCAGCCCCTTCATCCGTGGGCGGGCGCGTGCGGTTCGTCCGTGCTTGCATTAACCACGTCATGAACCACGATTAGCAGAGATGGACGAAACTAGCCGGATTGACTCGTTGTCGCATTGCGCAACGCATTGGGGCCTTGAAATCGAGCCGAAAGTCCGTTGTGCCACGCGAGCGACCATTGCATTCGGACGTCAGTGTCGCAGACCGGTCGTCTTGGAGATCATGCGCGGCGCAAGCGATAAGCCCATCCAATGCACTTTATATATTGTTTTCCCAGATCCGCAGACGCACCCTTCGCCACAACAGTATTGTTCGGCCTGTTACCCCTTACAGAGCATGCGCGCTTATCGAGACGGCCGGCAACGGTCGGTGAGCGATCTCTTGAGCCTCGACGCGGGAGAGCCCGAGTGTTTGCAGCAGGACACTCGCAGTCCGCTCCGGGAAGTCTTCGTTGCCGAATCCAAGTGTCCCAAATCCATGCGCCATAGGGCTGGAAGGTATGGCGAACTGCAAGTCTGCGGCAATCGCGGCGAGGACCGTGCCGCCAACAGAAAGAACGGACATCAGCGGATCCGCGACATCGAACCGTCCATCGGCGGCACCTTTCTGCACGTCCCGCAGCAGCCGCTGTCCGAGCCCTTGGCTCAACGCACGCGCAGATAAACCCTCCCGAATCAGGAATTGCCCCCAGACGGGTTCACGTCGCGCGCGCAGCAACGTGTGTCGAACTGATACTGAAATGACCTCGGCGGGATCCAACAAATCTGCTGTGGCACGGTCGAGCGTATCGGCAAATTCCTCGAACACCCACTCCACGAGCGCTGCATAGATCGCTTCCTTCGATTCGAAGTGGTTGTAGAACGAGCCGAACCCGACATCGGCCGCCTCGGTGATCTCGTTGATCGCCACACCTTCCGCCCCTTTTTCCGACATCAGCCTGAGCGCCGCTTCAAGCAGCCGTGCTCGTGTTTCGCGCTTACGGCGGGCACCGCGCGGCTCGCGCTCCGGGGCGACGGTATCAGGCGTGCCCTCTGGCGCGCGCTTGCCCACGCGGGACTCGAATGAATTTGGCATGGCATCACAGTCGTGCATCGAATCTCAAGTATAGATTCAAACATCATTGTTGACAAAATTATCAGTTATGAGTTGAATATCATTTACCGGCCGAACCGAGCCGGACGGATCGCTCAATGGAGTGCTTGTGGAGACAAATGTGCAGCTGGATGCCGGCTCCGAGGCGCAGTTCGGCCTTGACCGGAAGGTCGTCGAAAATCTGCCTTCGGACGTCGATGTACTGATCGTCGGCTTCGGGCCGGTCGGAGCCGCGGCAGCCAATCTGCTCGCGCGCTACGGCGTGAATGTGCTCGTGATCGACAAGGCGACCGGCATCTACATGGCACCCCGGGCCATCGCCCTCGATAACGAGGCGTTGCGCATTCTGCAACTCATCGGCGTGACGGAGCACGAGCTGGAAACCGTGGCGATTCCTTGCGTGCGGATGCGTTCACCGCTCTTGGGAGAGTTTGGCAAGGCCAACACGCTGGGCAGCATCGACGGGCATCCGAAGCTCGTAACGTTCTATCAACCGGATCTCGAACGATGCCTGCGCCGCCGCCTGCAGCAATACGGCTGCGCGCGGGCGGCGCTCGGCGTCTCACTGCGCAGCATCGACTCGGGGCAAGAGGCGATAGCGGCGACGCTGGACCTGGGACAGGGATATACCCATAAAGTCCGGGCTCGTTACCTGGTCGGCGCCGACGGTGCAAGTTCACTCGTTCGTCAATTGATCGGGCAGGCATTCAAGGGCAAGACTTTCACGGAGGACTGGCTCATCGTGGACGCCCGCAACGTCCCCCGCCCGATCGACCACGTCGAATTCATTTGCGATCACCGGCGGCCGACGCCGCACATGGCGGCGCCCGGAGCGCGCGAGCGCTGGGAATTCATGCTGCGCCCCGGCGAGACGCGCGAGGAGATGGAGTCCGACGCGCGTATTCGCGAGTTGCTCGCGCCTTGGGGTAATGTCGACGACATGGTGATCGAGCGCAAGGCGGTCTACCGTTTTCATGCGAGAACGGTGAATGCGTTCAGCCAGGGGCGCGTGTTCCTGGCGGGCGACGCGGCACACATCACACCGCCCTTTGTCGGACAGGGGCTCGTCGCAGGGCTGCGCGACACCGCCAATCTGTGCTGGAAGCTCGCATTGGTCATAAGGGGGCACGCGGCGCCGCGAATTCTCGCCACTTACGACCAGGAACGGCGGCCTCATGTGAAGGCGATGATTCGATTCGCGAAGTTCATGGGGCGATTGGTGATGCCGCGTAACGCCGGCGTCGCGCTGTTCACGCACGGCCTGATGCGCGCAACTCGGCTCGTGCCGAAGTGGCGTGCCTATTTTGAAGAACTCCAGATCAAACCCGGGAACGCGTGCCGGCGCGGGCTCTTCGTTGCAGGCTGCACGAAGTCCGGATTGGTGCGTGGTGCGGTCTTGCCGCAGGGTTGGGTGCGTGGCGCAGATGGCCGGACCTGTCTGAGCGACGACGTCCAGGGCTCGGGTCTTACGTTGATCGGGTTTGGTCGCGACGCAGGCGCAGCACTCGACGACGGAACGGCTGCGGCGTTTGCCGCCGCCGGTGGATCAATCATCCAGATCGCACATCGCGGGCAGCGGTTGCATCTTGCGGCGAGCGGTAGTTGGGAGGATCTCGAAGGCGTGTTCTTGCCGCGCGCCGTGCCGTTCGGCTGGGCCGCCGTGGTACGGCCCGACCGGGTGGTCGTCCACGACGGACCGGCGAGCGAAGCGAATCGTCTGGTTTCCGAGAGCTTGGCTCTGCTCGGCACACCGATCGGCATGACGTCGTCCGTCGCCGAACCTGCCCAATCTTCTGCCTGAGGCCTTGGACATGCAACTGACTACACCGCAACCGGCTCGCCATGTGCGTCCCACAACGAAAGCGTCTGCGCTGGCATACCTGATTTTCGATCGTCCCGACCTTGCCAAAGCCGAGCAATTTCTGAACGACTTCGGGCTTCGGACCGTTTCGCGCGACAGTGAGCGCATGTTCCTACGCGGCACCGGGCCGGCGCCGTTTTGCTACGCTGTCCGAAAGGCGTCCAAAGCCCGCTTC
This sequence comes from Burkholderia singularis, assembly GCF_900176645.1. Lineage (GTDB taxonomy): Bacteria > Pseudomonadota > Gammaproteobacteria > Burkholderiales > Burkholderiaceae > Burkholderia > Burkholderia singularis. The sequence continues at coordinate 211,739 of NZ_FXAN01000040.1, forward strand.
GTCGGCTTTGGTCTGTCCGTGAATCGCATCGAAGATCTGCATGCGCTCGCGCGCGTGCCCGGTGCATCCGATGTCGAGGCGTCGGACTGGCCGGGTGGCGGGCATCGCGTGCGTCTCGTCGATCCGTCCGGCTTTCGCGTCGATGCTGTGTTCGGGCAAGCGCAGGCTGCCCCGTTGCCGCACCGGCCGCCTCTGCTGCTCAACACGACAGATGGCACCCCCCGCATCAACGACACGCAACGCCCGCCACAAGAGCCGCCGGAGGTGATCAAGCTCGGGCACGTGGTGCTGGAGCTGGCGGATTTCCAGCAAACCTGCGCGTGGTACACCCAGCATTTCGGTTTCATCCCGAGCGACGTGCAGGTGTTGCCCGACGGTTCGCCTGCGGTGACGTTCATGCGACTCGATCTTGGCGCGACGCCGGCGGACCATCACACGCTCGCGCTGGCTCAGGGCTTCGCGCCGCTCTACAGTCACAGCGCTTACGAGGTCGTGGACGCCGACGCGGTCGGCATGGGCCAGCGTGTATTGCGCGACAAGGGCTGGACACATGCATGGGGCATCGGGCGGCACATCCTCGGCAGCCAAATCTTCGACTATTGGCAGGACCCGTGGGGCGACAAGCATGAGCATTACTGCGACGGCGATTTGTTCACGTCCGAGTTGCCGATGGGGGTGCATGCGGTCAGCCGCGAAGCGATGTCCCAGTGGGGGCAGGCCATGCCGCGCAGCTTCACCAAACCCAAGTTCACGCTGGCCAGCGTAGCCGCGCTCGTGCGCAGTCTCCGGCGCAGTCCCGACGTGACGGTCGGCAAGCTGAAAACGCTCGCCAAGCTGTTCGCGTGACGCATTGCCGATTCGTCCAGTCATTCGAGGCACATTCATGTCATTGCACGTTCTGCATTACAAGCATCAAGGCCATGCCCAGTGGGGCGTCATCCGGCAAGGCGCGATCACGCCGATTCCGGGCGAGTTCGAGACAACGGCCGACTTCATCCGCGGGAACCGCATCGACGTATTGGCCGCACTGTCCGGGCCGACGATTCCGGAATCGGACGTGGAGTGGCTGTCGCCTATCACACGCAATCAGCAATTCGTGTGTCAGGGCGCCAACTATCGCCAGCACATGATCGAATCTGGCATGAACCCCGATGTAAAGACCTTCAACATGATTTTTACGAAGGCGCCAAGCTGCATCGTGCCGGCGGATTCGCCCGTCGTGCGGCCTCGACGAGTGCGCTTCCTCGATTACGAGATCGAATTGGGACTCGTGATGAAGCGTGACATCATCGCCTGTCAGACGATCACTGACGCGAATCTGCACGAGTACCTTGCCGGCGTCGTCATCGTGAACGACTATTCGGCCCGTGACGTGCAGATCCCGGAGATGCAGTTCTACAAAGGCAAGAGTTACCGGACGTTCGGCCCGGTCGGCCCTTACCTGTGCATGCTGGAGGCGCGCGACATCCCGAAGCTTCGTGCGCTCGACCTGACGCTGACGGTCAACGGACAGGTCCGGCAGAAGGATTCAACGGCCAATCTCGTCTATGGACCCGCCGCAACGCTAACCGAACTGTCGGGTGTGCATGACCTGCATGTCGGCGACCTGATTGCGACCGGCACACCGTCCGGTTGTGCGTTAAGCGTTCCGTCGCCAGCGAAGCAGCGAATCGCGGCGCTGCTGCCCGAGGCTGCCAAGTGGCGCATGTTCATGAAAATTCAGGCAGGAAGAAGCCAGTATCTACGGAGCGGAGACATCGTCGAAGCGCGCATCGCCAGCGCGGACGGGCTGATCGATCTCGGCGTGCAACGCAATTGCATCGTGGACGAAGTCGCATGAACGGGATCGCCAATCAAGCGGACGTTGTCGCGATCGAGGCAAGCGGCCCGCCGGCGGATTTGCCGGCCAGCACATACGAGATGATCTGCCGCGGTGCCGCGCTCGATCCGTCCGCGCCCGCGCTGTCGTTCTTCCTGCGTGCCGACGATCATCGCAACGCGGTGCGCTGGAGTTATCGCGAACTGGTTCATGACATCACGCGCACCGCGAACTTTTTCGCACGCGTCGGCGTGCGCCGAGACACGGTGGTTGCCTATATCCTGCCGAACCTGCCCGAAACGCATTTCGTCATCTGGGGCGGCGAGGCGGCAGGCATCGTCTGCGCGATCAACCCGCTTCTGGAGCCGGCTGCAATTGCCGAATTGCTGAACGCGGCGAAGGTGGAAGTACTCGTGACGCTGGCGCCGTTTCCCGGCACCGATCTCTGGCCGAAAGTGCAGCCGGTGCTCAACCGAGTCGGTACGCTGCGGCATCTGGTGCTCGTTAATCTGGCTGATCGCGTGCGCGGGCCGAGACGATTCGTGGCGCGCCTGTTGCAGCTGCGGGAGTGCGCGAGGCTGCACGGCTCGGGCGGTGTTCGGAGCGCGGTGCCCGCGCAAATCGGCCTCCACGACTTCGGCCGGTCGATCGCACGTGAGTCGGAGGTGGCACTCGACAGCGCTCGCCACTTCGACCCCGAGGATCTTTCGTCGTTCTTCTGTACTGGTGGCACGACCGGATTGCCGAAGATCGCAATGCGCCGCCACGGCAACGAAGTTGCCAATGCGTGGAGTGTCGGCCAGTTCTTCGGCGCCGGTATCGGCCCCGGCAAGACGATTTTCTGCGGCCTGCCGTTGTTCCACGTCAATGCCGTTCTGGCGACCGGGCTCGTGCCGTTCTCACGCGGAGCCCACGTCGTGCTGGGCACGCCGCAGGGGTATCGCGGTGAAGGTGTCGTCCGGCGTTTCTGGGAACTGGTCGAGCACCATCGCATCAACTTCTTCAGCGGCGTGCCCACGCTCTATGCGTCACTGCTCGACGTGCCGATCGGCGACAGACACATCGGTTCTCTCGAATACGGGCTGTGTGGCGCGGCCCCGATGCCGATCGAGGTGCTCCGCACATTCCAGGAGCGGACCGGGATCCGGATTCTCGAAGGTTACGGACTCACGGAAGGGGCGTGTGTAAGCAGCGTGAACCCGCCGTTCGGTGAGCGCCGCCTAGGATCGATTGGGTTGCGCATCCCAGGCCAGATGATGAAAGCCGTCGTTATCGACGACGACGGCCGTTACCTCCGCGACTGCGTCCCGGGTGAAGTCGGCCTGCTCGTGATCGCCGGCCCGAACGTCTTTGCCGGTTACGTACAGCCGGAACAAAACCGGGATCTCTGGGTGGAGCTCGGCGATGGTCGCCGCTGGCTGAACACGGGCGACCTTGGGTGTTGCGACGAAGACGGCTATTTCCGCCTCACCGGCCGCAAAAAGGATCTGATAATCCGAGGCGGTCACAACATCGATCCAGCGACGATTGAGGCGCCTCTACATCGCCATCCTGCGGTTCAGATCGCCGCAGCCGTCGGTCGACCCGACGCGCATGCCGGCGAGTTGCCGGTGGCGTATGTGCAGCTCAAGGCGGGCGCACGTGCGTCCGAAGATGATCTCGCGGAATTCATGCGCGCAGAAATCGGCGAACGAGCCGCACTACCGAAGCAGATCCGGATCGTCGACGCGATGCCATTGACGGCCGTAGGAAAGATCTTCAAACCGGAGTTGAAGCGACGGGAAACTGCCGACGCGCTTCGCTCCGCACTCTACGCAGCCGGCATGACCAATGCTCGTGTCACGGTCGAAAGCGATGCGCTGCGCGGTGTATCGGTACAGGTCGCCCTTGTGGACCCGGCGCTAGAGGCACAGGCAAGTGCCGTGCTGGGGCGCTTTCCGTTCGCATTCACGATCGATACGACAGTGCAGTCTCCATTAGATGCACAACCTGACAACGGACGGACCGATCATGCTCGGAACCGATAATGCCGACATCGAGCGCACTCGCAACTGCTAATTGAGCGGCGACGCCGCCGCGCGCAAGCAAAGCCGATGCCTCCCTTGAGGTTTATATAGGCGGCTCATTGGTTCGACGCCGTCATTTTTTCAGGCATTAATTTAGTACTTCCAATTTAATTACGGAGGAGTGAAAGGCGGCATCGTATCAGATGACGCGTCTTAAATTGCGACAAGGTCAAAGACGGCCGACAGCGGAGATTCGATAAGGGCGCACTGCGAAACAGGTCGCTTCATCAATGGAAGGAGACAAGATGGGATTCAGGAAAACTGTCAGAACGGTTAGCACGGCGGCACTTGTATGTACCGCGTCGATTGCCAGTCACGCGAACGCGCAGTCGAGTGGCAAGCTGCAACTGGGAGTCGGCTGGCTGCATGTCATGCCGAAGGGAGACGCGGATCCGATTGTCGTCGAAAGTATCGCGGGTGCGCCGGCGAATCAGCAGCAGAGCGGGACTAGCGCTCACGCCGGCGTATCGGACGCCGCAAGCTTGATGGCGGAATACTTCGTTACAGACAATATTGGTGTCGCGTTCCTGGCTGGCACGCCGTTCACGACCGACCTGATCGGCAGCAGATCGTTGGCCTCGTTCGGGGTAATCGGCAAAACGAAGCCGCAGGCGCCTGTCCTCGAAGTGAGATATCACTTCCTTGCGGCCGATGCAAAGCTCAGGCCATTCGTCGGACTAGGCGTCAACTACACATGGTACTCGGACACGCACATCGTCAGTAGATCGTTCCTCGACGCGACGTGCGGCCCCGCCTGTTCGAGCCGCGCGTCGTTGAGTCCATCGTGGAACCCGACGTTCGAGTTCGGTGCGAACTATGCGTTCAGCAAGCATTGGTCGATCAACGCTTCGCTGTCCTACATCCCATTGTCGACCACGTTGACGACGAATGCCACGACCGCAACAGGCGTCGATATCGTGACAAAGATGCGTGTCAAGGTGAATCCGCTCGTTACACACCTCGACATCGCTTATACGTTTTAGCGTTCGCGGATTCTCATTGGTTGACCTTAGAGTCTTTCTTGATTTTCATGGGATTGGATCGCTGGCTGGCGGTCTGCTTGGCCGCACTATTCAGTAACGTTGATATCTCGCCAGTCAATCCACCACTCGTGCTTAGCACGAATTGGACAATCTCGCGGCGCGTGAGAAACGATGGTTTGCGATCTTGCCGCACAAGAGCTCCTGCAACGTATCGAATTCCGAATGTCGACCTTTGAAAGGCACAAAACGGATTGACGGCAATTACCCAACATGAACATGAGGCGTCGAGGTTATGCGGTGCCGCTCGGGCATGCGTCGCTCGGCGCGGCGCTGATCTACCCGGTGTACGGCAAAGCCAGAATGTACATTCTGGGAATACCCGTTACAGGCAAGCACCGCGAGATCGCGCTCGGAGACCTGCAGAAGCGATGGAGGATGAGTTTACCGGCGCATAGCTGTTTGGACCGGCCGGCCTTTCGTCAGCCTCTTCGAGCCGTAATCCACGGCAACCGAGAGGTCGGCATGAGCGGCAAGCGTACACGGATGAGTTCAACGTTGAGGCTGTTAAACAGGTAACCGAGCGGGACCACTCGGTGGCCGACGTGGCGAAGCGTCTGGCCATCGCGACATATAGCCCGTATGCCTGACAAGCGAAGTTCGGTAAGCCCGATGAAACGCACCGCCGCCGTGTGCTCCGGCTGATGAAGCGTGAAGCTCTGCGTGCATAGGTTGCCGCGCCCCGCGAAACGCCCGAGACGGCGCGGCAACGAAGCGGCATTCAAGTCATGGCGCGAGCCGCGTGAAGACGTAATCGTGATTCTTCACGCGCGTCTGATGGCACGCGAAGCAGGTCTGATGCTGACCGATATCGGCGGGCGTGCCGTTGACGAAGCGCCCGAACCCCCATCCGCCCGTTGATGGATAGCGACGCGAATCCTTCACCATTACCTGCACGGTCGTCGCCTGGCCGGGCACTGTCGCCGTCGGCAATTCGTCGGACTGCTTGCGTTTGTAGGCGAGCTTGACGAGGATCGTGCCGTCCGGGAACGGCAACGTTGCCTGCTCGAGCGCGCGGATCGCGACCGGATTGCCGAGCACCACGCGCAATTCGTCGAGCGGTGCGGCTTCTTCGGCAGGCGCGACCATTTCCCATTTCCGATAGCCGGACGGAATCGTTACGCCGTAGATCGGCGACGTGGCCGGTTTCGACGAGCCGGCGCGCGCGGCCGGACCGCTCGCCGCAAGCGTGCCGGCCAGCAGCGCGACCGCCGCGAGCGCGCGAGCCGAACTGCGAAGCCCGATATTGATTGCCGGGCGCATCATAGATGCTCCACCTGCAGGATCGCATCGGCGAACGCCTGCGGCGCTTCCTGCGGCAGGTTGTGGCCGATGCCGCCGCTAATCGTGCGATGCTGGTAGCGGCCTGTGAATTTCTTCGCATACGCGGCGGGCTCCGGATGAGGCGCGCCATTCGCGTCGCCCTCCATCGTGATCGTTGGCACCGTGATCGTCGGTCCGGCGGCAAGACGCCGTTCGATTTCGTCGTATTGCGCTTCGCCGTTCGCGAGCCCGAGGCGCCAGCGATAGTTGTGAATCACGACGGCTACGTGATCGGGATTACGGAACGCCGCCGCAGTGCGCGCATAGGTTGCGTCGTCGAACTGCCATTTCGGCGACGCGAGCTGCCAGATGAGCCTGTTGAACGCATCGCGGTTTTCTGCATAGCCGAGCGCGCCGCGCTCGGTCGAGAAGTAGAACTGGTACCACCATTGCCATTCCGCCTTCGGCGGCAGCGGCTTGCGATTCGCCTCCTGGCTGCCGATCAGATAGCCGCTCACCGATACCAGCGCCTTGACACGCTGCGGCCATAGCGCCGCGATGATATCGGCAGTGCGCGCGCCCCAATCGTAGCCGCCGAATACGGCGCGATCGATTTTCAACGCGTCCATCAGCGCGACGATGTCGGCGGCCGTCGCCGCCTGCTGACCGTTGCGCGGCGTATCCGGCGAAGCGAACGTCGTCGAGCCGTAGCCGCGCAGATACGGGACGATCACGCGATAGCCGGCGGCCGCGAGCAGCGGTGCGACATCGGCGTAGCTATGGATGTCGTAGGGCCAGCCATGCAGCAGAAACACGGCCGGGCCGTCCTTCGGACCGGATTGTGCATATCCCACGTTCAGCACGCCTGCGCTGATCTGATGGATCGTGTCGAACGACGCGCTGCCGCCGCTCGCGCGATTCGTCCGCGGCTCGTCGGCCGTCGATTGCGCACGGGCCGGACTGCCGAATCCCAGTTCAGCAAGGTTCAGGCCGGCCAGCGTCGTGCCTAGGATCAGGCGGCGTCGGGTATTCACGGCATCGGGCATGATTCGTGTCAACGTCGGACGTAATTTCCCCAGAAGTGTCGAAGTAAAATTCCCCCACCCTGTTCGGACGGTGATCAGCCGGCGATGTGATCGGA
>NZ_FXAN01000104.1 GCF_900176645.1 Burkholderia singularis
GCCGTCGGCCGCGCGCTGTCCGAACTCACGCCCGAGCTGCGCACGCTGCGCGCGGCCGACGGCGACACGCTCGCGACCGTGCGCGGCGTGCGCTATGTGGTCCATCGCGGGCCGCTCGCGACCGGCATCGGCGGCCGCGCGCCGGGCAGCGTGCTGACGTTCCAGGAATCGCGCGCGGTGGAGCGGCTCGACCGCACCCTGCGCACGCAACAGCACGGCCGGCAGTTCACCGCGCGCTACCGGCTCGACGACATCGTCGGCGCGTCGCGCGAAATCGCGCGCGCGCGCGACCTCGCACGGCGCTACGCGAAATCGGACGCGACCGTGCTGATCCTCGGCGAAAGCGGCACCGGCAAGGAGATGATCGCGCAGAGCCTGCATGCGTTATCCGCACGCCGCAAATATCCGTTCGTCGCGGTAAATTGCGGCGCGTTTCCGGAGGCGCTGCTCGAAAGCGAGCTGTTCGGCTACGACGAAGGCGCGTTCACGGGCGCGCGGCGCGGCGGCAAGGCCGGGCTCTTCGAGGCCGCGCATCGCGGCACGCTGTTTCTCGACGAGATCGGCGAGATGCCGCCGTCGCTGCAAAGCCGGCTGCTGCGCGTGCTGCAGGAGCGCGAAGTGGTGCGCGTCGGCTCGACCGAACCGGTGCCGATCGACATCCGCGTCGTCGCGGCAACGCATCGGCCGCTTCTTGCGGCAGTCGAGGCGGGCACGTTCCGCGCCGATCTGTACTACCGGCTGAACATCCTGAATATCGGGCTACCGCCGCTGCGCGAGCGCGCGAGCGACATTCCCGCGCTCGCCGCGACGCTGCTCGCCCAGGCCGCGCAGCGCGAACCGCGCATCGGCGGGCGGCTGCGCGATGCCGAAGATGCCGCGCGCGCGCTCGCGCCGGCGAACGACGCGTTGATGCGTTACCGGTGGCCGGGCAACGTGCGCGAGCTGCAAAACGTGATCGAGCGGATTGCGGTGGAATTGGCCGATGCGGGCGGCGCCGACGCAGACTGGCGCGTCAGCGTCGACACGCTGCGCGCGATCGCGCCGGAAGTGCTGCCGGGCGCACGAAACACGCCGGACAATTGCGCTGCGTCGAAAGCCAACCCCGAAGCCACGATCCGCCCCGCCGATACGCACGACGATCTCGGTGAAACCGGCGGCGGCCGTGCGGCACCGCCTTTGACGCTCACGCAGCGCCGCCGCCGCGCGGAAGCCGACGAAATCCGCGCGGTACTCGACGCGTGCGGCGGCGACCGCGACCGCGCTTGCGCCATGCTTGGCATCAGCAAGACGACGCTGTGGCGCAAGCTTTCGGCACAATCCGCTCGCAAAGACCGGTAGGCTCGGTAGCACACCGCATGCCAACGCAGCGGCCAACGCGATTCACGGGTGCATCACCGCACGGCACGGCGCACGCGCAAAAGTACCCGTGCTCGAACCGCAAACCGCGATGCGCCCACTCATTCACCGAACGTCCGCGCCACGCCGCGCCCGCCACGCACCATGCACGTGCGCCCCGCTACGCGCCGCGTTTGCTCGCGATGAAATGGAACCATGCTTCGCCGCTCATATCCTGCTCGTCCCGCAACTGCCTGCCCGTTGAACTGCCGAATGCAGCTTGCAGATGAAAGCCCGCTGCGTCCAATTGCCGCCGCTGAGTAGCGAAATCGGTGTAGGTGACGAGGATTCCGAACTTATGCGCCGCGCATACGCGCCGCGCATATCCATCGAATTCCTGATTGAAACGCGAATTGCGCCAGTAATTCAACGTGCCGATCGGCACCGTATAGACGATTCTGGCTGCGTCGATCGCCGCAGCCAGTGGATTGGCCGAACGCTGCGGCCATCGAATCAATTGCGCGGGCCCCTCGCGATAGCTCGGCCCGGCGAGATTGTGCGTCGAGAACCACATAAGGCCGCCCGGTTTCAGCACGCGCGAAAATTCGTTTAACACCGATACACGGCCGTCGTGATCGACCGCGTCGATGCCGTTGTAGCTGAATACGACAAGCGAAAAGCTGCCGTCCGCGAACGCCGACAGATCACGCGCATCCATCAAATAGACACGCGTATCCGGGTGATTGCGCCGGCAAACGTCGACCAGCTCGCTGGTGTAATCCACGGCAATATAGTCGTCACCGAGCGTCTTCAACAGCGGCACGGTGCGCCCGCCGCCCACGCCGACATCGAGAATCGGTCCGCCGTCCACCCGCGCGGCCAACCATTCGAACGCCGCCTCCTCGCCGGGATCGGACCAACCGGATGCGCTCCCATACGCGCGCAGCGAACTGGAACTGCGCCATGCCGCCTGATTGATGCGATCCTGCTCCAAGCCCTTATCCATCCCGCCCTCTCTCTGCCGGTTCGTTCAGTGACGTTCCGTGCTGCATGGAGTCCGCTTTGAGTATGCGACGTCACCATGCGTATCTGTGTGTTGAGGATTACATATTGGATTGCTCCGCGGAACAATGCAGCCCCGCTCCGCGCACGGGGCCGACGAGATTTGCCGCAGCATCCAGGTCCGCTCGCGCCGCCTGCCGTCCGACAGCGGTTGGTTCGGCCGTCTACTGCGAACCTTTCGATCAAGCTTCGACGGCCAATCTCGTGTATGGTCCTGCTACGGCACTCGCCAACCCGCCCACACGCGCACCTTTGGGCGCCCGAAGCAACCAGCAGGCGAAGTCGTGGAGTCGCGGATCGTCAGGAGCGGCCGGCCGCTCGATCCCGGCACTGAGCGCAACTCTCTCGTCGACGAGGCCACATGAAAGGGATCGCCACCGAAGCAGACGTCGCTGCAATCGAATCGCAAGCGTGGCCGTCGGATCTGCCGGCGAGCACCTATGAAATGATTTGCCGCGGCGCGGCAATCGATCCGTCCGCACCCGCGCTGTCGTTCTTCCTGCGCGCACAAAACCACCGCAACGTCGAGCGCTGGACATATCGAGAACTGGTGCGCGACATCACACGCACCGCGAACCTGTTCACCCGGCTCGGTATCGGCCGCGATCACGTCGTCGCATATGTCTTGCCGAATCTGCCCGAAACGCATTTCGTGATCTGGGGCGGCGAGGCGGCCGGCATCGTCTGCGCGATCAACCCGCTGCTCGAACGCGATGCGATCGCCGCGTTGCTGAACGCGTCGGGTGCAAGCGTGCTCGTCACGCTCGCGCCCTTCCCCGGCGTCGATCTATGGCAGAAAATCCAACCGGCGCTCGACCGTGTTGCGTCGCTGCGCCACCTGGTGCTGGTCAATCTCGCCGACCACGTCCACGGGTTGCGTGGCATCGCCGCGCACATGCTGCAACGGCGCGAGTGCGCGCGCCTGCACGGCCCCGGCGGCGCGCGGCGGGCGATTCGCCGCGCCGTGCCCGCGCACGTCGACGTTCACGATTTCCGGCAATCGATCCAACGCGAATCCGGCGCTGCACTCGTTAGCGGCCGCACATTCGATTCGGATGACTTATCGTCATATTTCTGCACGGGCGGCACCACCGGTCTGCCCAAGATCGCGATGCGCCGGCATCGCAACGAAGTCAGCAACACCTGGAGCGCAAGCCAGTTTCTCGGCACCGACATCGGCCCAGGCAAAACCGTTTTTTGCGGCCTGCCGCTGTTTCATGTCAATGCCGTATTCGTCACCGGTCTGCTGCCGTTCTCGCGCGGCGCCCATGTCGTACTCGGCACGCCGCAAGGCTACCGCGGCGACGGCGTCGTCGGGCGTTTCTGGGATATCGTCGAGCATCATCGGATCAACTTTTTCAGCGGCGTGCCGACGCTCTATGCCGCGCTGCTCGACGTGCCGGTCGACGGTCGCGACCTGCGCTCACTCGAATACGCGCTATGCGGCGCCGCGCCAATGCCCGTCGAAGTCTTTCGAAAATTTCAGGAACGCACGGGTGTACGCATTCTGGAGGGTTACGGACTGACCGAAGGCGCTTGCGTCAGCAGCGTGAATCCACCGTTGGGCGAACGCAAGATCGGCTCGATCGGGCTGCGGATTCCCGGTCAAGCGATGAAAGCCGTGATCGTCGACGATACCGGGCAATACGTGCAGGATTGCGCAACCGACGAAATCGGCGTGCTCGCGATTTCGGGGCCGAACGTGTTTGCCGGCTATACGAATCCCGAACAGAACCGCGGGCTCTGGCTCGATCTTGGTGACGGCACGCGCTGGCTCAACACCGGCGATCTGGGCCGGCGCGATGCCGACGGCTATTTCTGGCTGGCCGGGCGCAAAAAGGAACTGATCATTCGCGGCGGACATAACATCGACCCAGCGGTAATCGAGGACGTGCTGCACCGCCATCGCGCCGTGCAAATCGCCGCCGCCATCGGACGCCCGGACGCCCACGCGGGTGAGCTGCCCGTCGCCTACGTGCAACTCAAGCCTGGCGCCGTCGTGACCGAGGACGAGCTGATACGCTTCGCGGGCGCCACGATCGGCGAGCGTGCCGCGCAGCCGAAACGGATTCACATCGTCGAAGCGCTGCCGATCACGGCTGTCGGCAAAATTTTCAAGCCCGAACTCAAGCGCCGGGAAACGATCGACGCGTTGCACGCGGCGCTGGCCGACGCAGGCATCGAGGGCGCTTGCGTCGACGCGCACAGCGATCCGGTCAGAGGCGGCATCGTACTGGAAGTGTCGCTTGCCGACGCCGCGTTGGAAGAGATTGCAAATGCGGTGCTCGGGCGGTTTGCGTTTGCGTACTCGATCAGGGTGCGCAACGAAGTGGTCAAAACTCGCTGACGGCTTCCCCCGCCAATGGAACGAATCGCCAATCAACCGGATGCGTATACCGGCGCCCGCCATGCTGCCCCTGACGCAAGCTTCGCCGGAGCATGCACGCGTGCTCAACTTGACAGGCACATGCGGTCACGCCGAGTTATTTTGCGGCGATTTGCCGCAACGATCGTGCGATTGCAAAAATGCGGCATTCGCTACGCGAACGGGAACGCCCATCCCTTTGATCCTTGGCGCCTTTGACGAGCCGGCGCCAATTGCTCTACATCGTGCTGCCGGCAATGTGCCGAATCGATTTTCACGATGCATGCGATGCCGGCTCGCCGCAAAACCCGAACGCCGGCAGCCGCGCATAAGCTTGTCACCAAACGAGCTAAAGGCACGGTGACACGGCCCATATAATCGAGCGACACTTTCACGCGCACTTCATTTCATCCGATTGATCGACCGGAGCCCTTTATGGCCGAACCCGCATCCGCCGCCGATTGGCGTCTCGAAACCATTGCCGTTCACGGCGGCTATCGCCCCGATCCCACGACTCGCGCGGCTGCGGTGCCGATCTATCAGACCGTCGCGTTTGCGTTCGACGACACTCAGCACGGCGCCGATCTGTTCGACCTGAAAGTCGAAGGCAACATCTATTCGCGGATCATGAATCCGACGAACGGCGTGCTCGAAGCGCGCGTCGCGGCACTCGAAGGCGGCATTGGCGCGCTCGCGCTCGCATCCGGGCAGGCGGCCGTCACCTATTCGATTCTCACGATCGCGGAAGCAGGCGACAACATCGTTTCGGCAAGCACGCTGTACGGCGGCACCTATAACCTGTTCGCGCACACATTGCCGCAATACGGCATCACGGCCCGGTTCGCCGATCCGCGCAATCCCGCTTCGTTCGAAGCGCTAATCGATTCGCGCACGAAGGCGATCTTCGCCGAATCCGTCGGCAACCCGCTCGGCAACATCACCGACATCGCCGCGCTCGCCGAACTCGCGCATCGTCACGGCGTGCCGCTGATCGTCGACAACACCGTGCCAACGCCCTATTTGCAGCGGCCGTTCGAGCATGGTGCGGACATCGTCGTCCATTCGCTGACCAAGTACCTCGGCGGTCACGGCACGAGCCTGGGCGGTGCAATCGTCGATTCGGGCCGTTTCCCGTGGGCCAAGCACGCGGAGCGCTTCAAGCGGTTGAACGAACCGGACGTCAGCTATCACGGCGTGGTCTATACCGACGCTTTCGGTGAAGCTGCTTACATCGGCCGCGCGCGTGTCGTGCCGCTGCGCAATACCGGCGCGGCGATCTCCCCGTTCAATGCGTTTCAGATCCTGCAAGGCATCGAAACGCTTGCGCTGCGCATCGATCGCATCAGCGACAATGCGCTGAAAATCGCGCAGCACCTCGCGGCGCACAGCAAGGTCGAATGGGTCGATTATTCCGGACTGCCGAATCATCGCGACCATCCGCTCGTCGAGCGCTATCTGTCGGGCCGCGGGCCGGGCATCCTGACGTTCGGCGTGAAAGGCGGCCGCGCGGCCGGCGCGGCGTTCCAGGACGCGCTGAAGCTGTTCACTCGGCTCGTCAATATCGGTGACGCGAAATCGCTCGCCACGCATCCCGCATCGACGACCCATCGCCAACTCTCGCCCGACGAGCTGGCCAAAGCGGGCGTGAAGGAAGAAACCGTTCGGCTGTCGATCGGCATCGAGCATATCGACGATCTGCTCGCCGACCTCGATCAAGCGCTTGCTCAGGTCTGAGCGCTCGGCTCACCTGGTTGGCCGGACGTGCCGCCACAATCGCCACACGTGAGACGAACCGACTGCGCCGCGCTTACGAATAAAAAATGAGCAGCAGGTTCGTCCCGCCGATCACCGCGAATAACGCCCATGCGGCGCTCCGCGCGAACCCGCCGATCGCGTGGCCATTCATCACGCGCGGGTCGCTGACCGAGCGGATCAGCGGCCACATCGCGAACGGCAATTGCAGGCTCAGCAACACCTGACTCCACACCAGCAATTGTCCGACCGCGCCGTCACCGAGCCACAACACGCCGACGAGCGCGGGCACGAGTGCCAGCCCGCGCGTAATCAAGCGACGTTGATAACACGGAATCTTCACGTGCAGAAAGCCGTCCATGATGACCTGACCGGCGATCGTGCCGGTCAATGTCGAACTCTGGCCGGAGGCCAGCAGCGCGATGCCGAACAGCACAGCGGCCCCACCGCCGACAAGCGGCGTGATCAGCTTGTACGCCTGCTCGATATCGGCAACCTGAGTCTGGCCCGCCGTATGAAATGCGGCGCCCGCGAGAATCAGAATCGCCGCGTTGACGAGCATCGCGACGAACAGCGACACGCAGGTATCGATGCGCACCATCGCGAGCGTGTCGCGCACGCCGTCGCCCGCGCCGCCGACGACGCGCCGCGTCTGCACGACCGACGAATGCAGATATAGATTGTGCGGCATGATCGTCGCGCCTACGATGCCAAGCGCGAGCAGGACCGCGTCCTTGCGGGCGTGGCCCGGATCGCCCGGCGCGAGCCCGTGCAGCACCGCCCGCCAATCCGGCGGCACCATCGCCACTTGCGCGACGAAACAAAATGCCATCGTGCCGATCAAGCCAAGGACGATCGCCTCGATCTGCCGAAAGCCCTTGCCTTGCAAGCCGAGCACGATCATCGTATCGAGCGCGGTCAGCACGATGCCCCATGCGAGCGGCACGCCCAACAGTAGCTTGAACGCGAGCGCGCAGCCGAGCACTTCAGCGATGTCGCACGCGATGATCGACACTTCGGCTGCGATCCATTGAACGACACGCCCGAGCGGGCCGTAGCGCTCATAGCTCGCTTGCGCGAGATCGCGTCCGGCGGCAAGCCCCAGCCGCGCGGCGAGCATTTGCAGGAAGATTGCGGCGAGGCTCGAAAACACCACAACCCACAGCAACGCATAGCCGAATTGCGAGCCAGCCTGGATATCGGTCGCCCAGTTGCCGGGGTCCATATAGCCGATCGCGACCAACAGGCCGGGGCCGGCGAAGCGGCGCAGCTTCGCGATGCGCGAAACCCGCGCATCGACGACGATGCTGCCTTTGACTTCAGCCGGGCAGAATGGAGCGGTGGGAATAGTCGGAAGCGGCATGAAAACGCGTGCGGACAATGAAGTGCCAGTCATTTTACGCATGCGCCGGCGCCGTGCCCAACATGCTTGGATAGCCGCCCTCAAAGCCGCGCGACGCACGGCCCGCCCCCACCGGCCACATCGTCATCCAGCGCGGCTGCGCCGCTCGCGGCGGAACCGGAGAGTACGTCGCCGAGTCGCGGCGGGTAGCGCCGCTCGTCCCTGTTCACGAGCGCGGCGCACTCGCGGATACGCTCGCCAAGTGCCGCGCAACCGCATCGATGGTTCGATGCAAATACAAATCCCCGATCGACAATCCGATATTTCGCGCACGCATAGCCACCACGACACGCAGCGCTGTCAGCGACTGCATGCCGTATGTCGCAAACAAATCCTCGCCGCTCGACACTTCCGCACGCTTCAATACGTCCGGCACGATCTGCAACAACATCTGCGCGATCAGTTCCGCCGATTGAACAGGACTGCTTGTTTCCGGAGTCGTCATCGTCTTGCTCCACGTCACGCTCATTGCGGGAGAATGGGCAGCACCTTCGCGCGTGAGAGCGCGGTACGCGGCCTCGGCACAGGCATCGGCGCGCTCGACTCGGCCAGATATCGCCGCCGCGCCGCAATCGCGATGTTGCGCAATCTCGCCATCACGTCGCTCCGCGCCGACGGATTATCCGGCGTCACGAACTTCATCCCGACCAGCTCGTTGAAGCCTCGCACGAACGATATGACGTCGTCGCGCGAGAAGCCGTGGCGCATCAAATAATAGATGCTCCAATCCTCGAAGCCGTTCTGAGGGCACCACACCGAATTCCGGATCGTCACGAACATATGCTCGATCAGCGCGCTGGCTTCATGGTTGTCCATCGTCGGATGCCGCCACTCGAAACCGCCGCCGACGACGCCGAGCTTCTCGCGATCGCGCCACACCGGCGTAGCCGGATCGAGATAGAAAAGTTGGGCGCGATAGAAAGTCGGCGCGTGTGTCTCGATGAATTCCATTGTTTCGAACACCGAATCGCGCGTCTCGCCGGGAAAGCCGATAATGAACGAGCCATACGTCGTAATGCCGACTTCCCGGAATTTGTCGATGGCGGCGCCGTAGTGCTTCTTTCTCGCCGCCTTGTTCATCAACTCGAGGATGCGGTCGCAGCCGGATTCGATGCCGAGAAACACGCCTTCGCAACCGGAAGCGGCCATCAGTTCGATCGTTTCGGCGTCGCCATGATCGGAGCGGTAAAACGAATTCCAGCGAAACCCATAGCCACGATCGATCATCAAACGCAGGATCGACTTGAAACGGCCTTTCGGCACATTGAATGTATCGTCGAGAAATGTGAGCGTCGACACGGTGCCAAGCTCCGCGATCGCATCGAGTTCCCGTTCGACGTAATCGAGATCCGTATAGACGTAATTGCCCGCACGCTGCGGAAAACCGCAGAAATTACAGTTGAACGGGCACGACTTGGCGGTGCGCAACGACACAAAACGGCCGATCGCCTCCGGCCCGAACAGCGAATAGTCGATCGGCTCGTCGTGCAGTTCATTGCGTTCGGTTTCCAGCGGATGAAAATCGAATGCTGCCCCGTCTGCACTCGCCACGGCGATGTTCGGGATTCCGTCGAGGCTTTCGCCCGCCTTCAGCCGCGCGATGATTTTCGCAAGCGTCGTTTCGCCTTCCGAACTGATGACATAGACATCGCCGCCGATGAAGTTGAAGAGCAGCGACAGTTCGTCCTCCGACATGACTTTGTGCTGGTTCGAGATGTACGGCCCCCCGATGATGATCGGCGCGTCGATGCCGATCGAGCGCAGATATTCGACGATTTCGATGATCGGCTGTGGCGACACATATACCGTCGTCGTGATGACCACGCTGCGAAAACGCTTGCCTTCGAAGCGTTCGGGCAGTTCGTCCTTCTCGCGATGGAACAGGCTCACATAATCGAACGAGAACCCTCGGCGGTGGAGAAAAGAACCGAGATACAGAACCACCGGCCAGACGAAATCGCAATTCTCATAGGGCGTATCGGGCGGCATCCCCGCTTCGGTCATCAAGTGATTGATCAGATCGAGACAGCGTAACGGCACGCCTCCCACTTCGGTGAACGTCAGGTTCAAGTCGCGGAACGCACCCGTATCTTCTCCCGTACCGCGCATCATCTCTACGAAATCCGAGAAGCTCGGGTCATGAAAGCCGATGATCAGACAGTCCTTGATCGATTCGTCGATGTCGTTCATGGTAGTGGACACTGGACTCTCACGTGCGCGACGAACGCGCGATCGATGTTGAATTGGAACGGCCATTGGCCGCGTTCGATTGCTTCAGACGCTCAACGACTCCCGCAAGGCCTTCAGCCGTTGGTTGAAGATAAAATCCTTGATCGACACCTGAACACCATGCGCTTGCCGAATGCGAGACAGCACTTGCAACGCGAGCAACGAATGGCCGCCCGCCTTGAAAAAATTATCGCGGGGCGCGATCGTGCCGCGCTTGAGCAGCGCGGTGAAAATCCCGGCGATTTCGGCAGCCGTGCCGTCACCCGGCGTTTCCGGCTCATCCTGCTGCGTGCGCGCCGCCGATGCACCGTCTTTGCTCCATTCGAGCGCTTCGACGAGTTTGGCCACGTCGGTCTTGCCACTCGCTTTGACGGGAAACGTGCGCGTGATTTCAATACGCTGCGGGACCAGATAGGACGGCAGCTTCACGGCAAGAAACTGGCGGACCGCATCGACATCCAGTTTGTAACTGCCTGCCGGCATCACGAAAACGACCAGCGTCGGATCGCCGTTCGGCGCGGTAGCAATGGCCGCCGCCGCAGCCTGCGCGTGAGGAAACTGCGCCAGGCAACGCTCGATCTCGCCCAATTCGATCCGAAAGCCGCGAAATTTGATCTGGTTGTCCGCGCGCCCCTTGTGGAGCAGCGTGCCGTCCGGCAGCCGAAGCGCGAGATCGCCGGTTCGGTAGATGCGCTGCCCCGGCTCTGTCGCATACGGATTCGGAATGAAGCGCTCGGCGGTCAACGCCGGTGTGTCGAAGTAACCGCGTGCGAGATTCGCGCCGCCGATATAGAGTTCGCCGATCGCGCCCGGCGGCACCGGCTTTAAATCGTCGTCGAGCACGTAAATCGACAGATTGCCGAGCGGACGGCCGAGATAGCCGTCCCGATGCACCGTGCGCTCGCCCGCCTTCGCGCCTTGATACCAGATGCCGGCGGCGATGACGGTTGCTTCGGTCGGTCCGTAGGTGATCAACAAGCCGACTTCGCCGCCGCGATCGACGCGATCCCAACTGATCAGTTGATTTGCGCGGATCATCTCGCCGCCGATGACGACCTGCCTCACCGGTTCGGGAATCGATTTGCCCCGAGCAACGAGCAACTCCAGCCAGACGTTCCAATAGCCGGCCGTGAAATCGAGGAAAGTCAGCCGATGTTGCACGATCAACTGCTCGAGCGTTTCGATCGGAATTGGCCGCTCAGGATGGATCGCAAGCGTTGCACCAGTCAGCAGCGGCGCAAAAATCTCTTCGACTGAACCGTCGAATGCAAAGCTCGAAAACAACATGCAACGATCGTCGGCACGCAAACCGCTCGCCTCGCGGAACGAACATACGTGGTTCAGCACACTGCCCCACGAAATCGCGACGGCCTTCGGTTTTCCCGTCGATCCGGACGTGTACATCAGATAGGCCAATTGCTCGGCACGGCGGCCGCGCACGGATTCCGGTTTGCCCGCGGCCTCGAACAACGCCGCGTCGCGGTCGAGCGCGGCGCTGCGCAGGCCGCTGTTTGCAAACCTGCCGATGAAGCGCTCCTGCGCAAGCACGAACGAGAGGCGTGCGCTGTCGAGCAGATACGCGAGACGCGACGGCGGATGTTCCGGATCGAGCGCGACATATGCCGCGCCAGCCTTCAGGATGCCGAACATTCCGACGATCATATCGATCGATGCGTCAGCGCACAAACCCACTCGCATCTCCGGGCCAATGCCCTGCTTTTGCAGATACGCGGCAATGCCATCGGTCACACGGTCGAACTGTGAATATGACATATGGCCGTCGCCGGCGACGAGCGCCGCCTTGTCGGGCATATCGCGTGCGATCGCGGTAAGCAAATCGGCAATGCCCGCGTTCGTATCGTAGTCGCGCCCGGTCGCATTCCAGCGGTACAGCAACAGGTCGCGCTCACGCTCGTCGATGAACGCGATGCTCGAAACCGGTTCGGACGGCGCGGCCAAGCATGCGTTCAGCAGCGTACTGAAATGGCGGGCGAAACGCTGCATCGTGGCGCGCTCGAACAGATTCGTTCGATATTCGAAGCGGCATTCGATCCGACCGTCGGCGCTCGGGCAGGCATCGAGCAGCAGTTCGAATTGCGCGATTTCGGGGCCGGCGACGAACGGCTCGCACTGCAAACCGTCGAGTGCAAGCACTTCGCGTGCGGCGACATGGTAATTCACGCAGCATCTGAAAAGCGGATGCCCATCGACGTCGCGTGCGGGATTGAGTTCGCGCACGATCTTCTGGAACGGCACGTCCTGATTCGAATAAGCATCGAACAGCAGATCGCGCACTTGCTGAACGACATCCTCGAAACTCGGCTGCTCGGTGAATTGAATGCGCAGAACGAGGCTGTTGACGAGCATGCCGATCATCGATTCGCTTTCGGGCAGCAACCGTCCGGACACGATGTAGCCGAGGCTGATGTCCCGCTCGCGCGTGTAACGGTTCAACACCAGCGCGAGCGTCGCGACGAGGATCGCGGCGGGCGGCGCGTGAATGCGGCCGGCGAGCGCATCCAGCGCCCGCCGAGCCGACGAATCCAGCGCGAAGCATTCGCGCTCGCCACGATAGTCGTCATGTCCCGGATTCGGCCGATGATCGGCAGGCACCATCACCGGCGCGGCGGCGTCCATCAGGCAGCGCCGCCAGTGGCTCAGTTGACGCTCCATTTCCGGTGCGGCCTCGGGGCGGCCCTGCCAGGCAGCGTAATCCGGAAATTGCATGCGCGGCGGCGCAATTTCCGCACCGTCGCCGCCACTCGCCGCTATCCGGTACAACACGCCCAGTTCACGAATCAGAATGTCCGTCGACCATTCATCGAAGACGGCGTGATGCACCGTGAACATCAGCACATAATCGTCCGGCGTCATTTTGGCGATCGTCAGACGCACGAGCGAGCCGCGTTCGAGATCGAATGCGTCGAGACTCGTCGCTTCCGCGAGGCGAGCAAGCTCGCGCTGCGCGGCCTGCGGCGGCATCGCGGATAAATCGATGGAACGCGTATCGGGCGGCAACTCCGTGTGGACCACCTGCATCAGTCCTTCTGGCTTGGACACGAAGACAGTCCGCAAACTGTCATGACGCTGAACCAGCATTCCGAGCGCGGTCGTCAACACGACGCAATCGAGAGGGCCGCGGACGCGGAACGCGAACGGGCAATTGTATAGATAACGCCCGGCGATCGAGTGATGGAGCAGCCAAAGCCCTTCCTGAGAAGGCGTGGCGAGGAGCGTGCGAGGTGATGAACGCATCGAGGCTTTCCGTGTGTGCTGGTCGCTGATCATGATTTCAGTCACCTCCCGCGGCTGGGACGCCTTCGGACAAGGTGGCGCAAGCTATGCGCTTCAGGCGCAGATAGTCGATCTTCCCGTTGTCGTTGACGGGAAACGGCGCGAGCGGAACGAAGATACGCGGCACCATGTACACCGGCAAATCGTTGGCGCACAGCGCCGCGAGTGCGTCGCGATCGCGCTCCAGCCGATTGCAGAACGCGACGAGTTGCATCTCCTGCTCGTCGCCACCTGCCGCCGCGACCACGGCAACCTGCTGATCCGGCAAAAGCCGCCGCAGCGTCGCCTCGATTTCCTGAAGCTCGATGCGAAAGCCGCGCACTTTCACCTGATGATCGGCGCGACCATGAAAGACATAGCCATGACGAGGATCCCGGCTGACGAAATCGCCCGTCCGATACCAGCGCACCCGTTCGTCGACGGAATCGGCGACGAAATGACGGCTCTGGTCAATTGCGTCGCCCCAGTATCGATCGACGACTTGTGGACCGGACAGCAACAGCTCGCCCGTCGAGCCGTCCGGTGCGGCCGATGTATCGATGCGCGCAACGACAGTGTCGAGCGGCTCGCCGATCGGCACCCATTCGCTTTGCGGCGGGCGGTCCGGATCGAAAGTGTAGGAAGTCGCGAAAACAGTGGCCTCGGTGGGACCATACAAGTTGACGATTCGCGATGCGGGCGCCGCGTCGTGCCAAAAGTGCGCAACGCTGGCCGGAAGCGCTTCGCCGCAAAAAAGTGAGAGCCGCAGCGTCGGCATCGGCTCGCTTCCGAGCGCGCTCAGTTGCTGGACGTATGCCGCAAGCGTCGGAACGGAACTCCACAGCGTAAGCGCGTGGCGCCTGACAAATGCGGACGGGTCGAGCAAATCCGACTGAGACGGCACATAAAGGCAAGCGCCCGCGTCCCAGCATGGAAAAATCTCGCCTATCGAAAAATCAAAACTCAGCTCTGCAAAATGCGTGAGCCGATCGTCGCGCTTCAACGCGAGCAACGGGCGAAGACCGGACAACAGCGCAATCACGTTCGCGTGCGCGACCGGCACGCCCTTCGGCAGGCCGGTACTGCCGGACGTAAACATCAAGTACGCGAGAGCGCAACCGTGCGCGGCGGACGGCGAGACCGCGGCGGCCGTCGGATGGATGATACGCAACCAACGCGTGGATACCGGAGGCTGGCCGGCGCTCGGCGTCGCGTCGGCGACGATGACCGTGCCGGCCGTCTCTGCGCCCGTCAGCATCGCATCGGCCAGATCAAAAGACGCCGAATCGACGACGAACATCGAGATCCCGGCTTGCTCGACAACGCGACGCAGACGTTCGATCGGATGCCCCGGATTCAGCGGAACGTATACGTTGCCGCTGCCCATGATCGCCAACATACCCGCATACGCCGCCGGCGATTTCGCGCACAGCAGCCCGATCGGCCGCCGAGCGTCGTACAGACCTTCGTCGATCAGCGTCGCCCGTATCCGTTCCTTGAACCCGGCTAATGCCGCATAACTGACGAAACGTCCGTCGACATGCAATGCGGGCGAATCCGGATACTCGGCGGCGCGCGCGTCGAAAAGCGCATCGAGACTTCGCGGGTGCGCATGAGCGCCTTTCATCGAATGACTATGCATCTTGCCACTTCATAGCTAGAGATTGCGTTCGAAACACACGCTGACGCGTATGTTCCACTCACATCTGCAACGAACGACAAAAGCACAAAACAAATCGACCTGGATGCCGGTCACATGCGAATCAACGCTATCGGCACGCAGTTCCTGCCGAACAGCACGCTCGGCGCGATCCGCCACGGCAGATTCGTTTGGACGCCCCAACAAATCCGCGAGCCGTACTTCATCGATATCATTCGACGGCGCGCACGCCGCCGGCCAAACATGATTGCCGCGTGACGACGCCACGTCGGCTCGCCACAGCAGATATCCACGGTCTGCTCAACTTTTTTGCGCATGCGCGGCCATGCGCTGTGCGCGAAGCGCCTCGTTACGTGCGCGAGCGTCGGCAACAAAGCGCGTAATCTCGATCGATTCCAGCACCGCGACATGCTCACGCGCAGGATCGTCGTCAGGCAGCGGCCGTCGTTCGTATGTCCGGCCGAAGCCGTCACGCTGCCAATAACCCATGTCGATCAGCGTGCGCCTCAACTCGACATGATCGATCCTCAGCATCGCGCCTTCTTCGTCGAGCCACTGTCTGAGCGCTTGGTTGACCGCGTTTTCGGCAAGCGCGACATTCGCCGGGATGCACACGGACGCCATCGCGAGCGTGACGGTCATATCGGGCGATGACATATTGCCGAGGGTAATGCCCTTCTTGGACACCAACTTCTCTAGCGCCGCCAACGTCTTTGATGGATCTGACGGCGGTTGAGTATCAATCGGTTCTTTCATTCGTCAATCATCCAGAGTGAATAAACATGCTGCCTAATCCGCATTGACTGATGGCGCGATACATTGCACCGTCAATCGCCGCAAGAAACTGGCTGCGCTCCCCGTGTCTTTCGAAATGCGGCCGCTGCAATCCGGTCCAGTTCGCTACACACCTGCTCGATGAGACGCACGCGCATGGCATTCGGGAAAGCGTCGTCATCCGCGACGATCCTGATTTCATTGACGCCGTCGCTCCGATCGACGTTGATCGCGACGTTGATCGGGTAATGAAAGCGGTCCTGCCCCGCCCAGTTCGATGTCACGAATCGGGCAGGCCGCCGAACGGCGTCGAAATTGGTGAAGTTCAGCGAATATCGGAAATCCCTATTCCCCCGCGCACGCAAAATCCGCGACAACGGATACAACGAGAAATCAGCCGCTTCGTTCAATGCACGATGCACGCCCGTCAGTTCGCTTTCGACATCGACGGCTGCATCGACGTGCATCGAGAACGGCAAAATGTTCCAGTAAAGGCCGACGGATTCCAACGCTCGATCGATCTGCGCTGTCCGGCCATTGGTTACCGCGCCGAGCGTAACGTCTCTTTCGCCTTCGATCAATGCAATCGCCCGACAAACGGCGCAAAAAAAGGCCGCTTTCGATTGCACGCGGATCGCTTGGCAATATCGATAAATCGCATCGACCGTGTGCGCGCGGATCGATCCATCTGTCTCGCCGATCCGCGCCGCCTTGTGATCCCCCGGTGCGCACAGGAAGTGATCGTGCATCTCGTAGCCGTCCCAGAACCGACGTGCGCGGGCCGATTCGCTCTGCTCGTGCTGCAGCCGCACGTATGCGTCGAACGGGTCCGGAGCCGGCTCGACTGGCTGCTCCGGACGGCCATAGCGATCGAGCGTCGCCGTCAACAGCTGCTGCTGCCCCCAGCCGTCGTCGACTGCATGATGGGTTTCAAGCGTAACGCGCGTGCGCCGCGCCGACAGCGGCGTCAACTCGACGTAGATCAACGGGCTGTCGGCATCGAAGGGATCGATCACCCGCGATGCGCGCCCCGCCGTTGCCGGCATCCGGGGCGGGGCCGACTGCCCGTTCGGCGTGACCGACACGGCTAGCCGCAGTTTGTCCGCACGCCGTCTGACGATATCGCCATGTAGCCGCACGAACACGGTGCTGAACACCGGGTGCGCCGAAAACGTTTCGATGAAGCTGCGCGTCAGTTCGTCGAGATCGACATCGGCATGAAGATCGCACAGGTCGAACGATTGCACGACGTGATAAACCCCGTTGCGTTGCGCGAGATTCGCCTCATACGCATTCAACATGATCGTCTGCATGTCGGATGCGAGCGTACTGCCGCAGCGCGCCGGCACAACGTGCCGCTCCGTCGAACGGTTGCATGCGGCCGCGATATTTCTGACGCTGCCCCTCATGAAAATATCCTGTACTCCGACACGCCAGCCCGCGCGCGTCATCGCAAGAGCAAGATCGACTGCTCGAATCGAATCGCCGCCCGCCTCGAAGAAATCCGTGTCAACGGACACCGTATCGCTGCCGAGCACCGATCGCCAGATCGACAACAAAGCCGATTCGGCCTCGGACGGCATGGCGGCCGAGTGCGCGGACAGCTCGACGGCGTGTGCTTTCATGGTGGCCAAGTCGATCTTGCCGCTGCGCGTCAGTGGAATCGTCTCGATCGAATAGAAGTTTTGCGGCGCGCAAAAGTTCGGCAATTTGCGACCGAACTGCTCACGCAACTCGCCGCTGCTCAGATGCGCGCCAGCTTCCGGTTTCAAGTAGGCATCCAGTATGTCGACGTCGTCGGTCGAGCGCATCGATACATAGGCATCCTGCACACCATCGCACGTGCGCAACGCCGCTTCGATTTCGCCGAGCGACACGCGGAACCCGCGCACCTTCAGATAGCCGCTCTTTCGCGACACGTAACCAATCGTCCCGTCAGGCATCCATAGAGGTGGCTGCGCAAATTCGGACAGCCGGATAAGTGGAACGCTCGGGGCCTGAGCCGGCGATAATGCCGGCAAAGGAACCCGGAAGATGACGAAGAGAACCCGACGGACGCACTCAGCGGCGTTCAAAGCGAAA
>NZ_FXAN01000016.1 GCF_900176645.1 Burkholderia singularis
CACGGTGCGCAGATACGCCTCAGGATCGATGCCGTTGAGCTTGGCCGTACCGATCAGACTGTAGATCGCCGCCGCACGCTCGCCACCTGAGTCCGCACCGGCGAACAGGTAGTTCCGGCGCCCGATCGCCACCCCGCGCAACGCGCGCTCAACTGGCAGGTTATCGATTTCCAGACGCCCGTCGTCACAGTAGCGTGTGAGCGCTTCCCACCGGTTCAGCGCATAGAGAATCGCCCGACTCGTGTCGGATTTGCGCGAGAGCGTTTCCAGCGTGGCACTCAGCCACGCATGGAGCTGATCGAGCAAGGGCCTGCTATGTGTTTGCCGGTACGCCTGTCGCTCATCGGGCGGCTTGCCCCGGATCGCTTCCTCGATCTTGTACAACGCGCCGATACGCTCCAGCGCCTCGGTGTTCAAGGCATTCGGGCGTGCGGCGTGCAGTTCGTAGAACTGTCGCCGAGCATGTGCCCAGCAAGCTGCTTCGGCTACCCGCCCGGTTTCGTAAATCGCCTGATATCCGCCGTAGGCATCCGCCTGCAGCGTGCCGTTGAACGATTCGAGATGCTGCTGCGGATGGACGCCCTTGCGGTCGGCCGTATAGGCGAACCAGACAGCCGGCGGCGTCATGTCGCCCGAGTTCCGATCGTCGCGCACGTAGACCCACAGCCGTCCGGTTTTCGTCTTGCCATTGCCTGGCGCGAGCACAGGCACTGGCGTATCGTCGGCATGCAGTTTGGTGGCTGCCATGACGTGCCGGCGTAAGGCGTCGACCAGCGGTTGCATCAGGCTCGCGCCATGACCCACCCATTTCGCCAGCAACGAGCGATCCAGATCGACACCCTCGCGCGCATAGATCGCCGACTGGCGGTACAGCGGCAGATGGTCCGCGAACTTCGAGACCAGCACATGGGCCAGCAAGCCCGGGCCAGCCAGGCCACGCTCGATGGGGCGGCTCGGCGCAGCAGCTTGTGTAATGTGGTCGCAGCACGTGCATGCCAGTTTCGGGCGCATATGGCGGATCACGCGGAAGCTGGCCGGTACATATTCCAGCTGCTCGGAGATGTCCTCGCCGAGTTGCTTCATGGCACCGCCGCACGCCGTGCAGGTTTTGCCCGATTCCGGCCAGTACGTCAGGATCTCGCGTGGCAGATGCTCGGGGAGCGGTTTGCGCGGCGCTTGTTCCGGTGCGATACGCGGCGTCTTCGGAATCTCGATGGGGGCAGCGCCTTCGTCGGCCTCGAGCTCTTCCAGTCGCAACTCGAGCTGCTCGATCTGACGGTCGAGCTTCTCGGAGCTCCGGCCGAACTGCATGCGGCGCAGTTTCGCGATCAGCAGCTTCAGATGCT
>NZ_FXAN01000094.1 GCF_900176645.1 Burkholderia singularis
TCCGATCACATCGCCGGCTGATCACCGTCCGAACAGGGTGGGGGAATTTTACTTCGACACTTCTGGGGAAATTACGTCCGACGTTGACAACACGGGAGATGTAGTCCGCGACTTGCGGTATCGGAAGCTGCTTGCTCGAGAACGCGACGTACACCACGCTCGTAAAGCCGCCCGACGTCCGCTCGATAACCGGATCATAGGCCCCTTCCGGCAGCCGGTATTTGACCTGATTCACCTTGGCCATGACTTCGGTCAATGCAGCGATCGAATTGCTATTCAATTGCATGCGGACCGTAACGACACTGCGCCCCTGCGTGGACGTCGACGACAGATAATCGATCCCCTCGACGGACGCGACGGCCTGACTGATCGGTTGGGTCACGAAACCCTGCATCAGATCCGACGACGCGCCGGGATATTGAGTCGTAACCGTAATCGTGGAGGTTTCCAGCACCGGATATTGCCGTATCGGCAAATTCAATACCGAAATCACGCCTGCCATCAGTATCAGCGTGCTCACCACCAACGCAAGCACCGGCCTGCGCAGAAAAATATCGGTAAATTTCATTTCACTGTACCGCCCGACTTGTTCAGAGCGAGCGAATCGTCGCCTCGTTGTACCAATACTCCATCGGTCAGTTTCACCTGCCCCGACGTCACAACTTCGTCGCCGTCCTTCAAACCGGCTGCGACAACCACGTAACCGTCCCTACGCTCACCGACCTTTACATTCACCCGGCGCACACGGCTGCGCTTGTGATCGTCCTTATAAACCTGAAACACGGTTTCCCCGTATGCGTTGTAGGTAATCGCAGATTCGGGTATGACCAGTTCGTTACGCTGCTCAGCCGCCACCCGGACTCGCGCATACATACCGGGCCTCAACAGCTTTTCCTTGTCGACGAGATCGGCTTGAACGCTGACGATATGCGAATCGTTCAACTGAGGATCGATTGCGTTGATCTTTCCCTCGAAAACTTTATCAGGATAACTATCTGTTACGATCGTCACCGATTGACCGGGTCGGAGCTTTGAGTTATCGCTTTCCGACACATTGAAATCCACTCTGATGCCATTCGGATTCGTCAACGTCGTAATCGGATTACCGGCCTGCAAATACTGCCCGAGATGTACCTGCCGTATTCCCAACATTCCGTCAAAGGGAGCCCGAATCGTTTTCTGGTTGATGTTGGCCAGAATTTTTTCGAGCCCCCCTCGCGCGGCGTCGTATTGAGCTTTTGCATCATCGTAAGCCCGACGGCTCTCCGCACCGGTCTTCTGCAACTCCTGCACCCGATCCAATTGAGCCTTGGCCGTCGCCAGCTCGCCTCTCAAACGAATCAGCTCGGCTTGTTCCGGTTCGTCATTGATGCGGACCAATACGTCGCCGGCCTTCACCACCTTTCCGGAATCGAAATTGATGGATGCAACCCGACCGCCCACCTCCGCCGATAGCAAAGTCTGCTGTCTTGCTTCGAGCTTTCCGATGTTTTCCACATAGTAGACATATGGCGCAGACGCCACTTTTGCCATTGCAACCAGGGTGGCGGGCCCGCCGTTTTGACTGCCCTCCTGCGCTTGGGCGGCTGAGTGCTGAAGCGTCATGTACATACCGCCGGCAGCAATGGCAGATATGAGCACAAAACCAAAAATATAACTTCCTCGCTTCTTCATTTTCCGACCTCGAAGATTTTTATATATCGCGCATCAAGGGCACGCATCCACATTCCGACTTATTGCTTTTCAAGAAAAGCGTTTCCGATGCTGTAGAAATTCAACGGCGAAAGGGTAAAGTGCTTGGAACCGGTATGAATGTCCCGGAAGCAATGCTCAAGGTAGTTCCGTTTATAGACCGCACCGGCGCCAGCCAGGGTATAAATCTGATTGAGCGCAGCAACCGAATTCTCAGTCATCGTCGCAGCCGCCACCGCTACTCGCGGATGCGTGCCGACCACGTTCCCGTCGTTGGGAACCGCCGCTTGCTCGACAGCGTCGTCCAAAAGCAATCTCGCGGAATAAAGCAGCGACAACGAACGCCCAACTTTCTCATCGATCACCGGACCAACACTCGGATCGAGTGGTTTCTTTCGATTGTCACGGAAGAATTCGAGTGCCGATTTGGCAATCCCATAGACGGTTGCCATTGCGGCGATAGTGCCGAAATCGTAGTAACCCGTGAAATAGGCTAGCGTCGAACGCTCCTTCGGACGATATTTCAGAAGACTCGCGTCAACGCTCAGTTTTTTGTCGACCCATACGTCTTTGCACGTGAAATCATTGCTGCCCGTGCCTCGCATACCCAGCGTGTCCCAGGTATCCAATATCTGGCATTTGCTCGCCGGAACGAAGAACATCCGTGTTTCAGGCGTGGCGGCTGCATCGTCATTCTGAACGACTGCGGTACATACCAGCCAATCCGCGTGCGGAGAACCGCTCGCAAACGTCCATTGACCGCTCAATCGGTAGCCGTCCTTTTCAGGAACCGCTGTGCCGCCGGAGTGAATGGCGCCAATGACAAACCGGCGGGTATCGCTATAAATCTCGTGGGCGGCCTCTTCAGGCAAGTAGTCGGCCAAGCGCCCCATTGCAACCTGAACCGCGACCTGCCATGAAACCGAAGCGTCATATTTGGACAAGGTTTGCAGAATTTCCGCGATCGTCGCCAAAGGAACCTGACGCCCGCCAAAAGCCTTTGGAATCGACAATTTCCCCAGACCGGCCTTAAAAAGCTCATCCATCACCTCTGGATGGGTCGCCTTTTTTTGCTCGGAATACTCTCGATGTCCGGCGAGCATCTCTCCGAATGCATCTATTTTGTTGATCCAGCTACCAGCATCTTCGGAAAGATTCTTCCGCAGCATCAGCGTGTTCATTACCAGCTCCTTATAGCTAACGAAAAACGGGTTCTTGCGAGAAGCAGTGACCGCGCCCTCTGACGCAGGTCTGGCCAGGGGCCGGAGCGTGGTGGCAGCGGGTCGTCGTTATCCAATTGTACGAAAACAATAGTACAGTCGCAAGCGACTATTGCACTGTGCGGCAACCAAACCCGCCATCCTCTCTATCTCCGCACCAAACAGGCGGATAGGAGGCCGCGCATGACCTTTCGGTGGGTTTATGAAATTTATTTTTAATTGGATAGTTTTTTAATTCAAAAAAACTATGAACAACCCTGAGCACTGGAACCCAGTCTCATCTGAGTTATTCGTCGCGAAATAGGCAGATATCGCCACTGGTTGCTTCGTCCGTCACACATCACGAAGGAACACATGCCGATTCGCCGGAGCAAGCCGTTTTTACCGAAAACGACCCATCCGGCGCCCAAAAACGGAGTATGCAATAACCAGCCTCGGCACACCCAGCACGCGAAAAACGATCCGACAAGCAGATCTAAGACACCGCCCGATCGTTCTTTAGCACAGACGCCAATTCGCACTGAACTTGCAGCAACAATTGATCTGTCTGGTTAACGCTGCCATCCGCATAAGCCAATATCAGCAAAGTCAGCGGATGAATGTCCAGAACTTCGCAGAGTTCCGCCAACTTATTCAGAGTTGGGCACTTGAGATCTCGCTCTAACGAGCTCAGATACGTACGACTGGACACATTTGAAAATGCCTCCTGGCTCAGCCCCCTGGCCTTCCGGAATATTCTCAACGATGCTGCCAGTGAATGTTTTGCCACCATTCAAAGGATCCCCGAAATTCAAAATTACAACCGATTGCGACACACATGGCCGCAACCCATCGCACGCGCGCCACCGCTACCTTGCTTCCGCCATTTGGCATATGGCCATTGAAAAAAAGCTCTTCAGTTTGAGTCGGCATTTGCCGCATGCGTTACCGAATCACGTCAGCAGGCCAAACACACGCCGCCAAAGCGCCCTTGGCGAATACCAGAGCACGCAGACGCATGGACTTAGACTGGCCGGGAACCCGATAACCATCGCAGTGCCGGGCACACGACACCTACGACATTCGAATATCTCGGACGAAATACAGCTGCCGCCAGATCGCGCATTGGTCGAAAAATACGCGCATCGCAGCCAAGCAAACTGCAAAAACAAGAAACCGGCATGACGACGTTACAGACGCCACCGCCAATCAATTGACTGGTAAAAAGCCAACATCAAGCCTGGACAGTAAATGCAATCGCTACCGGGGGCACTACCGGTATGACACACCATACGCCCATATCGGCACCATCACATCAAAACTGCAAATTACTTAGAAAATGCACCAGCATGCAAACGCTTTCCGATGCCCATGTAATCGTATGTTGCATACACCTCGGTCCTAAACCCTCCCCAAGCCGACTCTTCCAATACCCTATTGACTTCCCGTAATTTCCCCGGAGGTACCTTTAGAGTAATCACTTGCCCGACCCCCATCCATACGTACCAAGATACCACTTCAACATCTTTAGGTGGAAATTTATCGTAGAATCCTTGTTTTTTGACTTGATTAATAATATCCGGCAAAGGCTTGCTCTGATCATGCTTGAGAACGACAGTCAACAATACCGGCTGATTCGCGCGCCCGGCCTCTTCACTCTTATTCTTGCCGGATTGGTCTGCCGAATCGATTCCGGCAGCCATCGTTTGAGCGCCACAGGAATACGAAAGCGCCAATAAAATCAGCAACGCCCCTTTACGGACAATCGGAAAAATACCCATGCTTCCTCCAATGAATTCGACCTCAAAAGGCGCGGCATCAATCCAGCGCCGCTCGCCGTCTTGCCACCTCAAATAGGGAAGCCCAATCGTGTTCGCCTTGCTCATGGGCCAGGCCATCGAGTAAGTTTTCTCTTAAAACGCCCGCAAAGGGCAATGGAACGCGTGCCGCCTCTCCCGCCTGCAAAGCAAGCCGGATATCTTTCAGACCCAACGCCAGCTTGAATCCAGCCGGTTGGTAATTTTTTTCGGCCATCAGCCGACCATATCCTTGATATACCGGAACGGAAAATAGCGTGGAGCCGATCAGCTCAATGAAATCCTCGGTGGAAATACCATGACTTTCGGCCAGGGCAGCGCCTTCGGCCATCGACTCAATAGCGGACGCGATCATGAGATTGACCGACAATTTGACGGCATTGGCCTGAGCCGGATTCTCTCCGAATTGCCAGATTTTTTGTCCTAAAGGTACTAATAGCGGCCGAACCTTATCGATCAAATCGAATCGCCCGGCGGCGAGAATATTCAGCTTTCCCGATGCGGCGACGTCGGGCCGCCCCAATACCGGCGCCGCGATATACCCGATTCCTCTTTGTTGATGCAATGACGTCTGCTCTGCGGCCAGTGCCACCGAGACCGTAGCCATATTGACGTGAATCGCTCCGCTCTGCATTTCATCAATGACACGGCCGTCCACCAATATCGACCGAACCGCATCATCGTCGGACAACATCGAAAACAACACGTCAACCTTGGCTACGTCGGCAGGTGTTTCGGCGACTTCCGCTCCGAGCCTATTCAGTTCCTCGATAGCCGGTGATGAGCGATTCCAAACCCGGACCTCGTATCCGGCCTTGACGAGATTGGCAGCCATCGGCTTGCCCATGGTACCCAACCCGATAAACCCGAGCTTCATTCACATCTCCCGAAAATCGATCATTCGTAGCTTCGCGCCGCCGGTAAACGGCCGGCGGACATGCCGTCGAGGCAATATTTCGTGCCGCTCGTTGTTATTGTACACGTATCAACGTACAATCGAACAATAGATCTGATGTTCTGCACTTGGCCGTGCACCGAGCAATTCGGGCGTCGGCGCGAATGGTGAAGGTGAGCCGTTCGGATGTTGGCTGCAGTGCCGTCAGGCCGTCATTTAACGGAGGCTACATGCAGTTCGGAATTTACAGCGTTGGCGATGTCACGCGCGACCCCACGAACAATACCGTTCCCACCGAAGCAGAGCGCATACAGGCCATGATTCAAATCGCGAAAAAGGCTGAAGAAATCGGCCTGGATGTATTCGCGAGCGGCGAGCATCACAATCCGCCTTTTGTCACGCCTGCTCCGCCAGTCACGCTGGCCTATATCGCTGCGGTAACCAAAAAAATCATTCTGTCGACATCGACGACCCTGATTACGACCAACGACCCCGTGCGCCTCGCCGAAGAATATGCACTGCTGCAGCATCTGGCCGGCGGCCGAGTCGACCTCATGCTTGGAAGGGGCAACACGGCGCCGGTCTATCCATGGTTCGGCAAGAATATTCTGGATGCGGTGCCGCTTGCATTGGAAAACTACGATTTGCTGTATCGCCTATGGCGTGAGGAATCCATTAATTGGCGTGGAAAATTCCGGACGCCGTTACAGAATTTCACCTCCATACCCCGGCCGCTGGACGATGTGCCGCCGTTCGTCTGGCACGGTTCCATTCGCACGCCGCAATTCGCCGAACAGGCCGCATATTATGGAGACGGATTTTTCGCGAGCCATATCCTCTGGCCACGCGAACACTTCATGCAACTCGTCAATTTTTATCGAGAACGCTATGCGCATTATGGCCACGGTAAGCCTGAGCAGGCCATCGTCGGTCTCGGTGGGCATATTTACATCAGGCCCAATTCGCAAGACGCCAAGCGAGAGTTCCGCCCTTATTTCGACCATGCGCCGGTTTACGGCTACGGGCCTTCTCTCGAAGAATTCATGGAGGCCACGCCGCTGTCGGTCGGCAGCCCGCAGGAAATCATCGACAAAACGCTGACCTTCAGGGAGCACTTCGGCGACTATCAACGCCAGCTTTTTCTTTTCGATCATGCAGGGATACCGCTGAAAACCGTGCTCGACATGCTGGATCTGTTCGGCAGTCAGGTGCTCCCCGTGTTGAGAAAAGAAACCCAGAAGAATCGAAACCCTTTGGCTGCCGATCCGCCGACTCATGAAAACAGGAAAGCAGCACATAAAAACAACGAAATTCTTAAAAGCTACGCAAGTTCTTGAAATTCATTGATACGAAAACTCGATTTCCGATCCCTTCAACGAGCATGAGGTGACCCAAATGAAAAGAATCGCCATCGTCACTGCCGGTGTGAGCTTTCCATCATCCACCGATTTTTTGGCATCCAGAATCATGGATGCCGTCAAGGAAGTATCCGGAGAAAACGGTGAACTGGAATTTGAATGGGTGGAGTTGAGAAAGCTAGCTGCTGAAATCAGTCAAGCTATTGTGACAGGGGAAAAAGGCGTCGCACTGCAAAACGCGATCGACTCCACCGTGGACTCGGATGCCTTGATCGTGGCAACCCCCGTCTATCAAGGATCGTACAGCGGGCTCTTCAAGATGTTCATCGATCTGCTGCGTCCGGACGGAATAACCGCCAAACCGGTATTACTGGCGGCCACGGGCGGCAGCGTCAGGCACTCGCTGATGCTGGACGGTGCAATGAGAACCCTCTTCGGCTATTTGCGTGCTTGGGTGGTACCTACCGCGATATTCGCCACGTCCAAGGATTGGACTCAGAAGGAAACCGAAGAGATCTTGAATGAAAGAATAAAATCGGCATCCAGCGAACTTTGGACCCTGACAGCCAATCAATCCCAACCAGCCTTGCTTCAATAAACAAGCCACGATCGAGGCGATTGACGGTAAAAATTCAATTCAAATAAATCACCACTCCATTTTCAAACCCATCTCATGAAAAATATCTCAGGAGCACGATATGTTCCGCCATGAAAGCGGCCAGCGTGCAACTTCATTCACGACATCATTCCCGGCAATACCCTTCTGCAAGCGCGCCAACAATAACGAGCCCAGGTGCCTGCACCCATACCGGGCCGAAGCACTCGCGCCACCGCGTCTCCGAACCTGCCGATCCAATAAAAAAGACCCAGGCAAGCTGCAATGCTTACCTGAGTCACAACCTGCCCAATGCTCTGTTATGCCAACAGCGTGGAAAGATATTGTCCGTAGCTATTCTTGCTCAAAGACGATGCACGCTCATGCAACGCTTGTTGACTGATCCACCCTTTGGAGAAAGCGATTTCCTCCAAGCAAGCGACTTTCAACCCCTGCCGCTTTTCAATCGCTTGAACGAAGTTCGACGCCTCGAGCAAAGAATCATGGGTGCCAGTATCGAGCCACGCGAAGCCGCGCCCAAGCATATTGACGTACAAATCCCCTCGCTCCAGATAGGCTCGATTGACATCCGTTATTTCCAGCTCGCCGCGTGCGGACGGCTTGATCGACGCGGCGATATCCACTACATCGTTGTCGTAAAAATACAGGCCCGTAACGGCGAAATTCGATTTCGGTTCGCGCGGCTTTTCCTCCAGGCTGATCGCCCGGCCGGACGCATCGAACTCCACCACGCCAAATCGCTCCGGATCGAGCACGTGATAGCCGAAAATCGTGGCGCCGGTTTCCCTGGATGTAGCGTCGCCCAGAATCCCCGACAAGCCGCTGCCATAGAAGATGTTGTCGCCGAGAATCAGGCAGACGTTGTCGTTTCCGATAAATTCTTTTCCGATCAAAAACGCCTGTGCCAAACCATCAGGGCTCGGCTGAACTGCATAGCTGAGCGAAACGCCAAATTGACTGCCGTCACCTAGCATTCGCTGAAAGCTACCAATGTCGTCCGGTGTGCTGATGATGAGTATGTCCCGGATATTCGCCAAAAGAAGCACGGACAGCGGATAGTAGACCATCGGCTTGTCGTAAACCGGAAGCGACTGCTTCGAAACACCGAAGGTTAGCGGATGCAGCCGCGTACCGCTGCCTCCGGCCAAAACGATTCCCTTATAAGTGGCCATCATTCAATCTCATGAAATTTTATACTTTCGACCGGCGGCCTAGACCACACCGATCCGTTCGAGCCGGTAAGCGCCGGACAACACTCTTTCCCACCACCAGGAATGATTTAAATACCACTCGACCGTTTTTCGCAGCCCAGTGCTGAAACTTTCGACCGGCCGCCAACCGAGTTCCGACGTGATCTTCCGATGATCGATCGCATATCGGGCATCGTGCCCAGGCCGGTCCGCGACAAAGGTAATGAGATCGCGATAATGGTCGATCTCGCGCGCGGGCCGCAGTTCCTGCAGCAAATCACAGATCGATTCGACCACTTCTAGATTCGTCCGCTCATTCCCACCGCCGATGTTGTAGGTTTCGCCGACCGTTCCCTTGGTCACCACCAGATACAGCGCCCGTGCGTGATCCTCGACATACAGCCAATCTCGAATCTGCTGACCGTTGCCGTATACCGGCAATGGTTTTCCGCCCAAAGCACTGAGAATCATGTGCGGGATGAGCTTTTCGGGGAAGTGATAAGGGCCGTAGTTATTCGAGCAATTCGTAATAACGACCGGCATCCCATAAGTGCGATGCCAAGCTCTGACCAAATGATCAGACGCCGCTTTCGATGCGGAATACGGCGAACTCGGCGCATAAGGCGTTTTCTCCGTAAACGGACTGTCGTCTTTCTCCAGATCGCCAAAGACCTCATCCGTCGAAATATGATGGAACCGGAACGCCTCCTTTTTGGCTGCCGGCAACCCCGACCAATAACGGCGGCTGACTTCGAGCATCACGAACGTTCCGTTCACGTTGGTCTGGATAAAATCGGCCGGCCCGGTAATCGAGCGATCGACGTGCGACTCGGCTGCCAAATGCATGACTGCATCCGGCTTGAACTTTTCGAAGATCGACTGAATTTCTTCCGCATCGCAGATGTCGGCCTCGAAGAAAAAATACCGCCCCGAACTCGACACGTCTTGCAGGGAGTCGATGTTTCCTGCGTAGGTAAGCTTGTCGATATTGCCGATCACGGCATCTGTCGACGTGGCCAAATATCGAATCAAAGCAGAACCGATAAAACCGGCTCCACCCGTCACGAGAATTCTCATAGCGTTGCCCTGCTCAATTTAACAAGCGATTTTCAGTTGACGACAGCAACCCAATACGGAGTCAGTGAGCGCTGCAGAATCAAAAGGGTTTGGATACAGGTAAAGCTTTCGTCCGTCGTCGCGGAAGTCGTCCCTAATGGGCCGAAGCCGCCGTCCTCTTTCTGGTGCAAAGCCACCCACTGCTTGACCTCTTCGGGGAATTTCGGCTCCGAATCCAGCAGGTAAAGCGACGCGATCGCCATGTAAGTCCCGACCAGGCTGCGCGCACGCCCCGGCCGATACAGAAACGGGCCGCTGGGATCCTGGAGCGCGCGCAGCCAGTCGACCGTTGCCGTTGCATGAGCGAGCCGCTTGCCCAGCGCGCCAAGCGTCGACACCGCGCGGTACGTGGAAAAGGTATCCGGCGGTAAGCCCGGCATATTCGAGAATCCGCCGTCAGCGCAGCGGCACGCAAGCGCGAACGCGAACACACCATTCTTGTCGGCAGGCTCCGCCTCCAATGCATGCAGCGACAAGACGGCCAAATTCGTATGCCAGATATCCGAGCGCAAGCCAGGCACGTTTCCGAATCCGCCATCCGGGTTCTGGCAGCGATTGACATAGTCGATGCATGCCTGTGGATTCAGCGGCTCGCTATTGAGCAAGCGCAGCGAAACCGTCGCGCAATACGTTGCGAACACATCGCTGAGCTGCCCCGGTTGCTCCGAAAATCCGCCGTCCGCGTTCTGGCAATTCCGTATCGATCTGACCAAGTCTTCCGCCGCGGCGATCGGCATATCGAGCGCGCGCAAATCGGACAGCACGTGCAACGCGGAAAACACTTGCCAAGTGCGATCGGCGCGAAATCCGAGCGGCGAGATCTCGGCAGTCAACCCATACGGCAACGACTTGGAAGGCCTTGCGCGATCCAGCCAGTTCAAATATTTGTCCACATTGACCGGAAGCGTCGGAACCGCGCCGGTGTGCGGATCTCGAAAATTACCGTTGAGCGCATGGTCAATCAGTTCACTGTCGATATCGGCTGCACCGGCACGTGGCGCTTCAGGCAATGCTTGCGCGACCTGCGCGCAAACGATCTGCGTCTCCAGCGTCTTGACGTGCAACGGCAGATAGCTGAGATTTCCGATCGTAAAGACACCCGGCTGGCGGGGCGCCGCCCAAAACTGACGTGCGAACGGCACCGTGGGATCTTCCGGCGTCGACCAGAAATATCCCATTCCAAGGAAAAAGCCGCCGGACTGAGCATCGCGGAAATGCGCGACAGCGTGGATCAATTCGTCCTCAACCGCGGCATCGGCATGGCCGGATTCGCGAACGGCCTTCAGCAGCAATGCCGCATCCATCGTCCGCTTGATCGGAAACGGCGATTCGTTCTTCACATACGAAACCTGCCAGTCCACCTTCACTTGTTCGCTCGCGTTGACGCGATCCCAGAAGCCGCCGTATCGCGTATCACGATAAAGATCGATGGTTACTTTCAGGAACGAGCGAACTTTTCCGGCAAGTGCGTCGTCGGCATTCGCGCTGGCCCACTTCGCCAATGCAATAGCCGTTTTCGCCCGGACCTCGCATGAGAGAAACGCTCTCGACTGCCACTTGCCGGCGCCTGCCTCGAGGCGCTGCTTCAGCCGATCGACGAGCGCAGACAATACGTCGAGCCCTCGGTCAATGCCGAGCTTTTTCAGTGTTGCGGCAAGGCAAGTCGCACTGATCTCCAGATCGAGACCGCCTGCATCATCCAACGCAACGGTCCAATCCGCGCTATAGATGCCGGCCAGTTCCCCTTGTTGCGCCAGCGTCCGCACCTTCTCAAGCAGATCGAATGCTCTCGTCGAATAAATTGGCTTTCCGAACTTTTCCGCATAAAGCAACAACGCCCTGGCAGTATTCAGTTGCACATGCAGCGTTCTCGCTCCTCCCACCGCTTGAGGATTCCAATAGCGGTCAGTCAATTCGGAAAAACCGCCCTGCTCCGGACGATACAGCTTGTCGAGCGCAGCAACGGCGAATTCTGCATTCGCCTCGTCGCCTTGCTCGATATACAAAATCGCCGCGTTGACCTGATCGATCAATCGCTTGTCCGTGCTGACAACGATTTTTCCTTCGCAGTCCGTAACGGGGAAATAGCCGCCGTATTCACCATCCTTGAGCCGAAGCTCGATGAACTTGAGCACGTCAGATTGCATAGCTCACTTCCTCGTCCTTGTCCGTGACTTCAGCCGACTCAGCCAACTCCAATATCTTCACGGCGGCCCGATCCGCCCCCTTCCAATCTGGCGAGGCAACCTTCGAGTGCGGCAGGAAATATTCGTCGGCCTTGCGGTCCTTCAATAGCTCGGCCTCGATGATCTCCGCCAATTCATCCTTGTCGTAACCGACATAGGTCGGGAACCCCAGCTCGCACAAGCGGCGCAGCGCTTCGACTTCGTGGTATTCCGAGTTGGACGGGAGAATGAAAAGCGTCGGGATGTTCAGCGCCGAGATTTCGGTCACCGTGATCCAACCTGGGGCCGACAGCAGCAGTTCCGCCTCTTTGAGCAACCCCATCCAGTTCGGATAGTAAGGAACGGTGATGATGCCGTCGCCCGCCTTGACCTCGTCTCGCCCGAGCAGAACCATCTTGAGATCCGGACGTTGCTTCTTGAGGATTTCGTAGCTCTCGATATAGCCGTTAAGCAACCCTTGCTTGCTTTCGGCGAACATCGTGGTGCCGCTGATCGACGCGATAATGTACGGCGAATCGCCGATGCCCAGATCCGCGCGAACCGTAGACACATCCTGATTCGCGGGCTCGCGAATCATCGGCCCGACAAAGTGCGCCCGACCGGAAATCAATGCGGCTTCGACCGGCGTGCCCGTATCGATGCTTTCGATGTAAGGCTTGTCGGTGAGAACCAGTTGACTGCTCTCGATCATCCATGCGAATTGCCGATGCAGCGCGACGCGCGCCCGTTGCAATTCGACTGCGTTGACATCGAATCCGCCACGCCCCAGCTCTTCGTCGGTCAATTGGCAAAGCGTGAAGTCATAACGCTCAGTCACGAAGACCAACGGTGTCCCGCTGAAGATAGCAGCCATGCAAGCAGCCATGTTGTAATCGGAGACTAGAACATCGGGCTTCAGCTCGTCGATCAATGCAAGATAAGACAGAACCCGCTCGCCGGACATGAAGGTATTGGCGATATAGCCGCCAATATAGTTCGTCCAGTCCAATGTCTTGGACAGGTTGCTTTTCTTCGAGTAATCGACGAGCCGTCCGGCAATGTCGATTACCTTGATTCCGGATTTTTCGAAGAGCGGCGTAAACGTCTGCTGAAGCGATCCCAGCGCCACCGCGAGTTCGGCGGTGCTGTTCTGCCGTTTGATCGCCTGACCGATGGAAAGAGCACGCATGTTGTGCCCGGAACCGGTCGGATTCGGTGCGAAGATGATCATTTTTACTTCTCCTGTATTGAGACTACGCCTCGAGATTGATGTCCTGCCTGAACGTCGCGAATCACGACCGAGTAGGGTTCTACCGTTGCGCCCTCGCCGATGTTCACTGGCCCCACGATTACGCTTCCCTCTCCGATGGTGCACCCCGGCCCGATCGTTACGGGTGCCTCAACCCACGGAAGAGACCGAAAACGGTGGTCATGCGTAGACGTGACAATGGTCACGCCTCGACCGATCACACAACGTTCGCCGACGACGAGACCACCCGCGCCTTCGACGATCACGAGCGGCGCGATGTGCACGCCACTACCCAGGTGAATCCCGCCTTTTGGCGATACCCCGCCTTTTTTCGCACTCCGGCCGATCAGGATGCAGCCGTCGTCGATCGACACGTCCACGCCGCCCGTCAACTCCGCATCGACGAAGGTGGAACCGGATACACGCCAGTTCTGCAAACCGCCTTCGGCGATCGCCCGCTGCGGGGACAACGACGATTCCTCGAGAAACGTCGGAAGCCCCATTTGCGCTCGATGTCGCACCTTGCTCAATATCGGCGAAGGATCGGGGAAACCGTCCTCGGCCGCTTGCCGCTTCGATACGATCCGTGCCGGCCGACCGACCGCGATTTCGTCAGCCGCCACGTCCGTCATAACGAGCGCACCTGCCGCCACCACAGCGCCGTCGCCGATCGTCACACCGGCGGCAACGGTCACATTCGTACCGAGCCAGACATTTCGCCCGATTCGAATTCTTCGCTCGCGCGTGCCGCGCAAATGCACGCGCGACGCGAACATGCTTCCCTCTTCAATATCGGCAAACTCCAAAATCGATCTAAACCCGACAAAGCAGGATTTTCCGATTTTCGTTTCCGTAACTGTCGAAGCAGCGCGCACCCATACCCCCGGCCCAATTTCCGAGCCGTTCGATATTTCCGAATGGATTTCGATAAGTGCGTCGCCAGACAGCACATCCTTTTCGGATGGTTGTCGAGTGGTCATACTTGGAAATTCCCCGTACATGCCGACCCGTCACTCAAAGACGAATAGGCGGATTGCTGTGAACATGCGAGCAGCGATAGTTGTACTGTACGATAGTAATAGTACTTTTCGTTTCGTATTGCAATACCCCTTGGGTTACGTCGGGCATTATATGTAACTATTTGATTTTTAATACATACCTTGACTTGAAAACCCGAGAAGTCTACCGGCACAAGCTATTTTTCGCAATTTCCTTATTATGGCCACACAAAATGAACACTATAGAATTCAATGCTTATTATTTATGCCCAAATCGAGTGAATTCCTGTTCGAAATCAGTGATGATTTTTCCCCATCGGAACGCATATACCCAAATCAAATCATTAATGCAAGTAATTTTTTTACAGAAAAATATGCCAATCATTCCGGTAAAAAAATTTTGATTAAGCATCTTCTTAATTGAATTGTCACAGAAATCCGTGCCGCCCTCAGCGTATTTGTGCGCGTGGAATTCTTGCGATCGCCAGGTATCGCATCGCGAATACAGCAACGCTCGTCCCGGTACGGATAACGTGTCGTTATGCGGCCAATCCTTTGACGGAAAAAGCGCCACCGACTCCAACATGCAGAGATCTTGTTAAAAGCGTTTTGCCCGAACGAGAAAATCGCAGACGATCTGATGCATCCGCGCCGCCTGCGGACTCGTGTCGAGCGCTCGCCACGCGCCGTGCACCAGCCCCCTGCCGAGCCAATAGCTCGCGTCAGCGCCTGCCGAACGAATGCGGCAAACATATGCATATGCATCATCCCGCAGCGGATCATGTTCGGCGCCGATCGCAAGCACCGGTGGTAAGCCGTCCAAACGATGCGCATCAAGCGGCATGGCACCGTGTGGCGGCGGCACATCGCCCCAATAAAGCCGAAGATATGCACGGACGTCCGCGAGCGTCAACATTGATGCATGGGCTTCCGTCTCGCGAGCCGGCAGCTGCGGCTCGAAGCCCAGCATCGGATAGACAAGTGCGATAGCACAAATGCCATCACGCCCGGCATCGCGCAACGATGCGGCAACCCATGCGGCGAGCGTGCCGCCCGCACTGTCGCCAACCAAACGAAAAGGCCCCGAGGTCGAATCGAAAGGCAAATAGCCGCCAAGTGCGGCGCCGGCGATGCACAGGCAATCGTCGACTGCGGCGGGCGCGCGATGCTCGGGTGCAAGCCGATAATCGACAACGATCACGTCGAGCCCAGTATCAGCCGCGATTCTGGCTGCGATCGGCGCATGGCTATCCAGCGAACCGACGACAAAGCCGCCGCCGTGAAAATACAGGACCGTCCCACGCGCAACGCGGCAGTGCGATCGATAACGGCGTAACCGTATCGCTCGGCCGTCGGCGGCGATGAATCTGGCATCGGATACGGTAACGCCGATCGGCAGCGGCCGCGTAAAAGCCGCAGCAAATCGATCGTAAAGCGCGCGTTGCTCAATGATCGGCCGCGATGACGCATCGCCTGGATACCATGCGGCAGCCCGAGCAATAAAAGCTTCAATTTCCGGCTCCAGCATGATTTACCTGGATCTGAAACGATTTGTCGATCAGAAGCGGGTCAGCGTGGGGCCGGCAAGCCGATCAAGCGTCCCGCGTAAGCCGGAGCCGCATATCGGCGCTGCATGGCATGCAACTGCGCGATACGCTCGGCGACATCATCGTCGAACGGTACGGCTTTGGGGCCGCTCGTATCCACGTGCAACAACATCTGCTCGCTCGCCGACACGGCTTCATCGGCTCCATTCGCGAACATTTCGAGATATAAGTGCAGCCGCTTCGCGTCGTGTGCAAGCACGCGGACATCCACTCGCACACTCGCGCCTTCCTTGATTTCGCGCAGGTAATTGATATGTGCCTCGAGCGTATAAACGGATCGGCCGCGCGATCTGCGCGCAGCATCGTCAAGGCCGATCGCGTCGAGCAACGCATCGGTGGCGAAGCTGAAGATCAGCAGATAAAACGCGTCACGCAAGTGCCCGTTGTAATCTGTCCAATCCGAACGCACCGTATCGCGGTAAATCGTCAGCTCCGTCCCATGCATTGACACCGTCGTCATCGTCACTCCTCGTAGCGCATTCCGTGACGCGCTTTCACCGCGGCAATCGTCGCAATCACTTCTGTAATGCACTCGTCCCGGTAGCGTTCGAGCGACTTGATGCTCCGCTGTCCCCGCTGTTTCTCCGTACCCTCGACAATGCGATCGACCAGCGCGTCGGTCAAGCGCGGCGCGACCAATTTGGTCCACGGCAATTCCAGTGCGGGACCGAATTGCTGCATGAAATGGCGCATGCCCGCTTCGCCGCCCGCCAGGGTATACGTCAGAAAGGTCCCCATGAACGACCAGCGTATTCCCGCGCCGAAACGGATTGCGTCATCGATCTCGCCTGTCGTCGCAACGCCTTCATCGACAAGATGCAATGCTTCTCGCCACAGTGCTTCGAGCAGACGATCCGCGATAAAGCCTGGCACTTCCTTACGCACCCTTAATGGCCGCATTCCAAGTGAGCGGTAGATATCGATCGCCGCGTCGATGGTTTCCGATGCGGTTCGCACACCGCCAAGCACCTCAACCAGCGGAAGCAGATAGACCGGATTGAACGGATGCCCGACCACGCATCGTTCTGGCCGGAGCGCGCGCGCATGAAAATCGGTCGGCAACAAGCCGGACGTCGACGAGCCAATGATTGCATCGGGCTTCGCCGCACGACTGATTTTCTCATGCAGATCAAGCTTCAGCGTTTGCCGTTCCGGCGCGCTTTCCTGAATGAAATCCGCATCGGCGACGCACGCTTCAATCGTCGAGACAAAATGCAATCGCTGTTGCGATGCACCAGGCTTCAACCCGATGCGCTCGAGCGCGGGCCACGCGTTTTCGACATTCGCCCGCAATTGCTGCTCTGCATCTTTTCCGGGGTCCCAAGCAATGACGTCGATCCCGTTTGCCAGTGCGCGCGCCACCCAGCCACTGCCGATGACACCGGTGCCGACCGCCGCGAACGTATTGATTTTAGTGATGACAGCCATGGACGATCTACCCTTGGTGAAAAATGAAAC
The DNA here is from genome assembly GCF_900176645.1 of Burkholderia singularis. Classification (GTDB taxonomy): domain Bacteria; phylum Pseudomonadota; class Gammaproteobacteria; order Burkholderiales; family Burkholderiaceae; genus Burkholderia; species Burkholderia singularis. The sequence continues at coordinate 17,361 of NZ_FXAN01000094.1, forward strand.
TAAATCAAGCAGTCCGATGCATTACGCATAGTCAGTGATCGCCCGCCGTTCGAGCTGCCGTTCGCCGCGCGGCGCAAGCCCCAGGTTGCGCCGCCCTTCAGCCGGATCCAGCACACGCCCGCCCAATCGTTCAACGATCTCCCGCGCACGCTCGACGAGTGAACCGTTCGATGCATGAACTCCGCGATCAAGCCATAGATTGTCTTCGAGACCGACCCGCACATGTCCTCCAAGCAGCATCGCCTGCGCAACCATCGGCATCTGCATCCTGCCGATCCCGAAGCCGGCCCAATGCGCGCCGGGGGGCAAATTGTCGACCATCGCCTTCATCGTGCCTGTATCGGCGGGCGCCCCCCATGGAATACCCAGGCAAAGCTGGAAAAGTGGCGGATCATCGAGGAGCCCTTCCTTCAGTAATTGCTTCGCGAACCACAAATGGCCCGTATCGAAAATTTCCAGTTCGGGCTTCACGCCAAGCGCCTGGATTTTCTTCGCACCCACGCGTAATTGCGCGGGCGTCGACACGTAAATAAAGTCTCCGTCGCCAAAATTCAGCGTTCCGCAATCCAACGTGCAAATCTCAGGCAGCAATTCCTCGACGTGCGCGAGTCTCGTCAGTCCGCCCACGAGATCCGTACCTTTGCCAAAGCGCATTGGATCCTCGCCGGGACCGATCTCGAGATCGCCACCCATGCCCGCAGTCAGGTTGATGATGATATCGACGTCGGCTGAGCGAATCCGGTCCACCACTTCCCGATACAATTCCGGATCACGACTGCCGCGGCCGGTTTGCGGATCGCGTACATGGCAATGCGCAACCGTCGCGCCCGCTTTCGCCGCCTCGATCGCCGCGTCGGCAATCTGCTTCGGCGTCACGGGAATCGCCGGATGCCTGCCGACCGTATCGCCGGCCCCCGTCACTGCACAAGTCACTATGACTTCCTGATTCATCGCGCCCACCTTGTTCGAATGAAAATGAGTATGCTCGATGACAACCGTCAACTCGCCGCTCAAAGCCCGAGATAAGCCTTCACTGCAAGTAAACCGTCCTTGCCATCATAGGTTTTCACCCCTGCAAGCCACGCATCGAGCACTTGCGGGTTCTGTTTGATGTATTCCTTCGCCGCATCCACTGGCTTGACTTTGTTCATCACGGACAGCATCAGCCGGTTTTCCATTTGCGTCGTAAAGCGCAGATTGCCGACGAGCTTGCCTGCATTCGGGCAACGCACCATATAATCAGGTGCGGTAAGCGTATAGACCCGCGCCTCGCCATAGTTCGCCCCGAATGCCGCATCGCCGCCCGACAGATAATTCATGTTGATCTGGATATTCATCGGATGCGGTTCCCACCCGAGGAATACGATCCATTTCTGGTTACGAATCGCCCGATTCACTTCAACGAGCATCCCCGCCTCACTCGATTCAACGAGCTTGAAACCGCCAAGCCCATACTGATTCGTATCGATCATCTTTTGGATCGTCGCATTCGCGCTGCTGCCTGGTTCGATGCCGTAGATCGTGCCGCCGAGTTCGGCGCGATGCTTCGCGATATCGTCGAATGTTTTCAAACCCGCCTGATAAACATAGGCTGGCACCGCGAGGGTCGCTTTCGCCCCCGACAGATTCGGCGGCTCGACGACCGTGATCGACTTCGAGTCGATAAACGACTGAATCTGATGTTGTTGCACCGGCCACCAATAACCTAGCGAAACGTCGAGTTGTCTATTCTTCAGGCCTGCAAATGAAATCGGCACGGACGCGATCGTTGTCGTCGGCTTGTAACCGAGGCCAGCGAAGAGTAGCGACGCGAGCGCCGTGGTCGACGTAATGTCAGTCCAGCCAATATCCGCGAACCGCACATTTCGGCATGCGGCCGAATCCTGCGCGAACGACGGCTGTGGGAGCAAGCCGACTGCGAAAAGCGTTACACCGGCTGCAAGTGTTTCGATCGGCTTCATCGTTCCCTCCTGATTCGACGGATCATGCATGCCGATTCCGGTAAAACCGTTCGGTCTGCATCGTGGAATCAAAGGTAACGAGTCATATTCGTGGTGAAGCGACCAGCGGCGACGTTCCCTTGCCTGTTTGCGACTCTTCGTAAAAACCACTAGGTGACCGAAAGATCGAATGAAATGGCGCTTTTCCGGCATTTTTAGAAAACCTGCCTTGCCTCGGTGCGCCTTGCTTGATACGCTCAGTCGCAATCGGTCAGATGCGCGAGCCATGCCAGAAGATTTCTATTTCTTGTTGCTGCCTGGCTTTTCCGCGCTGGGCTTCATGTCGGCAGTCGAGCCGCTGCGTGTCGCGAACCGCTTCAAGCCCGATCTGTACCGATGGCGCATCATCAGCAGCGACGGTATGCCGGTTGTCGCGAGCAATGGCATTTTGCTGAATGCAGATGCCGCGTTTGCACAAATCACGCGTGCAAGCACGATTTTCGTCGTGGCGGGCTTCGATCCGCTTGCTTGCTATACGCGCGCGCTCGGCGACTGGCTGAAACGTGAATACCGGCACGGCGCGACGCTCGGCGGGATCGATACGGGCAGCTTCGTGCTCGCGCAAGCCGGCCTGTTCGATCCGTCGCACGTGCTGACGCTGCACTGGGAAGCGCTTGCAGCATTCCGCGAACGCTACCCCAACCTGAAGACGACCCAGGAGCTGTTCGAGATCGACGGGCGGCGCATCACCTGTGCCGGCGGCACGGCATCGATCGATATGATGCTCGCCCTGATCGCGCGCCGGCACGGTGCCGAGCTAGCCGCCACGATTTCCGAGCAGTTCGTGCTGGGCCGCATTCGCCAGCATTCCGATCGCCAGCGCCTCGAAATCGCCGCGCGGTACGGCGTACACAATCGCAAGTTGATTCAAGTGATCAGCATGATGGAGCGGCACATCGACAGTCCGCTGACGTCCGCCATGCTCGCTCGGGAAGTCGGCGTAACGCGCCGTCAACTCGAACGTCTATTCAACTCGACCTTGAACGATACGCCGGCGCGTTTCTATCAGCGTCTACGGCTTGAACGTGCACGCGAATTCATTCAGCAGACCGATATGACGGTCGCCGCCGTCTGTGCGGCCTGCGGCTTCGAATCACCTTCTCATTTCTCACGAACCTATCGCACGCAATTCGGCTTGAGCCCGACAGACGATCGGCGTGCCCGGCGTTGAATTTTTGCATCGCATCACCTGACTGTGCACCACCTTACTGATCTTGCACGCCGAGTCCGTTATCGAAAATACATCGAAATAGCATTGAAAATATTCTGTAACATGGCTACAAATAGATGGTCACGCTGACAACTCGAGGCTCTACACGAGGGGTCCGTGAATAGAAAAGCCGCATATCGAATATCGATTCCGAGGGGCTTATTATGACGATGCACGATCTATTCTCGCCGCACCTGTCTGTCGATTCGCACGCCGTCCTGCACGTCCCCTTCCATCCATCGCCCGGCTCGCGCCACTTGCGCTGATATCCAGCGGCGACACGCCGCTTCACTCTTTTATCTGTCCAATTGCGTCGGCTCGATCTAGCCGGCGCAGGGGTTTTGTCGTCCGAGAATTTTCTCGTGTTTGTTTCGCTATCCAAATCTTTTTAGATCAGGAGAGATGATGCTGACATCCCTAAAAGCACTGCCGTTCGCATTGAGCCTCGCCGTCGGTTTCGGCACCGCATCGACGGCCTGGGCAGATTCGAAAGCACCGAATCCACAAGAAGAAAGCCGCCGTGCCAGTCTGACACGTGGCATCGTCGCTCCCATCGACCAAACAAGCAAAACTGGGCAAATCCGCCCTGGAGTAGTTTCGATTACGTTGCCAAGCCCAGCATTTCGTGCAAAGAAAGCCGATGCCGTGACGATGGCACGCGAATTTATCGCCGCGCACGCCGCTCAACTCGGGATCGATCAGAGCTCAGTCGCCAATCTGGCGGTTGCGGCCGAGCGACGCGATGACACTTTTACCGTCGTGCGCTTCCAGCAACGCGCAGCAGGGCTTCCCGTCTACGACAGCGACATCGCAGTCACGGTCGCGCCGGACGGCCGCGTCTTATACGTCGCCAGCAATGCGGTGAACGGCGTCACGCTTGTATCGAGCAAATCGCAAGCCGTCGATAGTCAACAAGCACTCGATCGCGCACGCGCCTATCTAGGCATTGGCGGATTCGCGAACGTTCGGTCACAACTCGTCGCGTTCGTTGACGGTAACGGCACGCACACGGCATGGAAGGTGCGCGGCAAACCGCAAGACAGCCTGCATGGTGATTGGGAGTTGATCATCGATGCAAACAGCGGCGAAGTGCTGCGCGCAGAAGACAAGGCGTCCTACGCAACGGACGGTGCAGGGTTCGTCTTTTTGCCCGATCCCCTCTCGTCGACAAGAAGCAGTTACGGTAGTACCGGCTTCAAGGACAACAACAATGCGGATTCGACGCAATTAACCGCAGCACGGGTGCGTGTGACGCTCAAGGATCTCACTCAGTCGGGAACGAATTACAAACTCGCTGGCCCCTACGCGGTATGTGTCGATTTCGATGCGCCCAATGACAATGCATGCCCGGCCCAAACATCGACAACATTCGATTTCACACGCTCCAGCCCGTATTTCGAAGCGGTGAATGCGTACTACCATATCGATACGTTCCTGCGTTATGTGAACCTGGATCTGGGTATCAAGGCAACGCCGTATCAGTATGTCGGGGGCGTGCAATACGATCCGCACGGTCAATCTGGCGCGGATAATTCGTCATACTCACCGAGTTCCGGAAAGCTGTCGTTCGGTCAGGGCGGCGTTGACGATGCGGAAGACGCGGACGTCGTCATTCACGAGCTGGGACACGGCATCCATGACTGGATCACGAACGGCGGACTCTCGCAAGTCGAAGGACTGTCCGAAGGCACAGGCGACTACCTCGCGGCTGGATACAACCGCGATCACGGCCGCTGGAGCTCGTCCGATGCGCAATACAACTGGGTGTTCGTCTGGGACGGTCACAACGAATACTGGGCCGGCCGCGTGACGAACTACAACGTAGGGCGTACCTACACCCAGATTCGTAACGAGGAAATCCATTCCGCCGGACAATACTGGGCTTCGTGCAACCTCGTCGCGCGCGATGCGATCGGCGGCGCTGCCATGGACAAGGCATTCCTCAAAGGACTGTCGATGACCAACAACTCGACCAGCCAGAAATCCGCAGCCCAAGCCGTGCTGACTGCGGCGGCGGCACTCGGCTACAGCAGCACACAGATCAATGCGATCGGCAACGCATACAACAAGAGCTGTACATATGGCGTGACCGTGCCTAAGGCAATGTAACGAGAGCCGGGCTGCGCCGGGACTCCATCGGGGCGTGCGGATTACACCGCACGCCCGAATCAGAACGAATGCCGCATCCCGATTCGGATGTCGGCCTGCGTTTGCGTCGTAGACGGCGTAAAGCTGTAGCCGATCACCGCATCGACGCCATTCGACGCGCGCAGATAATCGCCGGATACATAGACATCGGTCCGCTTCGACAACAAGTAGTGGAACCCCGCCGAGCCCTGGTTCCAGTGGTGCCCCTCAAAACGTGTGTGCTGATAGCCGCCGATGAAGCTGAACGCAGGCGTAATCTGGTAGCTCGCCCCGCCTTCGTAGACTTGCATGTGCGACGATTGGCCGAACCCTTTGATCGTCGTGTAAGTGAAATTGCCGATCAGCGTCAAATCCTTGATCGTATAGCTTCCGCCGACGCCCAACGTGCTCTGGCTATCCACGTCCATCGGCCTGCTCGAAAACAAATCGGAAACTTGCCCTGTAACCGGATCGACGCGAACCGTCGGCTGACCGAGAAAAGTCTTCACGCCGAGCATTGCATAAGGATCGAATGCATAGATACCGTTCGGATTGTTCAGACGCGTATACGCGGCACCCACCGACAGATCGCCTTGCGTATAGTTGGCGCCGACGCTGTATGCGCTGTTGCGGTGAAAGTTTCCGGCAACGTTGCCGAACGAGTACATTGCGCCGAACTTGAAGCCTCCAAACGTATTCGACAGAAACTTCACGGAGTTCGGCAACCGGTCGCCGTTGAACCGGTCGAAATCGCCCTGGTGAATCGCATAGCCGCTTGCCCATGCGGATACGTTGGTCAGGAAGACCATCTCCTCCGTCATGTCGAGCTGATTGCCGAACGATAGCGTGCCCCAATCGTTTTGTAATCCGACATATGCCTGCCGACCAAATTCCGATCCATTGAAACCGAGCGCGCCGGTTCCGAGCCGGAAGCCGGTTTCGAGTGTAAACACCGCTTTCAAGCCGCCACCGAGATCCTCGGTGCCTTTGAAGCCGATTCGGTTTCCATACGAGACGCCATCGTCGAACTTGAAGACGTGCGAGCCACCCGAATTATTCACGTAGGTCACGCCCCCATCAACGATGCCGTACAGTGTGACGCTGCTTTGTGCACGGACCGCAGCCGGCATACCGGCCATTGCGACCGCGACCGGAATCGCGCTCAGCCAAGCGACATTCGAGCTTTTCATCATCACCCTCCCCAAGCCATCGGAAAATTTCACGCGCGGTTCACGCGCCCGCGAGCACAGTCGAATGACGCCAAGCCACGGCGTCGCTCGCTGATACTGTTCGCGAAAAATACAAACCCATATTTCATTCAACCCGCGTAAACGCGACAGCGAATGTTCCACACGCGACTGCAAGCGTCGCGTGCTCCAATCGAACAGATATGGGAAAGGAAGTGAGATGGCCGCGACGAGCGCCTTAGCGGCCCCACGCAACGTAATAAGAAATGCCGATGGTCAGCACTGCACCAACCAGCGCAGCATAAGGCGCGATATCGAACCAGCGGCTGCGCTGCGATATCGTCAGCGAAATATCACGGTCCATTTGCTCAGGGAAACGACCACGGTCCTGCCAGTAATGGCGATAGACGAAAACCGGCACGATCAGCAGCATTGCAATCAAACCGTTACGCAGCGTACCTTTTCCTTGCAGATCCGCCCCGACGCCTACATAGACAAGATTCGCGTAGCCGCATACGGCACCAAGCACAAGCAACCATGTCGGGCACCGGAACGGCCGCGCCCGGTCGCCACGATCCATTCGATGAATCCATCCCGACTGCAAATTCAGGAAGACGAACAGCATGTAGCAGACATTCGAGACCGACAGCACAGTCATGTAGTCGGACATCATCAGCAGCACGAGATTGAAACCGAGATCGGTCCACATCGCGCGCGTCGGCGCACCATGCTCGTTGACGTGCGAAAGGTATTTCGGCAGCCAGCCATCAACGGACGCTTGATAGAGCGTGCGGGACGAGCCCATCATCGACGTCATCACGATCAGCAGGATCGACAGCATCAGCATCACGACGATCGCATTGGCCGCCCATGCACCGCCGCCGACGATACGCGCCATCGCAGCAGCAACACCCGTGCCATCCCCGATATGTGGATCGAGCATTGCCGCAGTGCCTAGTGCCCCCTGAAACGCCATTGGCACGAGTGTCATGACGATCAGGCACAGCGCGCCCGACCAGAAGATCGCCTTCGCGGTATCGCGGCGCGGATCGCGAAATTCGCGGGTGTAACACACTGCCGTTTCAAAACCGTATGACGCCCAGCCGGCCATAAACATCGCGCCGAGCGCCATCACGACACCCTGCCCATTCCAACTTCCGAACGAAGCCGCGGTCAGGTTGCCGTGTGCATCGCGTCCGAGCGGTAACAAAGGCAGCAGATTCGATATCGGCACATCGCCCGTGACGAACGGCACGATGCCGACGATCAAAAGCGGCGTCAATGACGCGATGCCGAGGATGCGCTGAGTACGCGCGGCTTTCGACGCACCGCTATGCTGCAGTCTGAAAGTGACAAGCAACAGAATTGCCGCGATCACAAAAGTTGCGTCGACACGCAGAGTAAGACCGGACTTGATGAAGCCGAGATCGAAGAGCGTCCACTTCCAATTGAGGATAGCCGCGTCGGCAGGAAACAAGCTGGTGAGTGCATAGCTCGCGGCAAGACCGCAGCCGAGCGCCAGCATCGGCGACCACGCGAGCCAGTTGCACCACACCGAAACGGGTGCGATCAACTTGCTGTAACGCACCCAACCCATCGCACCGTATACCGATGCGCCGCCCGATTTATGGGGAAATAGCCCGGAAATTTCCGCATAAGTCGCGCTTTGAATCAAACCCATCGTGATCGCGGCGATCCAGATCGCCCACGCGGGTTGGCCGACCGTCGCACATACGCCGCCGATCGTGAACAGCACACCCGCAGGCACACCGCTCGTTACCCAAAAAGCATCCTTCCAATCCAAGCCGCGATGCAGCGTGCGGCCTTCTTCTTCATGTGAGATCGTTGATTCGATATCGCTGGTGCTGCGCGTACGCAGTCCTGCTTGACTCATCAAAAGCCCTCCCGTGAGGAGCCCGAACAAGATTACATTCTACCAACAATTTTAAACAAAACTAAAAAAATGCTGATTTTTCCGCTTAAAAGTTCAATTTTTTGTTAATTAGTTCGGATAACTGTATATTTTATTTACCCTCCCAATGCACGCCTGAGCAGGCTCGCACGGGGTTCGTCAGGGCATTGAGCCGAGCCAATCGGCTACCCGATCGCGATGCGCCGCGATCCATGCATCGGCTGCGGCGGCCGGTTTCGTACCGTTCTGAATCGCGAGCATTACGGTGTCGATCTCGCCTGGCTTCCACTGAAATTTCTTCAGGAACGCGACAACCGGTTTAGCCTTCACCTCGAGGCCTGGGTTCGCGACGCTATCGACATGCTCTGCCGCGCCGTAAACCCTTTTGGGGTCGTCGAGAAAGCGCAATTTCCACTTCGCGAACATCCAATGAGGCGCCCATCCGGTCACGACGATCGCTTTGTTCGCGTGAATCGCGCGTGCCAGCTCCGCAGTCATCGCACTACCCGAACTCGGCATCAGCGTGTAGTCAAGGCGGTATGCCTTGAGCGCATCGTCGGTCTTGCGCATCAGGCCCGCACCCGCATCGATACCGACGATGCGGGCGCCAAATTCGGCTTTATTGGCGTTCAAATCCTCGACCGTCTTCGCATTCACGTAGGCAGGCACCACCAGGCCAAGCCGCGCATCCGGAAAATTCACGCCGAGATTGACGACCTTAGCTTTGAACTGATCCCAATACGCACCCTGCGTGGTGGGTAACCATGCAGACAACGTCGCATCGAGATCGCCGCGCGCAACGCCCTGCCACATTACGCCGGCTGCAACAGGAACAAGTTGGACGGGGTAGCCCAGCCGCGTCTCGATGACCCGTGCGGCGACATTGGACGTCGCAACACTATCGTCCCAGCCTTCGACATAACCAATTTTCAATATCGGCTTCGTATCAGCAAATGTCGATGAAGCCGCAAACAAAAACATCGACAGCACACCGCCGCTCACCCATTTTGCAAAGCGCTTCATGCTCGATCTCCCCGAGGTTTTCAAGACGCGAATGACCTCTTCAGATTCGTCGATCAGAAATCCCCGGTACTCCGTCTTTGCGACATGCATTTGCCCAACCACGACGCAGCGTGCCTATTTATCGACGACCAGATCGGACAGCGGCTTGCTGCAACATAGCAACACCATGCCTTGATCGATTTCCCTCTGACGGATGCCACCGTTGTGCTTCATGTCTACCTGTCCGGAGACCAGCTTCACCTTGCAGGTGCCGCACATTCCCTGGGTACACGACGCGGCTAAGCGCACGCCTGCCAACCGCGCGGCGTCCAGTACGTTTTGATCCGGATTACAGATGATTTCGCGCCCGCTTTTCGCAAAACTGACCGCATACTGCCGGGCTTGGGTGCCGCCTGCGCTCCCCGGCTCAGCACTGCACGGCTCACCTTGCACATTGCCGCCGCTCGTCGGCCCGTCCTCTTCGATAAGCGTTTCGAACGAAAAACTCTCCTCGTGATAACGGCTGCGATCGAATCCCGCTTCGTCTAGTAGATCCCGAACAGCTTTCATATACGGCGCCGGCCCGCAAGTGAAAATTTCCCGATCGAGAAAATCCGGGGCGATCAGCTTCAATAGCGGCAGGGACAAATAACCGGTTACGCCGTGCCAGTTAGTACGCGCGCCAAGCCGCTCGCAAACGAACGCCGTGCGGAAATTCGCCTGAGACGCGGCAATCAGATCGAGTTCGCGCGCAAAGATGATGTCGTCCGGCGTGCGTGCGCTGTGCACGAACACAATGTCGCGATCTTCGGCAAGGTCGTGATGCGCTCGACTCATCGACATCAGCGGTGTGATGCCTGAGCCCGCAGACAAAAACAGATACTTGCGAGCGGGATGCCTGGCGCAACTGAATACGCCCGCTGGCCCGAGCACACGGATCGCCGCGCCGGGCCGCAGATTGTCGTGCAGCCAGTTCGACACCCTTCCGCCGGGCACGCGCTTCACCGTGATCGAAATCGTATGCGGCCGTGCCGGCGACGATGAAATCGTATAGCAGCGGTTAAGCGTTTCGCCGTCGATGTCCAGTTCCAGCGTGACGAACTGCCCCGGCTCGAACGAAAATGCCCGCCCTTGACGTGAACGAAAGAAGAAGCTTTTGACATCGTGCGTTTCCTGCCGCACCTGGCAGCAGACGAGCGATTCCTCGACATCGCTCGTCCAGCGTTCCGGCAATTCCCGCCAGAACGCCGGACGCGTCACGCGGCTGTCGACGGGCTCGAAATTCTCGGTATCTCGCATCATGTTGCACTCCGTCGCCGCGCTAGATGCCAATATAGGCGGCCAGCCGGTCGATATACCATTCTGAGAATTTCTCGACATACCCTTCGGTGTACGGAGAATATGGGCCCGGCTCATAGGCACTGCTCGATGCGCCTCGCTGGGAAAACTCGACGAGCGCACGATCCTGGTCGTTCGTCGCGTTCCAGACGGCAGTCAGATTTTTCACGTCGTAATCGACACCTTCCTGCGCATCCTTGTGTACGAGCCATTTCGTTCGCACGAGCGTTTCGCCAGGCGACAACGGAATGACCGAAAAAGTCACGATATGGTCACTCATGAAGTGATGCCATGAATTGGGTTGCGTCCAGAAAGACAAGCCACCAAGATCAGCGCGGCGGAATTCGCCAAGCAGCTTCTTCGACGCGATCCTTGCATCGAGCGTTTGGGATTCGCCGCTGCGATCGAGCGGCAGGCGCTGCGTGCGAAAACCGGTCACGTCGGTCAGGCGCTCGATTTCGACGGACGGCAGATTCAGCGCCTCCCACTGCGCGGCGCGCTCGACGCAGACACGTTCGAACTCGGCCATGCCTTGCGCATTGGTCGGCGACGGCTGATAGCCGAATCCATATTCGTACAGCGAAACGACCAGTTCCGGATGGTTCGCGATGCAGTGGTAGCATTCGCGATTGTTCTCCATCGTCAGCTTCCAGTTACCTTTCTCGACGATATCGACCTGTGCCGCAATTTTCGTGTTCGGCAAATCATGCGGCAGCATGTACGGCTCCATCGCCGCGCGCATCCTGGCGAAATCGGCAGGGGGTTCATCGGCGAGACAAACGAACAAAAGCCCCGCCAGATTTTGCAGATGCACCGGCTTGAGGCTGTGCTTGCAACGATCGAATTGCTCGCCCATGTGCTCGGCAAACATGAGTTTGCCGGTCAAATTGTAGGTCCAGCTATGATATGGGCAGACGATATTGCCGACCGATCCCTTCTCCTCGTTACACAATCGCGCGCCCCGGTGGCGACAGACGTTGTGAAATGCGCGGATCTCCATATCGTCGTCGCGCACGATCAAAATCGAATCCGATCCAATCTCGATCGTTACGTAGTCTCCCGGCTCGGGCACGTCCGGTTCGACCGCCACCTGGATCCAGTGCCTACGAAATATCGCGTCGATATCAAGTGCGAAAACCTCGTCGCTCAGATAAAACGGCGCCTCCAAGCTATGGCCTGCTTTGCGCCGCGCCACCAGCGCGCGGATGTCTGCCGATACTGTCATCTTTTGCTCCGGATTCCTTGGTTTTTGCCGACAGGCATCGTCGATTCAATAGTCGATAAGCCGATGCTCGCGCAAATACGCGAGAATCACTTGTGCTTTTTCGACCGAACTCCCTTCAATTACGACGTTTCCGCCACGGCTCTCGGTGGTCGTCGCGCTCAGCATCCGTGCATGGCCCGAACGCTTATCCGTCGCCGCGAGCTTCACCGGCTGGCGAGTCGCGGTGCGCTTCGTCCATTGCGCGGCCTCGGTCAATGCGTCCACCGTAACGCGCCCCGCGCGCACGGCGCCCGCACGCAATCGTGCATACGCGTAGCGCGGCGCAGCGTTCGCAAGCGGATGCACGGCGACGACAGCGGGCAACGCCGCGTCGACACGTCTTCGCAGACCTTTCGGCAAGAACTGACGCAGCGTCGCCCTGCCCGCCTCGACGCCAACATCGACCGCCGCCCCGGCAAATCGCCAGCCCAGTGATGTCGCCAAGCGATATGGCAACATGCCGGAGTCATACGCCCCTTCCGCTCGGGTTCCGGTCAGCACGAGATCGCAACCACGCACGCGTGCGGCAAGCGCGGCGATCGCATCGTCACTGTCCGCGCATTCGAGCACTTCGATCTCTGCCGCACCGAGCGCAAGATAATCGGCAAGCGCCGGATTGCCCGGATCGCCCGCATGGATCACGTCGAGCCGCGCGCCATGCTCCGCGGCAAGCGCGCGACCGATGTCGAGCGCCGCCGCGTCGTTGCGGCTGTAGCGCGGCACCCCTGATACCGGGTTGCGCCCGATCGACACCAGCACCGCGATAGTTTCGAGCCGGCGATACGAGTTCATGCAATCACTCCTTCCTGCTCATGCGAATGCCGCACGACGCCTGCCTGTGCATTCGCCGCGCGTGCGGCACCTACCGCCTCGGTCAATGCGGCGATCGTTTGCTGAGCATCACCGACGATAGTCAGGTTCGCGCGCTTGACGATCGGTGCGCTGCCGTCGAGATTCACCGCAATCACATGTCGGCAGTCCTTGATTCCTTGCAAGTGTTGGACGGCCCCCGAAATGCCGAACGCGATATAGACACTCGCTTCGACCGTCTTGCCCGTCGCGCCAACCTGCTTGTCACGTGCGAAGTGGCCGTTGTCGACCGCGACGCGGCTTGCGCCGATCGCCGCGCCGAAGGCCGTTGCCAGCTGCTCGAATGCCGCGATATCGGTCACGCCGTTGCCGGCCGACACGATGAAATCCGCCTCTTCGAGCGCGACTTGAGCCGCATCGATCGCTTCAATGCCGAAATCCCGATATGCATCGCCAGCAGCCGAACTGAAGCCGGAGGACGAATCGATCGCGAGCGCACGCGCCGCGCCCGAGAACGGGAGTTTCGTTTCAACGGCATTCGGTGCAAGCAGCACGACGTCGGGCAGCGAGCGCGTCGCGAAACTGCGTTTTGCGTCGGTATAGACACCCACGTGCCTGGCGTCGATCTCGACAACATGCGTCGCGACGCTCGCATTCATTGCGGCGGCATAGCGGCGTCCGAGATCGCCGCTACCTGACGCGTCGTCAGGCATGAACACGTGCCGCGGCGATAATACGGCAGCACACGTTCGCAATGCGTCGAGTTCGCGCTCGGGGTCAAACGTCCGGCGATCGAAATCAGGCAAGACGATCAGCGCATCGGCGCCAAGCGCTCCTGCGTCGTCGATCAATGCGCCGAAAACGACGAGCACGACTTCGGTTTGCGCGTCGGCAATCAGCGCAGCCGCCGCGATCGCCTGGCGTGCGTGATCATCGAGCGTGCCGCGCTCACTGTGGCACGCAACCAGCAACACGCTTTTTGCATCGCGCACTTCGCGCAGCGGCTTCGCCGATTCCACGTGCCCGGCGCGCGGCTGCCACTGCGCGGCATCGGCCGGTATGCCGCCCGTCTCGCCAAGCGTGATGCGCCTGAGCCCTGCCGCCGTCACAACGAACGGCCGGCGTGGATCGATTCTTTTGAGCAGCGTCATGGGTTACTCCAACGATGCGGCGACCAGTTCTGCGATGTCGAGCACGTCGGGCCGTGGGCCGACGACGCCTTCGAGCATCGCGGTGCAATTCGGGCAGCCCACCGCGACTACTTCGGCGCCCACCGCCTGCGCGTCGGCAATCCGAATGTCTGGAATCCGCTGCTTGCCGGGAATATCGGTAAGCGGCGCGCCGCCACCGCCGCCGCAACAGCGGCCGCGCACGCCATGCCGCTCCATTTCGACGATTTGGATGCCGATCGTCTTCAGAAGCTTGCGCGGCGCATCGATCTGCCCGTTGTAGCGGCCGAGATAGCAAGGGTCGTGATAGGTAATACGCTTGTCACGCAGCGCTTCGGCCGCGCGCGGCGAAATTTTGCCCGCTGCGACCAGTTCCTCGATGAACGCCGTATGGTGCTTCACGGTATATCGCACGCCAAGTGCCCGATATTCGTTTTGCAGGCTGTGCATCACGTGTGGATCGGCCGTCACGATCTGCCTGAACGAAAGTTTGCCGAGCGTATCGATCAGGCGCGTCGCGCTTTGCATAAACGTCGCCTCGTCGCCAAGCCGGCGTGCGACGTCGCCCGTATCCGTTTCCGCCGCACCAAGCACCGCATAGTTGACACCTGCGCGATTCAGCACTTTTACGAGCGCGCGCAGCGTGCGCTGATAGCGCATGTCGAACGCGCCTTCGCCCGCGACGATCAGCACATCGACAGGATGTGCCGGTTGGGCGATGCGTGCGCCAAGATCGACCGCCCAGTCGTAGCGCGCTGCCACGTCATAACCGCCCATCGTGCCTGTTTCGCGCAGATTCGCGAGCACTTGCGCCCCCTTGCCAGGCACCGCTCCGTGAACGAGCGTCTGGTTGCGGCGCATGTCGACGATCGCGTCGACATGCTCGATCAGCATCGGACATTCGTGCACGCAGGCACGGCATGTCGTGCACGACCACAACGTATCGGCCTCGATCAGTTCGGGCACGATCGCGCGTTGCGGCGCACCGCCATGCTTGCCGACCGGAATGCCCGGCGTGGGGCTGCCTGCATAGGCCGAATCGGTGCCGCCCGCCATCCCGACGACGAGATCCTGGATCAGCTTCTTCGGATTGAGCGGCTGACCGGCCGCGAACGCGGGACACGCGGCTTCGCATTTGCCGCACTGCACGCATGCATCGAAGCTCAATAGCTGATTCCAGCGGAATTCCACGGGTCTCGCGACGCCGAATTCGTTATGTTCGACATCGGCAGGCTTCAGCGCGTTCGGCGGTATCGCAGGGCCACCCGCATACGCGGTGCGCGTCGCATCGAAGCGCTCCTGACGCGGATGAAACGCAAGGTGCAGCAGACCGGCAACCGCATGCTTCATCGGGCCACCGCGCGCCGCGCCCACTGTCATCGCGAACGCGCCCGCGCCGGTCATCAGCGCACAGAGCAACGCGAATCCGCCCGACATCACCGACGCTGGCACGAACACCAGCAGCATGAGACCGAGCGAGAATGCCCCGAGCAACCACGGCAGCCTATTCCAGGGGCCGCGCGACAGTCTGGTCGGCACGTCCTTCGCATGCCGCCGGCGCCAAACGTACACCGCGCCGACGAACATCGCGAGCGCTGCAATGAAGATCAACACATCGAGCCACGGCGAATAGAGTGCCAGCCCGTAGTTGACGAACACGAGCATGAGCGCGGCTATCGCGCCGCCGGCAGTCGCGACATGCGTTTTCGCGATATACGGATCACGGGCGACGACATGATGCAAATCGACGAAATAGCGCTTCGGAATCGTCAACAAGTGGGTAATTCCGAACGTGCCGGGCACGCTCGCGCGGCCAAGCCGCCAATATGCCGCCCGCTTCGCAACGGCAAACGCGAGCCCTATGATCGACAGCCACAGCAGCACGGTAATCAGAATGGCCGGATTCATCTGTCAGAAATCCTTAGCAAGTCGCAGTGCATCGTAGATTGCGCCGTGGATGTTGTGCATCGAGATGCAATCGCCGACGCGAAACAACAGGAAACGGCCGTCGCCCAGCGCTTCGGCCAAACACGGCTGAGGTTGCGCAGCGAAAAGCTTATGAACGTCGATCTGCCCGCGGTTCACCGATTCCGGTTTCAGTTGCCAGTACAGCGCATCGTTCGGCGCGATGCCGTTCTCGATCACGACTTGATCGACCACGCGCTCCTCCTGCTCTTCCGTGTATTCGTTGCGCAACACGGCGATCTTCTTGCCGTCTTCCTCATACACGCGATCGAGCCAATAATTCGGCGTATGGATCACGCCTTGCGCATACAACCTGCGATAGAAGATCGGGAATGTCGTGCCGCCGCAATCGTCAGCAACTTTCACGTCCGGCGTGACGATCTCGACCTGGGAGTCGCGGCTCGCGATGAAATCCGCCACACCCGCGCCTGCGTGCGTGCTGACCCCGTCGTAAACCAGCACGTTGCGCTTCGGCTCAACGCGGCCCGACAGGATGTCCCACGCGCTGACCGCGAGACCGTCGGCGACGCCCCATGCGCTCACCTGCGAAGTGAAACTCGCGCCGCCGGTCGCAAGCACGACAATATCCGGCTTCTCGGCGAGAATCGCTTTCATGTCGGCTTCGACGCCGAGCCGCCGATCGACGCCCAAGCGCTTCGTCTCCAGATCGAACCAGCGCACGATGCCCGCCATCTGTTCGCGCTGCGGCGCCTTGGCCGCCAGCAGGATCTGCCCGCCGACTTCGCGATTCTTTTCGAACAACACGACATCGTGACCGCGCGCACGCGCGACGCGCGACGCTTCGAGTCCAGCCGGCCCCGCGCCGACGACGACAACCTTGCGTTTCGGACCGCGCGATTTCTCGATCACGTGCGGCATCGTCGCTTCGCGCGACGTCGCCGCATTCTGCACACACAGCACGTCGAGCCCGTTGTACTGACGGTCAATGCAATAGTTCGCACCGACGCACTGCTTGATCTCGTCCTCACGGCCATCGCGAATCTTGATGACCATATGCGGATCGGCAATCTGCGCACGCGTCATCCCGACGAGGTCGACCATCCCGTTCGCGAGCAGCCGCTCGGCCTGCCCCGCGTCGCGAATGCTCTGTGCATGCATCACCGGCACCTTGACGACCGATTTGATGCCTGCCGCGAGGTGCACAAACGGCTCCGGCGGCAATGCCATCGGCGGCATGCAATTCGCGAGCGTATTGTGTGTATCTGCTCCCGAACCGATTACGCCGAGATAATCGATGAGGCCCGTGTCGGACATCGCATGCGCGATCTCCTTCAACTGCACGTGATCGAGGCCGTCCTCATGAAATTCGTCACCGCACATCCGCAAGCCGACGCAGAAATCGCTGCCGACCGCTTCGCGCACCGCACGCAGTACCTCCAGACCGAAGCGCAGGCGGTTCTCGAGGCTGCCGCCCCATTCGTCGGTCCGGAAATTCGTGCGCGGGCTCCAGAACTGATCGATCAGATGCTGGTGCGCAGCGGAAATCTCAATGCCATCCATGCCGGCGTCTTTCACACGCTTGGCGGCCGCGGCAAAATCGCCGATGATGCGGCGGATCTCCTCCGGTTCGATCACTTTCGCATTGCCGCGATGGACAGGCTCACGCACACCGGACGGTGACATGAGATGCGGCCAATGCTCGCCATGGAACGCCGATCGACGGCCCATGTGGGTGGCCTGAATCATGATCTTCGCACCATGCCGATGCATCGCTTCGGCAAGGCGAGCGAGCGGCTCTATCACTTTGTCGGTCGACAAATTGACCGATTTCCACCAGCCTTGCGGGCTGTCGATCGATACCGGGCTCGATCCTCCACAGACAGCAAGGCCAACACCGCCTTTCGCTTTTTCCTCGTAATAGCGAATATAGCGCTCGCCCGGCAACCCGCCCGGCTCGGCATAGACTTCGGCATGCGCGGTGCTGACGATCCGGTTGCGCAGCGTGAGCTGGTTCAGCGTCAGTGGTTTGAACAAGTGGGGGTAACGCATTTCGGTCGACCTCTGACGTTTATGCTAGCGAAATGTGATGTTGTCCTGACGAATACCGTGTCAGCACGCGAGCGGCGACACTTCGAAAACGCAATAGTCGTGCCCTTCGGCCGCACATTGCGTCTCGCGAGACCACGCGCGCGGCGCGTTATTGTTTTCCGGTGTCGTATCGTTGACCCAGTCCATCGCACCGGCGAACCAGCCCGCGAACATATAGCAGAGCTTGCCTTCCTTGCCTGGCTGCGCGAGTACGAACGACGAGTGGCGCAGTTCGATGCGGGCGCGCGCCTGAATGGGGTCGGCGTCGACGATCGAAAACAGCCCCCAGCCGCGCTGAGACAGCCTTTTCAGGTAATGCTCGAACACCGCAAGCCCGGCGAGCCCGTGCTGTTTCGCTTCCTTGTCGCACCAGTGATAGGCTGACTTGTAGCCGGCCCGATAGAGAATCTGCGCGTACACGTCGCGGCCAAGCGCCTCCTCAACCGCCGTGTGATTGTTCGTGAAAAAATGACGCGGCACGTACAGCATCGGCAGCGCGTCGGTGGTCCAGACGCCGGTGGTCGGATCGACGTCGATCGGCAATTGCGGTTGCATCGTGTGGCTCCGAAAGAATTGCGTGCGCCGCGGCGGCTTGTGCGCGGCACTTATCCATCTGCCGTGGCGAATCGCGGCTTATTGAATCAAGTGATCCAATACACGGGAATTCGGATATCTGATCGCCTGAAACTAGGCACCCCAAACTTCCTTGAACACGCGCACCCAGTTTTCGCCCATGATCTTGCGGATGCGCGTCTCCTTCCAGCCTGCGCGCTCCATCGCGGCCGTCAAATTTGGAAATTCGCCGATCGTGCGGATACCTTCAGGGTTCACGACTTTCCCGAAATTCGTGAGCCGCCGGTAACGTCCCTTGTCGTGAGTGAGCCAATCGAAAAATTCGACGCTATAGCCCTGCGTAAAATCGGTGCCGATGCCAACCGTATCCTCGCCGATCAGATTTACGACATAGTCGATTGCTTCGATATAGTCATCGATCGTCGCTTCGATCCCACGTTTCAGGAACGGCGCGAACATCGTCACGCCGACGAATCCGCCGGCATCGGCGATTTCCTTCAACTGCGCATCGCTTTTATTGCGCGGATGTTCCTTGAGCCCGGACGGCAGGCAATGCGAATAGCAAACGGGCTTCTTCGAGAACGCGATCGCCTCCGACGACGTGTTGCCACCCACATGCGAGAGATCGACCATGATCCCGACGCGATTCATCTCGGTAATCACTTCGCGGCCGAAATCGGACAATCCGCCGTCGCGCTCGTAGCAGCCGGTGCCGACAAGATTTTGCGTGTTGTAGCAAAGTTGAACGACGCGCACGCCCATGTCGGCAAACGCCTCGATATAGCCAAGGTTGTCCTCGAATGCATGCGCATTCTGAAAACCGAGGATCACGCCGGTACGGCCCTCCCGCTTGGCCCGCAGGATGTCGTCCGTCGTGCGCACGAGCGTCAGCAGTTCACTGTTGTCGCGAATCTGCTTTTTCATCTGCGCGATGTTGTCGACCGTCTTCGCGAAGTTCTCCCACACCGACACCGTGCAGTTCGCGGCCGTCACGCCGCCTTTGCGCATATCTTCGAATACTGAACGGTCGAATTTCGAGATATTCAGGCCGTCGATGACGATGCTGTCTTCGTGCAGCGTACTCATGGGTTGAAGGCTCCAGTCTCAGTTTATTTCGCGCGTAATCCGGTTCGGCGGTGCAGCGGCCGGGGTACGATTTTCAATAGATCGGAAAACGTTCGCAGAGCGCGAAGATCTCCCGACGCACTCGTTGTTCAGTCGCACGGTCCCCTTCGGGATTTGCGCGCAATGCGTCGAGCACCTCGACGATCAGCCTACCGACCTCACGAAACTCCGTGACGCCGAAACCGCGCGTCGTACCAGCCGGCGTGCCGAGACGAACGCCAGAGGTGACCGTCGGCTTTTCCGTATCGAACGGAATCCCGTTCTTATTGCACGTGATGCCTGCACGTTCGAGCGCCTGCTCGACCTGCATGCCTTTCAACCCTTTGGGCCGCAAATCGACAAGCAGTAGATGATTGTCGGTGCCGCCCGTCACGAGATCGACACCGCCTGCCTTGAGCACGTCACCGAGTGCTTGCGCGTTCGCGAGTACTGCATCAATGTAGGTCTTGAAGCTGCCCTCCAGCACTTCGCCGAACGCCACCGCTTTACCGGCAATCACGTGCATCAGCGGGCCACCTTGCAGACCGGGAAACACCGCCGAATTAATCTTCTTCGCAATCTCGTCTTCATTGGTGAGCACGAAGCCACCGCGCGGGCCGCGCAGCGTTTTGTGCGTCGTCGACGTGACGACATGCGCATGCTCGACCGGATTCGAATGCCGCCCCGCAGCGATCACGCCGGCGATGTGCGCCATGTCGACCATCAGCTTTGCACCGACGGCATCGGCAATTGCGCGGAAGCGGGCAAAATCGAGCTTGCGCGGATACGCGGAAAAACCCGCGATAATGAGGGCAGGCCGATGCTGACGCGCGAGTTCATCGATCTCGTCGTAATCAATCAACATCGTGTCGCGATTGACGCCGTACTGAACCGCGTTGAACCATTTGCCGGACAGCGCGGGTTTCGCCCCGTGCGTCAGGTGCCCTCCCGCGTCGAGCGACATTCCAAGCACCGTGTCGCCCGGCTTCGCGAGCGCCAGCATCACGGCGCCGTTCGCCTGTGCGCCCGAGTGCGGCTGCACGTTCGCATGCGCCGCACCGAAAATGCGCTTCACGCGCTCGATCGCCAGCACCTCGATTTCATCCACGCATTCGCAGCCGCCGTAATAGCGCTTGCCGGGGTAGCCCTCCGCATACTTGTTCGTCAGCACCGAACCTTGTGCTTCGAGCACCGCTCGGGACACGATGTTTTCCGATGCGATCAATTCGACCTGAGACTGCTGCCTTTCGAGTTCCTTGACGATTGCGCCCCGCACGGACGCGTCGCGCTGCGCAAGCGATTGCGAAAAGAATGGGTTGGCGTTCGACATCGAGCTTTCCGTGACTGGAGTGGAGAATGGCCGCAAGACCCGGCCAAGCCCGTCTCGCGGCGTTCCGGCGTGCCTTCGAAGCAAGCGCCGACGGCTCTATTCTTGTCGTTCGGATTTTTTGCCTATTGATGAATTCAGACGCTTTCTTTTCCTTTTCCGACATCCCCGTCCGTTTTGAACAAGTAGCGCTCGGCTAGCCGATCCGACCACTAAAAAATGGCGTTCGTACTGCGTGCGGCACTGACACGGTGCCGCTGCTGCACCCGTGTCGAGCCACGGCTCCCGCACACGGTGCAATGCAGCAACGCGCATGTGTGCGCCGGACGCTTCGATCTAGGGTTTAGCCGTATGGCACGCTTGTTGCGCTCGCTCCCACAATACGCGAGCCGAGTGCCCCGGCGTCGCATCGAGCTCAAATAAGGAACGTTCCCCCATGTCGCCCGACCGCACCGCGTCGATGTCACATTTCGCGTTCATGCCGCTGCCGAACTTCACGATGATCGCGTTCACCAATGCGATCGAAGTCCTCAGGATGGCAAACTATTTGAGCGGTCAGTCGCTTTATCGCTGGTCGATCATCAGTCCGAACGGCGGCACGATCACCGCAAGCAATGGGCTCTCGGTCGATACCGGCCCGGCCGAATGCGTCGGGCAGCCGGATGCCGTATTTGTCTGCGGGGGCGTCGACGTGCAGCACTCGACGCTGCCCGAACACTTGGCCACGCTGCGCCGCTTCGCCCGCGCCGGCGTCACGCTCGGCAGCCTGTGCACCGGCACCTATGCGCTTGCGAAAGCGGGTCTGCTGGTCGGCTACGCGTGCGCGATCCACTGGGAAAATCTGTCGGCCCTGAAGGAGGAATTTCCCGAAACGCGCTTCCTGAAGGAATTGTTCGTGATCGACCGCGACCGCATCACCTGCACGGGCGGCGTCGCGCCGCTGGATATGATGCTGAACCTGATCGCCGCGCGCGTGGGCACCGCACGCGTCACACAGATCGCCGAGCAGTTCATCGTCGAGCACGTGCGCGACACGCATGCGCAGCAGCGGATGCCGCTTGTCGCCCGACTGGGTTCCGCGAACAAATCGCTGTTCGAAGTAATCTCGCTGATGGAAAACAACATTGAGGAGCCGCTGTCGCGCGAGGAACTCGCTCGGCTCGCAAACATGTCGCAGCGGCAGTTGCAGCGACTCTTTCGCGAGCACCTCGGCATGACGCCGACGCATTATTACTTGACCCTGCGCCTGCGCCGCGCCCGCGAATTGCTGCTGCAGACCGACATGTCGATCATGCACATCACGATGGCCTGCGGCTTCCAGTCCGCCTGCCACTTCAGCAAGAGCTATCGTGATGCGTTCGGCACCGCGCCGACGCGCGAACGCCGCAAGCAGGTTGCCCCGCTCGCTCAATCCGCGCTGCCGGGCAGCGCAACCGCGTCGCCGCTGTTGCTTCACGCATGAGACTGCGCTCGGCACCCGCTCGGACTTCCGAATAATTTGATGCCTGCCGCTCCCCCGCGAAGGAGCGGCGCAACGCTGCCGGCACGCTCGATTGCACCGGCAGCCCGCGCACCGCGAAAACGAATATCAAGCCGCTTTCAGCATTCCATGCGGATCGATGACGAATTTGCGCGGCGCGCCGCCGTCGAACTTCCGGTAGCCTTCAGGCGCCTGATCGAGCGAGATCACCGTTACATTGACGATTTGCGCGATCGGCAACCGGTCGAACAAGATCGCCTGCATCAGATTGCGATTGTATTTGAGCACGGGCGTCTGGCCGGTATGGAACGTGTGCGACTTCGCCCAGCCCAGACCGAAACGGATACTCAGGCTGCCGTGCTTCGCGGCGGTGTCGACCGCGCCCGGATCGTCGGTCACGTAAAGGCCCGGAATCCCGATCGCGCCAGCCGGCCGCGTGATCTCCATCAGCGCGTTCAGCACCGTTGCGGGCGCCTCCGCTTCGTGGGCGGACGAACCATGACCGTGGGCCTCGAAGCCGACGCAATCGATCGCGCAATCGATCTCCGGCTTGCCGAGAATCTGCTCGATCTGCTCACCGAGCGTCGCGTCCTGCGACAAATCGACAACTTCGAATCCCATCGCCTTTGCGTGCGCGAGGCGCTCGGCATTCATGTCGCCGACGATCGTGCATGCCGCGCCAAGCAGGCGCGCCGACGCGGCGGCCGCCATCCCGACCGGCCCCGCGCCTGCGACGTACACGGTCGACCCCGGCTTCACGCCCGCAGACACGGCGCCGTGATAGCCCGTCGGCAGGATGTCGGACAGGCACGTGAGATCGCGAATCTTCGCCATTGCCTGATCTCGATCGGGAAATTTCAGCAGATTGAAATCGGCATAGGGAACAAGCACGTATTCGGCCTGACCGCCGATCCAGCCGCCCATGTCGACATAGCCGTATGCGCCGCCCGCGCGCGCGGGGTTGACGTTCAGGCACACGCCCGTGTGCTGTTCGCGACACATCGCACAGCGACCGCACGCGACGTTGAACGGCACCGACACCAGATCGCCGATCTTCAGCGTCTCGACATCGCGCCCCACCTCGATCACCTCGCCCGTGATCTCGTGGCCAAGCACGAGGCCGACGGGCGCTGTCGTGCGGCCCCGCACCATGTGCTGATCGGAGCCGCAAATATTCGTGCTGACCACTTTCAGAATGACGCCATGACCAATCGCACGGCCGCTCGGATCGACCATTTTCGGATAGTCGATGCTCTGCACTTCGACACTGCCTGGCCCTTGATACACGACACCTCGGTTGCTGCTCATCGCATTGTCTCCATGTCTCGTTGGCATTGCGCCGCGCGCCGCCGGGCCGGCGCCCAGGCATCAGCCGGCGTCGCGCACGCCTATCGAGCGTAGCTTGCAAGCCGGTGGACCAAGCAGCCAAAACCGACACCGGCTTGACGATGCCCGCCATCGCCGATGCTGCGGCGCAACGTCAACAAGAAGGGACAATAGGATGGGATGCGGCGCATGCGTCATGCCGCGGCATCGTCCTCAGCAAGTTGGAACAGGCAATCGCCGCGCTGCACCTGAGCGGGTACGCGCTTGCAGATCACCTCGCCGTCGCTGTCGAAACATTGCGTGACCGGCTCGCGCAGCGGCGTGTCCGGAAAATGGATCAACGCCGCCGGCTGACCTGCCCGCACCCGCTCGCCGAGTTCGACGAGCGGCTCGTAGAGCCCCTTGTCGTATGCGTAGACATAATGCCGAGCGCCGGCCACCCGCATGAAGCGCGTCTGGGCCGGCGGGCCGTCCGGCACCAGAGGGCCGTGTAGCGCGCCGACGAAGCCGAGAAAATGCAGCAGCCCCCGGCGCGCGTCGCGAATCAGCGCGGAATCGGACATCCCGCCGCCGCCAAGCTCGGTCAGGATCGAGATTGCGCCTTGCCGGCGCGCGGCAGACGACGCATGCACCGGATTAGGCGCATGCACGAACGCGCGCGGCAAGCCAAACGCGGCGAGCAGCGCGCGCACGCGCGCGCGTTCGGCAGCGTCGCGCGGTTCGAGCGCAAGCATGTTACCGCCGTGATATAGCAGCGAGCTGCCGCCCGAATGCAAATCGACGAGATACTGCGCGCGCGGCAGCAGCGTGTGCTCGATGTAGTCGGCGATCACCGCAGTCGGCGAGCCCATCGGGTCGCCGGGGAAACTGCGGTTCAGATTTCCGCCATCGAGCGGCGACACGCGCAATCCGGCCTCCGCCGCCGGAAAATTCGCCATCGGCAAAACGATGAGCTGCCCGTCGACCATTTGAGGATCGATTTCGATCACAAGCCGCGACGCAACAATCTGCCCTTCGTACTCGTCGCCATGATTGCCCGCCAGCACGAGCACCGTCGGGCCGCTACCGTTGCGAATCGACACGATCGGCAACGGGATCCATCCGTATGCCGAACGATGGACCGAATGCGGCAAACGCAGATAGCCTGCGTGCTTGCCGTCGGCATCGAGATCGATTTCACAGTGGATCGGGTTGCGAAAGCCAGGGGTATCGGTCATGATCGGCATCGGCCGGCGACGGCCACAGGGCAAACGAGGCGATGCGAAAAAGCTTACTCGGAATCGTTCTCGCGTGGACGGCGCACAGCTCACGGACGACAGGATCGTAACGCGCCGCCATACCGGCTGAAACCATGGAAGCGTCCGATCGTTATCCGCATCGTGTTGCTTTGGATAGCGGACGAACGGGATTGCCGCCGCACGAATAGCCGCAATCCGCCGATTCTGCTAACGTGGTCCTGCGTCGCAGGCAATGCACGCGCAATGGGCAAAATAGGAGAATCGAGCAAGCGCAATGCGCACTGTCGCATGCGCCGAGGCAATCGCGGCCGTCGGTGCGCCTCGCCGGCTCCGGCGGCGAGAGCTCTCCCTCCCACGGAGATCGACGTATGGCAACGGAATATCAGTTCGACGTGTTCGGCAAGCAAATCTGGGTCGAGCGTGTACAAGATCGCTGGGTGCCGTTCTATCCCGGCAACGACGGCAAGCGCCGCCCCGCACATTTCGTGATCCCCGATTTTCTCGACGCCGCCGAGCTGGGCCAGTACCTCGGCGATCTGTTCCATGAGAGCGCGACCCCTGACAAAGGCAACGTCAAGCGCCTCGATCTTCCGGAACCGGACTGATCCGGCCCGTCCCGATTCCGCATGGCCGCCGGCCGCAAGGACCGGCCCGGCCGCCGCCTGCTGCTCCGCCATGCGCAATCCGAATAAACTTTTCGTGCCGAATGGCGTCCGAACGCAGGATAGCCAATCACACCAGCGCCGCCCGCGCGCCGGTACGCATATTCGATGAAACTTCAGATTCCTCAGCAATCGGACAAACTCGTGCGCCATAACGTCAACTGGGTGCTGAACGCCTTCAAACGCTTCTCAGCCGACCGTTGTCCGGCCATGGCGGCAAGCATCGCGTTTTACGCAGCGTTTTCGCTTGCGCCCACGCTCGTGATGGTGATCGCCGTCGCAGGCTGGTTCTTCGGCGCCGACGCCGCGCGCGGCGAAGTGTTCAACCACGTGCACGAGCTGATCGGCAACGAAGCCGCGGCCGGCGTGCAGACGATCGTCGAGAATGCTCACCGCAGCGGCAGCCGCGGCGGCATAGCGGCCTTGATCTCGTTCGCCATGCTCGCAATCGGCGCATCCGCGACGTTCGCGTCGCTGAACACAGCGCTGAGCATCATCTGGCCTGCCGATGGCGAGCGCGCGTCGTCAGTGCTCGGGCTCGTGCGGGTCCGGCTGATTTCGTTCGGGCTGGTACTCGGCGTCGCGTTCCTGTTGATCGTCTCGCTCGTGCTTGATACGGCGATCACGTTCATCGGCCACTGGCTGTGGGGCAATTCGCCGTATGTCGTCATCGGCAATGCGTTGCAATTCTCAGTTGGCATTGCCGTACTCGCCGCTGCGTTCGGCACGCTGATGAAGTTCCTGCCGGACGCGCGCGTACCGTTTCGCGACGCGATGACGGGCGGCATCGTCTCTGCCGTGCTGTTCTCGGCGGGCAAGAAACTCTTCGCGCTGTATCTCGCGCATGCGGGCACCGCTAGCGCATTCGGCGCAGCGGGTTCGTTCGCAGTGCTGCTGATGTGGCTGTACTTTTCGGCCGCCGTGCTGCTGCTCGGCGCGGAATTCGCTGCAGCGCGCAACGCCACGCATCTTCACGCCCAAAACGAGACTTCCTCCCCAGCCGCAATGCGCGATCGTTCATCCAGTTAATTCGATGGCCATGCGATCCCAGAATCGCAATATCCCTTCGAATTCCATACTGTTTTATTTATTTTAACTTTCTCGGATTCTTCTTATCGCGCACTCGGCTGGGAAAGCGCGCCCATATCTCGCGCGCAAACGTTTGCTCGCTCATTTTTTTACATCAAACGAGCGAAAACACGCAGCGCCGCAAACAATCCCTGCTTGCCGAAACAATCGCAGAACGGCACCTGGAATTCCCACAACAAATAGAAACAATTCATTATGTATTTGATGCAAAAGGGATTTATAGCGACTGTCACCTTTATGAGACACTTTTTGTTTTTATGATTTCTTACGTTGGGTGCATTACGCTATTCTGCAAATCGCAACAAAAACGATTGACTCGCGTGGAGAAAAACCCAATGAAAAAGCTCACTTTGTCGACTCTGTCTCTTGCACTCCTAAGCGCTGCCGGCGCAGCTCATGCGCAAAGCAGCGTTACGCTGTACGGCGTCATCGACACGTCGATCACTTACGTTCACGGTGTCGACGGTCAGTCCAAGAATCTCTGGGCAATGGGTAGCGGCAACCTGCAAGGCAGCCGTTGGGGCCTGAAGGGCGTCGAGGACATCGGCGGCGGCTTGAAGGCGATCTTCCAGTTGGAAAACGGCTTTGATTCGTCCAATGGCCGACTCAATCAGGGGGGCCGTATCTTCGGCCGTCAAGCGTTCGTCGGGTTGCAAAGCAACCAGCTCGGTACGCTCACGCTCGGCCGTCAATACGATCCGCTCGTCGACCTCGTCCAGCCGATCACTGCCGACAACTACTTCGGCTCGCTGTTCGCCACCCCGGGCGATGTCGACAACAACGACAACAGCCTGCGCGTGAACAACGCGGTCAAGTACACGTCGCCCGTGTATGCCGGCCTCCAATTCGAAGCCATGTATTCGTTCGGCGGCATCGCGGGCCGCGCCGGTTCGGGCCTCACGTATTCGGTGGCGGCGGCTTACAACAACGGTCCGTTCAGTATCGCAGGCGGCTACTTCAACGCAAACAACCTGCTCACCGCGGATCGCCCGAACAACGCATGGACCGCGCCATCGGCGGACGCGCTGTTCGACAGCCACATCAACGACGCCTACATGAGCGCGCGCAGCGTAGCGATCGCGCAAGTGGCCGCGCAATACGTGTATGGTCCGTTCACGTTTGGCGCCGGCTATGCGAACTCGGAATTCGACCGCGACGGATACTCGGTGGCGGGCTTCCACAAGAGCCAATACTATGACACCGGCCGCGGCTTCGTGATCTATCAGGCCACGCCGGCGCTGATGCTCGGCCTTGGCTATATCTTCACGAAGGCGCGTGGCGACGCGGACGCGAAGTATCACCAAGTTTCGGTGGGTGCCGACTACTCGCTGTCCAAGCGCACGGACGTCTATTTGGCAGGCGCGTACCAGCACGCCAGCGGTACACAGCTGATCAATGCCGGCGGCACGCTGGTTTCGCAGCCGGCGCAAGCATCGATCGGCTCGTATGGCTACAACGGCACGAAGAACCAGGAAATGGTCGCGGTCGGCCTGCGCCACAAGTTCTAAACGCGGCACCGCCTGCACGTACTTCGGCTTCGCGGCAGCACATTCGTGCGTCGCGAAGCCGAAACCGCGCACTTAACCCCGCAGTCAACCCGATACGTACACCGACGGCTGTTTTTCTACATCCTTCGAACGATTCGGCAGACGGACAAAAAAACCCCGCGCTTTCACACGCGGGGTTTTTTTCGGACTTATCGCAAGCCGGACGACTCCGGCAAACCGCACGCCGTCCTTACGCTGCTGCGTCCTTCAGCTTCTTCAGCGCACGCGCCTTGACGCGAACGCTCGCCGGCTTGGCCGGGAACCAGCGCTCTTCACCAGTGAACGGGTCCTTGCCGAAGCGCTTCTTTTTCGCTGCCACGGCTTGTGCGGTGATCTTCAGCAGGCCCGGCAGCGTGAACTCGCCCGCACCCTTCTTGTGGATCGAACCGAGGATCGTGTTCTCGAGCGCTGCCAGCACTGCCTTCACGGTTTTCAGCTCGACCTCGGCGCGCTCGGCGATGTGAGCGGCGAGCGATGCCTTGGTGAACGAATCCTTGATCGGCGTCGGAGCGGCGGGCGCCTTCGCGACGGCCTTCTTGGCTACGACTTTTTTCACGGGCGCTGCTTTCTTGGCAGCCACTTTCTTGGCCGGTGCGGCAGCCTTCTTGGCTACCTTTTTTGCGGAAGTCGCCATGTTTCTCCTACCAGGTGTGGTCATTGGATACACGAAGCGCGCAACATGCGAGCTTCAACGCCGGATTCTACAAGCGCCGCGTCGCTTCGTGCAGCACTTTTGTGCGTATTTAGCGGGTTTCCCGCAGATTTTGTTGCGCGCCGCCGACTACGATCCCGCATTCGCCCGTGTAGGCAAAGGTTTTCGTACCGCGCTCAAGCCTGCGGCGACCGGGAATCATGCTCGGGATTTGCATTCCTATGCTTTGCGCCAATATCGCATCGCTCGGAACCTGGATTGCGCGAACTCCGCTACGTGAGGGATCTTGACGGTATACATGCTGCCGCCGTCACATCCGCTTTCGTCGCTCATCGAGCGGCGTGCCCGCTCGGCCGATGCAGTCAAGCTCCGCGTCCAAGGTAATTTTCCCGATCAACGGCGCGCTGATCGTGGGCCAGCCCACCGCAGTCGGCGCACGATCGGGCCCGGTGTGCCAGGCTGGCGCGACCCGTTTCCGGCTGGCGAACAGGTCAGCATTCGGTCGAGAAGCTGCGCGAAGAAGCGGGCCGATCGACGATCACGGTAGCGTCGGCTACGGTTTCCGCATCCGCCACCCTCTGATTGCAGCGCATTCCGGCGTGATACAGGCAGCCCGCCAGAGGCTGCACATACTGCCGCCGCTACGCGCCCCCTTCGGAATCCTGCCATTGCGGCTCGCAGCAGTGCTTGTCCAACTACGACGCAGTACCGAATGTGCGCTCGACTACCAGGAACCGCTCAATGCCGCATTGCGCGATCGCTACGCGACGCGAAAAGCAGGGCTTCCGATCCCCCTCTCTACCGACTCGCCGCGCGCCGCCGAACGCATCATTCCGCGACTTCGCCCGCACCGCCGCCCGTGCCTGCAATGGCGCATCGAACAAAATCCCCGTCTCGAGAGAACCGGGGATTATGGAACCATCGCCACACACCGCGACATTTCAGAATTCAGAACAAAGCGCCGTCATGCAGCCGATGCGGCCACCGGCAAACAGGTTCGTAAATAAGCTTCGAAATCGCGGCCCACTTCCGGATGCTGAAGCGCAAGCTCGACAGTCGCCTTCAGATAGCCGAGCTTGCTGCCGCAGTCGAAGCGCGTGCCGTAATAGCGGTACGCGAGCACCTGCTCCTCGGTCAGCAGCGACTGCACCGCGTCCGTCAGTTCCATTTCGCCGCCCGCGCCCGGCTTGATCCTGCGCAGATGATCGAAGATGCTCGGCATCAGTATGTAGCGCCCGACGACGCCCAGATTCGACGGTGCCTGCTCCGGCGCAGGCTTCTCGACGATGCCCGACAGCTTGATGATGTCCTCTTCCCACTCGCGCCCCTCGACGACGCCATACGAACGGCTATCTTCGCGCTCGATGGTTTCGACGCCGATCACCGTGCTGTGATAGTGATTGAAAACGTCGACAAGTTGCTTGAGCACGGGTCGATCGCCGTACAGCAAATCGTCGGCGAGAATCACGGCAAACGGCTCGCCGTGCACGAGCTTTTCCGCGCACTGCACCGCATGGCCCAGCCCGAGTGCGGAGGGCTGACGCACATAAAAGCAATCGACATGGCTCGGTTTGATGCTGCGCACGAGTGCGAGAAGTTTTTCCTTGCCGCGCGCCTCCAGCTCGGATTCGATTTCGAACGACTTGTC
Source organism: Burkholderia singularis (assembly GCF_900176645.1). GTDB lineage: Bacteria > Pseudomonadota > Gammaproteobacteria > Burkholderiales > Burkholderiaceae > Burkholderia > Burkholderia singularis. Next base: position 48,040 of record NZ_FXAN01000094.1, read on the forward strand.
GAAATGATCCTCAATCGCACGCTTGCTGCGGCCCGTCACGAAGATCATTTCGGTGATGCCTGCATTGATCGCCTCCTCGACCGCATACTGGATCAGCGGTTTGTCGACTACCGGCAGCATCTCCTTGGGACTCGCCTTGGTCGCCGGCAAAAACCGTGTGCCTAGGCCGGCAACGGGAAACACGGCTTTGGTGACTTTCAACATGATCACATCCCGAATATTTGGAGGTAACCCGGCTATCGGATGTCGATATCCGGAAAGCATCACACTAAATTTAGCACCCGACAATTAAATCTTTTGTTATTCGATATGAGACGTCCGGATTCACTTTCATACGCTCGAGCTTATAATTTCCAAAAGGCCGGTCAATCCCTCCGCCGCGCCACTTGCTTTTCGATAGCTTGCCGATTCGATCCTACGCTCCATTTACCGGTACTGCTCGAACTCCTCCGAATAACGCGCATCGCGCCGCCCCAAGCCACGGCCATTGATCGGTTCGTTCTTCAGCGCATCCCGATAAGCCGACAAAACGGCCATTACGAGCAATATGGCACCGATCGCGATCCAATGAATATCCATTGCAAACTCCCCACCCCGTTCGGTTGAAGTCACAAGCTAACAGAAAAAAATCGGCAAATAATTAATTATATGTCGGCGCTTGCGTCAATTTTGCAAACCCATGAGATTATTTGTACTCGTCTGATTTCATATTTTTTATTCCCCGCTCGAATTTATTGCGATTTACGATCGGCCGTCGTCTTTAGCGCGTTTCTCATTTTGTCATTGCAAGGAGCCGGATCGAATGGATGCGTGGAGCGAGGCACCGGACACACGGCCGGCCATCGCCGAGAAAGAACATCTGATCGATGCGCTGCGCGGCTTCGCGGCGCTCGCCGTCGCATATTTTCATTGCCGGCAGGTCGTATGGGTCGGCATGCAGAGCTTTTACCGCGCACACGGCCATTCGTTCGCGCCCGACGTATTGCTCGGCTATCTGACGTTTCCGTTCGCGTGGGGCAGCGCGGGCGTGCCGATCTTTTTCGTGCTCAGCGGCTACTGCATTCACCGCAACGCAGCGCTGCGATTCGCCGCCGATCCGTCGTACCGGCTCGACACGCCGAACTTTTGGGCCCGCCGCTTCGTGCGGATCTACCCGGTGCTGCTCGCCGCGCTCGTGCTCACGCTCGCGCTAGATGCAATCAGCCTGCAATTCGAGCCCGTCAGCCATAAGATCCGCGATATCGGACCGACTGCGTTCGTCGTCAACCTGTTATCGTTGCAAGGGGTAGCCGGCTATACCTATGGGTCCAACGGCGCATTGTGGACGTTGTCGCTTGAAGTGCAGTTCTACGCTGTTTATCCGCTGCTGTTCGCGACACGCCGGCGTTTCGGCATCCTGCCGATCGTTATCACGATCTCGCTCGTCAACCTGGTATCCGCATGGGTGTGCATACGTCACGATATCCAGTTCTTCACATCGTACTGGCTGTCGTGGACGCTCGGCGCGTGGATTGCCGACGGACGCGCGCAGCGACGGATGACCTGCACCATGCCGTCAAGGCTTTGGTATGCGGCGGCAGCCACCGGCACCGCGCTCGGCTGTATCGCGTTCCATTTTGGGCAGTACGGCGCATTCCAGCTCTGGGCCGCCGGTTTCGCATGCTATCTGTACGCGGCGCTGGCGCGGCCCGGCTCGGCGTCCTTACCGATGCGCGTGCTGTCGTGGTTCGGCAACTTCAGCTATTCGCTATATCTGATCCATTTACCGCTTTTCGTATGCATCGGCTCGGTGCTCTATCGGTCGGCGCTGCAGATGTCGATCTGGCCATCGTTTGCGTTCATCGCAGCCGTCGTGCCGCTCGCGTATCTGTTCTATCTGGCGGTCGAGCGGCCGGCGATACGTTGGTCGGCCAGTCTGAAGCCGAAGCGGGCCGCCACGGCTGCCGCGCGACAACGAATACCGGTGTGAATCCGGCAATCGTTCCCCAAAATGGGAAGGCAGCCAACGCGGAATGCATGACCGCACTGCCCACGCGCGTTTCCGGGTCCAGCCGCATCGATGCGCCGCCGGTGCGCGCAAAACGGTAAATCGGCCTCGGAAAAGCGACGATTCCGCGGTCACCGAGCGCGGCTGCCGAACTGCGGCCCATGCGGCCACTGCGGAACGCGCGGCCGATCACCGTATCCGTCACGACCTTCACGCCCGCTGCCGCTCACGCGCTGTCGCACGGACGGCCTGCGCGCCGTTGCGCCGTCTCGACCAGCATCCGCTCGACCTGCTCGACATACCGCCGCACGCCAAAGCGATTTAGCGCGGTTTCATAGCCGTTCCGGACGAGCCGATTGCACAGCACGGCATCGGTTCGCAGCGCGGCGAGCGCGTCGGCAAGCGCGTGTGCGTCGCCGGGCTCGCATAGCAGACCGTTTACGTCGTCGTCGACGATCTCGAGGACGCCGCCCGCACGGGCCGCGACGACCGGCCGCTTCGCGAGCATCCCCTCGACGATCACTCGTCCAAACGGCTCCGGCATGATCGACGTATGCGCAACGACATCGACTGCCTTCATGCAAGCCGGGATGTCGCGCTGAAAGCCCAGGAAATGCACGCGCTCCGCGAGCCCGCGCTCGACGACATACTCATTAAGCCAAGCCGCGTAATCGTCCTCGCCGAACAGCGGCGCGCCGACGAGCACGACATGCATGTCCCGATAGAGCCGGGCCGCTTCGAGCAAAACGTGCTGGCCTTTCCAGTGCGCGAGCCGGCTGAACGACCCGACGATCCACGCATCGCGCGGCAGCCCGAAGCGCACGCGCAGCGCAGCCTGGCGCACCGGTTCCAACTTGACGAACGGCTCGGCCGAAATACCGTTGAAGACAACCTGCACCGCGTCGCGATCGAAACCGCTCAGTGCGACAAACGCCTGCGCGGAAGCCTCCGAGTTCGCGATCACACGCGTCACGCCGAACCGCGCGCAATACCGAATCGCCGCGCGCTGCTTCGGCCCGAAATGCGCTTGGCTGACGATGTCGCGCAGATGCCAGACGACCGGCTTGCGTGCGAGCCGTCCGGCGATCGCGCCGACCACCATCGCACGCTGCGTGTTCGCGTAGATCACGTCGAAACCGCGCGCGCGGCGCGCGATATCGCGCACGAGCGCCAGCAAACTGCCTGCGGTGCGCAACGACATGCCACCCTGCTTGCGCACACCCGCGAGCGCACGCTCACCGACCACCTCGACGCGCACGCTCGCTTCGATCAGCGCGTCGCGAAATGGGCCGTCGCCGAACAGCACAACATCGGCGGCATCGCGCAATTGCATCATCGCCTCGAGCAACGACAACTCGGCGCCCCCCAGAACGCCGGCCTGATCGAGCACGAGCGCCTTCAACCCGCTTGACTTCAACGACACGGCAGGCGGCTCAGTGCGCCGCGTGAACCTCGCTCGCGCCTGCGCATCGGGCAATAGCGTATCGATCTGCGCGAGGAAACGGCGCCGGAAGTGCGCAGCGGAAAACCGCTCCGCGTTCGCTCGGCAATCCTGCGGATCGAAACATTGCGGCGCGCGCTCGAAATCACCCACGGCATCCATGATCGCACGCACGCTCTGCTCGCCGAAAAACACACCGGTCGGACGCTCATGCGGCACGTCGCGCACCGTCTCGAGCGCGCCGCCCTTGCCATACGCAATCACGGGCGTACCGCACGCCTGCGCCTCGACAACCGAAATTCCGAAATCCTCTTCGGCCGCGAAGACGAACGCTTTTGCCCGACGCATCCTGTCGTGCAGCACCGGGAACGGCTGATAACCCATGATCTCGACATTTGACGTCGCCTTCGCACGGATCTTGGCAATGTCCGGTCCATCGCCGATCACGACGAGCCGCCGCTCGGGCATCTGCGCGAACGCGTCGACGATCAGATCGATCTTCTTATACGGCACCATGCGCGACGCCGTGACATAAAAATCCTCTTTTTGCGCGCACAGCGCGAATCCGTCGACGTCGACCGGCGGAAACACCACCGCCGCATCGCGCCGATACACCTTGCGAATCCGCCGCGCGACAAACGCCGAATTCGCGATGAACCGGTCGACCGAATTTGCCGTGCGCACGTCCCAGTTCCGCATGTAATGCAGAATCAGCCGCGCGAGCACCGATTTGACGCCGCGGGTCAACTGAGTCTGTTCGAGGTACTGATGTTGCAGATCCCATGCGTAACGAATCGGCGAGTGCACGTAGCTGACGTGCACTTGGTCAGGGCCGGTCAAAATCCCCTTGGCAACCGCATGGCTGCTGGAAATCACGAGATCGTAAGACGATACGTCGAGCTGCTCGATCGCGATCGGCATCAGCGGCAAATAGCTGCGGTACTGAGTACGGGCGAACGGCAGCCGCTGGATGAACGAGGTTTTCACCGGCTTGCCGCGCAGGAACGTACGGTCGCCGAGAAAATCGACGACGCTGAACAAATCGGCGTCCGGAAAGCACGCGACGATCTGTTCGAGCACACGCTCGGCGCCTGCATAGGTGACGAGCCAGTCGTGCACGATCGCCACGCGCAACGCCCGTGCAGTAGCACTCGCACGCGGCGGCGTGAGCCGCGCGCCGCACGCATCGCGTGCGATGCGCCGCGCCGCCTGTTCGGCAAGATCTCGTTTCATATGATTTTCGTCACATTCAGGCGCACGAGTGCGGCGCGTGCGAGCATCCGGATGCCAGGCGTCATCGCAATCGACCAGCCGGCGTTCAACGCGAGTGCCGCCGCACACGCGACGATCGCGGCGGGCAATCCCGGCAGCGCATGCGCGGCATACAGGCTCGCGAGCAGGCATGCGAGATGCGCGCTCATATCGAGCGCGATGGCACGAATCCGGATCGCGCATAACAACAGCAGCAACCCGTAATCGACGAGTGCGCGCACCGCGACGGCAACCACCGCGCCGACCAGCCCGAAATGATGGATGCCGATCCATAGCGCCCCGATGAAGAGCGGCATCTGCACGAGGCCGGCCGCAGCTGCGCGTGCAGGATTGAGTTGCGATTGGATCAGGATGCGCGCGACGCTCGCCTGCCCGGCCAACCACACACTGATGACGAGCACGCCGCCGACGGGCGACGACAGATTTGCAAGATCGCGGCCGACCCATAGAGAAAGGAATGGATCGAGCGCAAAAATCGCGACGATCGCGACCGGCGTGAACACGGCATTCAAAAATTCCAGCGACTGCTCGACGAGCGTGTCGGCCGCATCGCGACCGAGCGCCGACAACCGCGGAAACAGCGTGCGCACGAACGCGTTGGGCAACATGCTCAACCGCGTGACGAGATTTTGTGGCACCGCGTAATACGTCACATACTTCGCGCCGAGCCCCGCGCCCAGCATCACGCGATCGAGGGTATCGGCAATCATGCCCGTGGCGCTCGCGATCAGCATCCAGCCACCGAAATTGAAAAGCCCTTTCGCAATGCCGAACCGGGGCGGTTCGATCGAGCGGATACCCAGTACCTTGATGCTCGCCGAACCCAGCATCACGGCCGCGATCAAGCGCGCGACGACCGCAGCGGCGAGCACGGCCTGCAACGTCGGCGCGACAGACCATGCGGTGATCAAGGGCAGCAATTGAAACAGGAACGTGCCGATTGTTTGGTTCGCGTTATAGACGCCGAAACGCTCCGCACCATTGATCGCCCCGGCGAACACCCACGATACGTTCGCAAGCGGAACCGCAAACGCGAGCCACGGCAGCGCGAGATATACCTCGTGCCGCAACCCGGCCGATACCTTCGCGAAGTACGCGGTATAGGCAAACGCGCCGGAATAGATCAGCAAGCCCCCAGCCACCCCGGTTCCGAGATTGAGCCAGAACGCACTCCAATACACGCGCGCGCTCAGCGCACTGTCGCCGCTCGCGAACGCCTTCGAGATGTGACACTGAGCGGCCATGCTCATCCCGAGATCCAGGATTCCGAAATAGCCTATCAGCGTCCACACGAGGCTCACGACGCCGTAACGTTCGACGCCCAGCGTGTGAATATAGGCTGGCACGGTAACGAGCGAAACGAATGTCGGCAAGACCATGCCGACGAAATTGATTGCAACGTTCCTCAAAATGAGTTTATCCATGATTGCATCGCGTGGCCGCATGTCTGCTCGTGACCGACCGTGCGTCGCTCATGCCAGATTCCGCCGCCATAACCAGAGGTATTGCCGCTCCCATCAGCATCGGACGTCGCAAAACGCCATCTCCTTTCGAACCTCGCTGACGACGCGAGCCTGCGCGGTGCCGAGCACATCGCAAAATATGTTTCAAATCGATTTCAAACGATGAAACGCAGGTTACAAGCAAAAATATTCATAAGAAATTGGAAATATTCACGAATAAATCCCCACGGAATACCGTTGTGCAATTTCTCACTCAACTTTTTTCCTGTGTGTAATAACGACCGGCCGCCAGCGGGCTATTCAAGTAGAACTTGCAGTGCAGTCCGGCGCACCGTATGCCACTCCATAGCGGCACCGTGCCTCGAAGGCAATCCGAATTCGTCGAATTAATATGTGTTTTTTACCAATTTATTTTGTCTAAAATTGACTAAAGATCGAATTTTTTATTTATCGGCATATCGATGACCGTCGCGATCAATTCCAGCATACCCGACATGCCTGCCGCTTCGCCTGGTCAGGCCGGCCGCATCGTTCAGCTCGACGGCCTGCGTGCATTCGCGGTGCTGTCGGTATTTTTTCATCATGCGCTGAAAGTGCCGCTGTGGATCGGCGTCGATCTTTTCTTCGTGCTGAGCGGCTTTTTGATTACCGGCATCCTGCTCGAACGCAAGGCATGCGGCCAGTCGTATTTCGGCTATTTCTACGCGCGCCGCGCGCGCCGCATCTTGCCTCCGTATCTATTGCTGCTGGCCGTTTCGTCACTGCTGTTCGGTGTCGAATGGGTTCGCCATTGGCCGTGGTATGCATTTTTTTTGACGAACCTGGGGCTATCGCTCGGCAGCATCGGGCACGACAGTCTGAACGTGCTGTGGTCGCTCGCGGTTGAAGAGCAGTTCTACCTACTCTGGCCATTCGTCGTGCTGCTTTGCCCGATACGCGTGCTGGCATGGATCGCCGGTGCGCTGATCGTCGCCGCGCCGGCAATGCGCGCAATCGTAACGCCATGGTTCAGTTCGTCTTGGCCCGTCTATTATTTGACGCCGTTCCGAATGGACTTGCTTGCCGCCGGCGCGCTGCTCGCGATCGCCATCACGCGCGACCGGCACGCACTCGAGCCGTATTACGGCGCGGCCGCCGCGCTCGCGCTAGCGGCGCTGGCAGCGCTCGTGTGCCTGCATCTATCGTATCCGCGCCTGCGTGCGGCGCACACGCCGCTATCGAATGCGGCGCTCTATAGCATCTCAGTCGCGCTTTGCACGTCGATCGTCGTGATCGCGCTGCGTGGTCGCGGCATGGTTCAGCGCGTTCTGACGCACCCCGTGCTCGTCTACATCGGCAGCGTCAGCTACTCGATTTATCTCGTTCACGTGAGCATGTTGTACGCGCTCTGGCCGCTGCACTGGAATCGCTATCTGACGACGTTGCTCGCACTGGCGGCCACGCTCACGTATGCCACCGTGAGCTGGTACGGCTTCGAGCGGCGCTTGGTGCTCAATGCGGCGCGGCAGACGGCCGCAAGCGCCATGCGCGCGTCCACATGATCTACAACATGCACTCCATTCATCTTTCGTTCGATCGATCCGGAACGGCCGCACGACGCATCGCTGCCCGCGCGTTGAACCTGCCCGAAGCGGTACGCGCCGTGAATCTGAAGACGCGGGGCCATCGAACGCTGGCCTTGGAGAAGTTCTGCAACGTGCGAGCGGTTTCACAAAACGGGAGTACCCCGCACTAATGAAATTTTCTGAATGCCACGCGCGGCGCGCGCTCATTACTGGCATCGCCGGTTTTACCGGGCGGCATCTCGCACAACGGCTCGACGCGGCTGGCTACGAAGTCTGGGGAATCGTCGCGCCCGGCACGAACGTAAGCGGTGATCCGCTGCTGCAGCGATACCGCTGCATTCAAGCCGACCTGCTGGACCTCGATTCGCTGCACGTGGCCGCGGCCGACGCGCAGCCGCATGCAGTCGCTCATCTCGCGGCGCGCGCGCACGTCGTGCACGACAACCCATACGACACGTATATCGTCAACGTCATCGGTACGCGCAATCTACTCGCAGCGCTCGCCGGTCTTGGCACACGCCCCGACGCAGTGCTGCTCGCCAGCAGCGCGAGCGTCTACGGCAATCTGTGTAATGAAGCGCTCAATGAAACCGTGCCGCCGCAACCGGTAGATGATTACTCGGTCAGCAAGCTATCGATGGAATATCTGGCGCAGCTGTGGCTCGATCGATTGCCGATCGTGATCGTGCGGCCATTCGACTATACGGGCGTCGGCCAGCGCGAACGGCGTGATATGTGGCGGCTGCCCAACCTCGTCGCGCACTATGCGAGCGGCGCGCGTCGAATCTCGCTCGGCAATCTGCATGCGAGCCGCGATATCTCCGACGTGCGCGACGTCGTCGACGCATATGCAAGGCTCATCGATGCCGCCCCGGCTGGCGAAACGTTCAACGTCTGCTCGGCACGCGGTTATACGCCGAAGGAAGTGCTCGCGATGCTCGCGCGCATCGCCGGATATGTGATCGATGTCAGCGTCGATCCGTGTTTTGCGCGCGAGAACGAAGCGAAGAAGTTCGTCGGTTCGCGACGCAAGTTGAACGAGGCGATCGGCGACACGCGCATCACGCCGCTCGAAGAAACGTTGCGCTGGATGTACGACGAGATGCGCAGCGCACCGCCGAAGCACGCCAACCTCCTAGTGCGCTGAGTATCTACGCACTTGCGTCCACCGCCTGACCGAAGCGGTCGTGCGTCAAGTCCCGAGCATCCCGCCACGCCTAAGCACATACGAAGCGCGATGCAGCAAACACGGCAACTATTCGCGGCGGGCGCGGCGAGCCGACACAAAATCACGCCCGCCACCCGCGCGGCTATTCGCGAAGCGCTTCGCCTAGGCGCCGGCCCGCATGCCGCATCCATTCGCGAGCAGATTTCGAATGCGCTTGCAGCCGGGCGAATCCATGCGTCATGTCGACCGCGTCGATCAATTCGACCCGACCGCGCGCGTTCCCGATAAACCGGGCAATCGCCCATGCGTCGTCATACAGCGGATCGACGCGCGCGGCGACTATGATCGTGCGGCACGGCCTGTCCAGCGGTGCGCGCGCGAGCGGAAACGCACGCACGTCGTCGCATGCGGGCGCGTGCGCCGACAGAAACTGTGCCCAGTACCAGCGCATTTCGTCAGCGCTCAACCCCGGAGAATGCGCGTGCATCCGGGCACTCCCCCCAAAAGCGAGCGCACGGGCAACCGGATAGAGCAGCAGTTGCGCGCGAACCGCCAGCCGATCGCGCTCGGCCGCCATGCGCGCCGCCCCCATCGCCAGATGCCCACCTGCGCTGTCGCCACCGACGCCAATGCGCCGTGCGGCAAAGCCCAGCCGCGATGCGTGCCGCGCGAGCCAGCCGAGCGCATCCACCGCATCGTCGACAGGCGCGGGAAACGGATGCTCGGGCGCGAGCCGGTATTCGACGCTCGCGACACCGCACCGCGCATCCAGCGCCAGGTTTGACGCGATGGCCTCGTGCGTCGACGCATCACCGACCACCCATCCGCCACCATGAAAATAAACGAGCAACGGCAAGTTACGCGCGCCTGCCGCAGGACGATAGAGATTAGCCGACAACGTTCTGCGTTCGAGCGGAATGCGGATTCGCTCGCGCCGGACGCCAGCAGAAAGCGGCACGCTGAACGCGGCCGCCACTCGCTCGAATCGCGCGCGAACGGCTGCCGCACCCGCCGTCCTGGGCACCGGAGCAAACGCACGGCTCGCCGCTGCGTAATAATCGATCAGCGCCCGATCGATCCCATCTGTACGCGTCGAAATCATCGTTGCCGCACCCTCATTCGAACTCGGCATGATGCGGCCCGTCGACTGCCGCCCGCGCACGCGCCAGCGCCTCGCCCGCCGCAGCAGCATCGCGAACCTCCGGCCCGCTGCCCTTGAACGGCGGCCGCGCGACAGCACGCGCCGCGCTTGCAGTCACCCGCTCGCCGGGCGCGACAGCTTCCATCACCACCGCGTTCGGCCCAACCTTCGCGCCAGCGCCAACCGTAAATGGCCCGAGAATCTTGGCGCCCGCGCCGACGACGACGCCATCGCCCAACGTCGGATGGCGTTTGGTGCCGCGCCGCAGCGACGTTCCCCCGAGCGTCGCGCCCTGGTAGATCGTGCAATCGTCGCCCACTACGGCCGTCTCGCCGATCACGACACCCATCCCGTGATCGATCAGCACTCTGCGCCCGATCACTGCCCCCGGATGAATCTCGATTCCGGTTAGCAGTCTGCCCAGATAACCGATAAAACGTGCCGGCCAGTGAATGCGCATGCGCCACAATCGATGGGCCATCCGATGCAGTATCACCGCGTGCAATCCGGGGTAGCACGTCAATACTTCGAAACGGCCGCGCGCAGCCGGATCCCGCCGCCGGATTGCGTCAATGTCTTCTCTCAACCTAGCCAATAACATGATCGTCTCCGTTGATAGTCATCGAGTAATGGCTGTTTATTTGCTTTTTTTTCGCTGGCCGCCTGCCGCCCGCACGGCGCCGGGTCATCCAAACTCGCGCAATCCGCAGCGGCGGGCCAGCGTGCTCATTGCATCGAAAAGCTCGTGATAGTCGCGGCATACGCCGATCTCCGGATGCGCCGCTGCAATCAATTCGGGCACGTTGATGAAACGCGCAGCGTCGGCCGCCTTCAACATACCGATGTCGTTGAACGAATCGCCGGCCGCAAATACGGAGTAACCGAGATCCTGCATCGCCCGCACTACTTTCGGTTTCTGATCGTCCAGACGCGCAGCCCAGCCCGTGACCCTGCCGGCCGCATCGAGCGTCAAGCGGTGGCAGATCGCCGGCGCACAACCGAGCTTCGCGGCGAGCGGCCCGAGAAAGTCCCGATACGAATCGGATACGAGCAGCGTGGGCCAGCGCGCGCGAACCTCGTCAAGAAATTCGCGCGCGCCGGGCAAAAGCTCGACCTCGCGCACGATCGACACCAGGCGCTCGATCGACAAGCCATGCTCGTTCAGGCTGCGGATGCGCGCGGCCATCAACGCGTGATAGTCGGGCTCGTCCCGCGTCGTGATGCGCAGTGCCGCAATTCCCGTGGCTTCAGCGATTTTGCCCCACAGCTCCGGCAAAAGCGTTCCTTCGATATCCAAACAAACTAGCATCGGTATCCTCGACAGTTCAGGCGGTTTGCATCGCGGCGACGCCGTCGATACAGCAAAGCACGGCCCGGTGAGCATCGCTGACGGCACGCGATGGCGCACCCGGCGACGGCACGTAATGGTTGTAGTAAGACGCGCCTTCGACGCACGGGCCGAAAATCCACAGGTTGGACGCAACCTCGCCGGCAATGCCGATCGGATGACCGTCACTGTCCGTGCGCACGCCGTCCAGCCCCATCGCCGGCTGTACCGGCGTGACGATTCCCTTTACGTGCAGCGAGGCCAGCAGTGCGGAGCCGGACTCATGCACGCCGGAGCTGTCCACCCGCGCGGCAAGCACTCGCGACACGACACGCGGCCGTATATCGGCAGCGGCGGCGTCGCGGCTTGCGATCGTGTACGAGCCGGTTCGTTCGTCGCGCCGCACGTCCGGATTCACGCCGGGGAAAATCTCGACGATTCCGGCGTCGATCAACGCGACCAGATCTTCGTGCCGCTCTTTCTGCGGGCCGGCAACCATCCGGTTGATCAACGCACTGTACGGCCCATAGAAAAGCGCGTGCGATTGTGCCGAGAATCCGCCGTAATTCGCGAGATCGCGCAATGCATCGCGCAAATCGCGCCAGACTTCGAGTGCCGCTTTGCGGGGGCTCGCAGCGAGCCCCTTGCGGCTTTCCGCGATGTCGTCTTTCAAAAAACTCAGCAACCATTCCGGATAGCGCTGCCCCGTGCCGCACGCGGGCACACTCAAACGCAGCAGCGTGTCAGGATCGAACGGTCCGAAACGCGACGCGCATGCGCTGAAGATGCGCTCGATCGACGCCTGCCCCTGCGCGCCGGTCATTTGCCCGCGCAGTGCGACCACGCTGGCAGGTTCCGCCAGCATCGCAGCCGTCAAATAAAACGCGGCTCGCATTTCATCCTTCATGATCGGCAGCACGTCTCGCACGAAATCGAGCGATCCCGCCCGCCGTCTCAACATCGCCACTCGCTCGGCAGTCAGGAAAACGGGCTTGTGCCGCTCGCGCGTGAGCGTCGTGTCCGGCCGGCTGAAAAAAGGCAGCCCCGAGCGCGAATAGACCAGCATCCGCGGCTCACGTCCCGAGCGGACATAGCGAAGCCCATTATCCGCACATCGGACAAAACGGCCGCCACGACCGAGCGTCAACGCCGAAATCAAATCCGCGCTGGTCAACCCAAGGCCCGCTATCGCGATACGTTCGCCGGCCGAAACATCGGCCAGCAGCGTCTGGGTCGCAGTGCAACCGACAGGTCCGGGGATCACATCGATGAATGCGTCGCCGCTCTTGCGCTTTCGCCCCGTGTGGCCGATGGTGACGAACGCATGCGCGACCTTGCAACGCTCACCGTCGGCGCCGTGCAGCGTCAATCCGCTTGCATCATCCAACGCAACGATATCGATCACCTTCTGCCGATGCAGCACGATCCGCAGATTCGGTGGTGCGAGCGTGCACAAATGCTCGAACGACCATGCGAGATATTGGCCGAGCCGCCGCCGCGGCAAGTAGTCGAGTTCCGATGCCCTGCGTTCGGCGCAGTGCGCATCCCGGTCCTCGCGCATCCGGACGTCGCGTGTGACGCACCACTCATGGAAGGTCGGCCCTAGGCGCTCAAGCCGGCCGCCGGCTGCGCCGAAATCCGCGAAGATGCTCAACTGCCCGGCAATCGTGTTGAGCATCAGGTAATCGGGCTGATCCGGCGAGTGCACGCCTACCCCAGGCACGCCGGGCTCGAAGATGACGGCCGTGACCGAACGATGCGGCCGCTGCCTGGCCGCCCAAACCAGGCGTTCGAGCACGACGAGCCCGCGCGGGCCCAGACCGACGATGCCGATCGCCGTTTCCGAATCCGCGCGGTCTACCATCTCGCGACCTCCGGAAAGAAACCGGGCACGGACAGTGCCAAATTGTCGGCCACCGCGATGTCATAGACCTGCTTGCCGATCGCGAGATCGAGAACGCCCAGACCGAACGGCGAAAACACCGTGGCTCGCGCCGGGTCCAGCGCAATCTCGCCACGAATCAATTGCGCGATCGTTCCGTTGATGAACGTGCGGCCGCCCGACATTTTTTCCGCGAGATGCGGCGACGTGTCGGCTTTCAGGCAATGGTCGACGTCGTCGACGACGTTGTTGGCCTCCATGAGTAACGAGGGCGCAAGATCGCGCAGCGAGATGTTGAGGATCGTCTGGCCGGCGCGCAAGCGGGTCGGCGTATCGACGTATGGCGTGCCAGCGTTCGTCGCGAACACGACCAAATCGGCATCCAGTGCCGCCGACAGCGTGTCGACGCGAACCTTGGCGGCAATACGTCTTGCCGCATGTGCGCTCAACGATTCGGAAGACTGAAGATCGCGATCATGGACCACTACCTCGTCGAACGTCCATTCGTCCGCCACGAACATGTCGAAGATGTTCTTCGCAATGACGCCTGCGCCGATGAAAGCAACCGACGCCGCACGGCGCACATGCCCGGTACACCAGTTCGCGGCAAGTACGGCCGAGGCGGCCGTGCGCACCGCGCTGATCTGCGACGCCTCGAGAAACGCAAACGGATAGCCGGTGGCCGGATCGTTCAATACCAACGTGGCGGACGCACGAGCGAGACCCTTGCCGAGATTCGACGGATAGCTGGCAATCCACTTGATGCCGGTGACGTTGATCGAACCGTCGACCGCTGCGGGCAATGCAATGATCCGATCCGACGGCCGCTGCGGGAAGCGCAGAAAATAGCTGTCCGGATTGATCGTCTGTCCGTCATGATGCGCAAGGTACGCTTGCTCGACCGACGTGATCGCGCGTCGCAACGTCCGGTCCAGAATGCGGCGCACGCTTACGCCTGTTACGACGTGAAACGGCAATGAATCATGTGTCATTGACGCAACTCCTCTACGAATGTGCCAACAGTGAATGAAAAGACGGAATCTGCGAAATATCGCCGTCAAGCGGAGCCGCGCCGAATCGCTCGCGGACCCAGTCGTCGTCATAAACCGTGTCGAGATATCGCTCGCCGAAATCCGGTGAAATGGCAACCACGGTCGCGCCACGCGCGATACGCTCACGCCAGCCGAAGAGCCCGGCCAGCACGGTGCCGGTCGACGCGCCGACCAGCAGCCCGCGCGTGCGCGCGAGATAGCGGCACATCGCAATCGTGTGCGACTCGGGAATCTGTTCCATCGCAAAGATGCCGTCTGCCTTGAAAATCGGCGGCATCCGGCTCGAGCCCAGCCCCGGCAAATAGCGTTTGCTTGCCGGCTGACCAAACGTCACCGAGCCGATGCTATCGACCGCGACGATCCGGGTGCCGGGCCGGTACGCACGGAAGTAGTCGACGCAGCCCATCAGCGTGCCGGTCGTACCCGCGCCGACGAATAGATAGTCGATTTCCGGAAACGCGTTCGCGATAGACGCAGCGGTCAGGCGCCGATGAATCGCCGCATTCGCGGGATTCGAATATTGATTCAGCCATACGTATCGAGCGTCCCGCGCGAGGCAGTCCTGGACATAGGCAATTCGCGTGCCGAGGTAGCCGCCGTTCGCATCCTTTTGCTCGACCATCACGATGGTCGCCCCATATGCCGCCATGATCTTCTTGTTGTGCGCAGACGTGTTCGGATCGACCACGCATGTAAAGCGCAAGCCGCGCGATGCACACACCATGCTCAGCGCAACGCCCAGATTTCCGGACGACGATTCGATCAATACGGTATCCTGATTGATCAATCCCCGCTCATCCAGACTTTCGAGCAAACCCAACGCGGTCTTTAGCTTGATGGAGCCGGCCAGGTTCAGTCCTTCGAGCTTCAGATGCACGTCGGCGGAAACGAGGCCCGCCAGCGTCAGGAACGCGCCGTCGTCGACGAATTCGGCCACCGAGGCGCGCGAGCGGCGCGCGACGACGTCCATGCTCGCAATCAACATGATCGCACCTCCTGCGGCTGCTCGTTGGGCTCCAGCAGCGACGCGAGTATCCGCTCGGCCCGCATCGCCATCAGCGAGAAAGACTGCCCGTCGCCGATACCGTGCGCGCGCTCCGACAAGCCGTTCGCAAAAATTTCGACATCGGCATTTTCCGTCTCGATCCGATAGTCGCGGCCGATCGTGATGCCGCCGTCGCCATCGATCGCAAGCCACGGCTGCAACTCGGCAAGCAGGGGTGGAATCAGCGGTTGCTCGTAACCGGTCGCAATGACGATCGCGTCCACGTTCAACCATGTCACGCTGCCGTTGAACACATCACGCACCGCCACGCGATAAGCCGC
The DNA here is from genome assembly GCF_900176645.1 of Burkholderia singularis. Taxonomy (GTDB): domain Bacteria; phylum Pseudomonadota; class Gammaproteobacteria; order Burkholderiales; family Burkholderiaceae; genus Burkholderia; species Burkholderia singularis. The sequence continues at coordinate 63,664 of NZ_FXAN01000094.1, forward strand.
GCCATCCCGCTTGATCTCGATTGCCTCCTGAAACACCTGCACATTCAGGCGCTCGCGTCCCGCCAGTTGGTCTTCGTAGACCAGCGAATACAGCGCGAGACTTTCGTCGGGGTCGATACCCGAGTAGTTGGTCGCCTTCACTTCGGCGAGCAGACGTCGCCGCGCGTCGGGCTCGAGATCGTGGAAGTAATCGACGCGCTCCGGTGAAAACGCCAGATTCGGGAAATGGCCAAGCTGCGTGATCTTGAAGCCGCTCGACCGATGCAGCGACTCGATCAAGGCGTCCGGATGACGGCGCAGCAGATCGGCAATGGCCTCACTCGCGCTCTGCCCCGAGCCGACGACCAGCCAGCGCTTACAGTCGGCAAGCGCAGGCGCGGCGACGGCGCTTAAATACTGGGCGGTATGAAACACCCGTTCACCGAGATGCGCGCGAAAGACTTCCGGCACACGCGGATGACTGCCGTTCGCGAGCACCAGCCGCCGGGTGCGCCGCACGCCCTTGGACGTCACGACCTGCAAGCCGGTGAGGCGGCCGTCGGCGGTCTGCGGCAGAATCTGGCGAACCGGTTCGTCGTAAGCCACGTATTGGCTCAACTGCCCCGCCACCCAGCTTACGTAGTCGGACCACTCGAACCGGCTCGCAGGCCGCCCGAGTTGGCTGAACCGGTACAAGCGGCCGTTCTCCTTCAAATACATCGCAAACGAATAACGGCTGCGCGGATCGCGCGGCGTGACGAGATCGCGCAGCGGATGGTGGTTGATGTCGGTGCCGGGCAGCAACAGCTCGGGCTGCCACTGCGTGCTCGACGCGCGTTCGAGAAACGTGACGGCCTCGTAAGGCGGCCTGCCGTTCGCTTCGCTCCAATCGGCGATCGCGCACGCGAGCGCGATCGCGGCAGGGCCGAAACCCACGCAGATCAGATCTGAATCAAATGCACTCGGTAGATCTCTCTTCATTACAGGTTCCTCATATTGACTCATTGGATGCGCCTGCTTCGATCACCTGCTCGAGCATCAAACGCCCGGATTTCAGCGACCAGATCGCATGCGCGGTATCGCGGTTTTGCCGCGCCGAAAACCGGACGCGCGCGACCGGGGTATCGAAGCTCATGTCACCGATGCGTTGCGGATCGACGCCCGGTCCGGCCGCCAGCTGCGCGGCGATATGCAATGCGGCAAACGTCTCCAGCGCGTTGACGCCGGGGTTTTCCGCATACCAGCGGACGTAGCTGCGCGCGAATGCCTCGCCGCGCGCCAACGCATAAGCGGGTGCGAAACCGACGATGCGCACGTGCGCGGCGTCTCCGATCCGCTCGGCCAAGCTCGCCGAAGCAGCGTCGTCGGTCAGGAAGATCGGCTCCGTGCAGCCCGCGTCGCGCCGCTTCAGCACATAGTCGGCGCTCGCCTGCGCACTGCCGACGAAGACCGAGCACGTCCCAGGCGAAGCGTCGCCGTCGTTCAATACGGCAATGCCATGCAACGACGCCGCATCCGCGATATCGGCCGCGAGTTGTTGCCCGTGACGGGTCGGCTCGCAAGCAACGCGCAACCGTCGCCACCCGTTCGACGCAAGATGCGCGACGAGCCGGCTCGCCAGCACGCAATCGGGCGCGCACAGGCGCAGCACGGGCGAGCCGTTGGCGGTCAGCGAACTGGCCGTTGCGGTCGGCAGCAGCAGTAACGTTCCGGATTGCGCGTAGCGCGACACGACAGCCTGCGCCGCATCCGATGACATATGACCGATGACGATGCGCGCGCCGGCCCGCTCGAATTGCTCGGCCGCGCGCAATGCCCCTTCGCGCGTGCCGAGGTCGTCGGCAAACACGAAGCGCAACGCGGCGATTCGCGGATACTCGTTTCTCGCCAGCGCGAGCGTGCGAAAGAACGTGCGTGCATGCGGAGCGGCCTGCAAGTCGTAGCGGATGGCCACGCCGATCGTCGGCGAAACACGCTTCATCTAGACGCCCTCCGCCTGGCCGATCACGCGGATTGCCGAAAAACGGTCCGGCGCGAAAGGCACGAGCAAATCGGGCGTCGCCGAGACCCCATTGCGAAGCCGCTGTGCAATCTGCTGCGCGATAAGCTGTGACAGCGGCGATGCGAGCTTGTAACCGATTCCGTTCATCGCCGTGGCCGCATAGCGCGTCGCCGCGGCGTCGACGAATCCGACGATCGGTCTTCCGTCAGGCGAGTAGCAATCGTGCCCACGCAGGATGTCGATCACCGGGCCGCGCTCCCGCACGCCGGTCATGACGCTCAACCGATGCAGCGCGTCTTTCTTGATCGCATCGCCGAATCGCCATTGGAGCTGCTCGGGCAGGCGCGCGCCCTCCCGGACGCGCGAGCCGGCATGAATCAAACCGCCGCTCAGCGGCACCGCATAGCTGTCCGCGATCGCATCGATCACAGGCAGCTCGAGCGGTTTCGACGCCGCCACCCGCATCAGCGGAATCGAGCGCGCGGTCAACGGCAGATCGCCCAGCAACGAAGCCGACGATGCACCGCATGCAATCACCGCGACACGGGCAAACAGCGTCGCGCCGTCAGTCTCCACGCACACACTGTCGCTGCTCGAGTGAACGCTGCTGACGCCGAGGTTTTCGAGCAGCACGCCGTGATCCTTGACGTAGTTCGCAAGCCCTCCCGCAGCTGCCCGAACATTGCCGATTCCCGCATTCGGTTCATACAGCACGGCCTCGTCCGAACGTGGCTGCGGAAACGACGAGATCGCAGCCACTTCGCTTCGCGTCAGCAGTCGCATCGGATATTCCGCGCTCGCATGCGCCGCAATACAGCGGCGCAGCGACAGATCGGACTCGTTCAGGCCGAGATACAGCATGCCGGTCTTGCGGCGGGTCGCGGCGATCGTGCGCGTGACGACCGAATCGGCGCACCGGAATTCATGGGCCGCGAGCGAAGAGATAGCCGGATCGCGGTCGTAGATGCGCGAAATACCGCCGGAGTATCGGCTCGCGCCGTGGTTACCGGCACTGCCTTCATCGATCAGCGCGGTGTGAATGCCTTGCTCGACCAATGCGGCGGCGATGGCCGAACCGATGATGCCGGCCCCGAGCACGGCGGCTTCCACGCGCAACATGACGTCGTTCGCTTGCAATTGGCGGTCCTCGTTCAGGCTGTCAGATCGAATATTCGGCGGCCGTGCCGTTCACCAGATAGGCGGTTGCATCACGCTCGCCAACCCCATAGGCATCGAAAACCCGCGCGGCAAACTTCGGCATCAGCGGCTTGCCGAACGCGGCAATCGCGACGATCAAGTCGATGTCCAGACGCTGCGCCGCATGCCGCTCGCGCGCGACGGCAATCAAATCCAGCACGACGTGAGCGAGTTGCCGCATCGAGAAACGCTCGGACGATGTCGCACTCAGCCAGCGCTGCCGGAATCCGGCGATCAGCAACGCGACGTCCTGGGGCGCGCTTGGCGTCCACGGCTCGGTCGCGCGCTCGAACGGCAGCGGCAGCGTCTCGAGAAATTCCGTGAATACGGATTGCCGCCAATCGCGAAAGCCCTGCCGGCTGAAATCGCCCTCGCCCTCCTCCGGCGAGATCGACGCGAGGTAGAGCCGCGCACTGTCCGAGCACGATTCGGCGACCAGATCGCGCATCCAGATCGCGTGATTACGGCTCGTCGACAAGTTCAGGCCGTCGAGCGTCAGAAATTGGTTCGGATAGAAGTGCTGACGAATCCGCAATTCCGGCATATTCGCAAGCAGCGTCGGATAGACGATCGCGTGGCTGAATGCGCAGTCGAAACCGAGAAAATGCACGAGACGGCTGTCGTCCGAATGCCAGTACCGCTCGAACAAACCGGGGTCGTGTTGACGAACTTCCGCGTATTCGCGAAATGCCGCCATGTATCCGGCCAGCCCCATGAACCACGTGTGAACGCGCCGGCTACCGTCGGCCGCCAAGTCGAGGCCGCCATCCTCCGGACGTGTCACGCCCCAGTCGTGCAGCTTCGTGTCGATCGTGTCCGCGATCCAATCGCCCATTGGGCGGCGCAACGGCATCTGCCGGAACGTCGAGCGCAACAGCGACTGGAATTTCGGCAAGCGCAAAAAGACGCGCTCGACGGGCCGCCACGTGTGCCGGCCGCCGCAGAGCTTGCAACGGAAGTTGGCCATCTGCTTCGAATCGGGCTCTTGCGCACAACCTTCGCATTGGCTCGCATCCGAATCCGCGCCGCAGTAGTTGCAATTGCCGCGCCCGAATGCTTCGTATCCCCAAACATTGCACGACGGACAATAGGGTTCGTCCGAAATCCTGATGTCGAACGCCTGCTTGTCTTGCGCCGCCCGATAGACGCGACGCACGGCTTCGGCGAAATACGCGTTCTCATAGGGCTGGTGCCAATGGTCGATCTGCACGTCCGCAGCCGCCAGAGTCGCGTTGATCTTCTCGGTATTGGCACGCGCCAGCGCGACCGGGTCGGTTGCCAACTCGCGGCCCTTGCGCAGCATGTACGACTGATAGTCGTCCGAATACGAGATCAGCACGCACTCGTGCCCGCGTTGACGCTGCGCCCTCGCAAATACGTCGGCGGCCAGGAACGGGCCGGCGAGATGGCCGATGTGCAGATCGCCGTTCGGCGTCGGCGGCGTGATGGTAACGACGAATTTAGTCATTCAGGCACCCCGTCTCGTCATTGAGTTCGTTCATATAGCGCTTGACATGCGCTTCGTCCCACCAGATCACGTAAAAATGAAAGTCTTCGTCCGAATCGTTGATCACGTAATGGTTCGTGTGCTTAGGAATCACGACGATGTCGCCCATCTCGAACGGATAGGTCGTCTCGCCGATCACTACGGAACCCTTACCCTTGATCGCGATGAACAATTCCTGGTCGATCTGCGTGTGCGGCTCGCTGACCGTATGGGGACGCACGACGCACCAACCGCCGCCGAACGGCATCGAATATCCGTCCCACGGCAGCAGGCGCTGGCCGTCGAGCCCGTATTCGTGCACCAGCGCGTGCCATCTGATTTTTCGATAAAGATCGAATTTCGGCATGATGTTCATCCACCCTATTTGTGTTGAAGATGAGCTGCCGATTCTGAGCGGGCGCCTTTGCGCGAACAACCGATTGCGCTAATAACTCATTTCCAAGCATTAATGGAAATGCTTGATATGCCGGTTTTAATCGTGGGAATATGCAGGCACGGCCCGATTTGGCATGCTTATCACGCGTGGGCAAACCCGTTTTGTGCAGGGCGAAAACCTGCTATGCTGCCCATCGCCTCAACGCCACATCCGAGCCCGGTGATGCGTTACCCGGATCGCCAGGCACGCACGTTTTTTCACCACCTCGATAACAAAGGAGAAGCCGATGCTGGAACTCAGACCGGGATGTGAATGCTGCGACAAGGATCTGCCGCCGGATGCCGATGCGCGGATCTGTTCTTTCGAGTGTACGTTTTGCGCGGACTGCGCAACCAACGTACTGAAAGGCAAATGCCCGAACTGCGGTGGCGAATTGGTGGCCCGGCCGCGCCGCCCGGCGAACAAGCTGGCGAACAATCCGCCGTCGACCAAGCGGGTGTTCAATCCAGCGTGCGCTCAGCAGCAGCCTTGAGCGCACGCTTCGGTCAAGCTCCCGCGCGATGAGCCGCACGCATGCCCATGCAGCGGCTGCGGCGGCGAAACCGCACCGCGCTCACGCCGCCAGTTCGATCACCTGGCGCCGATAGGCCGACGTCTTGCGCAGCGTCGGCTTGTCGCAAATGAAATCCAGCACCGTGCGGGCGGCATGGCTCAGCATCGAATAGGGTCGACTCAACACGACCAGTTCGCGTTCAATCAATTGCGGCAACACGGCAATCCGGTATGTCTTCGGATTCTCCGGCAATGCCAGTTGCGGCACGATCGAAAAACCCACCCCATTTTCCACCATCGACAAAATGCTGTCGACGCTGGCGATCTTGTAGAAGCTTCGCAAATGCACGCCGTAATTGCGCAGGCTCGCCACCGCCTGAATACTATGCGGGTTGTTCTGCTGAATGAAATTTAGCGACTGCAATTGATCCCAACGCAGCGTGCCTTGCATTGCGATATCGGGTGGCAACACGGCGACGTATCGGTCCTTGACGAACGCGCGCGAAATATACTTCTCTGCCTCCATGTTGGTGACGATCGCGATATCAGCACCAAGCTCGTTGAGCACATCGAGCACGGATTCCTCTCGCTCGGTGTCGTCGAGGATTTCCACCCGGATGTCCGCACGCACCTTACTCAAATCGGACATCAGTTGCGCAAGCAATCCGGTTCCGACGCTGCGTAGCGTCGAAATGCGCACCGGCCGCGACGACAGTGTTTTACCAAGCATGTCGTTGACGATATCGAGCAGATTGCCCGTCTTGATGATTAACTCCGCACCCGCGTCGGTCAGCACGCAACCAGCCCGGGAGCGCACGAACAGGCGCTCGCCGACGAATTTCTCGACTTCGGATATCGCATGACTGATATTGGATTGCGTACAGCCTAATTCAGCCGCCGCCGAACTGAAGCTGCCCGTTTCCGCTACTGCCCTGAACGCATTAAAATGACTTATTCTCATAAATTCGTCAAATCTCTGGCGTAATTTCTTAGATACTGGGGTTATTCGCACTGATTCTTACGCCCAGGAGAAACCGGGCTTTTTCGTAACCAGTACGAAAAGCCGTTTGCGACAGGAATCGAATGCGCGGTCACTTACGCAATCGAATCCCATGTATCGCGATAGCCTCGCCTCGGCCCGGCGCAGGCATCAAAACATCCCTCGAACGATTTCCAAACGATGACGGAAAAAAGCGGTGCCGCCGGCCGGCGAGCGGAGCGCCGGCGCGGCCATGGACGGATCAGAGCACGCCGTCCAATGCGCAATCCAGCAATCGACGGTAATAGTCGGTCGACACCGCTACCGGATTCGTGTTCGAACAACCGTCAGCCACGGCCATCCGGCAAATCAAATCGGTCTGCGAACCGTCTATGCCCAACGTGCGCAGCGTGTGCGGGATGCCGCCTTCGCGGCGCAGCGTTAGCACCCATTGCAGGATCGCCTCGAGCCCCGTGCCGGGCAGATCCAAATAACGGGCCAACCGCTCGAGCGGCTCCTGTGGCATCGCCGCATTCGCGCGAAGCACATACGGCAACAGCACTGCATTGAGCAAACCGTGATGCGCGTCGTACAACGCGCCCAACGTCTGCGCCATCGCATGCACCGCACCCAGTCCTCGCTGGAACGACGCAGCGCCAAGCGCCGACGCAACCAGCATCTGCTGGCGCGCATGCACGTCGTTGCCGTCGCTCAGCACCGCCGGCAGTGCATGCCGAATCAGACGCATGCCTTCGGCGGCAATGCCTTCGGCCATCGGGTGATACACCGGCGAACACCACGCTTCGAGACAATGGGTCAACGCATCCATGCCAGTGGCGGCAGTCAGCCCGGGCGGCAAACCCAGCGTCAGTTCCGCATCCAGAATCGCGACGCGCGGCATCATCTTCAAGTGCAGCATGGTGCGCTTCACGCGCGCCTGCTCATCGGTGATGACCGCTGCGCGGCCCGTTTCCGAGCCCGTGCCCGCCGTGGTCGGAATCGCGATCATCGGCGCGATGCCGGCGGCGTTGATCGTCGCCTCGGGGTTGCCGACGTCCTCGTAGTCCCACAGTTGCCCCGTCTGCCCCGTCATCAGTGCGATAGCCTTGGCGGCGTCGATCGGCGATCCGCCGCCGAGCGCAACCACGCCGTTGCGCTCGCTGCGCCGATATACGTCCAACCCGGCTGCGACGTTGCCCCCGGTCGGGTTGCCCTTGATCTGATCAAACAGTTGCACGTCGATCCCGGCAGCGCGAAATCTCTCGATCAGCGTGCCGGTATACGGCTGCTCCGCGATGAACGGGTCCGTCACTAGCAGCGGTCGGGTGATGCCGTGCTGAAGGCACCAGTGCGGGGTTTCGCGTATACGGCCCGGACCGACCTTGATTGCGGTGGGGTAGTGCCAGTCGATACACGGTACTTCTTGATATGTCATGGTTCGCGCTCCTTGATTGCGACGACGAAATGGTCAGGCATGCAAATGAATCGGCAGCATGCTGACGAGACCCCAGATCAGCTTGACGCCGAATACCGTCAAGCATGCGGCGGTGATCTGATCGATACGTGTCTTTGCGAGGCGATAGACGTGCTGCACGCGGTTCACCGAGAACAGCGTCGCAAGCGTGACGAACCACGATGACGCCAGCACGGCGATCAATGCGATCGCGGCCGGCTTGGTCCACGGCGCGAGACCTGGAATCAACAGGCTGGTGAATACGCTGGTGTAGAAAACCAGTGCTTTCGGATTGGTCAGGTTGGTGGCCAGGCCGAAGCGGTACGCCTTGAACAACGATTGATAAGCAGACTTATCGACTTTCTTCTGCCCCAACGGCTGATGCGCGTTACGCCATATTTTCAGTCCCACATGCACGAGATAGGCTCCTCCCAATAATTGCAGCGCGGGTTGAGTCAAAGGCCACCGCGCAAATACCAGACCGAGCCCGGCGGCGGCGGCGCTTGCCCATAGCACGCTGCCGGACGCGACGCCCAATCCCGTGCAAATCGCATGAAGCCGGGATTCGTTAATAGCGATTTGGGTGATGACGAGAAAATTGGGCCCTGGGCTCGCAATGAGCACGAAAAATACTGCAGCAAGGCTGCATAACACCGCGATTTCCTGCATGACGACGAAGCTCCTTGGAAGAATGGTTTTGATAGAGCCAACGGCTTCAGCTCCGTTGCTCATGTTTGCCGCTCGTCAGCATCGCAACAACTCATTCCATGCATACTTTCTCGCCAGCTATCGATTCTTTTTATGTTGATTTCAGGTGCATAAATGCAGCCAAAAAAATTGCGTCGCGTGTGCCGCCGATGACTTACGCATCCCTTTCATCAATTCGCATTGAGTCGCCGAAATCACGCACCGCGCCCTTTTGCACAAGTTCCAAATGCGGCGGCGTGTGCCGTCGATACGCAATGGTTTTTAGGCACGTTCAGCGCGCCACGGAGAAACCCGGAGGAAATGTTCGATTCGGTCAGCAAGCGCTCGATGATGTCGCGTGCGCGCCCCAGCGCACGGCTGGATCAGCGCGTTCCTTCGAGAGCCGAGCAAAGCGGATGACGGCCGGCTTTCTGCGCGCATGCCCGGCACGATAGCCTGCGCACACCCAATGCCATGAGCCCATCTGTCGATCTCGATCGACCCACAGTGGTTTTCCCTATGTATCCGCCGACAAACACCACTCGGCGCTGAGCCAGGCTCGGAATTGCCCGAGCGCTTGCAGCCAGCTTTTTTGCGCATCGACCGAATGTGAAGGGGCGCGCACGATCGTCGAATCGATCAAACTATTTCCGATTCCTTCGATTGCCCCCACAGGAAGATCAATTGATTCGTCAGTTAATTGTTTATTTAATGAATCTCAAAATCCGAGATCGTCTCCCCCAGAAATAGGGCATCGCGAATTCGATCCGGCACATGCTACCGACGTCAATTTTAATGAGCAAGCGGGTTCTTATTAAAAAATTAGAATGACTAAACGCTATCGTTTGCTAAAGCAGACACCGGCAATACAAGCATGTCCGCCAGGTAGACGCGCCGATCGCAGCATGCGAGCGATCAGGCAAATATCTGATGATTCGGGGAAAATACGGCGGTGTGACAAATGGGCACGGCGCCGTGTAAAGCGGGCAGTTGGCAATGAGCAGCTTTTGATTCATCCGCGCCACGCGGTGAATATCGGGGCCGAGGCCATATATCCGCAGCGCCGGTCATCGAAACGATTCGGCATGCCGGCCATCGCTGCGAACCGACGGCGCCATTGGGCGCCGGCCCCATGGTTTCCCATGCGCCGGCGCCCTCTCACATCATGACGGTTCGTGCTGCGGCGGCACAGCGCCGCCCGCGTTCGAACCGGCCGCCGGCGGCGCCGGCTTCACATAGCGATCGAACCAGTCCAGCATATCGGCAACCAACTGCTCGTTTGATTCGAACGCCGTATACCAGTGTGGCTCATGCGGCAACATCACCAGACGCGCCGTGCCACCGTTGCCGCGAATCGCTTCGTACAGCAGCGTCGCCTGCAGCGGCGTCGTGCCCGGATTTGCGTCGTCCGCGCCATGCACGATCAGCAGCGGCGTTTTCAGCTTGTCCGCATAAAAGAACGGCGACACCTTCAGGTAAACATCCTGCGCCTGCCACACGGTTCGTCTTTCGTTTTGGAATCCAAACGGCGTCAGCGTCTTGTTGTACGAGCCGCTCGTCGCGGCGCCGGCGCGGAACAGATCGGAATGCGCGAGCAGGTTGACGGTCATCAGCGCGCCATGGCTGTGGCCGGTGACACCGATGCGCTGCGGATCGACTACGCCGAGCCGAACCGCCTCGTCGACGGCCGCCTTCGCATCGGCGACGAGCTGCTCGTTATAGGTGTCGTAGGCCCGCTTGGGATCGCCGATGATCGGGAACGACACGTTGTCGATCACGGCATAGCCAGCAAGCAGCAGAAGCTGATAGCCATGCAGCCGCGTAAACGTTTCCTGCGAACCGCTGACCTGCCCGGCCGTCGCGGCGTCCGCATAATCGAGCGGATAGGCTGACAGCACCGCAGGCACTCGCGTACCTTCCCGATAGCCGGGCGGCGTGTATAGCGTAAACGAAAGCTCGAGTCCGTCGGCACGCTTGTATCGAACGAGACGTTTATGAATTTGCCGCACGATCGGCGTCGGATCGCTCAGATGTGTGACAGGCGTGCGGTTCGATGCATAGATCGCCTCGCCCGCGGGCGCGTCGATACGCTCGCCCAGCGAACGCAAAAACAGATTCGGCGGCTCGACCGACGACTGGCGCCAAGTCAGCAGTGTATGCAGATCATGCGGTGCGAATGCGACGAACCACTCGTATGCAGCTTTCTCGCTGCGGAACAAACGCTCCGTTTTCAGCGTGCCGAGGTCGAGCCGATCGAGAAACGGGCGGCTGCCGTCCGGCGACGCGCCCGCGCCACGCAGGAAAATCGCGCCGTCAGCGACGCGGGCAACGCGAAACCCGTTCGGCAACACGCGGCTGACCGGATTGCCGGGGTCCGCGTACCGCTCATTGACGGACATATCCCACAACAGGCGCGGCGCGGGACTCGGCGTATCGACATCGACGATGAAGCTGCGCTGCCATTGGCGGTTCTCGTCGTATTCAGTCAGCAGCGCGAGATCCGGCCGTTCGGTCCACGCGAAGCCCGCATAACGCTGCCGCAACCGCAGCACTTCACGCGGCGCACCATCGAACGGCGCTTTCAGCATCATCACCTTGTCGCGCTCGGGCACGTTGACGTTCCAATCGCCGCTGTCGAGCGCTTCCGCCCAGACCAACGTTGCCGGCTCGGTCGGTCGCCACGAGAAATCGCGCGGCCCGGTCGGCACGCCGCGAATCGGCACGCGGTCCGCGAGCGGGCGCGCCGCGATCCTGCGTGTCACGATCTTGGCGCGATCCGCGATATCCCAGACTGTATAGTCGTGCGGAAAGCGGCTGGCCGTCGTGATGTACGAATAGGGGCGGCGAATCGTCGACACCAGGAGGTGGCGACCATCCGGCGCCGAAGAAAGCCCGTCGTAAAGCGCCGGTTCGCCGAGCAGCGTGACCGCGCCGCTGCGCGCATCGACGAGTGCGAGTTGCGACGTGCCGTAATAATCGAACAGCGCCTCGTCGCGCGCGCTCTTCAGCGTGTCACGCGCTTCATACGTGCTGCTCTGGCCGGAGCGGCCGTCGGACTCCTGCACGCTCGGGCCGGCCAGCGCATCGCCGGCCGCTGGTGCGGGCCCCTGCCCCGGCGGCACGAGCTTGACGAGCAGCGTCTTTTGATCAGGCATCCAAAAGACGTCTCCACCGAACATCGGGTTGAGTTTGACGCCGCGAACCTGATGCACCGCGCCCGTCTCACCGTCGCCGATCCATAGCTCAACCGCGTTCGTCGTCACGTTCGAGAACGCGAACGATCGGCCGTTCGCATTCCATAACGGCTCGCTCGCGCAGCCGTTCGCCGGCAAGTTGACGGGACGCGAGTCCCCGCCGGGGATACGAGCAAGCGAATAAGCCGTCGCGCATTTCGGGATGCCATAGCCGCCTGGCGTATCGTGCCGACTGCGATTGCCCGGCTCGATGCGCACGCCCGCCAGCGGCAGGAACGGTGTTGCGACGCGCGTGATCGACGGATATTCCTGCACCGACACCAGCAACATCCGGTCGGTAGTCGGGCTGATCACGGGCACGGGCGGAAGCGGCGCGCGCATCACGTCCAGAATCGCCTTCGGCGGCTGCCGATAGCCGGACGGCGGCGATGCATTGTCGTTGGACTGAGGCGGAGTTTGCGCACACACCCATGCTGTCGCGAGCGACAGCACGCATCCGGCAAGCGCGGTGCGAATGGAGGGAACGTATCGGTTCATCGTCTGCAATCGCCAATAGTCAGAAAAAAACGGTCAGCCTGCGAGCCCGCGCGCGAGATCGCCGCGGATGTCCACCGGGTCCTCGAGGCCGACTGCAAGCCGGATCAGCCCTTCGGTGATGCCGGCCGCTTCGCGCGCTTGCGGCGTGATCCGGCTATGCGTGGTCGTCGCGGGATGCGTGATCGTCGTGCGAGTGTCGCCCAGGTTCGCGGTAATCGACACGATCGTCGTGCCGTCGATCACGCGCCAAGCGTTCGCGCGCTGCTGCTCGGGCGTGTCGCCCTTCAGTTCGAACGACACCACCGAGCCGCCGGATTTCTGCTGGCGTTTCGCGAGCGCATATTGCGGATGCGACTCGAGCCCCGGATAGAACACGCGCTTGACGGCAGGATGCGCTTCGAGCCATCGAGCAATGTCGAGTGCGTTTTCCGACTGCTTGTTCACACGCAGCGACAGCGTCTCCATTCCCTTGAGCAACACCCACGCATTGAACGCGGAAAGCGTCGGCCCCGCAGTGCGCACGAACGGAAACACTTTTTCCATGATGAACGCCTTCGAGCCGACAAGCGCGCCGCCGAGCACGCGGCCCTGACCATCGAGGAACTTGGTTGCCGAGTGCATCACGACGTCGGCGCCGAGCTTCAGCGGCTGTTGCAGCACCGGGCTGCAGAAGCAGTTGTCGACAACAAACAGCGCGCCCGCTTCCTTCGCGATCTTGCCGATCGCCTCGATGTCGGCGAGTTCGGTAAGCGGATTCGACGGCGTCTCGACGAACAACAGCTTCGTCTCGGGCCGCACGGCGGCGCGCCACGCGCCGAGATCGGCCGGATCGACGAAAGTCGTTTGGATACCGAACTTGCTGAAGATCTGCCCGAACAGGCCGAGCGTCGAGCCGAACAAGCTGCGCGAGCTGACGATGTGATCGCCCGCCTGCAACGCCGCCATGACGACAGACGTGATCGCCGCCATTCCGGAAGCCGTCGCAATGCACGCCTCGCCGCCTTCGAGCGCCGCAAGCCGCTCCTGAAACATCGTGACGGTCGGGTTCGTGAAGCGCGAATACGTGTAGTAGTCCTCGGAGTGTTTGAACCGCTCGGCCGCCTCGGCGGCGTTCGCGTAACAGAAGCTCGATGTCAGAAAGAGCGCTTCCGAATGCTCGTTGAATTCACTGCGCAGCGTACCCGAGCGGACGGCCAGCGTATCGAAGTTCAGGGAGTCGTGCATGTTTCGTTTTCCGTTTTCGAGCGCATTTGCGTCGCGCGCCGCGCGCGGCGGGCAAAGACGAAATGCGCGGACCCAACAAAAAGCCCGCTAATGCGTCGGCATCAGCGGGCTTGGTGCGGTACGACAGCTTATCGACTCAGGCCGGCGGAATACTGCCGGCCTTCGCTTTAGCTGTTTCGGGTCGCCCCGCGTCCGCAAGCTGAAATCAAATCGACGCAAAGTGTCATCGTATCACGCCTTTCCGGTACGCGCGGCCAGCCGCTCATTGCGCCGATAATTGCAGGTTCATCTGCGAACGCGCACCGTCGCTGCTCGAATCGCGGTCGGCCTGCGACGCCGGTGTCAAACGCGCCCGCTCGATCGAATCGAGATACTCGGGAGTGACATCGCCGGTGATGTACACGCCGTCGAAGCACGACGCCTCGAAACTCTCGAGCTTCGGATTGATATCGCGCACCGCGCGGCGCAAATCGCCGACGTCCTGATAGATCAGATAATCCGCGCCGATGATCCGCGCGACTTCGTCGTCGCCGCGGCCATGCGCGACGAGTTCGCCACGCGTCGGCATATCGATCCCGTAGACGTTAGGAAACTTCACAGGCGGCGCGGCCGACGCGAAGATCACTGATTTCGCGCCCGCGTCGCGTGCCATCTGCACGATCTCGTGCGACGTGGTGCCGCGCACAATCGAATCGTCGACGATCAGCACATGCTTGTCCTTGAACTCGATGCTCATCGCGTTCAACTTCTGGCGCACCGATTTCTTGCGTACCGCCTGGCCCGGCATGATAAAGGTGCGGCCGACATAGCGGTTCTTGAAGAAGCCCTCGCGATACTCGACGCCGAGCTTCGCCGCCACCTGCATCGCGGCCGGCCGCGACGAGTCGGGGATCGGCATTACGACATCGATCGGCACGTTCGGCAACTCGCGCATGATCTTCTCCGCGAGATAGTCACCCATGCGCAGCCGCACGTTGTAGACGGGCACGCCGTCGAGGCACGAATCGGGCCGCGCGAGATACACGTACTCGAACATGCACGGGTTCAGGCTCGGGCGCTCCGCGCACTGACGGCTATGGAACTTGCCGTCGTTGTCGATGAACACTGCCTCGCCCGGCTGCACGTCGCGGACGAACTCGAAGCCGATACCTTCCACCGCGACCGATTCCGACGCGACCATCCATTCGGTGCCGCGCTCGCTCTCGAGCTTGCCGATGCAAAGCGGGCGGATGCCGAACGGATCGCGAACCGCGAGCAGCCCGTAGCCGGCAATCAGCGCGACGATCGCATACGAGCCGTGCGCGCGGCGGTGCACGCCCGCAACTGCCTTGAACAACGAATCCGGATCGAGTTCGAGGCCCGTCGTCGACAGTTGCAGCTCGTGCGCGAGCACGTTCAGCAGCACTTCGCTATCGGAATTCGTATTGATGTGTCGGCGATCGATCCGGAACATCTCGTCCTTCAACTGTTCCCAGTTCGTCAGGTTGCCGTTGTGCGACAGCACGATGCCAAACGGCGCGTTCACGTAGAACGGCTGCGCCTCAGCCTCACTCGACGCGGAACCCGCCGTCGGATAACGGACTTGACCGATCCCGGCCGTGCCGGGCAGGCTGCGCATGTTGCGCGTGCGGAACACGTCGCGCACCATGCCGTTCGCCTTGTACATATGGAAATTACTGCCGTCCGCCGTCGCGATGCCCGCCGCGTCCTGACCGCGATGCTGCAACAGCAGCAGGCTGTCATAAATGAGTTGGTTGACCGGAGACTGGGAGATAACGCCTACGATGCCGCACATGGCATGTCCTTCAAGGATACAAAAATCGGTTCGGCTTGCCGCGTATCAAACATGGATGTACGTGGCGAGCCCGTCGGGCAAGAACGGCTTCAGCTCTCGCACGCCTTGCTCGGCGTAGGGGCGCAACAACGCGTCGCGCCAGAAATCCTGTTTCGGCAATTCGGTCAGCCCGCCGGCGGCAACGAGCAGCAGTACCAGCAGCACGCCGCGCACGACGCCGAACATCATGCCGAGCGAGCGGTCGACGCCGCCCAGGCCCGTCGCCTGCGCAATGCGCGACAGCAGCGCATTCGCGACGCTCGCCACGAGCACGACCCCGATCACGATCAGCGCAAACGCGACGACCCATTGTGTCAACGCGCCACCCGGCCAGTTCGCCGGAATATACGGCACCACCGCGCCGACGAAGCGGCATGCGATCAAAAACGCGGCGATCCAGCCCACCAAGCCGAACACCTCGCCGACGAAGCCGCGCCAAGCGCCGCGCAACGCCGACAACGCAACCACCAGCAAAACAGCGTAATCGAAAGCGGTCAGCATCGTCCCGTCGTCCGTGACTGCCGGCCGTTACTGCGTCAAGCCCGCGTCGCGGACCTTGGCGATCGCGGCGGATGCGGCGGCGCGATCGGCGAACGGCCCCGCGCGCAACAGTGTAGCCGTACTGCCATCGGCCTGCTTGCGATGCTCAACATAGGCGGGCACGCCCGCAGCCTTGAGCTTTGTCGCCCAGTCACGGGCGGCCGTATCGTCGTGGAACGTGCCGAGCTGCACCGCGAAGCGCGCACCGGATGCCGACGCGGACGGCTTGGACTCGCCGTTCGCGTCCGCGCTCGCGCGCGCCGCCGGCTCGGCGGACTTCGGTGTGGCGGCCGGGGCGTTGACGGCAGCATCGGCCTGCTTCGCAACGGATTTCGCTGATTTCGCTTTCGCGGGGGCAGCCGGCGCAGGCGCTGTGTCCGCCGGCGCGGCTGTCTCGGACGCCGCAGGCTCGTCCTGCGCGGCGCCCGACTGAGCGTCGGACGCGTCCTCGTCATTCGCGGCGGCCGCCTGATGCGACGGGCGATTCGGGATATCGATCGCGACATCGTCGGTCACGGGCTTCGGATGCGAGTCGAGCACCATCGGCAGCACGACCACCGCGGCGATCACCAGCGCGATCGCGCCGACGAGCCGCCGGCGCGCGCGCTGTTTTTCAGGGAGGGTCGGATCGAGCATCAGCGCATCGGTATCGGGCCGCTCGGTGCGGCGCGCACGACGCTCGACGCGTTCGACACGTTCGCTGCGAACGCTCCGAGAACCGGTTCGCGAGCCGCGCCGTTGCGGCGCGTCATCATCCTTCTTGCCGAACGAGAAAATTCCCATGAATGGCTGAATCCGAAACGACGACCCGTGCGTCAAGCCGGGCCATGGCGGCGGTCCACGACGGGCATCACACCCGCTACCGTGTAGAAGCTGCCGAAAACCACGATTCTATCATTGTCGGATGCACTTTTTAGCGCGCCGATGAACGCTTCGGCCGGCGTCGCATAACGCTTGACGCTGTGCTGCTCGCCGTCGTCGACGCCCGCGCCGTGCAGCACGCGCTCAAGCACGTCCGCCGCTGCCGCACGCGGCAGCGGCAGGTCGGTCAAATGCCAGTGATCGATCACGCCTTTCAGGCGCGCGACGATGCCCGGCAGATCCTTGTCGGCCATCGCGCCGAACACCGCATGCGTGTATGGGTAATAGCCCATGCTGTCGAGGTTTTGCGCGAGCACGGCGGCCGCGTGCGGGTTGTGCGCGACGTCGAGCAGCACGAGCGGCTTGCCGGCCAAAACCTGGAAACGTCCCGGCAGCTCGACGTTCGCGAGCCCGAGCCGGATGTCCTGCGCGGACACCGGCAGCGTCTCGCGCAACGCCTCGAGCGCGGCAAGCGCGGCCGACGCGTTGAGCAGCTGGTTCGCGCCGCGCAGCGCCGGGTAAGCGAGCGACGGATAGCGCCTGTCGCGCCCGACGTAAGACCATTGCTGGCGCTCGCTGCCAGGCTGCGTGACGAAGCGGAAGTCGCGCCCGACGAGCCACAGATCCGCGCCGATCGACTGCGCATGATCGACGAGCGTGGACGGCACGGCCGGATCGCCGCAGATCGCGGGCCTGCCCGGCCGGAAAATGCCCGCTTTCTCGAACGCGATTTGCTCGCGGGTGCCGCCGAGATATTCGATGTGATCGATATCGATGCTCGTGACGATCGCGCAATCGGTGTCGATCACGTTCACCGCATCCAAACGGCCGCCGAGCCCGACTTCGAGGATGACCGCGTCGAGCCCGCGCGACGCGAACAGGTGCATGATCGCCAGCGTCGTGAATTCGAAGTAGGTAAGCGTCACCGGCTCCGGCAGGCTCGCGCGCGCGGCCTCGACCGCATTGAAGTGCGGCAGCAGTTCGTCGTCTTCGACGATCCTGCCATCGAGCCGCGCACGCTCGTTGAAGCGCAACAGATGTGGCGACGTATGGCAGCCGACCTTGTAGCCCGCGCGCACGAGAATCGCCTCGAGAAACGCACAGGTCGAACCCTTGCCGTTCGTGCCGCCGACCGTGATCACCGGGCACGCGAACGCGAGTTTCAGCGCGTCCTTTACCTTGCCGATGCGGGTCAGGCCCATGTCGATGCCGACGGGATGCGCGCTTTCGAGATGCGAAAGCCACGCGTCTAGGGTGGGAAAAGTGTTCATCGTTTCAGCCGGGAATCAGAGTGGCATCGCGGGCGGCGGCAACAGGCTCGAGCGGAGGCCACGTTGGGAAGAACGCTCGCCGCACCTGCGTCGGCGCAGCGGCAGCCAAGCCCGGCCGCGTCGCCGGAATCCGGTCCGGCGCGCCCGCACCAAAAGCAAACGCGCCGCCCGGCGCGAACCAGACGGCGCGCGGGTGCCGTCGCGTCACGCGCGGCGGCATGCGTCACGCAAGCGCGTCGACCGGCTGACGCTGCAGCAGCGCGAGCAACTGCGCGATCTCGTCGCGCATCTTGCGGCGATCGACGATCATGTCGATCGCGCCCGATTTGAGCAGGAATTCGGCGCGCTGGAACCCTTCCGGCAGCTTCTCGCGGACCGTCTGCTCGATCACGCGCGGGCCGGCAAAACCAATCAGCGCCTTGGGCTCGGCGATCACGACGTCGCCCAGGAATGCGAAGCTGGCGGACACGCCGCCCATCGTCGGATCGGTCAGCACCGAGATGAACGGCAGCTTCGCGTCGGCGAGCTTGGTCAGCATCGCGGTGGTCTTGGCCATCTGCATCAGCGACAGCAGGCTTTCCTGCATCCGCGCGCCGCCCGAAGCGGCAAAGCAGATGAACGGCACCTGCTGCTCGAGCGCGTTCTGCGCACCGCGCACGAAACGCTCGCCGACGACCGAGCCCATCGAGCCGCCCATGAACGAAAACTCGAAACACGCAGCCACGACGGGCAGCGTATGAATCGCGCCGCCCATCACGACGAGCGCATCGGTTTCGCCCGTGTCGTCCATCGCTTCCTTCAGACGATCCGGATACTTGCGGCTGTCCTTGAACTTCAGCGTGTCGACCGGGAGGATTTCCTGGCCGATCTCGTAGCGGCCTTCCGGATCGAGCAACGAATCGAGACGCTCCCGCGCGCCGATGCGCATGTGATGATCGCACTTCGGGCACACGTGCTGATTCGCGTCGACATCGTTGCGGTACAGCACCGCCTCGCACGACGGGCATTTGACCCACAGGCCCTCGGGAATCCCCTTGCGGCTTTTCGGATCGGTCTGCTTGATCTTCGGCGGCAACAGTTTGTCGAGCCAGCTCATCGTATGGTTTCCTGTTCGGTGACGGGCCGGACGAACGGCGTCCGGACCCGCGATTCTTTTGCTATCGGTTGGCGCCGCGCACGCGCCGCGCCGCTCGCCACGACTACGCGGCCGGCTTGTCCGCGCGGTCGAGCGCCGCACGCACGCTGGCGATGAACGCCTTCAACTCGTCGGCCGCGCGCGCCGGCTCGGCCTGCTCGAGCAACTGGACGAGACGGCTGCCGATCACGACGGCATCCGCGACGCCCGCCACCGCCCGCGCGGTTTCGGCATCGCGAATTCCGAAACCGACCCCGACCGGCAGCGGCACGCGCGACTTGATGGCCGGGATTTTACCCGCAATGCTGGAAACATCCAGATTTGCGGCGCCCGTCACCCCTTTGAGCGACACGTAATAGATATAACCGCTCGCCACCTTGCCGAGCGCGGCGATCCGCTCGTCGGTCGACGTCGGCGCGAGCAGGAAGATCGGATCGATGCCCGCCGCGCGCATCGCCGCGGCAAAATCGGCCGATTCCTCGGGCGGATAGTCGACGACCAGCACGCCGTCGACGCCTGCGTCGCGCGCGGCGGCGGCGAATGCCGCCGAGCCCATTCGCTCGATCGGATTCGCATAGCCCATCAGCACGACGGGCGTGTTCGCATCGCGCTCGCGAAAGCGCTTCACGTCGGCAAGCACGCTGCGCAGCGTCACGCCTTTCGCGAGTGCGCGCTCGGACGAACGCTGGATCACCGGGCCGTCGGCCATTGGATCGGAGAACGGCACGCCAAGCTCGATCACGTCGGCGCCGCCATCGGCCAGCGCGTGCATCAGCTCGACGGTCAGCGCCGGATCAGGATCGCCCGCGGTGATGAACGGAATCAGCCCTTTGCGGCCTTGGGCGGCGAGTGCGGCGAAGGTGTTCTGAATACGGGACATGAAAAGTTCCTGTGTCGATTCGGAGCGGGCGCGTCAGCGCGCCGCGCTCCGATGCAAAGTGATCGTGCGCGCGCGTTTCGCACGGCACATCGCGGCTCACGCGCCGGCCGGCGCGACCAGCGACGCGACGCGCGCGCGCGCGATCTCGCAATAGCTTTCGTTGATCTCATAGCCGATGAAGTCGCGCCGCTGCCGCGCGCAAGCCACCGCGGTCGTGCCGCTGCCCATGAACGGATCGAGCACGCGGCCGCCCGGCGGGCAGCTCGCGAGCACCATCCGCTCGATGATTTCCAGCGGCTTTTGGGTCGGATGATCGACGCGCTCGGCGTGCTGCCGGTGCAGGCGCGAAACCGACCAGACGTCCTTCGGGTTGTAGCCCAGCTCGAGCCACTTGCTGCCTTCGAACAGCTTGCGCGAGCGCGCCTTCTTCGTTTCGGCGTCGTATGGGATGCGGACCGGATCGAGATCGAAATAATAGCTTTTCGATACCGCGAAAAAACCTATGTTGTCGTGCACCGACGTGAAGCGGCGCGTCGTGCCGCCCATGCTCGGCACGCGCCGGTCCCAGATGATCTCGTTGATCATCGTGAGCTTCGTCTTCAGGAAGCTGAAGATCTCCGGCGCGTACTGCCATGTGCAGAACACGTACAGCGACCCGCTCGGCTTGAGCTTCGGAATCGCCAGCCCCAGCCACTCGCGCGTCCACGCAAGATGCGCGTCGGCCGAGCGCTTGTCGGAGTCATTGCCGTAGTCCTTGCCGAGCCCATACGGCGGATCGGCGACGATCAGGTCGATCGATGCGTCCGGCAGCCGCGCGGCGTCGGTCAGGAAATCGCGGTTGTAAAGTTCGACGCCGGCGGGCAGCACGCGCTCGGGCACGGCGGCGAGCGTCGCCTGCGCTTCGCTCGCCGCGCCGCCGGCCGGGTCTTCGATCAGATCACGCATCGTTTGGATTCAGGATTCAGCTCAAAGCGCGATGCCCGATCGCTCGGCGACCGTGTGCATGTCCTTGTCGCCGCGCCCGGACAGGTTCACCAGCAGAATCTTGTCCTTCGGCAGCGTCGGCGCGAGCTTGGTCGCATACGCGAGCGCGTGGCTCGATTCGAGCGCCGGGATGATTCCTTCGATATGGCAGCAGTCGTGGAACGCGTTGAGCGCCTCGTCGTCGGTGATGCTCACGTACTGCGCGCGGCCGCTGTCCTTCAGCCACGCGTGTTCGGGGCCGACGCCCGGATAATCGAGGCCCGCCGACACCGAATGCGTCTCGATGATCTGGCCGTTCTCGTCCTGCAGCAGATACGTGCGATTGCCGTGCAGCACGCCCGGCGTGCCCGCGAGCAGAGAAGCCGAATGGCGGCCGGTATCGATCCCGTCGCCGGCGGCCTCGACGCCGATCAGCCGGACCGACTCGTCCTCGATATACGGATAGAAAATTCCCATCGCATTCGAGCCGCCACCGATGCAAGCGATCACCGCGTCCGGCTGGCGACCGACCAGCTCGGGCATCTGCACGCGGCATTCGTCGCCGATCACGCGTTGGAAGTCGCGCACCATCATCGGATACGGGTGCGGACCCGCGACCGTGCCGATGATGTAGAACGTGTTCTCGATGTTCGTGACCCAGTCGCGCATCGCTTCGTTCAGCGCGTCCTTCAACGTGCGCGAGCCGGATTCGACCGGCACGACGGTCGCGCCGAGCAGCTTCATCCGGTATACGTTCGCCGCCTGCCGGCGCACGTCCTCGGCGCCCATGTAGACGACGCACTCCATCCCGAAACGCGCGCAGATCGTCGCGGTCGCGACGCCGTGCTGGCCCGCGCCCGTCTCCGCGATCACGCGCGGCTTGCCCATGCGTTTCGCGAGCAGCGCCTGGCCGATCACGTTGTTCACCTTATGCGCGCCGGTGTGGTTCAAATCCTCGCGTTTCAGGTAGATCTGCGCGCCGCCGAGCTGCTCGCTCCAGCGCTGCGCGTGATAGACCGGCGACGGTCGGCCGACGAAATGCTTCAGCTCACGGTTATATTCGGCGACGAACTCGGGCTCGCCCTTGAACTTCTCGTAGGCGGCGCGCAGCTCGCCGAGCGCGTGAATCAGCGTTTCGGCGACGAACACGCCGCCATAAGGGCCAAAATGGCCACGATCATCGGGAAGGTTGTACATGACGTCACTCTCGGTTCAGCGCGCGGCGACCGGCCGGCTTCCGGGCTTCCGGCATGCCGCGCGGGCTGGGATCAGTTGGCGTCCGCGTCGCGCACCGCGCGCACGAACGCCGCCATCCGGGCGCGATCCTTCACGCCCTTCGCGCCCGGCGTTTCGATGCCGCTCGAGACATCGACCGCAAACGGACGCACCTGACGAATCGCGTCACCGACGTTTTGCGCGTTCAACCCACCACTCAAAACGGCCCGACGCGCGAGCTCTGCTGGAATAAGTGACCAATCGAAGACTTTGCCGCTGCCGCCATAATGTTCGACGAGCGTGTCGAACAACAGGCCGCGGGCTGCCGAATAGTGAAGTGCCGATTCTACCAAATCGGCCGGGCGCGCCGACGCGCCGACACGCAGCGCGCGCAGCCACGGCCGCCGCGCGGCGGCAGCCAACGCCGCGCATTGCGCCGGCGTTTCGTCGCCGTGGAATTGCAGCAGCGCCAGCGGCACGGCTTGCGCGATACGCGCCACCTCGTCGGCGCTCGAATTGACGAACAACCCGACGATAGACACGAACGGCGGCACCCGCTTCGCCAACTCGGCCGCCTGCTCGAGCGTCACCGCGCGCGGGCTCTTCTCATAGAACACCAGGCCGATCGCATCGGCGCCGAGTTCGGCTGCCCATTCGACGTCGCCCGGCTGCGACAGCCCGCAGAGCTTGATGCGCGTGCGGTGCGGCAGACCGGCGGCGCCCGCCAGGCCGGCTTCGGACTCGGTTTGGGCCGCAGTTGCCGCTCCGGCTCCGGCATGCGCGGGCGCGCAATGACGGGCGGCCGACGGCGAATCCAGCGTCGTGCCGCCCTGCGGCGCTCCGTTTGGCGCTTCGCCGCTCACGCTTAGCGCGCCGTTTAGTACGCCGCTCGGCGCCCCGTTCGCGCCTGGCCGCGCGTCTTGCACAAGACTGTCCGCCGCGTTGCGTGCCGGACCCGCGTAGTCAATCGCGTCGTGCATCGCAGCCCGTGTGCGGTGTTTCGTGTCCAAGTCGCTCATCATAGTCGTCCGTCAAGATCGGCCCACACGCCACTCCACGGCACGCTGCCGAGTTGCGCGGGGGGCACCGCGAATTCCGCAGGATAGCCGACCTGCGCCAGGTACAGCCCATCAGGCATGAAAGTCGGCGCGGCGCGATTGCGGTCGCGGCTTTCGAGCACTTCGGCCAGCCACGGCGGCGGATAGCGGCCGCGCCCCACCGCGACGAGGCAGCCCATCAGGTTGCGCACCATATGATGCAGGAATGCGTTCGCGCGAAAGCGGAAATGGATGAAATCGCCGTCGGGGCGGATGCCGATCTGATACAGATGCTTGACGGGCGACTTCGCCTGGCATTCGGACGAGCGGAAAGCCGAAAAATCGTGCTCGCCGACGAGACAAGCCGCCGCTTCGCGCATGGCGTCGACATCGAGCGGCGCATGCACCCAGCCCGCACGCGCGGCGAGCATCGGCGAGCGCACCGGGTGAACGTACAGCGCGTAGTAATAGGTGCGCTCGAATGCAGCAAAACGCGCGTGGAACGTATCCGGCATCGGCTTGGCCCATTGCACGGCGACCGTCGAAGGCAGAAACGCATTCGTGCCGCGCACCCACGAAAAATCCGCGCGATCGAGGTCCGTATCGAAATGGACGACTTGGCCGAGCCCGTGCACGCCCGTATCGGTGCGGCCCGCGACCGTCGTGGCGAGTGGCGTCTGCGCGAATTCGGCAAGCGCGCGTTCGAGCGTGTCCTGCACCGTCCTGCCGTGCGGCTGCGACTGCCAGCCGCAAAACGCCGCGCCGTCGTACTGGATGCCGAGTGCGATCCTCATCGCGACAGTTCGTCCAGCTTCGCGAGCATCGCGCGCGCTTCGTCGCGCGTGCCGGTGTGATTCGCTTCGATCACTTCCTGCAGCAACGTACGCGCGCCCGCCAGATCGCCCAATTCGACATACTCGGCCGCAAGTTCGAGTTTGTTGCGCGCGATTTTCGCGAGCGCCTCCGGCGTGAACGCCGGCAACGACGCGCTTGGGCTGGCTGGCAATTCGAGGTCGAAATCGAGGTTCAGCGGGCCGAACTGCGCGACACCGGGCGACGCGGGAGCCGGTGACGGCGCGGGTGCGGGGTTCGATTCGGTGTTCGGTTCGGATGGCGCAATCGGCAAAGCCGACGCCGTCGTGTCGGCCGACATCGCGCCGGATTGCAGTGCGGGGCGTTGCGGGAGCGCACCGGGGTCAACCGGCGCAGCCGGAGCCGAAGGTGCCGCCTGCGACTGCTCGGCCACCGATCCGGCGTCGGATTCGCTCCGCTCGCCACCGTTGGGCACTTCCACCGGCTGCGACTGCGACGGCACGTTCGCATCCGGCACTGCCTGCGGCCGCGCCATCGGCGACGGCTGCGCGCCAGATTCTCCATCGGACGCCAGTGCCGATCCGTGTCGACGCGATTCGCCCGTCTGCGGCTCCCCTGGCCGCTCCGCCTCTTGCTGTCCTGCTGTTCGTAGTGGCTGAGAATCATGCGGGTCAGTCGCACCAACTGGCTGACCTGCGGCGGGTTGACCGTTAGTTGCATTTTGACGAGTCAGAGAAAGACTCGAATCGGCGGGCCGCGATAACGGCCCATGATCCGCATCGGCCGCAGCCGACATGCGCGGCGGCAGCGGCATATCGAGGCTATCGAGCGCGGCGATCGCATCACGCGGGAACACTGGTCGCCATGCATGCGCCGGCTGCTGCGCAGCGTCCGGTGACGCGCCGGAATGCTCGTCGGCGTCACGCGCGAGCGCGCCGCCGCCTTGCTCGTTCGGCTCCGGCGTGGCTGAGCGCGCCGCTGCGAGCGGTGGCGCATCGTGCGATTCGCGCGCCGCTGCCGCCTCAGACTCGGACGCCGCATGCGCGGCGGACCTCCCGCCGGCCCCTTCACGGCGAGCCGCAACCGAATCGTCATCGGCTTTTCTCGCTCCGTGTACGCTGCCGGCAACATCCGGCGCGGCGGCGGCCTCCGGAGCCGGCATGGCAGCCGGCTCCAAGGCGCTCGGCCCGACGGCCTCATCGGCCGACGAACGCTTCTTGCCGCGCCGGCGCAGCGCAAGACCGACGATCAGCGCGAGCGCGGCGGCACCGGCAGCCGCGGCCACGCCAATATCGAACGGCAGTTGATGCACCACGGCCGCGCGCGACGGCGCCGCAGGCGCGGGCGCAACGGCCGGCGGCGCGGACGACGCATCGCTCGACACCGACGCCGGCGTCACCGCAACGGAACTCGCGATCGCCGACGCCGACGCCGACGCCGACGCCGACGCCGGACCCGCCGTATCCTGCGCCGACTGGCGCGCGCCATCGGCATTGACCACCACCGCCGGCTTCGCGTCCCCCGTCGGCTTACCGATCCCGTGCTTTTGCAATTCCATCAGCACGCGATTCTTCAACGCGAGTAGTTGCTGCAAACTGGACGGACGCGCCTGCGACACGCCCACGGCAGCCGAACCGGCGAGCGACGGATTTGCCGCAACGGCCGAAACCGCCCCGTCCGCGCCGGCCGCCGACGTGCCGTTCGGTGCGGGCGTTGGTTGAATCGAACCGTTCCACACATGCGGGCCACCCGTGTCGGGCGAAGACGAAGCTGCGGCAACGCCCGGCGTGGCCGGCTGCGCGTGCGGCGGCACGGCTTCGGCCGCCGACGCCCCGCTCGCTCCCACTGCCGGGCGCGCGGAAGCAGCCGAAGAGGCCGCATATGTGCCATGAGCCGCGGCAGCGCCCGTCACAACGGCATGTGACGCGCCTACCGGCTCCCCCGCCGAGGGCGCCCCCGCGCTACCGGCCGATGCAGTCACCGCCGCCACTGCGCTCTGCGCATGCGCACTGCCGCTCGCCGTCACGCCGCTCGCCGCTGCGCCGCCGGACGCCGCGTGCGCATTGAGCGCCGCGCCCGTTGCATCGAGCGCCGGCACCGTGAGCTGCGCGCCGATTTTGAGCCGGCTCGGATCGCGCTTCATGAAGGCTTGCGGATTCGCATCGAACAGCGCGCGGCCCGCACGGGCCAACACCGCCGGATCACGCGATTGCGTGACGGCAATCGCGATATCGTTGAGCGACTGCCCGGGATGCACAGTGATTGCGAGCGGTGCGGCTTGCTCGGCCACACTGGCCGTGGCGGCCGCGCTCGCCGCCGCATCAGTCTGTGCATGTGCGCCGCTCACGCTGGCCAGCGCGAGAACGGCCATCGCAACGGCGTGCCGCACGCACGGAGATTCGCCGCCCATTGCCGCCGGAGTCTGTAGGAATTGAAGCGTCATCGGCTTACTCGCCGCGGCAGCGCGCGGCCTGGTTTCGCGTTTGGAATAAGACAAAATCGAACCGCAAATAAAAAAGCGTCGCGTGAAACGCGACGCTTTCGGGTTGTATACGCGTCGTAACCGCGTAGTCTACTTTACTTGTCGAGCAGAATGCGCAGCATCCGGCGCAACGGCTCCGCTGCGCCCCAAAGCAACTGATCGCCGACCGTGAATGCCGACAGATATTCGCCGCCCATCGCCAGCTTGCGCAACCGGCCGACCGGCACCGACAGCGTACCCGTGACGACCGACGGCGAGAGATCGCGTATCGACGCTTCGCGCTCGTTCGGCACGACCTTCACCCAATCATTGGCCGATGCAAGGATGCCGTTGATCTCGTCGAGCGGCACGTCCTTCTTCAGCTTGATCGTGAGCGCCTGCGAGTGGCAGCGCATCGCGCCGATCCGCACGCACAGCCCGTCGACGGGAATCGACCCCGCTTCGCCCATCGCCGGCTTGCCGAGAATCTTGTTGGTTTCCGCGCCGCCCTTCCACTCTTCCTTCGACATCCCGTTGCCGAGATCCTTGTCGATCCACGGAATCAACGAGCCGGCGAGCGGCACGCCGAACTGGCTCGTCGGCATTGCGTCGCTCGTCATCGCGGCCAGCACGCGGCGGTCGATGTCGAGGATCGCCGACGCAGGATCGCCGAGCTGCGCCGTCACCGCACCATGCAACGTGCCCATCTGCGCGAGCAGTTCGCGCATGTTCTGCGCGCCCGCGCCCGATGCGGCCTGATACGTCATCGCCGTGATCCAGTCGACGAGGTTCTCGCGGAACAGGCCGCCCAACGCCATCAGCATCAGGCTGACCGTGCAGTTGCCGCCGATGAAATTCTTCGTGCCCTTGACGAGCGCATCCTTGATCACGTTCTTGTTCACCGGATCGAGAATGATGACCGCATCGTCGTTCATTCGCAGCGCCGATGCTGCGTCGATCCAGTAGCCGTTCCAACCGGCCGCGCGCAGCTTCGGGAACACGTCGTTCGTGTAGTCGCCGCCCTGGCACGTGATGATGATGTCGCACTTTTTCAGATCGTCGATGCTCGCCGCATCCTTGAGCGTGGTCTCGTTTTTCGCGAGCGACGGCGCTTGGCCGCCCGCATTGCTGGTGCTGAAAAACACCGGCTCGATCAGATCGAAATCGCCTTCTTCCTGCATGCGCTGCATCAGCACGCTGCCGACCATGCCGCGCCAACCTACGAGACCTACGTTCATGACTCACCCTTTGCTGGAGCTTCCCCGCCTTTTCCGCCCCCGGCGCGACCGCGCGGGGAAACAGGCGGGCACGACGGACGACGATCAGGTTTTCGTGATCGTTTTCGTGATGATGATTTTGCCGGCGACAACGGCAATGGCGCGCGCACCCGCACGGGCTTGTTTGCCGTGGAGTGTCAGGACCGGGGAGATCGGGGAAATTGGCGCCATCGTTCGAGTCTACACAAACCTCGCGGGCCACACAACGGCTAATGCCGCAGCGCACATGGGGTACGAACGCATCGCCTGCGCCGCGCGTTCATACCCTTTTGCCGAAATATTCAAGCCCGCGATTCGAATCGCGTCGCGTCAGAGCGCGGCCACAACCGCGTCGCCCATCTGCGCGGTGCCGATCGTGGTGGCGCCCGGCGTCGCGATATCGGCGGTGCGGCAGCCCTGCTCAAGCACCTTCTGGACTGCGCGCTCCACCCGGTCCGCCTGCTCGGCGCGATTCAGCGAGTAGCGCAGCATCATCGCGGCCGACAAGATCGTCGCGAGCGGATTCGCGATGCCCTTGCCCGCGATGTCCGGCGCGGAGCCGTGCGACGGCTCGTACAGCCCCTTGTTGTTCTTGTCGAGCGACGCGGACGGCAGCATGCCGATCGAGCCCGTCAGCATCGACGCCTCGTCGGACAAAATATCGCCGAACATGTTGCCGGTCACGATCACGTCGAACTGCTTCGGCGCCTTCGCAAGCTGCATCGCCGCGTTGTCGACGTACATGTGCGACAGTTCGACGTCCGCGTATTCCTTCGACACGTCGATCATGATGTCGCGCCAGAACTGCGACGTTTCCAGCACGTTCGCTTTGTCGACCGACAGCAGTTTCTTCTGCCGCTTTTGCGCGGCCTGAAACGCGACGTGCGCGATGCGCCGCACCTCGGGCTCCGAATAACGCATCGTGTCGAAGCCTTCGCGCGCGCCCGCGAATGGGCCATCCGGCGCTTGGCGGATGCCGCGCGGCTGACCGAAATAGATGTCGCCGTTCAGCTCGCGCACGATCAGGATATCCAGGCCCGCGATCAGTTCGGCTTTGAGCGGCGACGCGTCGACGAGCTGCGCATAGCAGATTGCCGGACGAAAGTTCGCGAACAGCTCCAGATGCTTGCGCAGGCCGAGAATCGCCTGTTCGGGGCGCAGCGCGCGTTCGAGCGAATCGTATTTCCAGTCGCCGACCGCGCCGAACAAGACCGCATCCGCTTCGTTCGCGAGCTTGAGGGTCGCATCCGGCAGAGGATGGCCGCTCGCCTCGTAGCCCGCGCCGCCGACGGGCGCGGTTTCCAGTTCGAATTTCTCGTCGAGCGCGTTCAGCACCTTCACGGCTTCGTTGACGATTTCCGGACCAATGCCGTCGCCCGGCAACACTGCAATCTTCATGCGCAATCCCTGATAAAAACGGATGATGACCGTGGAGAGTCGAGCAAAAGGCGCGCGGCCCGCGCCTTCGCGATGAAAACGGCTCGGTTGATCAGCCGATCAGCTTGTTGTCGAGCCACGGCTGCTGCGCGAGCCGCTGCGCCTCGAACTGGCGAATCTCGTTCGCATGACGCAGCGTGAGGCCGATATCGTCGAAACCGTTCAGCAGGCAGTACTTGCGAAACGCGGCGATCTCGAACGGATATTCGCGGCCGTCCGGCGCGCGCACGAGCTGCGCGTCGAGATCGACGCTCAACTGATAGCCGTTGAAAGCATACGTTTCATTGAACAGATGATCGACCTGCTGCTCGGTCAATACGATCGGCAACAGGCCGTTCTTGTAGCAATTGTTGAAAAAGATGTCGGCGAAGCTCGGCGCGACGATCGCGCGAAAGCCGTACTGCTGCAGCGCCCACGGCGCATGTTCGCGCGAGCTGCCGCAACCGAAATTCTTGCGCGCGAGCAGGATCGACGCGCCCTGATAGCGCGCCTGATTCAGCACGAAATCCGGGTTCAGCGGACGCTTCGAGTTGTCCTGGCCCGGCTCGCCGTGATCGAGATAGCGCCATTCGTCGAACGCATTCGGGCCGAAGCCCGTGCGCTTGATCGACTTCAGGAACTGCTTCGGAATGATCGCGTCGGTGTCGACGTTCTCGCGATCGAGCGGCGCGACGACGCCGGTATGCACTGTGAATTTTTCCATGATCGGTCAACCAGATTGGAGGCCGGCCGCCGCCACGGCGACGTTCCGGCGAAATCGAATCGCGGGCCGCGGCCTAAGCGCGCGCCCGCATGCCGTCACTGCGCGGCCTTCTTGATCGCATGGCCGGCGGCGTCGATGTCCTGCCCCATGCCCGCGACGGTGTTGCAGCCGGCGGCCGCCCACGCGAGGCCCGCGAGCGCGAGCCACGCGACGATCCGTTTCAGCTGATGTGCGTTCATCGGCTCACCCCAGCTTGCGAATGTCGACGAAATGGCCTTCGATCGCCGCCGCCGCGGCCATCGCCGGGCTGACGAGATGCGTGCGGCCGCCCTGCCCCTGACGCCCTTCGAAATTGCGGTTCGACGTCGACGCGCAGCGCTCGCCCGGCTCGAGCCGGTCGGCATTCATCGCGAGGCACATCGAACAGCCCGGCTCGCGCCATTCGAAACCCGCGCCGGTCAATATCTTATCGAGCCCCTCGCGCTCGGCCTGCGCCTTCACGAGCCCCGAGCCCGGCACGACCATCGCGAGCCGCACGTTCGGCGCGACACGGCGATTGAGCTGCTTCACGACATACGCGGCCGCGCGGATATCCTCGATCCGCGCGTTCGTGCACGAGCCGATGAAAACCTTGTCGATCTTGATCGATTCGATCGGCGTGTTCGGCTCGAGCGCCATGTACGTGAGCGCGCGCGCCATCGCGTCGCGCTTGACCGGATCCTTCTCGCGCTCGGGATCGGGCACGCGGCCGTCGATCGACGTGACCATCTCCGGCGACGTGCCCCACGTGACCTGCGGAACGATCTCGGCCGCGTTCAGCTCGACGACGCGGTCGAAATGCGCGCCGTCGTCCGACTTGAACGTCTTCCAGTACGCCACCGCCTGATCCCATTGCGCGCCCGTCGGCACGAACGGACGGCCCTTCAGGTATTCGATCGTCGTGTCGTCGACGGCGACCATGCCGGCGCGCGCGCCGGCCTCGATCGCCATGTTGCAGACCGTCATGCGCCCCTCCATCGACAGCGCGCGGATCGCCGAGCCGCCGAATTCGATCGCGTAGCCGGTGCCGCCCGCCGTGCCGATCTTGCCGATGATCGCAAGCACGATGTCCTTCGCGGTGCAGCCGCGCGGCAATTGGCCGTCGACTTTCACCAGCATGTTCTTGCTCTTTTTCTGCAACAGCGTCTGCGTGGCAAGCACGTGCTCGACTTCGGACGTGCCGATGCCGTGCGCGAGCGCGCCGAACGCGCCGTGCGTCGACGTATGCGAATCGCCGCAAACGATCGTCATGCCCGGCAGCGTCGCGCCCTGCTCCGGCCCGATGATGTGGACGATGCCCTGGCGCACGTCGTTCATCTTGAACTGCGTGATGCCGAACGCATCGCAATTCGCATCGAGCGTGTCGACCTGCAGCTTCGACACCGGATCGGCAATGCCGTGGCTGCGGTCCGTCGTCGGCACGTTGTGATCCGACACGGCGAGATTCGCGCTGATCCGCCATACCGGGCGCTCGGCGAGCTTCAACCCTTCGAACGCCTGCGGGCTCGTGACTTCATGCAGCAGGTGCCGATCGATATAGAGCAACGCGGTGCCGTCCTCCTCGGTGCGCACGACGTGCGAATTCCACAATTTGTCGTAGAGGGTCTGGGTCATGGGATCTTCGATATGCGGGGATGGTGTCTACGTACAAGCCGTCAGGATAGAGCCGATTATGCCACGCGACACGCTCGCCATTACGCTCAGAAATCGAAAAAAACCATAAAAAACAGCGAGTTGAGTGGTAGCGCAAGTACCTGTATCAGCACTACCCGGCACATGCGGCGCACGGGCCGCGCGCTGCCGCCACGCTCATCGCCGCAACCGATGCCGCAACGCGTGAACGCGCGCGTCGCCCATGACAATCGGCAGATATCTCGCTAAATATTCATATTTATCGACTATTTAATTCATTTTTCGCCATACAATAGGAAATCAATCAAATAACTCACCATCGGATCGCAGCCATTTTGCGGCGCGATCCGCCGCCATCACACATCACGGGGTTGTTCCGATGAAGTTTCGTTGTACCGCTGTCCTCGCACGCGCCGCAGCCACCGTCAGCGCAAGCGCATGCGTCACTGTCTCGTTCGCCGCGTTGCAGCCGATCGACGAGGCCCCCGTCGCGCAACGCGTGGACCAGACGTGCCGGATTCGGCCCGATACCGGCACCGATTGCACGACCGTGCGGCGCTTGACGATCTTGCGGCCGGTCGGTCGCGACCTGCTGTCCCGCCTCGACTTCGACTATCGCGAGCAGGACCGCTTCGAGCTCAAGGACGCCGCGGTAATCGGCCCGGACGGGCAGCGCACGCCGGTATCCGGCGCGCAAATCGACACGCGCACCGCGCCGAACCCCGCCGCCGGTTTCATGCGCAACAAGCGGACGTCGGTCGCGTTTCCCGGCTTGCGGGTCGGCAGCACCGTGGTTTTCACGACGCTCGAGCACACCGCGCCGCTGCCGCTCGCGCGGCAGTTCCATGAAGCCATATGGTTGCGGCCGATGCCGATCCGCAACGATGCGTACCGCATCGAATACACGGCCGAGCAGCCGATCCTCTGGCGCGCCGAGCAGATCGACGCGTTTCGCGTTGCGTCGTCGAACGGCGGCAAGCGGCTCGTCATCGAGCAAAAGCAGCCGCGCTACGTCAACGTCGTCGACGAGGACGGCACGACTTTGCGCCGCGTGCCGCGCATCGAGTTGGCGAGCAGCCTGAACGCACAGGATCACTTCGGCGCCTATGCGAAGCGCTACAACGAGATTCTCGCCGCGCCGCTGCCCGGCGCCGCGGCGGCCGCGGTTCGCGACGCCCGGGCGTTGCCCGCCGCCGCGCGCGTGGCCGAGTTGATGAAACACATCGATGCGCATTACCGCTATCTCGGCGACTGGCGCGCGAGCGAGCGCGGCTATGTGCCATTCGAACTCGCGCAGATCGAAGCAAACGGCTATGGCGACTGCAAGGACCTCGCGATCCTGCTCGCGGCGATGCTGAACGCGAGCGGCATCGCCGCGCGCCCCGCCTGGGTATACGCGGGCTCGTTCGCGCCATCGCTGCTGATTCCCGGCGCGCAGGCGCCCAATCACGCGATCGTGCGCGCGGT
Source organism: Burkholderia singularis (assembly GCF_900176645.1). Classification (GTDB taxonomy): domain Bacteria; phylum Pseudomonadota; class Gammaproteobacteria; order Burkholderiales; family Burkholderiaceae; genus Burkholderia; species Burkholderia singularis. The sequence goes on from NZ_FXAN01000094.1 coordinate 96,895, forward strand.
CGTCGACGGCGAGACCTGGTGGCTCGATCCGACCCAACCGGTCCGCCTCCCCGGCCGCACGCCGGCGGCTCTCCAGGATCGCTGGGCGCTCGTCGTCGATGCGGGCGGCGGCGTGCGCAACGAGCACATCGGCGCCGAAGCGCCGATCGTGAGCATCGATGCGACACTGAACAGCCGCCCGAAGCCCGACGGCAGCGCACAAGTCACGGGGCATGCGTATTTCGGCGGCGAGGATCGGCTGGGGCTGATGGATCTCGACCGTGATCGTGGCACGAGCGCCGGCGACCAGGCGCTATGCAAGAAATGGCTCAACGAACCACGCGCGTGCGAGATCAAGCGAATGCGCAGCGACGACGCGCCCGGTGCACGCTACCGCGTCGAAATCGACGGCATCGACGGCCGCGCGCTCGAACAGCTATCGGGCCAGCACGTATACGACGGCGGGAAGCTGCGGCAATTGTGGGAGCAGTATGCCGACTACCGGCAGACCAGCAAGGTCGGCGACGTGTTCTTGCACGACGCGTCGATCATGACCGTCCGTGTGCAGCTTGACGGCGTGAAGCCCGTGCGGCCGCTCGCCGCGTGCGCCGCGCGCTCGCCATGGTATGACCTCGACGTGACGCCGCAAGCCGCGAGCGGCGGCATCGCGTACCGCTATCGCGTCGCGCAAAAAACGCGCTGGCTGAATCACGACGACTTGACGAGCGACGCGTTCGGCCGCTTCCTCGACGACGCCCGGCGCTGCACGGATACGCTGCGTCAAAGCATATCGTTCTGACGAGTACGGGCGCGCGGCGCAAGCCGCGCTCTACGCACCGCCCGCGCACGCCGTGCACGCTCACCCGCGCTCACGCTTACATGCGGCTGCCCATCTGCTCGCGGCCCAGCGCGGTCAGATCGTCCGGCCGCGCCCGCCCGGCAAAATCCGTCTCGAAGTGATCGGCCGGAAAGTCCGGCGGGCTTTCACCCTGCACGAAGCTCGGCCATTGCCGCCGTAGATACGCATCGTTCTTCGCGCAAGCGGGAGCGGCCGCGATATACATCACGTTGCTATGGCCAGTGCCACGATGCGTATCCTCGACCGCGTGCACCACGTCGCCATGCCAGAACACCGCATCGCCAGGCTGCATCGGCGGAATCGGCACGAGCGCGTCGAGCAGCAACGCATGCCATTCGGGCAGCATCGACAGTGCGCGCCCAGGGCGAGCGCCGCACAGATCGTCGTCCGGCACGTCGTCCTGTAACGCGCGCAGCATCACATAGGCCATCGCGTTCGCGATCGGAATCAATTGCAGCGTGCCGTCGCCCGGCCCTTGCGGCGTCAGCGCAGTCCAACCCTGGAACGTGCGGAACATCGAACACACCGCCGGCGACGCAATCTCCTCGACGTCCGGCCGGAACGCGCCGTCGAACGGATCGTACTCGCGCCAATGGCCGGCAAGCACATGCCGGTACACGCGGCGGAAATTCGGACCGAGCCAGCGCTCGACCGAACCGCCGTCGACATGCGGCGACAAGCCCAGCGATGACGAGCCCGGCGGCCGGCGGCGAATGCGGTCCGCATACGCGGGCACGCGGTCGGGATCGAAATGCGTGCGCCCGTCGCTTTGCGCACGCCACAGGCGATTCAGGAACACGCGCACGCGCGTAAGCTCCGGCGACTGACGCGCGTCGACTTGCGGCCGCGACCAGTAAATCCCGTAGATCTGCGGCCGGCTCGACGCCAGCGTGCCGAAATATTTGTCATCCGCGCGGCGCAGCAGCTTGTCGTCGAGCCGGTTCGATTCGACGTAGCGCGTGATTTCGTCGTTCCAGTCGCTTGCGCGCCGCGCATCGAACACGCCCCGGATCACGCATGCGCCGCGCGTGCGCAGCGCCGCGACGGCCGCGGGATCAACGCGCTGCGCCGCGATATCCGCGTAGCGCAGCACGGGAATCGTGTCGGCGCCGCGGTCCCGATCGCTGCGAATCGCATCGACTTGGCGCGCGATCTCGCCTTCCAACTCGCGAAACACCCGCGCCCGGCCAGGCAGCGCGGCGCGCAACGCGGTTTTCGCCGTGCGGATCGCGCTCGGCAGATCGTCGTCGATAACAAACGGCATTGATGTCTCCTTCGTTGGGCTGAGTGCGTGCCGTGAGCTTAGGTCGCGCGGCACAGCGAAAGCGATGGCATTCCGACGAATTTCGATACTATTGCGTCAATGGCGAAGATCGGCAGTTGGCCGCGTAGCGGGCAGGTTCACGGCGACAGATGCGCCCCCGATTGTTGCCGCTGGAATCGCGAAAATACGCGCCGTAGTCATCCTGGCGGTAGTGCGGCCGCAACCCCGGCGAGCCCTCGGTGGTTCCATCCGCCGGCAGCGCGAGCGCATGGCAGCGCTCGGCGATCGGCCGCTCGCGCGCAAGAAACCGGGCCATTTGCCCGTTTCCAGACGACGCAGGGCCGCCGTCGTGCGGCCGGCCTGTCAGAAACAGCAGCCGCGATGCGCCGCCCGGCATCCACGCCGCCCAAGTTGCCGGATCGCCCAACCTGAGCCGACGCCCGAGCGCATCCATCAGCGGTGCATAAAACGCGTATGCGCGGTCGACATCGCTTACGTCGACGGCAGATATGTGCAGCAATCACCCTTTTAAGGGCCGGCATGCACGGCCCTGTTACAGAGAGCTTTCGATGAAACCGCAGTACGAACGTGTCACGATCCCCGCCGGCTGCTCGATCCGCGTCTATCACCGTAGACTCGCCGCGATCCCCTTCGAATGGCACCATCATCCGGAATATGAACTGACGCTCACGCTGAACAGCCGCGGCCGCCGCTTCATCGGCGATCACGCCGCCGACTACGATGGCGACGATCTCGCTCTTGTGCCGCCGAATCTGCCGCATACATGGGCGTCGGAAGAACGCATCGATCCCGATGCGCCGCAAGTCGCGCTCGTCGTCTGGTTCACCGGTGACTGGGCGCGCCGCGTCGCCGACTGCTGCCTCGAATTCGGCAAGCTGCACTCGCTGCTGCGCCGCGCCGCGCCGGGACTGGCGTTCGGCCAGCAGGCCGCCGCCGCGATGCGCGCGCGGCTGCCGGCGCTGCTCGATGCCTCGCCGCGCGCACGGCTGGCGGCGGTGCTCGACTCGCTCGCGGAACTCGCCGAAGCCGCCGCGCAACCGCTCGCGACCGCGGCCGCATACAGTGCGAAAGCGGCTGGTGTAGCGGCAAGCAAAGGGCAAGCGCAAGCAGCACGGTCCGCTACCGGCCAACTGTGGACCGAGCCTGCGGCGGCCTGGCCGCGTCTGACCGACGGCGGCTCGGACCGAGTGGCTTCGCGCGGAACCGAGTCGCGCGAAACAAACCCAGCCCAGACCTTGGTGACCGTATCTATTCCGGCCAACTCGAACTGCGCGCAAAGCTCGGCGACACCGGCCGGCCCCGTCGCGGCAAGCCCCATCCCCGAAGCCGAGCGCCTGGACCGCGTGCTCGATCTGCTCGAGCGCCGCTTTCACGAGCCGCTGCGCATCGCGGAACTCGCCGCGGCCGCGCATCTGTCGGAGCGTTCGCTGCAACGCCGGTTCGCACAGCACGTCGGCGAAAGTATCGGCCGTTATCTGCAACGCGTGCGGATCGCTTACTCGTCGCGCCAACTCACGGCCACCGATTGGCCCATTGCCGTCATTGCCGCTCGCGCGGGCTTTTCGAATCTCTCGAACTTCAACCGGCAATTCCGCACAGTGCGCAACATGACGCCGCGCGAATACCGGCAGTGGTTCGCCGCGCATGGTCGCGTAGCCGATTCGCCCGAAGAACCGGCCCCACTGAACGTGCGCTCGCCGTCGCTCGAACGCCGTTCATCTCGGCAAACGCGTCGCTGAAAGCCGCTGCGCCGAAACGCCAGACGAACGCCTGCGCAGCTAGATCGCGGCCATGCCCGCCGCGCAAAAAAGAAAACGCCTCGACGGCGAAACCGTCGAGGCGCGAATCAAACAGCGCGCGCGGCACATCGCCCGCGCGCAATTCCGGCCGCTTAGCGCTGCGCGATCGGCTTCGCGGTGCGCTGCGTTTCGCCGATGAAGAGCTGGCGCGGACGGCCGATCTTCTGCTCGGGATCGGCGATCATCTCGTTCCACTGCGCGATCCAGCCGACCGTGCGAGCCATCGCGAAGATGCAGGTGAACATCGACGTCGGGATGCCGAGCGCGCGCTGGACGATGCCCGAATAGAAATCGACGTTCGGATACAACTTGCGCGACACGAAGTATTCGTCTTCGAGCGCGATCTTCTCGAGCTGCATCGCGAGCTTGAACAGCGGATCGTCATGCAGACCCAGCTCGTTCAACACTTCATGGCAGGTCTCGCGCATCAGCTTCGCACGCGGATCGTAGTTCTTGTACACGCGGTGGCCGAAGCCCATCAGCTTCACGCCCGAATTCTTGTCCTTCACTTGCTTGATGAATTCGGGGATGTTGTCCGGCGAGCCGATCTGCTCGAGCATATTCAGCGCGGCTTCGTTCGCGCCGCCGTGCGCCGGCCCCCACAGACATGCGATACCGGCCGCGATACACGCAAACGGATTCGCACCCGACGAGCCCGCAAGACGGACCGTCGACGTCGATGCGTTCTGCTCGTGATCGGCATGCAGAATCAGGATACGGTCGAGCGCGCGCACCAGCACGTCGTTGACCTGATATTCCTCGCACGGGTTCGCGAACATCATCCGCATGAAGTTCGCGCTGTACGACAGATTGTTTTGCGGATAAACGAACGGCTGACCGATGCTGTATTTGTACGCCATCGCGACGAGCGTCGGCAGCTTCGCGATCATGCGGATCGCCGACACCTCGCGGTGACGCGGCTCGTTGATATCGAGCGAATCGTGATAGAACGCCGACAGCGCGCCGACTGCGGCGACCAGGATCGCCATCGGGTGCGCGTCGCGGCGAAAGCCTCGGAAGAAGAACTGCATCTGCTCGTGCACCATCGTGTGCTTCGTGACGGTGGCGACGAATTCCTTCTTTTGCGCCGCGTTCGGCAGTTCGCCCTTCAGCAGCAGGTAGCAGGTTTCGAGGAAGTCCGCATTCTCGGCGAGATTGTCGATCGGGTAGCCGCGATACAGCAGCTCGCCCTTGTCGCCGTCGATGTACGTGATGGCCGAGTTGCACGACGCTGTCGACATGAAGCCCGGGTCATACGTGAACTTGCCTGTCTGGCCGTACAGCTTGCGGATGTCGATCACATCCGGGCCCAGCGTACCCTTGTAGATCGGCAGTTCGACGCTCGGCGAATTATCGCTGAACGATAGCGTGGCTTTAACATCAGACGGGGTCATGGCACATCCTCAATCGAAAAAAGAAATGGTTTTCGATAACGGGCACAACGCTCTCAAACGCTGCGCAGCATCTCCAGCAGCCTGGACATTTCCGGGCCGGCAAGGTCGCCCTCCGGTTCCTTGCGCGCAAGCAGCAAGTCCATCAGGTCGTTGTCGCTCAGATCCAGCAGGCGCGACAGTGCGCTCACGTCGGCGTCGCTGAGGTCATGCTCGTGTCTTTCGAAGAAACGCTCGAAAATGAGATCGTTCTCCAGCAGACCGCGCCGGGCGCGCCAGCGAAGACGCGCGCGGCGGTGCGGATCGGATTGATGCGACTCGCTCATGGCAGTACGCGTCGCGCCGCGCCAAGCCGGGCCGCGCCGAACGAACACGCGGGCGCGCAGCGGGCGGCGGACGAAGCGAGCAAAGATTGTTTCATATTAAACCGCACGGCGAACCATCAGTTCCTTGATCTTGCCGATCGCCTTCGTCGGGTTCAGGCCCTTCGGACACACGTCGACGCAGTTCATGATCGTATGGCAGCGGAACAGGCGGTACGGATCGTTGAGATTGTCGAGGCGCTCGCCCGTCGCGCGATCACGGCTGTCCGCGATGAAGCGGTATGCCTGCAGCAGGCCGGCCGGACCGACGAACTTGTCCGGATTCCACCAGAAGCTCGGGCACGACGTCGAGCAGCTCGCGCACAGAATGCACTCGTACAGGCCGTCCAGCTCGTCACGCTCCTCCGGCGACTGCAGACGCTCCTTCTCGGGCGGCGGCTCGTCGTTGATCAGGTACGGGCGGATCGAGTGATACTGGTTGAAGAACTGCGTGAAGTCGCAAATCAGGTCGCGCACGACGGGCAAGCCCGGCAGCGGACGCAGCACGATTTTCTGCGGCAGGTCGTTCAGGTTCGTCAGACATGCCAGGCCGTTCTTGCCGTTGATGTTCATCGCGTCCGAACCGCACACGCCCTCGCGGCACGAGCGGCGGAACGACAACGTCTCGTCGAGCGCCTTCAGCTTGACGAGCGCGTCGAGCAGCATCCGCTCGTGCTGAATCTCCAGCTCGTACGTCTGCATGCGCGGCGCGGCGTCCTTATCCGGATCGTAGCGGTAGATTTCGAAAATGCGTTTGGCCATTTCAGATTCCTTTGCGCTGGCTTAGAACGTACGCGCCTTCGGCGGCACGGACTCGACCGTCAGCGGCTTCATATGGACGGGCTTATAGTCGAGGCGATCGTTTTCGCTAAACCACAGGGTGTGGCGCAGCCAGTTGTCGTCGTCGCGATGTTCGTAGTCGCTGTGCGCGTGCGCGCCGCGGCTTTCCTTGCGCGCTTCGGCCGACACCATCGTCGCGCGCGCGACCTCGATCAGGTTCGCCAGTTCGAGCGCCTCGACGCGCGCGGTGTTGAACACCTTCGACTTGTCCTTCAGATGCACGTTGGCGACGCGCTCCTTCAACTCGGCCATCTTGCCGACGCCCTCGGACAGCAGCGCCGACGTGCGGAACACGCCCGCATGCTTTTGCATCGTCGAGCGGATGTCGTTCGCGACGTCCTGCGTATATTCGCCCGACGAAGATTTCTCGAGCTTCGCGAGACGCTCGAGCGAGAAATCGCCCGCGTCCGCCGGCAGCGGCTTGTGATCGCGCTGGTTCTTCACATGCTCGACGATATGGTTGCCGGCCGCGCGGCCGAACACCACGAGATCGAGCAGTGAATTCGTGCCGAGACGGTTCGCGCCGTGCACCGACACGCACGAGCATTCGCCGACCGCGTAGAAGCCGTTGATCGGCTCCTCATGGCCGCGCGCCGTGCCGACCACTTGGCCGTGAATGTTGGTCGGAATGCCGCCCATTTGATAATGGATCGTCGGCACGACCGGAATCGGCTCCTTGATGCAATCGACGTTCGCGAACTTCAGCGCGATTTCGCGGATCGACGGCAGGCGCTTCATGATCGTCTCCGCGCCGATGTGCGACAGGTCGAGCAGCACGTGATCCTTGTTCGGACCGACGCCTCGGCCTTCCTTGATTTCCTGGTCCATCGAGCGCGACACGAAATCGCGCGGCGCCAGATCCTTCAGCGTCGGCGCATAGCGCTCCATGAAGCGCTCGCCGTTCGCATTGCGCAGAATGCCGCCTTCGCCGCGCACGCCTTCGGTGATCAGCACGCCCGCGCCCGCGACGCCCGTCGGGTGGAACTGCCAGAACTCCATGTCCTGCAGCGCGATGCCCGAACGCGCGGCCATCCCGAGGCCGTCGCCCGTGTTGATGAACGCGTTGGTCGACGCCGCGAAGATGCGGCCCGCGCCGCCCGTTGCGAAGAGCGTCGTCTTGCCTTCGAGGATGTAGACGTCGCCCGTTTCCATTTCGAGGGCCGTCACGCCGAGCACGTCGCCGTCCGCATCGCGGATCAGGTCGAGCGCCATCCATTCGACGAAGAATTGCGTCTTCGCGGCGACGTTCTGCTGGTACAGCGTGTGCAGCAGCGCGTGGCCAGTGCGGTCGGCCGCCGCGCACGCGCGCTGCACCGGCTTCTCGCCGTAGTTCGCGGTGTGGCCCCCGAACGGGCGCTGGTAGATCGTGCCATCCGCGTTGCGGTCGAACGGCATGCCGAAGTGTTCGAGTTCGTAGACCGCGTTCGGCGCTTCACGGCACATGAATTCGATCGCGTCCTGGTCGCCGAGCCAGTCGGAGCCCTTGATCGTGTCGTAGAAGTGATAGTGCCAGTTGTCTTCGCTCATGTTGCCGAGCGACGCGCCGATCCCGCCTTGCGCGGCGACCGTGTGCGAACGCGTCGGGAACACTTTCGACAGCACGCAGACGGAAAGGCCCGCGCGCGACAGTTGCAGCGACGCGCGCATCCCCGAGCCGCCCGCGCCGACGATCACCACGTCGAACTTGCGACGCGGCAGGGAATTTTTGATTGCAGCCATTCTTTACACTCTCCAGAGAATCTGCGCAGCGTAACCCGCGCTCGCGAGCAGCCAGACGATCGTCAACGATTGCAGCACGATACGCACGCCGACGGGCTTCACGTAGTCCATCCAGATATCGCGCACGCCGACCCATGCGTGATAGAAGAGCGAAAGCAGCGTGACGAAGGTGGCGAGCTTCATCCATTGCGTGGCGAAGATCGACGCCCAGCCTTCATACGAGAAATCGCGCGCGGTAAAGAACCACACGAGCAGGATCACCGTGTAGACCGCCATGATCGTGGCGGTGATGCGTTGCGCGAGCCAGTCGCGCAGACCATAGTGAGCGCCGACGACGAGGCGCTTCGAGCCGATACGATTGTGGGCTGCCATTTTTTAGAATGCTCCGAACAGTTTGAGCGCGACGGCGACCGTGAGAAGCGTCGACACGGCGAATACGACGACCGACGTGCGCTTGCCGCGCTCCTTGGACACCGCATCGTGATTCATGTCCATCAGCAGATGGCGCACACCCGCGCAGAAGTGGAACAGAAACGCCCACGACAGCGCGAGAACGATCAGCTTGACGATGATGTTGGAGAGAAACGCCTTGAAGACTTCGAAGCTGAGTTCGGAGGTCAGGCTTTGATCGAAGAGATAAAGCAGGAAAGGAAGAAACAGGAACAGCAGCGCACCGCTGACCCGGTGCAGGATCGAAACCTTGGCCGCGAGCGGCAAACGGTACTTCAGCGTGATATCGCCAAATCCGATGTTCCGATACTCCGGCCTCGGCTTTCTAACTGCTTCAGTCATGCTAGACCCCTACGATGTTGTGACACTAATCCGAGATTTTAGCGCCTTTTTATTTCGCGCTGCAGCGAAAGTCAGCGCTGAAGCGTTGCATTTCACAGCGGTAAACAAGGCGCGAAACATGCTTGACGCGTGGGGCGCGCAATCACCTATTGTTTTGCCTTACGCTGATTCAGGCTCAGCCTGAGTTGCTACCGATCTTCAGTTCAACTGTTCAACTTTCAACTCAAGTCGTTCTGATAGTAATACCCGGTCGTGACATACCATCCGCGCCGCACCTCGACAGGGCGATCGCCATACGTATATGACACGCGCTCGACCGACAGCAACGGAAAGCCCACCGGCACGCCAATTGCGTCGGCAACCGCAGGCTCCGCCGCCACCGCGCGGACCTTCTCGGTCGCACGAATCATCCGCGTGCCGAACTCGCTTTCGAACATCGCGTAAAGCGGACCCTTGTAATCGCTCAGGCGCTCGAACGTGAGTCCGCGAAATATCGCGCCCGGCAACCAGATCTCGTCGAGCACCGTCACCGCACCGTCAAACTCCAGGACGCGCCGCACCTGAACGACCGGATCGGCCGGCTTCAGATCGAGTTGGCGCGCGATCTCGGCCGGCGCCCGCATGCGCCGGCACTCGAGCAGCCGGCTCACATGCGGATGCTCGACGCCGTCGTCGGCCAGAAGCCGCAGGAAACGGAACTGCGCGCGCTCCTCGCTATGAGTCGCAACGAACGTGCCCTTGCCCTGGCGGCGCACGAGCAGATTGTCGGCGGCGAGTTCGTCGATCGCCTTGCGCACCGTGCCCTGGCTGACTTTGTAGCGCGCCGCGAGTTCGACCTCGCTCGGAATGATTTCGCCCGGCTTCCATTCGCCGGCCTCGAGACTCTGCGTGATCAGGGCCTTGATTTGCTGATAGAGCGGGCTGAAAGTCGGCGAAGGCGCGGCCGCGGCTTCGCCGCCGGGCTGCGAAGCGCCGGCTGCGCCAGTCGGATTGGGTGCGCTCGCCTGATTGGAAGTCATGGCGCGCATTTCAACATAAACCCCGCTTTTCCGTCTAGATTTTTCCTGCAAAACATCTGTCTTATATAAGACATAAGATAGGGTTTGACTTTGCCTGCCGCGACTCCTAAACTCCGGGGCGAGCAAGGGTTCGCGGGTTGCCGCACGCATGTCGGCCGCGCCCCGAATCGGGCCCGCTCACGCTAATCACGGGCTTGCGCCGGCTGCCTGCCCCGCAAACGGATTTTTAGGATCAGGCAAACCTGCGTTGCCTGTCATTAGCGTGAGCCGGCCCCGGCGCTCCCGTCTGTTTTCAGGCAGCATCGCGCCTGCAACCGCGAACCCTCCCTGCTACAACGCAACGCTTCGCATAACGCGCATAAAATGGCGTTTTTCCTAGCGTTCCACGCTCATCGTCCTGGAGATTTCAATGGCTAAGCCCGCAAAGCGCGTCGCCGTCACCGGCGCCGCAGGTCAAATCGGTTATTCCCTGCTATTTCGCATCGCCAACGGCGATCTGCTCGGCAAGGACCAGCCGGTCATCCTGCAATTGCTCGATCTGCCGCAAGCGCAAGCGGCCGTCAAAGGCGTCGTGATGGAGCTGGAAGACTGCGCGTTCCCGCTGCTCGCGGGCGTCGTGGTGACAGACGACCCGAAGGTCGCATTCAAGGATGCCGATGTCGCGCTGCTGGTCGGCGCCCGTCCGCGCTCGAAAGGCATGGAGCGCAAGGATCTGCTGTCGGCGAACGCCGAAATCTTCACGGTTCAAGGCCGCGCGCTCAATGAAGTCGCGAGCCGCGACGTAAAGGTGCTGGTCGTCGGCAACCCGGCGAACACGAACGCATACATCGCGATGAAGTCGGCACCGGATCTGCCGAAAAAGAACTTCACCGCGATGCTGCGCCTGGACCACAACCGCGCGCTGTCGCAGCTTGCGGCGAAGTCCGGCAAGCCGGTCGCGTCGATCGAGAAGCTCGCGGTATGGGGCAACCACTCGCCGACGATGTACCCCGACTTCCGCTTCGCGACGGCCGAAGGCGAATCGCTGCTGAAGCTGATCAACGACGACGACTGGAACCGCAACACGTTCATCCCGACCGTCGGCAAGCGCGGCGCGGCGATCATCGAGGCGCGCGGGCTGTCGTCGGCGGCGTCGGCGGCGAACGCGGCGATCGACCACATCCGCGACTGGGTGCTCGGCACGAACGGCAAGTGGGTCACGATGGGCATCCCGTCGGACGGCTCGTATGGCATTCCCGAGGACATCATCTACGGCGTGCCCGTCACCACGGAAAACGGCGAATACAAGCGCGTCGAAGGCCTGGAGATCGATGCGTTCTCGCGCGAGAAGATGGACGCGACGCTCGCCGAGCTGCTCGAAGAGCGCGATGGCGTCGCTCACCTGCTGAAGTAAAGCACGTGCGACGCGCCGGGCCTGCCGCGCCGAAGTCGCGCGGGGCGGCCCGGCAACCGGCCGGCCGGGCGTCGCGCCCGGCCGGCTCCGGCGATCCCGAGCCCCGCGATCCGATCCGCACGGCCTCTGCGCTCAACGCTGCCCGCGCCGCCAGAGCCCGTTCGAATCGGATTTTCCCAGTTGGCCCAGATCCTGACGACCTGACGCAGAAAAGATGTCCGCGCTTACCCCCGCAGAAGTGCTGTACGAAGGCGTTACCCCTCCGGCGATCCTGCCCTGCTGCGATCACTACGCTGGCAGCGAAAAGCTGATGCTGAAGTCGCTTGCGCTGCAAGCGGAACTCGGGCCGGTATTCGACGTCACGCTCGATTGCGAGGACGGCGCGCGCGTGGGCCACGAGGCCGAGCATGCGGAACTCGTCGCGGCGCTCGTCGGCGGCGACGCGAACCGCTTCGGACGCGTCGGCGCGCGCATCCACGACATTTCCCATCCGCACTGGCGCGACGATGTGCGCATCATCCTGCGCGCGGCGCGCCCGCCCGCGTATCTGACGCTGCCGAAGGTCGGCAGCGCGGCCGACGCAGCCGAAATGTGCGCGTTCATCGAGGCGTCGCGCCGCGAACTCGGCATTGCGCAGCCGATTCCCGTCGACGTGCTGATCGAAACCCACGGCGCGCTCGCCGACGCGGCAAAGATCGCCGCGCTGCCGAACGTCGCGACGCTGAGCTTCGGCCTGATGGACTTCGTTTCCGCTCACCACGGCGCGATTGCCGACGCGGCGATGCGCACGCCCGGCCAGTTCGATCATCCGCTCGTGCGCCGCGCGAAGCTGGAAATCGCCGCCGCATGCCATGCGCATGGCAAAACGCCGTCGCATAACGTGACAACCGAGGTCCGCGACGTACAGGTGGTCGCCGGCGACGCGCGGCGCGCCCGCGACGAATTCGGCTACACGCGGATGTGGAGCATCCATCCCGCGCAGATCCGCGAGATCGTCGCCGCCTTCGCGCCGCGCGCCGGCGAAATCGCACGCGCAACCGAGATCCTGCTCACCGCGCAGGCGGCCGGCTGGGGGCCGACGCGCCACGATGACGCGCTGCACGATCGCGCGAGCTACCGTTACTACTGGTCGGTGCTGCGCCGCGCGCAAGCCACCGGCCAGCCGCTGCCGGCGGATGCCGCGCCGCTCTTTCGCGGCACGGATGAACGGACGCCAACGATGGGGAACATCAAAATATGAATCGTGCAGGATCGCGCAAAAGCTGATTTTGCACGGCTAAATAGGTGAAAATAGCGGCCGCTGTGCGTTCCGGGGCGCGTGCAGTTCAACCCGGTGGACGTGCGTGTGTCCGCCGTTGCTAACTGATTAACATAAGGCTTTGATTCCATGAAGAAACTGCTGATCGCCACTGTCATTGGCGCGCTGTCCGCCTCGATGCTGGCCGCGGCGCCTAGCGCAGTCGCGCAAACTTCATCGTCCACCGCCAAGAAGGCCACGCCGAAGCGCCCCGCGCCGAAGCGGCGTCTGATTCCGCGCAGCAAGAAGGCGCAAGCGGCCGCGGCAGCCAAGGTGGATCCGGTGCCGGAAGGATCGGTCAAGTGGTCGTGCAAGGAAGGCCTGTCGTATGAACTCGCCGGCGACATGAAACGCGACCAGATCGTCACGGTCCACTGGGCGAGCAAGAACTACAAGCTGCCCCGCCAGCAAACGACGACGGGCGCGGACGTGTTCTACGATCCGGCAAGCGGCATGAAGCTCGTCGTGATCCCGACCAAGGGGATGCTGTTCAGCGACAAGGACGACAGCCGCCTCGCCGACGAATGCAAGACGGCCGAGATGGCCGCGGCCGGCACGGCCGCGCCGACCCAGTCGAACGAACTGAAGACCGGCAACTGAGGCCGCGCTCGGCAGTCAAGCTATCTTGCATGGGACCGGAATAAGCGCAAAAACGCCGATTCCGGCCAACCGCCGCAGGGCGGGACTAGGCGCTGAAGCGCTAATTCCCGCCAACTGCGGCATGGGACCGGAGTAGGCGCTGAAATGTCGACTCCGGCCGACCGCCGCAGGGCGGGACTAGGCGCTGAAGCGCCAATTCCCGCCAACTGCGGCATGGGACCGGAGTAGGCGCTGAAGCGCCGACTCCGGCCGACAGGAGCCTAGATGTCCGCCCCGATTCCGAACGTCCGGCCCGCGCCGGATCCAGTGCTGGTCGATATCGCCGACTACGTGCTGAACCATCGCATCGACAGTGCGCGCGCGCTCGATACCGCGCGCCACTGCCTGATCGATACGCTCGGTTGCGGGCTCGAAGCCCTCTCGTATCCCGCTTGCACGAAACTGCTCGGGCCGATCGTGCCGGGCACCATCGTGCCGAACGGCGCGAAAGTGCCCGGCACGTCGTTCCAGCTCGATCCGGTGCAGGCCGCATTCAACATCGGCACGGCAATCCGCTGGCTCGACTTCAACGACACCTGGCTCGCCGCCGAATGGGGCCATCCGTCCGACAATCTCGGCGGCATCCTCGCCACGGCCGATTGGCTGTCGCGCACCGCCATCGCGGCGGGCAAGCGGCCGCTCGCGATGAAAGACGTGCTCGTCGCAATGATCCAAGCGCACGAGATTCAAGGCTGTATCGCGCTCGAAAATTCGTTCAACCAAGTCGGCCTCGATCACGTATTGCTCGTAAAGGTTGCGTCGACAGCCGCCATCGGCCGCCTGCTCGGCCTGAGCCGCGACGAATTGATCAACGCGCTGTCGCTTGCGTTCGTCGACGGCCATCCGCTGCGCACCTACCGCCAAGCGCCGAACACGGGCTCGCGCAAGTCGTGGGCGGCAGGCGACGCGACGTCGCGCGCGGTGCGCCTCGCGCTGATCGCGAAAACCGGCGAGATGGGCTATCCGTCGGCGCTGAGCGCGCCGACATGGGGCTTCTACGACGTGCTGTTCGGCGGCAAGCCGTTCACGTTCCAGCGCCCATACGGCACCTACGTGATGGAAAACGTGCTGTTCAAGATTTCCTATCCGGCCGAGTTCCATGCGCAAACGGCCGTCGAAGCCGCGATCGCGCTGCACGCGCAATTGGCCGCCGCGGGCCGCACGACAGACGAAATCCGCCGCGTGACGGTGCGCACGCATGCGGCCGCGATGCGGATCATCGACAAGCAAGGCCCGCTCGCGAACCCGGCCGACCGCGACCACTGCATCCAGTACATGATCGCCGTGCCGCTCCTCTACGGCCGCCTGACGGCCGCCGACTACGAGGACGGCGCCGCCGCCGATCCGCGCATCGACGCGCTGCGCGCGAAGATCGCATGCGTCGAGGACCCGCAGTTCACGAAGGATTACCACGATCCGGACAAGCGTTCGATCGCCAATGCGCTGACGATCGAATTCGACGACGGATCGAGGCTCGCCGAGGTGGCGGTCGACTATCCGATCGGCCATATGCGGCGCCGCGCAGATGGCATTGCGCTCTTGATCGACAAGTTCAAGACGAATCTCGCGCGCCGCTTCCCGGCCAAGCAGCAACAAGCGATTCTCGACGTGTCGCTGGATCAGGCAAAGCTCGAGGCGATGCCGGTCAATGAATACGTCGATCTGTATGTGATCTAGCCGTCAAAGCCGTCAAATACAGAATTCTTTCCTAGCCTCAAACCCAGGAAGACACCATGGCCCACAATCTCCACAAGACTCTCAAGGAATTCGACACCGGTTCCGGCAAAGAAGGCAAATTCTATTCGCTGCCGAAGCTCGGCCGCGAACTGAAGACGAAGATCGAGCGGCTGCCCGTCTCGATCCGGATCGTGCTCGAATCCGTGCTGCGCAACTACGACGGCAAGAAGATCACCGAAGAGCATATCGAGCAACTCGCTAACTGGAAGCCGAATGCGAAGCGCGTCGACGAAATTCCGTTCGTCGTCTCGCGCGTCGTGCTGCAGGACTTCACCGGCGTACCGCTGCTCGCCGACATCGCCGCGATGCGTGGCGTCGCGAAGCGCGCGGGCAAGAATCCGAAGAAGATCGAACCGCTCGTGCCGGTGGATCTCGTCGTCGACCATTCGGTGCAGATCGACTACTTCCGCCAGAAAGACGCGCTCGATCTGAACATGAAGCTGGAGTTCCAGCGCAACAACGAGCGCTACCAGTTCATGAAGTGGGGCATGCAGGCATTCGACACGTTCAAGGTCGTGCCGCCGGGCGTCGGCATCGTCCACCAGGTGAACCTCGAATACCTGGCGCGCGGCGTCCATAAGAAAAAGAACGGCGACGATACGGTCTACTACCCCGACACCCTCGTCGGCACCGACAGCCACACGACGATGATCAACGGCATCGGCGTGGTCGGCTGGGGTGTGGGCGGCATCGAGGCCGAAGCGGGCATGCTCGGCCAGCCGGTGTATTTCCTGACGCCGGACGTGGTCGGCGTGGAGCTGAAGGGCAAGCTGCGCGAAGGCGTGACGGCCACCGACCTGGTGCTGACGATCACCGAAATGCTGCGCAAGGAAAAGGTCGTTGGCAAGTTCGTCGAATTCTTCGGCGAAGGCACCGCGTCGCTCGCGCTGCCGGACCGCGCGACGATCGCCAACATGGCGCCCGAATACGGCGCGACGATGGGCTTCTTCCCGGTCGACGAGAAAACCATCGACTACTTCAAGGGCACGGGCCGCACCAAGGCGGAAATCGCCGCGTTCGAGAACTACTTCAAGGCGCAAGAGCTGTTCGGCATTCCGAAGGCAGGCGACATCGACTATACGAAGGTGCTGACGCTCGATCTGGCCACTGTCGCGCCGTCGCTCGCGGGCCCGAAGCGCCCGCAGGACCGCATCGAAATCGGCAACGTGAAATCGACGTTCACCGAACTGTTCTCGAAGCCGGTCGCGGAAAACGGCTTCGCGAAGAAGGCCGCCGATCTGACGGCCGACTACAAGACGTCGAACGGCGTCAACGTCAAGAACGGCGACGTGCTGATCGCCGCGATCACGTCGTGCACGAACACGTCGAACCCGAGCGTGCTGCTCGCCGCCGGCCTGCTCGCGAAGAAGGCCGTCGAAGCGGGCCTCACCGTCGCGCCGCACATCAAGACCTCGCTCGCGCCGGGATCGCGGATCGTCACCGAATACCTGACGAAGACGGGCCTGCTGCCGTACCTCGCGAAGCTCGGCTTCGAAGTGGCCGCCTACGGCTGCACGACCTGCATCGGCAACGCGGGCGACCTCACGCCGGAGCTGAATGAAGCGATCACGAAGAACGACATCGTCGCGGCGGCCGTGCTGTCGGGCAACCGCAACTTCGAGGCGCGCATTCACCCGAACATCCGCGCGAACTTCCTCGCTTCGCCGCCGCTCGTCGTCGCGTATGCGATCGCCGGCAACATCACGAAGGATCTGATGACCGAGCCGGTCGGCCAGGGCAAGGGCGGCAAGGATATCTACCTCGGCGACATCTGGCCGTCGAGCGACGAAGTCCACGCGCTGCTCAAGTACGCGCTCGATCCGAAAAAGTTCGAGGAGAACTACGCGCAGCTCACGAAGAAGGGTGACCTGTGGAGCAAGATCGAAGGCGAAAGCGGCCAGGTGTACGACTGGCCGAAGTCGACCTATATCGCGGAGCCGCCGTTCTTCGGCAAGGACTTCTCGATGGCGCCGGCCGCATCGATCGCCGCCGTCAAGGGCGCGCGCGCGCTCGGCATCTTCGGCGATTCGGTGACGACCGACCACATCAGCCCGGCAGGCTCGATCAAGGAAGACTCCCCGGCCGGCAAATGGCTGAAGGAGAACGGCGTGCAGAAGGCCGACTTCAACAGCTACGGCTCGCGCCGCGGCAACCATGACGTGATGATGCGCGGCACGTTCGCGAACGTCCGGATCAAGAACCTGATGATCCCGGCGAAGGCAGACGGCACGCGCGTCGAAGGCGGTCTGACGATCCACCAGCCGAGCGGCGAGCAACTGTCGATCTATGACGCCGCGATGAAGTACATCGATGCCGGCACGCCGACCGTCGTATTCGCAGGCGAGGAATACGGCACCGGCTCGTCGCGCGACTGGGCGGCAAAGGGCACGCAATTGCTCGGCGTGAAGGCGGTGATCGCGCGCAGCTTCGAGCGGATCCACCGCTCGAACCTCGTCGGCATGGGCGTATTGCCGCTGCAGTTCAAGGGCTCGGACAGCGTGCAATCGCTCGGCATCACCGGCGATGAAACTTACGACATCGAGGGCCTCGGCGACAATTTCAAGCCGCAGCAGGACGTCACGCTCGTGATCCATCGCAAGAACGGCGAAACGAAGCGCGTGCCGGTGCTGCTGCGCATCGATACGCCGATCGAAGTCGACTACTACAAGCACGGCGGGATCCTGCCGTTCGTGCTGCGCTCGCTGCTGGCCGCATAAGCCAAGCTGCTTGCGCGGCAACGCCGCGGCCCGCAGCGATGCGGGTGCGCGGCCGATCATCGAAAGCCCGGCCCCGGCCGGGCTTTTGTTTTTCTCGTGCATTCTCGCGCCCGGTTGGCGGGCCGGCGGTTACGCCGATCCGGACTTCCGGCCGAACCGCGACGATGCTCGACGATGCGCGGGCGTCATCGTGCACGCCGGCACATCGCGCATGCCGCCGCACTGCCCGGCATGGACCGCGTTCAGCGCGGCCAATGCCGGCGCGAAACGACGGCGAAGCTGATGGCGATCGCGCCGGTCGCCCCGCGCGGCGGCATGTCGGGTATCGCATCGCCAAAGCGCCGGCGGCCGCGCCGGTGCGACGAGTCGGCATCCAATGCCGAAGGCGTTTGTGGCGCGTCGCGGCGGGCCGGCGCTTCGGGCGGATCGGCGCATACCTGCATCGCACGCGGCAGGCAACCGGTCGAGCTTCGGATAGACATGGCGGGAGACGGTTTCAAGAAGAGCGTCTGCATATTGAACGCGCTTCGAATCGATCAGTAAAATGAATGTTTTGATCGATATAATCGCTTTTTAGAATGGAACTGAAACTGCTGAGAGCCTTCCTGACGGTGGCCGAACTGCGCCATTTCAGCCGCGCGGCCGATGCGCTGCACATCAGCCAGCCCGCGCTCAGCAAGCAAATCGGCATGCTGGAGGCGAGCGTCGGCGGCAAACTGTTCGAGCGCGGGCGGCATGGCGCGGTACTCACTTCGTTCGGCGAAACGTTTCTGCCCGATGCGCAAATGCTCGTGCGCGACGCAGACGAGATTCTGTCGCGCGCACGGGAATCGAGCAGTGGCCGGCGCGGTCATTTGCGCATCGGCATCTGTATGTCCGTCCTGACGATCGTGCCGCGGCTCATCGCCGACTTCCGCGCACGGCATCCCGGCGTCGCAATTACACTGAGCGATCTTTCCTCCGCCGAGCAAACTCGCCGCCTACTCGCGGGCAAGCTGGACGCCGGTTTCATGCGTCTGCCGCCCGCGGACGAATTGTCGTCGTTCAAGGTCATTGATGAGGGGCTGGCGCTGGCGCTGCCGTCGCACCTTCGCCATACACAGGTGCCGGGCGACCTCGGCATGCTCAATGAAATCGGCTTCATCGCTTTGCAGCGGGCGCGCGGGCCCGGCCTCGCCGCCCAGATCGACCGGTGGTGCGTCGAGCGCCGGTTCGTGCCGAATGTCACGCAGCAAGCCGAAGACGTTCAGTCAGTGCTCGCGTCGGTCGCTGCCGGCGTAGGCGCCGCATTCGTTCCTTCGAGCGCGCGGCATCTGCTGCGCGATGCGACGATCTTGCCGCTTCCCGGCAAGAACGCGAAGTGGCGCGTGGGACTGGCCTGGCCTGCGACGCGGGACGATGCCGTGACAAAGCAGTTCGTCTCGTTCATGCGTGCCGCGCTGAAAAATGCTTGATCGATATTGCGTTTTCCGTCTGCCGGACGCTTGATGTTTCGGCCACTGATGCGGCTAAATCGACTCGCGCGTCCGCGCCATGCAACCGCCGTTGCGCGGCCTGCTCACGATAGCGCTTGACCAGTCGTGCGCCCGCGCCGCCCTCACGCGCGCCGCTCGACCCGGAAAACGCCCCTGCCGTCGCGCTGCGCCCGGCTTATGCATCGCTCCTACTCCCGCTTCGCCTCCGGCGCGACACCCTCGCCAGCGCGATGCGACGGCGCCAACAGCCGCAGCCCGCTTGCCAAACTCGCCGCGCCTGCGAAAAATGCGCCCAGCGTCAGTGCAAGCGTCGGCCCATGCGAGCCCGCGATGCCGAAGCACAGAGCGACGAGCGCCGCGCCGGTGGCCTGTCCGATCAAGCGCGCGGTCGCGATAATGCCGCTCGCACCGCCGCTGCGCTCGGGCGGCGCACTGGCCATCAGCGCTTTCAGATTCGGCGACTGGAAAAAACCAAACCCCGCGCCGCACAACATCATTCGCCAGCCGATATCGATCACATGCGGATAAGGCGGCAACGCCGCAAGCCACACCATTCCCGCACTCAACAACGCCAGCCCGAACGCGCCGAGCAACCCTGGCGGATAGCGGTCGGACAACCGGCCGGCAACCGGCGCGGCCAACGCGACGACAGCCGACCACGGCGTCATCAGGAATCCCGTCTCGACAGGGCTTCGGTGCAACACGCTCTCGAAGTAAAACGGTAGCGATACGAACGCGAGCCCTTGTGCGGCAAACGCGCACACAGCAGTCACCGCCGATAGCGCGAACACCGGCCGGCGAAACAGATCGACGGGCAGCATCGGCGCGGCCCGGCCCGCCTCGCGACAGATCAGCAGCGTGCCGAAAACGAGCGCGACGGCCGCCGCAATCAGCACGGCATGCGCGGAGCCGCGCTGGGCCGCCTCGCCAAGCGCGAAGATCAAGGCCGCAAACGTCATGACATTGAAGCCCGCGGCAAGCGGATCGAAGCCCTGCGCACTGCGCTGCGTCCGCGGCAATGACGGAATCGCCACCGCGAGCGCAAGCACCCCGAGCGGCACGTTCACCGCGAACAACCACGGCCACGCGGCTACCGACAGAATCAGCGACGCCACCGTCGGCCCGACCGCGAACGACACGCCGACGATCAGCGCATTCAGCCCAACACCGCGTCCGAGCCGATGCGGCGGGTACAGATAGCGGATCAACGCGGTATTGACGCTCATGATCGCACTCGCACCGAGCCCCTGCACGATCCGCGCGGCGATCAGCATCGGCAACGTCGACACGAGCGAGCATGCGAGCGATGCGAGCGTGAACACGAACAGCCCACCGACATAGATACGCTTATGACCGACGATATCGCCGAGCGCGGCGAACGGCAGCAGCGTCGCCACCATCGCAAGCTGATACGCATTGATGATCCAGACCGACGCGGCAGGTGCGGTATGCAGATCGGCGGCGATCGCGGGCAGCGCGGTATTGGCGATCGCGGTATCGAGCGTGGCGAGCGCGACGGCAAGCATGATCGCGGCCATCGCACGCCAGTTGAACGCCGGCTGCACGGCACCGGCGGCAAAAGCGGTTTCGGACAAGATTGGACTCGGCAGACAGGCGACGCGCCGCTACATCGCAAATCGAGCGGCAACACGGCATGGAATCGTGCCGTGTCCTGCATTGTTGCAGAGGCGTCCGGATTCTGCAGACGAACGTCCGAACCGATTAGAAAACCGAAAGCTTGATAAGCGGCGGGCAGCCTTGCACAAACAGGCAATCGGCCGGCCGGCGGCAGCCTGCCTGCCGCTCGCGCCGACAAAAACCAAGGGAAAACCCTATAATAACGACCACACGTATCGCATCCGATGCGGGGCGCGCGCCACCGAGCCCCTCCGCAGTTCATTCTGACCGGGCAATTCCGCCATCCCTCCATCATGAAACGAATCGGCATATTTTTCGTCGCGAGCTGGACAGCCGCCGCGATGCTTTATCTCGGCCGGCACTCGGTGCCGATGATCGCGCTGAGCGGCGTAGCCGCGCTTGCGGGGTTTGACCTGCTGCGCCCATGAATCGTGACGGCCTCATCGCGCAGGCTGCTCCAGCGGGCGCTTGCGGCGGCATGCCGAAAAGAAAGCTGTCGCATTCACGCATCACTTTCTTTCATTAGCCATCCCGATCATTTTCATCTTCCCTTCTTTTTCCTTCCTTCTTCGTTCACGCACCAGATAGTGAACAGCCCCCCCATTTTTCCTCCGTTGAAACTAGCAGTTATCTGAAACAAGGCGCTCGCATACGCTTGGCGCGCTCACGTCCCCATAAGGGCCGTCGAGCCCAATAACGTCGCACTTTCTCAAAAGGACACACCCGATGAAAAAGAACGCCTGTTTCGCCCTCCCCTTTTCGTCGTTGTGCAAGCGCGTTGCGTGTGGTTGGCCGCTCGCGCTGGTCGCCGGCGCCGCATACGGCGCAACGGATTGGGTCGACACGCACACTCATGCATTCCTGAACCACGCGCAGACCGAAGCGCTCACGCGCAACGCAAGCCCTGCATCGCTCGAACTCGTCCCCGGCGAAGCCGTGCGCATCGTGGTCAGTCTGAAGCTGCGCCATGCCGAGCAATTGCAAACGATCGCACGCAACGTCAACAATCCGCATAGTTCGCAGTACCGGCAATTCATCACGAGCCGGCAATTCCTGTCGGATTACGCGCCGACCGACGCGCAGGTCAAGCAAGCCGTCGATTATCTGCGCAAGAACGGCTTCGCCGATATCGCCATCGCGCCGAACCGGCTGCTGATCTCCGCACGCGGTACGGCCGGCGCGGTCAAGCGCGCGTTCAATACGCCGCTCGTCCACTATCAATTCGCCGGCCGATCCGGCTATGCGAATACCGCCGCGGCCCAGGTGCCAAGCGCACTCGGCGGTGTCGTCGACGCCGTGCTCGGGCTGCAAAACGTCGCACGCGCGCGGCCGCTACTGAAAACCGGCACGATCGCGAAACCGCAGGCGGCCGCAGCCGGCACCGCGACCGGCCACTACCCGTCCGAATTCCCCGCGCTATACGACGCATCGGGCGTGCCGACGGCGGCGAACGCGACAGTCGGCATCGTGACGATCGGCGGCGTTTCGCAAGCAATTCAGGATCTGCAGCAGTTCACAAGCGCGAACGGCTATCCGGCGGTCAACACGCAGACTGTACAGACAAACGACGCCGGCACGAGCGGCAGCTACAGCGACGATCAAGAAGGCCAAGGCGAATGGGATCTCGACAGCCAATCGATCGTCGGCGCGGCAGGCGGCCGGGTCGGCCAACTGGTGTTCTACATGGCCGACCTCAACGCGCCCGGCAATACCGGGCTCACGCAGGCATTCAATCGGGTGGTGTCGGACAACGTCGCGAAGATCATCAACGTCTCGCTCGGCTGGTGCGAGAACGATGCGAATGCGGACGGCTCGCTCAGCGCCGAGGAACAGATCTTCACGCAGGCAGTCGCGCAAGGACAAACGTTCTCGGTGTCGTCAGGCGACGAAGGTGTTTATGAATGCAACAATCGCGGCTATCCGGACGGCGCGAATTACTCGGTATCGTGGCCTGCTTCATCGCCGCACGTGCTCGCGATCGGCGGCACGACGCTCTACACGACGTCATCCGGCGCGCTGTCGAGCGAGACGGTATGGAACGAGGGGCTCGATAGCGCAGGCAAGCTGTGGGCGACGGGCGGCGGTGTCAGCACGATTCTGCCGAACCCGTCGTGGCAAACTGGCAGCAACCGCCGGTTGCCCGACATCTCGTTCGACGCTGCGCAAAGCACCGGCGCGTACATCTACAACTATGGGCAAATTCAGCAGATCGGTGGCACGAGCCTCGCCGCCCCGCTTTTCTCCGGTTTCTGGGCTCGCCTGCTGTCCGCGAACGGTGCGGACCTCGGCTTTCCCGCAGCGAGCCTGTACAACTCGATTCCATCGAATCCGTCACTCGTGCGGTATGACGTCGTATCCGGCAATAACGGCTACGACGGTTATGGCTACAACGCCGGCCGAGGCTGGGATTACACGACCGGCTGGGGCAGTCTCGATATCGCGAATCTGAATCGGCTGATTCAGTCAGGCGGTTTCAGATAAGCGGCGGTCACGGGCGGCGCGTCATGCGCCGCCCGCGATGAGGCGCCGATACGTCGTAAAGGCCCACCCTCCTAAAGCAGATTGAAATTTAGTCATGCGGATCATCATGCCAGTTGCCTGCTTCCTTCATCGGCAATGCACGACGTCACGGAACCCGTTCGGCACACGGCGGCTCACTCGAGCCGCCGCCCGCTCCATTTTTCCGCTATCGCGCGCTCGATGACGCGCCGCCACGATCAAACGATGCCGCGCGCATCGCTTCGCCCGGTTCCGTGAAGTAGCGTTGCCGCAATTGCGCGATCTGTGCGTCGCGATCCTGCGGCGACAAATTCTGCGCCTCGATCTGCGCACGCTGCGCCGCATACTCGTTGTATTTCGCACGCCACGCGTTATCCGCCTGCTGCATCTTGGCCACTCGCTCGGCAGCTTCCGGCCCGAGCGTCTGCGTAAGCTGCGCACGCATCTCGTCGGGTGTCGCGTTCGATTTCTGCAATTTTTCGATTTGCGCGATCGCGTTGTTTTGCTGCTTCTGACGCTCCAGCTCGGCACGTTGATCGGCCGGCAACTGCTGCTCGAGCGCAGCAAGGCGCGCTGCCTTCTGATCGTCGTTCAACGACCGGTCGCGAACAATCTTCAAGCGGGCGAGATCGTAGCGCTGCCGCTCCTGCTCCACGCCGAAGAACGGCGCGTTCCAATCGCCGAGCGTGCGGCTCGCGATCGTCGCGCGCTGATCGAGCGCGAGTTGCAGTGCCGCGAGATCCTCCTTGTTGTCGACTGAACCACCGCCCGGCAACTTCGCGAGTTCGGCGAGATATGCGCGATAGCGCTTCCAGACGTCGAGCGCTTCGCCCTGCGCAACCGTGCCGTCAAGTTGCGCGGCAATCTCGCGGACGACGAGCGCATCGAGCGCCGTAGCGCTCACCTGATTTTGCGCGGTCAGAAAATAGTCGAAGAAGTCACGCACGGCCACCACCTTCGACAGATGGCCCTGCGCATCAAGCGGCAGGCGTGGCGCGGTCGAACCGGCGAGCGCAGGCGGCAAGCCGCTTGCGCCGGAACCCGCATCGGCGCTCGCCGCCACGACGCCCGCCGATGCGGCCAATGCAGCGGATGCGGCGCTCGGTGCGCCGGCATCGCCGGTCTTCCTGGCACCAACTCCGTACCAGACCGCACCGGCCGCGACAGCGGCGACCACCCCGTAAAGCGCGACGCGCCGCGCGACGCCGCTCTGACTACCTGTCATCGATTACACGCCTTGAGTTTTCAGCCGGTTCGCGTGGGTACGAATCGCCGCCACCGGATCTTCGGCAAACGCGCCCCGCACACCGAGCAATTGGTTGATTTCGTCAATGTGATTCCAATGATAGCTCGTGCTGAGCACCTGGCCATACAGCGCGCTGCAACGCGAGACCAGTCCATCGTTGGCACCCGAAGCGCGATTGACCATCACCGTGCCGGTGGTGAGCAACGAGAGCGTCGATGCATCGAGCACGTTCGCTGGATCAACGACGGGAATCGTGCTCGTATCCGCTGCGCCGGTCACCACGCCAAGCAACGATATCGTCGGCTGAATCGCCGTTCCCGTCCACGAATAGAGCAGATGTTTGTTGCCATTGACCGTCTCCGTCGCCGCGCCCGTCTGGCATGCGGCCAGCGACGAACCCAGGCCGGCGCTCGGATAGTTTTGATTGAAAATCGCGGTCTGCGACGTCTCGAGCGCCTTCAGCGCAGCAAGCGCATCCTGATTCGTGTTGAGATTGCTGCTCGTCAGTGTTCCGAACACATTGGCAAACGCCGCAATCGCACCCTGCAGCAAGCCGGTGGGATCGACGCTCGTGACTTGCTGCACGAAATCCGCGAATTGCGAGCCCCAGTGCGGCGTGCCGATCGTCGTCACCGAAGCGACGAGATCCGGCGCAACCGCCGCGACATAACGCGACGTCAAACCGCCTTGGCTATGGCCGATCAGATTCACCTTCGTCGCACCCGTGGCCGCCATCACCTGCTTCACATATGCAAGCAATTGTTCGCCGCGACCGTCCGGGCCGTCGTCGCTCTGGAAGCCGGACAGATTCGCAACATAGACCTTCGCGCCGTGCGCCTGCAGGTCTTGCTGAATCCCATACCAATAGTCGAGAACGTTCGCGTACTTATCAGTGCCAGTCAGGCCATGCACCAAAATGATCGGGTATTGGGTCGCCGCGTAATTGTCGACCACGGTCGTCGCAGCGGATGCCGATTGCGCCCCCGCCAGCGACAGGAACGTGCCGACGCTTGCTGCAGGTGCCGCGCTCATTGCGAATGCGACTGCAGCCGCCATTACTTTGGATCGAATCGGTTTGGCCATCACTGTCTCCAGATTGTGGATTATGGGTCAATAATATTGAGAAGCAACGAGCGAAGTCAGTTGGCTCGCAGACATTTCTCGGGGGCCGCATCGCAGCCCGCATACATACGCAAATACGAGGCTGACGGTCCAACATAGACATATCTATGTTCGGGCATACATTTAACATGCGAACATAGGTATGTCTATGTATTGAAGCACGCCTAACTAAATTTGACCAACCGTTTGAAACCAACTCTCTATTAAATCGTCAGACCACTCGCGGTCTGACGATTCCGATGACGCGCCGCATCACGATCGGCGTCGACGCGGCGCAGCATATCGCGCATGCCGCGCCAAACAGATGCACCGAGTCGATTTCACCCGCTATATGCCCTGCGCTTTCAAACGGTTCGCATGCGTGCGGATCGCCGCGATAGGATCTTCCGCATATGCGCCATGCAGGCCGAGCACATGGTTGATCGCGTCGCTATGGTTCCAGCGATAAGTTCCGAGCACTTGACCGTACAGCGCGCTGCACTGCGACACGACGCCGTCGTTCGGCCCCGAGCCACGGTTGATCATCACCGTGCCGGTGCCGAGAAAAGCCAGCGGCGAAGGGCTGAGCAGATAAACCGGATCGACGAGCGCAATCGTGCTTTTGTCGATCGCGCCGGTCACGCCCAGCACCGATCCGGTCGGCTGAATCGCCGTGCCGCCCCATGAATAGAGCCGCTGCGTATTGCCGTTGACGGTTTGCGTCGCCGCGCCCGTCCGGCATGCATCGAGCGACGCACCCAGACCCGCGCTCGGGAATTTCTCGTTATAGGCAGCCGCCTTCGCCGTCGTCAGCACCGACAGCGCTTCGAGCGAATCCTGATTCGTGTTGAGGCTGCTGCTCGTCAAGGTTCCGATGACATTGGCGAAGCCGGCAATCGCCGACGTGAGCAGACCTGTCGGATCTTTCTGCAACAGTTCCGACACATAATCGGCGAATTGCGAGCCCCAGTGCGGCGTGCTGATCGTCGTCACCGACGCGACCAATTCCGGTGCGACAGCCGCCACATAGCGCGACGTCAAACCGCCCTGGCTGTGTCCGATCAGATTCACTTTCTTGGCGCCCGTCGCGGCAAGGACCTGCTTCACATATGCCAGCAACTGTTCGCCGCGGCCGTCGGGGCCGTCGTCGGCCTGGTAGCCGGACAAATTCGCAACGTAGACCTTTGCGCCATGCGCCTGCAAGTCCGCCGGAATGTGATACCAGTATTCGACGACGCCGCCGTACTTGTCCGTGCCGGTCAAGCCATGCACGAGGACGATCGGATATCGGGTGGCAGCGTAATCGTCGGCCGCTGCCGTCGCGGCAACCGCCGTCTGCGCGCTTGCCAGCGATAGAAAAATACCCGCCCCTGCCGCAGGCGCTGCGCTCATCGCACATGCGAGCGCCGTCGCCGCTACCCTGCTTCGTATGGTTTCGATCATGTTGTTTTTAAAAATCGCTTTGGAAATAGCGATATCAAAGCACTAGGCGAAATTCGTTCGATACAGCGTCGAGATTTGCCGCGTGCTTTTTCATCGCCCGGTTAATGGCCGATCCTGCCGACCTGCCGTCGGACCGCGCCGACAAGCACACACGGCCCGCCGCTTCGCACGGCGCATCGCGTCACGCAGGCCCTGAAACCTTCGCGATGCATCGTGCAAGACTGCCTTGACCGGCGATCACACGCCGGCCGTCTTCAACCGATTCGCTTGCGTGCGGATTGCCGCGACCGGATCCTCGACATTCGCGCCCAGCACGCCGAGGGTCTGGTTGATCGCATCGGTATGGTTCCAGTGATAGGTGCCGAGCACCCGGCCATACAGCGCGCTGCACTGCGACACGACGCCGTCGTTCGGGCCGGCGCCGCGATTGATCATCACCGTGCCGGTGCCGAGCAGCGCAAGCGTCGACGGATCGAGCAGATTCGCCGCGTCCGTGGGGCCGCTCACGCTCGTATCGACAACGCCCGTCGCCGTCGGCTGAATCGCGCTGCCGCCCCACGAATAGAGCAGATGGGTGTTGCCGTTGAGCGTCTCGCGCGCCGCGCCCGTCTGGCACGAGCCCGGCGCGCCGAGTCCCGCGCTCTGGAATTTCTCGTTATAAGCAGCCGCTTTCGCCATCGTCAGCACCGACAGCGCTTCGATCGCATTCTGATTCGTGTTGAAATTGCTGCTCGTCAACGTCCCGAGCGCATTCGCAAACGCGCCGAGCACCGTCGACGACAGGCCGGTCGGGTCCTTCTGCAACAGTTCAGACACATAGTCCGCGAATTCCGAACCCCGGTGCGGCGTGCTGATCGTCGTCACCGAAGCGACCAGGTCCGGCGCGACGGCCGCCACGTAGCGCGACGTCAGTCCGCCCTGGCTGTGGCCGATCAAATTCACTTTCTGCGCCCCCGTGGCCGCGAGCACCTGCTTTACGTATGCAAGCAATTGCTCGCCACGGCCGTTCGGCCCGTCGTCGCTCTGATAGCCCGACAGGTTCGCGACATAGACCTTCGCGCCGTGAGCCTGCAAGTCCGCCGGAATACGATACCAGTATTCGACGATGCCGCCGTACTTGTCCGTGCCGGTCAAGCCATGCACGAGGATGATCGGATATTTCGTCGCAGCGTAATCGTCGGCGGCGACCGTTGCCGCGGACGCAGCGCGCACGCCGGCCAATGACAACAACGTTCCCACACTCGCGGCAGACGCCGCACTCATTGCGAAAGCAACCACACTCGCCAATGCCTTCGCTCGCATCGATCTGCCCATCTTTCTCTCCTTGCTTTAAATGCGTATCAATGATTCGAGGATGAGGATGCAACTACCGCAGATGCGACGATGCTTCCGGCTACGAAGCATCGCCCGTGCGCTGCCTCGGCGACACCGCTCTCAACGGCATCGCTCGAAACACTCCGATACGAGACAAATGAACAAAAACGAACATAAACGAACGTTTTCGCACCGGAGAGCGAAGTGAATCACGTTTGGCAAAATTACGCAGACAATTAGATAGGGCGTTCCAATCTATTGACAGCGATTTGTAAGTAAAATTAACCGCCCTCTTTTTCAGCCGGGCCCGACGAAACTCGACGTTACAGCTTTGCGCTGACGCGCACCCACGCGGTACGCCCCGGCTCCGTCACCGGCGCATTCGCCGGATACCCGAACCCAGCGTTCCCCCCAAGATTCAGGTGCTCCGCATAGGCTTTATCGAACACATTGTCGATGCCGACCGAAATCTGTACGCCCTTGCTGACGTTGTATTGCGCATGCAACGACAGCACGCCGAAGCCGGCGCTCGGCCCGAAATCCTTGCCGACCACGTTGCCCTCATTCAGCGCATAGCGACGCTGCGGCGCAACCACGCGCCACAAGCCGCCCGCCGCCCATGCGCCGCGCGCGTATTCGATACCCAAACGCGCTTCGAGCGGCGGCATCTGCGGCAACGGCGCACCGCTTTGCACATTGCGTCCCCACGCATAGGCCAGCGACGAATCGAAGCGCCACGGCGCGGCCGGCCGCCATGACGCGCCGATCTCGCCGCCCATGATCTGCGCGTTCACGTTCGTCGCCCGCGTCGTCTGCCCCATCGTGCCCGTCATGTAATCGAACAGAATGAAGTCCTGCACATAGCCCGCATAGGCG
This sequence comes from Burkholderia singularis, assembly GCF_900176645.1. Lineage (GTDB taxonomy): Bacteria > Pseudomonadota > Gammaproteobacteria > Burkholderiales > Burkholderiaceae > Burkholderia > Burkholderia singularis. The sequence continues at coordinate 126,315 of NZ_FXAN01000094.1, forward strand.
GACACCCATGCATCGAGTGTGCGGGTCTTGTACTGCGCGCCGACGTCGAGCTGCGTCGTCCTTTCGGGCCGGATCGCGGAAAACGCATTGATCGAGCCGCTCGGGCCGCGCCGCGCCGAGAACAATTCCCAGTAATCGGGAAAGCGTTGTGCATGGCCCAGCCCCGCATACCAAGTGAGCGGCAACGACACGAGATCATGCTCGTATCTGACGAAGCCGCTCGGCAACACGCGCGAGCGCACATCGTCGAACGTCGGGTTGCGCATGCTCATATGCATGCCGCCCGCCGTTGCGCGTTTGTCGCGCGCCGCCGCGTAATCGAGCCGCGCCCCGCCGATCACCCGCGACGCGCTGCTCGCATGCCAGGTCAGTTCGCCGAACACCCCCGCGTTCCACATGTTGGCCTGCTGACTCCACGGCTGGTCGCCGTAGTTTTGGGTGCCCATTGCCGAGCGCGAATCGAGCCGATGCGATTGCGCGTCGACGCCCGTCACGAGCTTGAGGGCATCGGCAAAACGCAGCGTCGCGGCCACGCGCGCGCCGGCCGTGCGCCGCCGCACTTCCGAGGCCATCCGCATCGGCATGCTGCTGGTGGGATCGGGCATGCGCAATGTGTAGTTGTCCATCACATGATCGGCGACGTTGTAATAGACCTGCGCTTCGAGCCGATCAAGCACGCCGGCGATATGCTTCTTGTCGAATTTCAGGCCGTAGGTCTCGCGCCGGAAATGCGCGCCGTCCATCCCACGGCCCGCGTAGCGGGCATAGCCGTCGCCAGTGCCAGCGCTCAGCTCGATGCGCGTGTTGTCGTCAGGCGTGAAGCCCAGCGCCGCATCCGCATTCCACTTGTCCCACTGTGACGGCACCGTGCGGCCATTGCCGTCCTTGTAATCCTGCGCGTGCGCGTGATTCGCGCTCACGCGGCCGTAGAAGTCCGGCGTACCTGCGGTCACGTCGACGTTCTGATCGTTGCGCCCGAACGAGCCGCCGACCACGCTGCCGTCGAACCGTATGCCCGGCGCCTTGAAGCGAGGCGTCACCCGTTCGAACAGCACCGTGCCGGCCGATGCGCCCGGCCCGTACAACACGGTCTGCGGCCCTTTGACGACGGTGACTTTGTCGTAGCTCTCGGGCGCGATATACGAAGTCGGCGCATCCATCCGGCTCGGACACGCACCGAGCGTCGGCAGTCCGTTCGCGAGAATGTTGAGCCGTGAGCCGAACATGCCGCGCAGCACCGGATCGCCGTTGGTGCCGCCGCTCCTGATCGACGCGAAACCCGGGATCGTCTTCAGATAATCGGCGCCGTCGCTTGCGGGCAACGGTTGGCGCGGCGTCTTGGGATGGCTGATCACGACCAGCGGCGTCGACTCCGGCGCCGCGACGACTTCGATCGTCGGCAAAACGGGCGCGACCGGAATGTTGATGGCGTCATGCCGCGGCGCGGGCCCGGCGGTTTGCGCGGCAGCCGTGGCGTAATGGAAAGCGAGCGCGCCGGCGACGAAGGCAGGCGCACTCAGCGGCGCGACGCGCCGATGGCTGCGTGCGCGAACGGCACGCGCGGCAAGCGCGGGACGCGGAAATCGGATTGACATGGATCTAAACTCGAAAGGCTCCCGTTCGCTCGATCGAAGCATCGAGCGGATAGGGGCTTGGATGAACGGAAATGGCGTCGAACGTTCAGGCGTTTCGAGGAGGCGCACGCGGGTACGCGTGCGAATGGCGTTCGGGCGAACGCTCGATCCTGTCGAAGAAAGCAGGAAGCGCGGCTACCGCCGAATAAGCGGCGAATATCGGCGCTGCGGCAGTGCCGAGCGGCGGACTGTGAGCGAAGAAAGCGCAATATCCGCATGCGTCGAGATGCAACGCATGGTGCCCGGCGCCGTGTCCGGATGCATGCACGCCAGCCGCGTCGTGCCCGACGCCGCAGATCACGGCCTCGGGCTGCACGGCTGGCCGTGCGTATGCCTGCGATACGAGCGGCGCGGCGATCGCCAACCAGATCGCAAGCATGCCTAACCAGGCAGTCAATTTGCGAAATCGGTTGGGCATGAGGCGAGCAGGCGTAAAGGGAATGTAATGCCGCCCGAATGTTACAGAATATTTACCTGCTTGGATAGCGCGCCGGCGGCACGCCGAACGCGTATCGCGTTACCGGAAGCGCATCGCGCGTTGCATATGCCACGACGCATGCGCTCGCGGCACGATCGTCAGAACATCATGCGGCGCAACGTCGCATCCCGCTTGACGAAATGGTGCCAAAGCGCGGCAAGCGCATGCAGCCCGATCACGTAATAAAACACGTTACCGACGGTCTCATGCACTTCCTTGACCAGCGGCCGCAGATCGGGATTCGGACCAAACAGCGTGAACGACCAGTCGACCCATGCAAGCGTGACTGGCTTTCCGCCGAAATTCAGCAGCATGATTCCGAGCAGCGGCTGAGCGACGATAAACACGTAAAGCGCGACGTGAGTGAGTTTGGCCAGCAGCGAGAGCCATGCCGACTGAGGCAATGCCTGCGGCGCGCGGCTCACGAAACGCCAGACGGTCCGCAGGACGGCGAGCGTCAGCACGAGCGTGCCGGCAAAAAAATGGACGTTCGACCAGAACACGCGGCTATCGGTACCTTTCGGCCCGCGAATCTCGATCGCGAGATACGCAAGCGCGACCAGCACGAAGATTGCCCAATGAAAGAACACGGCGGGACGGTTGTAACGTGCTTGATCGGCAAAAATAGAGTTCATCGTGAATCGCATTCCTGTTGAGATAACCACCGCACGTTGTGCGGCATCGATTGCGCTATCCTCGAACAACACCCTGGCCGTCGCGTGCGCCGCGACGGCGTCATTCATCGCATCACGTGAGGTTCGTCGGTGCAGAAAGCCGTTTTCGTCGCAGCCTACCGGCTCCTCGGCTGCATGCTGATCCTGTCCGCGACGTTGTATAGCCTCGCGCTCCGGTGGGGCACGCCGACGTTCCGGCTCAGCAATTTCTTCAGCTACTTCACACAACTGAGCAACCTGCTCGCGGCGGCCGTGCTGCTTGCGGGCTTGTGGCTCGCCGCGCGGCCGCCGTCACCGCGCTACGAATCGGCGCGCGGCGCGGTCGTGCTCTACCTGGCGATCACCGGCATCGTCTATGCTCTGCTGCTGTCCCGCCTGGATTCGACCCACCATGTAACGCCGCATTATACGAACTGGATCCTGCATCGGATCATGCCGATCGTCGTATTTCTTGATTGGGTCTATGTCGCGCCGCGCGTGAGGATCGAGTGGGCGCATCTCGCACGCTGGCTCGCGTTTCCGATTGCCTACCTCGCCTATACGCTCGTGCGCGGAACACTCGTCGATTGGTATCCATACCCGTTCGTCGATCCGCGTGCACATGGTTATCTGAATGTCGCCGTGTATTGCGGCGCGATCACGGCGGGCAGCGTGATGTTCGCCGCGATGATCGTCCTGCTCGGCAATCGATCCGGCGCGTCGGCGATGCGCTTGGAAAGCAGTTGAGCGCGAACCGCCCGATACGGGACAGCCGTTGAGGTTCATGCTTGCGACGATCCGCGCGCCGGCGCGGCCGGGCGCGGCGCGTAAACGATGCGCCGCCGGCGCGCGTCCTGTGGCCACGCATCCGGCTTGTCGCCGGATGCGGCGAAAACGCACACACGCCTGTCGCTTCCGGTGTTCAAGAGCCATTGCGCGGCAGCAGCCCGATCGGATCAACGGCCTTGCCGTTGCGGCGCACTTCGAATTCGAACGTCGCGCGGCCGCTCACATCGGTGGCCATCTCCGCGACCGGTTGGCCCGCGCTCACCGCATCGCCTTCATTGACGAGCAGCCTGTCGTTATGGCCATACGCGGTGATGAGGCCATTGTCGTGCTTCAAAATCACGAGCGGCCCATATGCGGCCACGCCCGAGCCTGCATAAACGACCCGGCCGGGCGCGGCCGCACGCACCGTGTGATCGTCGCCGGTGGCGGTGATCTCGATGCCGTGGTTCCTGCCCGCGCCGAACGGCGCCGTTACGGTGCCGCGCGCAGGCCACGCGAGCATAGGCGTCGTGGCTTCGGGCTGCGCGCTGGCGGCCGGCGGCTCGAGCGTCTGCGCGCTCGGCGGCGGCGCCGGCTCCGTGAGGCCGGGCGGAGGCGCCACGCGCAGCACCTGGCCGGGCGTCACCATATCGGTGGGCGCGATGTGGTTCCAGCGCGCGACATCCTGCGTGCTTTGTGCGAACGCGGCTGCCACGCTCGCGAGCGTATCGCCCGGATTGACCCGGTAATAGCCGGCAAGCACGCCGGGCGGTCGCGCAACCGGTTGCGCAGGCTGCTGCGCATGCTCGGGTTGCCACATATCGGTCCACGGCGTCACCGTGCAGCCGCCGACGAGCGCCGCGCCCGCCGCCACGAGCATCACGCGCATCGTGTGGCGCGTGTCGAGCCAATCCGGGAACAGGGTTATTCTCAAACGTACCTCCGTCGTTTCTCCACACTTGCGGCCGCGCATTCAATGCAACGGCCCAACCAGCCAAACCGTCCGCTCCTATCGGACCTTAAATACCGCCGTCGGGTTCGATGACGGAAATCCCCGCTTCGCCGAACGGATGCGCAACACGCTCCATTCATTCCGACGCATGAAAGATGCCGCCAGTATCGGAAATTTCCGCATATTCGCAGTCACATCCCGACAACGCATCTCGGCACCCGATCGAGTCCGGCAATGGCTTGCTCACCGTCGTTCACATTGTCATGGATACGGCTGACCAGCCCAATCCGCGCGCGCTGAGGACGCCCGCGCAGGCGATATCGACGGCACCCCATGCACGCAATATGGCATTGCGTTGACCGTGAACGACCTTCATAGGCGCCCCGATGCCGCCCGAGCCGGGCGCGCCTTCCTATGGCATGGATAGTAACCCGCTCGGCCGGCACGGTGTAAATCGCCGGCGGGTGAGCGCTTGGAGGCTTGCGCCTTCGTTCGCGGAAGGGCAAAAGAATCAGCCCGCACGCTCCATTGATCGGAGCGTGCGGGCTGACGAGAGGATGATGCGTACAACTGGAACCGCTGCCGCCAAATCGAACCGCGGCGCGCGGCGATGCCGCTCAATGGCCCTTGTAGACCGGCGCGCCATCGGCGATGCGGTTGACCTTCCACGGCGAGCCGGATTCGACCGTCGCGGCCGGTTGCGCGCCATAGCCGCTCGTATCAGCCTTCGCGGCGACATTGCTTTGCGCATGGACGCGCGCTTCGGCGGCCTGGATTTCTTCCGGGTAGTTCACGCGGTCGCTGGCCGGGTTGTAGCCTGCCTTCTCCAATTGGAGCAGTTCGGCCTTCACCTCGGCGCGGCTCACCGCGCCATTGGCCTGCTGGGCAAACGAGACGGCGGGGACGGCAAGAGCGGCGGCAACTGCGACAGTAGCGATCAACGATTTCATGATGGAACCTCCGTAACTTTTTTGGCGTCGCGGCACACACCATGTGTACTGCGATTGACTGTAGTCTAGTCACCGAGGCACTTAGGGAAAACCATGAATCAACGAAAACACTGTTTCCTACTTAATAACAATCGCTGCCCGGTCTTAGAAAAACTCTATCGATAAGATAGATGATTGCAACAATTACCGATTCCGCCCCCATTAAGACCAATTCGCGTGGAAACTGCCCGGCTTGTCGGTCCGCTCGAACGTATGTGCACCGAAGAAGTCGCGCTGCGCCTGAACGAGGTTCGCAGGCACCCGCGCGGAACGGTAGCCGTCGAAGTACGCAATGGCCGACGCAAACGCCGGCACGGGCACGCCCGCCTTTACCGCGGCAATCACGACATCACGCAGCGCTTGCTGATAATTCGCGGCGATCTCGCGGAAATACGGATCGAGCAGCAAGTTCGCGAGCGCCGGATTGGCCGCATACGCGTCGGTGATTTTCTGAAGGAAGCGCGCACGGATGATGCAGCCTGCGCGGAAAATGCGCGCGATCGCGCCCAGGTCGAGATTCCATCCGTATTCCTTCGACGCGGCGCCGAGTTGCGCGAAACCTTGCGCATACGAAATAACCTTGCTCAAGTACAGCGCGCGGCGCACCGCTTCGACGAACGCATCGCGATCGCCCCCGAGCGGCGCGGCTGCCGGTCCGCTCAACACTTCGCTCGCGGCAACGCGTTCCTGCTTCAGCGACGACAGCACCCGCGCGAACACCGATTCGGTAATGAGCGGCAGCGGCACGCCGAGATCGAGCGCATTCTGGCTCGTCCATTTGCCGGTGCCCTTTTGCGCCGCGCGATCCAGAATCACATCGACGAGATGTTGGCCCGTTTCGTCGTCCTTCTTGCCGAAAATCTTCGACGTGATCTCGATCAGATAGCTGTCGAGCTCGCCTTGGTTCCATTCGGTATAGACCGCGCCCAGTTCCTCGTTCGTCAGCCCCGCAACCTGCTTGAGCACGGCATAGCTTTCGGCGATGAGTTGCATGTCGCCGTACTCGATCCCGTTGTGCACCATCTTCACATAATGGCCGGCGCCGTCCGGGCCCATGTACGCGACGCACGGCTCGCCGTCGGCAGGAGCCTTCGCGGCGATCTGCTTGAGGATCGGCTCGACCAGCTCGTATGCGTCGCGCTGGCCGCCCGGCATGATCGACGGGCCGTGCAGCGCCCCTTCCTCGCCGCCGGACACGCCCGTGCCGATGAAATGCAGCCCGGCTTGCGCAAGCTCCTGGTTGCGGCGGATCGTATCGGTGAAGTGCGTGTTGCCGCCGTCGATCAGCACGTCGCCCTTGGCGAGCAGCGGCTTGAGCGCCGCGATCGTCGCGTCGGTCGCTTCGCCCGCCTTCACCATCAGCAGAATCCGGCGCGGAGTTTCGAGCGACGCGACGAATTCCTCAAGCGTATAGGTCGGCACGAGTTTGCGATCGGGAAATTCGGCGATCAGCTCATCGGTCTTCTCGCGGCTGCGGTTGTATACCGACACCGCGTAGCCACGGCTTTCGATATTCAGCGCCAAATTACGCCCCATCACCGCGAGACCGACCACACCGATTGCTTGCTTACCCATTATTCAATTCTCCGGAAAAAAACGGGGCGCGACTTGTGCAAGTCGCGCGTACAGGCGCAAGGATAAGGGAAACCGTGCGAGTCCGTCGCAAAGGCCGAATCAAAAGTGTCCGGTCGCGCGCAGTTTGCGAACAGCAACGGCGACATGAAGGCGTGGCGTGGATTGCGTCGGCAGGCAAAGCCATGCGCGGCCCAAACCGGCACGCGCAGGCGGCAACAAGCCGTGGATCAGGGAACGTGGCGCGCCGCGGCGCATGACGCCGTACTCGCGGCAGCGCGCGCAACACGCCCGCTCATCCGAGCCGCGCGACGAGCGCCTCGAGCATCTGCCCGCACGATGCCTCGATCTTCAGCGACAGCAACGGATCGGCGCGCGTGCGCCCGAGATTGAGCGCCGCGATCGGCTTGTGCTGCGCATGCGCCCACACGCAGAACCGATAACCCGAATACACCATCAGCGATGAACCCACGACGAGCACGGCATCCGCGTCGTCGAGCGCTTGCGCGGCCTGCGCGACGCGCTCGCGCGGCACGTTCTCGCCGAAGAACACGACGGCCGGCTTCAATAGCCCGCCGCATGCGGGACATGCCGGCACGCGAAACGTATCGAGCGCGTGCCACTCGATATGTGCGTCCCCGTCGGCGGCCGGCGCCGCCCGGGCATCGAGCAACGCCGGATTGTCTGCTTCGAGAGCGCGTTGGATGGCCGCACGCGCATGATGCGCCCCGCAATCGACACACGTCACGCCGCCGATGCCGCCGTGCAATTCGATCACGTCCGCACTGCCCGCGCGCTGGTGCAGCCCGTCGACGTTCTGCGTGACGAGCCGCTCGATGCGCCGCACCGCGCCGAGCCGCGCGAGCGCATGATGCGATGGGCCCGGCCGGGCGTGCGCGACCACCGGCCAGCCGATCATGCTGCGCGCCCAGTAACGGCGGCGCGCATGGTCGGAATCGAGAAATTCGCGCAACTGAATGGGCTGCGAGCGCATCCATTCGCCGTTTCGATCGCGATAGCCGGGAATACCGGAATCGGTGCTCACGCCCGCGCCCGTCAGCACGAAAAGGCGCGGATGACGTTCGACGAACGCATGCAACGCATCGAGCGAATGCGTATCGGCGGCCGGCTTGGCATCCGTCAACACCGGCGATGGGGCGAGGGAATCAGTCATGGCATCGAAGGTTCGTCCGGCAGGGTCAGCCGCTCGGGAATATGCGCCGCTTGCCTGCGTGCCATCAGATAATACAGAACGCCGGGCACGACGAGGCCGATGATCCATGAAATGTCGGTGTCGCCCAGCTTCGCGACAAGCGGACCTGTATAAAAGCTCGTCGCGAGAAACGGCAGCTGCACGAGCACACCGATCACATAAACCGTCACGCCCACGACATTCCAGCGCCCGTAGCGGCCGTCGGGATCGAAGAGCGCGGGCACGTCGTAACGCTCTTTCGTCACCCAATAGAAATCGACCAGATTGATCGCGCTCCACGGCGTAAAGAACGCAAGCAGAAACAGGATGAATGCGGAGAACTCCTTCAGGAATGCGTGACGGCCGACGAGCGCGAGCCACGCGACCGCGGCGACCATCGCGAGCACATAGCCGATGCGCGCGCGCTGCGAAATCTGCGCGCGGCCCGAGAAGCCCGTGACGATGGTCGCCACCGACATCACGCTGCCATACGCATTGAGTGTCGTGATCGTCAGCTTGCCGAACGCAATCGCGAAATAAAGCAGCGCGGCCGTCGCGCCGCTCGCGCCGAGGCTCACGATGAACTGCACCTCGTGGCCAGCGAACTGCCTGCCCGCGAGCGCGGCGGCGAACACGCCGAACACCATCGCCACCTGTGCGCCGAGCACCGAGCCAAGGCCGATCGCCCAGAACGTGCGGCGCGCCGACGTCGTGCGCGGCAGATAGCGGGAATAGTCGGCCACGTAAGGCCCATACGAGATCTGCCACGACGCGGACAGCGAAACCGCGAGCAGGAAGTGCGCGAGCGAGAAATGCCGGATGGCAAGCAACGCGCCGATCTGATGCCCTTGAAGCAGCCGCGCGAACATATAGAGGAACGCGAGCACGCCGAGCGCGCTCGAGACGCGGCCCAGCGCATGAATCGCCCGGTAGCCGAACACCGCGAGCACGACCACCACTGAGATGAACATGCCGATCCCGAGCGCATCGGCCACGCCGAGCAGTTGGGACAGCGCCTGCCCGGCCAGCACCGTGCCGCTCGCCGAAAAGCCGACATACATCAGGCAGACGAGCACGAGCGGGATCATCGCCCCGTAGACGCCGAACTGCACACGGCTCGAGATCATCTGCGGCAAGCCGAGCCGAGGGCCTTGCGCGCCGTGCAGCGCCATCACCGCGCCGCCGAGCAACTGGCCAAGCGCGAGGCCGATCAGCGACCAGAATACGTCGCCGCCAAGCACGACCGCGAGCGCGCCCGTCACGATCGCAGTGACTTGCAGGTTGGCGCCGAGCCACAGCGTGAACTGGCTCAGCAGCTTGCCGTGGCGTTCGCCGTCGGGAATATAGTCGATGGTACGGCGCTCGCGCAGCGCCCGCTGACGAGCAGTCGAGGAAGTCGGCATAGTTGTCGGATGAGCGGCAAGGCATTCGGAGCGCTCAAGATAGCCGCGTCAAATTGTATAGACAACTCTGTCAAAAACCGGGTTTACACGGCATTGCTTTGCCAGCGAACCCTGACTTGGGCACATGGAGCGGCAACGCGGCGACTGGGCAGCCTCAGGCATTCCGATTGCTCCGCTTGCTCCGACCGAATCACCGACCCGCCGGATCGCAGCGATAACGCGAAGCGCGCGCGAGCTGCACATCGGTTGAATTTGCTTTCGGACCTATATCGACCTTACGGTCGGTTATTACATTCCCCCCTCCCGTCATTACATATTCCATTTATTCCGCCAAGCATATTCATAATCGTTGGTTCGATTTATTCCAATCATATTATCATTGAGTAGGCCAGCGCACTTTTTTCATTTAGTAGTTTTTGATACTTTTACCCACCCGCAAAAACCCAAATCGAACCGATTATATTCTGATTTTGACGAATCAACACCGCTACTGCATCACCGATAACAACGATATCTATTCAAAATAGGAATTAATGAATATCGAGTTTCAATCAGGCACCACGATGTGAATTAACACCTTGCCAGATCCAATATCTGGTCCTTTTGGAGAAACATGATGCAAGATTCTGATCGCCAAGCAGCCGTGAACGTTTTCGTCAACCAGGATGGTCGAAATAAAAAAGCACCGTTCGGCAATATGAAAAAATGGGTGCGCGCGCTGTCTTTGAGTGCCGCAATCGGCGCGCTTTTCATGACGGCCGCCCCGGCGGCTCGTGCCGATATCGCCGTGCCGGTGGTCATCGGAGGAACCTGGACGACCGTATCGGGTTCGTCGATCGGCCAAATCAGCCCGATCGTCGTGGGTGGGCAATCGAACGTCAACGTCATTCAGGGTGACGGCAATCTGAGCCAAACGTCGAGCCCGCTGAACCTCGCATTCACGTCAGTCCAGGCAAACAGCTCGGTCACCGTGCGCGTTACGTATGGCACGAGCAACGTGGCCAGCATCTCCGCGGACAGCAACATCCTTCCTTACGTATCGGCGAGCGTCAACAGCCAAGGCGTGCTGAGCGTCGGGCTCGCGCCGGGCAATTCTTACGTGTTGAAGAACCCGGTGACCATCGAAGTGCAGACGACCAACCTCAACGCGCTGACGGCGCTGAACGCGGCATCGGTGAATGCGCAAGGATTCTTCGGTAATCCCGCCGGTACGGTCACGATTGATGCGGAAACGGCCGGCAAGATCAATCTCGATTTGCAACGGCAGCAAATCAACAACTTGACGCTGAAGGCAAACGCATCCGGTTCGTTCAATGTCGCCGACATCGGCAACGTCAATCAGATCAGCGCCAATCTTTCGGCGACCGGCAATGGGAAAATCTCGGGCAATGGTCCGAACGCCTCCGCCAATATCACGGTGACGACCGCCGCCTCGTTTGATTCGACCGGATTGCCGATCAATAGCGCGACGGTCAATGCATCCACCACCGCGCAAGCCCTCGTGAATGCGAGAAATGTCAATGCCACCGCCTCCCTTCTCGGCAGAATCGGTTATATCGGCACACCGGCATCTCTGCAGCAATCCACCAGCCTCGGCGGCACGATTTATCAAATTCGATAAATCACAAAACTGAAATCCATTTCTGATCCAGAAAATGTGATTCCCGGTTCGGCTTGGCCGGACCGGGGCGTGCCCCGTTGACCAGCCAGCGCTGAGCGCATATGACCGGCCCCGCTTCGGCGGCATGGCGTGAACCGCGGGCGGCCGGGCCGCCCGAGCCAGCCAGATCGAGCGTCCGAAGCGCGGCGGCGGCGCACCCGCGCGGTTGCGACGCCCGACCCCGAGCCGGGCCGTGCGCCGCCCGTATCGCCACCCACGGCTCCCAGCGGCTACGGCTCCACCCCGCCGCCGTTGCACTCGCCGTCATCATCAATGGACCGTGCCGCTGCGTGGCCATTGCGCCCGCGCTCGCGAATTCGGCCGTCTCCCGCTCCTCGGGCGGCGGCAACATCGGCTCGAAACCCATCGACTCGATCCATAGCTCGCGCGCCCACCCTTTCGCGTGATACAAGTGGCGCGCCTCGTCGGCCCAGATCGATGCATAGGCGTCCTTCAGCACCTTGGCGACGGCGCCGGACAACGCATCGGCGGCAAAGCCGATCAGCGCCCAATTTTGGCGATCCTTGGCTTCGGCAAGCATCACGCACTCGGCGGCAATCAATTGCGCCATGGCCGGCTCCTTGCTCCGCCGCGCGTAGGCAACGACCTCGAACAACGCCCGGCAGCATGCGGACACCGCGGTACGCCCGCGGGTCTGCGCCATCGGATCGAGCCCGAGCGCTTCGAACACGGACAGCAGCACCTGCTGATGCACCTGCGTCTGCGCGTGACGCTTCGTCCATTCGTCACGTAGCGCCGTGCGGCCGGCGCATTCCAATGCGGCCGCATAGATCGCCGCGCCGCAAAGCGCCGTTTCGAGCGTCTGATACAGCAATTCCCGGACGCCCTCTTGCAAATTGGCGTGATCGTTCCGTTTCGACATAAAAAGTCTCCCATCGAGTGCCGCCTATCGGCCGCCGACATTCAAAACGACGCGCCGGTACGCGCGCCTCGGACCGGTCTCATCGTTGCACTTCGCGGGCGAGCGCCTGCGCGGCCCGCAAATGCTGATGCAGCGTCGGCAACGTCTGTTGCGCAAACGCACGCAAATCGGCATCGCTGCCCGAGCTTGCTTCCTGCTCGAACAACTGGATCACCCGGCGGTGCGCGGCGGGGCCCGCCGCCGCCAGATACGCCACGTCGAAATCGTGCCCACGCTTGCCGCGCAGCACCTCGATATTCGGATCATGAACCTGCGAAGTGCGCGGCGTGATCCGCTTGTGCGACGCGATGGCGCGAAGTGCTGCGTCGATCTTCGAGTGATCGTCGATCATCATTTTCGCGAATGCGCGCACGTCGGCAGTGGCGGATTGTTCACCGGCAAGCTGGCTTGCCTGGATCTCGCTCTTGCCGGCAAGCGCCGCTTCATCGACAAATTCGGCGTCCGTTATCCGCGGCGGCTTCGCGATCCGGCTATCGCCGACGTCCGGTGCCGGATTGACGACGTCCGCGCCAAGCGGCGCGTTCGGTGCCGCGTCCGTACCGGGCATCTGCGCGTGCGCGTCGCCCAACGCGAACGCAATGACCGCGGCGGCCGCGCGCCACGTCGATCTGCATGGGTTCATGTTGTGTGCCTCCTTATGCGTTGTGACTACCGTGCCGTTTGCCGGGGCGCCGCGCTTCGATTCCCAGAGAACCTGCCGCATCGCTGCCCCGTCGCCGTGCCAGCACGTCGGCCTAGGCAATCGTGCGAGCCGGCGGTCATGAATGCCGCCGTCACACTGCAGGCCACGGCGGCGGCAGGCAAGATCGGATGCATCGCGAAGTCGCCGCTGATTGACCGGCCCCGCCATCGTGCAATGCGTATTCCCGCGCGCTCGATGCGTTACGCGCAGCACGCGCGTGCGCGCCGGCTTGCCGTTTTTTCGACGAGCGCCGCGCAATCACCGCGCTGCGGCGAAACAGCGAAATGCTCGCTGGCCCGGCCGCAGGTGCTGTACCCCGGCGAGATCGGCGGCTCATGCGCCTTTGCCGCCGCCGAATTGCGTGAGCCGGTTGGAAATCGTCTTCAGGCTGATGCCTGGCGTTTCAGCCGCATGCGACTTCATACCGCCGCAGCGCGCCAGCGTGCCGAGAATGATCTGTCTGTCGACCTCGCTGAGCGGCGTGCCGAACGGCACGCTCACCGTATCGCCGACCGCACTTGCCATGCCCGGCACTTCGACGACGACCGGCGGCGGCAGCGTGTCAATCACATCGCCGTCGTTGAAGATGCACGCGCGCTGCACGAAGTTGCGCAATTCGCGGACATTGCCCGGCCACGCGTAGTGGCTCAGTGCCGCGAGCGCCGCTTCGGAAAAAACCATCGACCGGCCGCTGTCTTCGTTGAGCTTGCGCAGGAACGCTTCGGCAAGCATCGGCACGTCGCCCCCGCGCTCGCGCAGCGGCGGCAACGCAACCGGAAACACGTTGATACGGTGATAGAGATCCGCGCGCAGCTTGCCCTCGGCTACCGCCGCTTCGGGATCGCGATTCGTCGCGGCAATGATCCGCACATCGACACGGATCTCGCGTGCGGAACCGAGCCGCGTCAGTTGGCCGGTTTCAAGCACGCGCAATAGCTTGACCTGCGAGTCCATCGGCATCTCGGTGATCTCGTCGAGAAACAGCGTGCCGCTGTCCGCACGCTCGAAGAAGCCCTTGTGCTGCCGCTGCGCCCCGGTGAAACTGCCGCGATCGTGACCGAACATCTCGCTCTCGACGAGGTTCGCGGCAATCGCGCCGCAATTGACCGCGAGAAACGGCCCGCAGCAGCGCGGGCTCAGATCGTGAATCGTCTGCGCGGCCAGCTCCTTGCCGGTGCCGGACTCGCCTGTGAGCAGTACCGACGCATCGGTGCCGGCAACGCGGCCGATGGCGCCGTACACCATCTGCATCGCGGGCGAACTGCCGAGCAGGTGCCCAAAGCGTTCAAGCTGCTTGCGCTCGGCGCGCACCGGCGCGCACCCATCATGCGACGCACCGGTGCGCGGCACGCGCTCGAGGATCGCGTTCAGCCGCTGCATATTGAGCGGCTTCACCAGATAATCGGCTGCGCCGCGACGCAATGCGTCGATTGCAGTATCGAGACTGGCGTATCCGGTCATGAGCACCACCTCGCAATGCGCCCCTTTCGGCAGCGCATCGAACAACATCATGCCGTTACCGTCGGGCAACACGAGATCACACAATATGAGATCCGGCATGTGCTTGGCGACCCGTGCGCGCGCCGCCTCGAGCGTTGTGACGGCATCGCATGCAAGCCGTCGCGCGCGCGCCAGCTCGCTCAGCAACGCTCGCGCGGCGGGGTCATCCTCCACGACCAGGATATGTGGCATCGGCACTCCATTTTCTGAATAAATAAATTATTTCTTTATAATCCCCTTTAATTTAAAGAGATATTTTTTATGAATGTCACGGAAAAAATTAGATGAATTTCACATGAAAAATTCGAGCTAATGATAAGCCGAAAAAGCGCCATCAAGGCATTTCTACGCATCAATAAACGATCAAATATTTCTATTCGAAATTACAATTTCAATGTAATTTTTTATTTTTACTATTCAATTTCACATTGAATTTTTCGCATACGGCGACGGTTATGAAAATCGAATCGATCGATTAGATGCATTGAAAATATTCGATTGACGGAAGACTTATACCGGCATGCGGCGGCGGCGCAGCGGTCATCCGCCGAGCGTCTACGTATTATCGAGCGGTCGCCGGAAAGCGACTGCCAAGCGCGGAGGCGTTGCTGGCCGGCAGCAAGAACAGCGTCGCAACCGGCCGTTCGTGCCGCTCAGCGGCTCGGCGACTCCCGCCGCGCTTCGGTAGCAAAACCCGCCTCGCCAGGGCAGCCGCGCGACATATCGCCCTTTTCGACGCTGCGCGCGAGCGCATGGCCCGATACCCACGGAATCGGCATCGCGCCGCCGCCATGCCGCCCGTCTTGCCGGCCATTCGAGCGGAACGCAAATTGCGAAGCAATGACAAAGCCGCTAGCGGCCCCACGCGCACCGTTTACCGGAGGCCGCACCATGCGCCATTCACCGGCAGCGAAACCACGCAGCAAACGCCCGACCAAACGTCCCGGCCGAAGCCGCGGCGGCGCCCCCCGGCCGCGCAAGCGCTGGTCTGCCAAGGTGACGCAAACGAGCCATGCGCTCGATCTCGAGCCTGATATCTTCAAATCAGACGATCCCGGCAAAATCGCCGCGTCGCTGAAGCGGTCCGCCGAACGCAGCACGCGCCGCCGCGCATCGCCGTTTCAGTCGGCCATGTCGATGCTGAATTTTTACGCGAACCGCGCGGGCCGCAATCTGTCCGCATCACAACGGGCCACGCTCGAACGCGCGAAGCGGAAATTGCGCGAGGCGTTCGGCCGCAAGCGCTGACTTGATTCGCGCGAACGGGGTCGCGCATGCGCACGGGCGGCCGTCTTCGCATGGCGCGCTGTCCGCGCCAGCCGCGCTGCTCTTCGTCATGCCGCTGGCGGCAACGCAGCCCCAGCGGGGAACCGCGTTGCCGTGCCCGTCATTTCGCGACACGCGCCGGACGATATCGACCCACGATGCCACCGTTCATGCATCGTGTTTGCGCTTGGGCTTGCCTTTTGCTGGCGTCGACGCCATCTCCTCAAGTTGCTGCTCGCTCATCGATTCGTACATCGACTTCGACGGCGGCTTCAAACGCTTCACTTTCGTCCGGCCGCGCTTGGCCGCAAGCGCGGCGCCTGCCGCGCGCTGCTGCGCCTGGGATTTGGCTGGCATGGTTTCGCTCCTGTCGCGGGTGCGATCATGACGCGCGCATTGCGCGCCATTGTTCGGATTGCTACGTTTGCGGATATTGCGCGCGGCGCATCGATGCCGGCAGATTCGTGCCGCCGCGCGCACGGCGATGCGCCCCGTCCGCCTGCGGCCCCGACGGCAGGCTAGCGCTTCGCATCGCTGCGCTCGACGCTCGAGCGTTCGAGAAATGCCGTCGTAATGTCCGGCAGTTGGCGCGCGAGCCACGACGCCATATCGAATTCCTGCTGCCGGATCCGCTCGCAGTTCGCGCGGATCTCCGACTCTCCTGCGGCATCCGCCGCGACGATCAGCACCGTATAGGCGGCGATTTCGACCTGCTCGAACATGTAGCAGGCCATTGCATGCTTGACCACCTCGTCTTCGGCCAGCAAACCGCCCGCGACCTGCCCATATGCGGCAATTCGCGCAGCGAGATCCTTGATCGCAGATGGCGTCGTACCGAGCCGGCGCAAGCAACCTTCGACAAGCGTTTGCTGAATGCGCGTTTCGTCGAGATGCTGCCTGAGCTGCGCGTGCAGCAACGGATAGTTGTCGAGCCGGCTCAACTGAGCACTGAGCATCGTCTCGGCCTGGCGCTCCATGGCATATGCATCCCGCAGCCAATCTTCGAGATATTCGCGCGGACTGGTCATCGCTTTGCTCCTTACCGCATCGCGGTGCGGCACACCGTGCGACGCAACATGCGGCGCGCCAATCCGCACGCAATGCGCGTGCCGCTTCAGTCGAGCGGTTCGAGACAGATCACGTGCTCGGCGCGCCTGCCGTCGCCGCGCTCGACTTCCACGGCGCCTACGTAACGGACGCGCCAGCCGCGGCGCAACGCGATTTGCGGCACATTGCCGGCGGGGCGGCTCTCGAATCCGCCAAGGCCGTCGTCGGGCGTATCGACGCTGTCGTCGAGCGACGCATTCGAATAGATCACATTGTCCTGCCACTCGGACGCACCCTGGCGCGCTTCCATGCCCTTGCCGTCCACGTCGACCGAATTGTCGGTCGCGGCCATGTTTGCGTTGTCGATCGACACGATGCGGCTCGCCGCCCGCCGAACCGGATCGCCGCTGTCGGCCGAATATGCATCGCGGTCGATCGGCGGCAGTCCGGTTGGCAGTTTCGCCGCCGCCCGCTCGGGCGACAGCTTCGGCGCACGCGGCGCTTCGTTTGCCTGCGCGGCGTCGGGCGTATCGCGCCTATCGCGCGCTGCCGCAGAACGCTTCACCGGATTTCGGGCGGGCATTCCATCGTGCGTCGCACGAGCGGGATTCGAATGGGCATTGGACATCGGGTCCTCCGTGTTTCGGGTCAGGCGCCGGCTGCATCGAGCCCGCGCTAGAACCGATAGCTGATTGAAACATCGACCACCGCCTGCGTCGAATGTGTGACGAGCGGGCTGCGCGCCGCAGCGCCGACGAGCTGCTCCACGGCGCCGGCGGCGGTAACGAACCAGTGCTTGTCGACAAACCAGACGGCCGTCGTTCCGAACGCCACCGAGCGCAGGCCCGCCGAAGGCGCATAGCCGCGCCGTTCTCCGGCACGCGCCTGAACATCGGACACACCGAACCACGCATTCATGTAACGCGCATCGGCGAACGTCACGCTCGGCCCCGCGAACCAGAAGAACCGCTCGTTGCTGCCGGGCAGCGGCAAATACGCAGATAGATCGCCACGCCAACCGTTCGCCCCGCCGACGTCGCGCCGCACGGCCACACGCGCCACCCAAGGAAACGGCTTCGTGATCACATAGTCGGCCGCCAGCCTGACTAACGCAGCCGCGCCGATGTTCGGCATGCCCCTGAGGTGATCGAGATCGTCCGCGGCGCGCCTTCCAAGGTCGTAGCCGGCAGATATCGCCACGCGCCAATTCGGCCCTCGCAGCACATTGACGCCGATGCCCTCGCCCGTCGACGCAAAAAACAGATCGCGATAACGGATGTCGATGCTCGGGCCGATCCGCACGCGATACGCGGACGCGCCGGGATACGACGGCCGCAGATCCACCGCCGCTCCCGTGTCGATCTGCCAGACGGGCTGCTGCGCGGGCGCAAGGACTTTCGCGAGCGGCACGCCCGCCGAGTACTGCCATTCCGCCAGCGGCGACGGCGTCTGCGCGCGCACGGTGTCCGCAGCCGAACCGCATGCGCAGCATGCAGCGAACCATGTCCCTGCAATGCGCGCCGACCGCCGCGGTCGGGATCGCAGGCCGGGCATGCCGATACTGCTGAAAACGCGCCGGGTTCCGATCATGCTTGCCGCGCCACGCAAAGGGCGCCGTGCGTGCGTGTCATTGCGCCCGATACCGGCAACAGAGGCGCATCCGTTGGCGACAGCGCGCCCGAAGGCGGCGCGGCGGCGCGTGGCGCAACCGGCGCGCTCGCGCCGCCCTCGCCGCCTTCGCGGCCCGGCCAATCCGCCGCACGTGGCAGCGGGCCGCAGCCGCGTCCCGGCTGCGCGCACGCAGCGCCGAGCACTGCCGTCAGCACGACGGCTGCCGCGCGCGCATCGAAGCTGGCACGCCATCCACGGGTGCCGCCGCTTGCATCCGCCAGTGCGTCGCCCTCGGAGGCCATCTGCCTAGGCCGCCGCTGCCGCGAGTACGCACGCACCGGCGGCTGCCGCTCCGGCGGCTCGTGTTCGGGCGGCGGATGCTCGGGCGGGTCCCCTTCCGGATGCCGATACGGTTCCGGTAAGTCGGGCGGCGGATTGTCGGGGTCCGGAAGCTCAGGATCGGGGTCGACGTCCGGCATCGGCGGATCGGGCCGGTGCAGCAATATCGCGAAATTCTGTTCCATTTGACTTCCCAATTGCGAACGCTTCGCAACCGCCCGCAATCCGCGTGCCGGCCCCGCGGTGTGCCGCCGCTGACCGTGGCATCGCTCATTGCGTGGCGGCACGGCCGTTGATATTCGCGATTCACGCCAGCATTACATCGGCCTCTGCAAATCTTTCATGCCGTGTCGGCATCCGCGTGCCGAGCGGGCCGGTCATAGGCCGCCGTCACGCTCCCGCGCTTGATGCGGCCGCGCTTCGCCGCCCATTACCGCGGATACGGGCACGTCAATTGCGTCGTTCCAACGAAGCAGACTTCGTCCGGAGCCTCCGACATGACTCATCCCAAACACCCCGACCGTGACACACCGGCCCGTCAGCACGGGGCTTCGCCACCGCTAAAGAATCAGGAACGCGCCCGCACGCGTCACTCGGAACGGCACATCGACGAAATGCTCGAACAAACCTTCCCTGCCAGCGACGCGCCCGCGACCGGCGGCATCACGCGTATCGAACCGTCGGCGCCGGCTGACGAGCACGAAGATCGCGAGCAGCACGATACCGATGCTCGTCATGACCATGCGTCGCACGCGTCAGCTATACGTGATTGACATACTCGGCAGGAAAACGAATGGGCCGCGAAGCCGACCGCATGGTGCGAAATGGAAGGCGATCGCGGCAGTCGCGCGGTTTCGCGCGGCCTCGATTATGCGGCGCGATGATGATCAGGCCGGCTGCTTATTGACTACGCTGGAGTTGGCGCCGCACGAAGCGTGGAGACACGTGACTCGCGGGCGTCCTGCCGCTCTGCCATGTTGCCGCGCTGTTGGTGGGATGTTGTTGCCCTCTCTGTTGGCGCCTCCGCTGTCAGTCAGTGCGCTGTGGTTGGGCTATCGTTTGCACGCATCGTCCTGTCAATTGCCGCCGACGCCAGCCGCCGACGCCACGACGCGCACCGGCAACCCGCCGCCCGGCACGAGCGTCGGCACGCTTGCGGGCCTGCCACCGCCCACACCAATTCGAGCGACTCGAGCGACGGACCCGTGCACCGGCCACGCGGCACGAACGCGCCGCCCGGCACCGCCGTCACGCCGCGGTCATTGCGATGCGATCGTCAGTTGATCGTGCACGCCCCGCACACCGTCGATCTGTTTCACGACGTCGATCGCAATCGCGCGCTGGCGATCGTCCGGCACGCTGCCCGTCAGCGTAACGTTGCCGTGGCGTGTCCTCACGTGAATATCGCCGGATGACAGTCCCGCCGTTCCGGTAAGCGCTGTCTTCACCTTCGCGGTCAGCGTCGCGTCGCGGCCCGCCATCGGCTGCCGTCGCACTCGGTGCGACGGCCACGCATGACGCAGCCGCAACAACGGCCAGCGTGACGCTCAGCCGTCCCGCCAAACAGCGCCGCCGCCGGCTGGCATTGACCCGATTCTCTTTGACATCCATCATCACCTCCGTTCATCCATCGTGCGTCCGATCGGTAACCGCCAACCGGACGAATCCGCTGCAATCGTCATGCCGCTCGCCTGTGCCCGATACGCGTTCCCACCGCGGTTCGGCGCACGGCCGTCGCAGCCCGGCTTCCGTCGAGCGCCGATAGCCATTTCGACGGCTCCCTGCCCCGGTTCACGTGACAGCGCGAAATCGCGGCACACCGCACGCCGATGCGCGCACCAATCGAAGCCGGCGGCTACGGCCGACAATGCGCGACGACTACACCTCTCTGCAATCGATTGAAGCTTTTGCCTACTCGCCGCAGGTCCGCGCCGGCGCGGCCGATGCTCGGGCCGCCGGGCACGGCTTGGGCGCCACCCCGCCGCGATGCCCGTTCACTGCCCACTCGCGCCCGGCATGGAAGCCGCGCCCGACGCTGCATTCGGCACGACAGGCGTGGCCGGCTGCGCAGGCTGCGCGGGCTGCAAAGCGCCCGCGCCCGAACTCGAATTCGATGTGTCGTCGCGCTGCTTCGAACATCCGGCGCTCATGACAATGCCGGTCATCACCAGACCGGCGACGAGCGCACGCGACACGATGCGAAATAGATCAAATGCCATGACATCTCCCAGGTTGAAGGTAACCGACAGGGCGCAATTCGCATGCCGCATCCTCCATCGATATTTCGGGCGCATCGCGCGCGCCGGACGATGCCGTCTACGCTCGTTCGACCGTTATGAATTCCGTCGATACGCGATTTGATTCGAACGGGAACGATTCCATGCGGCCGCGCCACGTCGATTGACGCTCACTAAAAGGAATTGAATAACATCTGCCGATAGATGCCCCGGCGACCACCATCCGAGCGCGGCCCGCGAGCAGCCGCATGCGTCACCCCTTGTCGGCCAATGCGCGCTGAATTGCTGCTTCGGTCTGCGCGTAAGCGCCCTCCCCGAAATGCGAATAGACGATGTGCCCGCGCCGGTCGATCAAATACAACGCCGGCCAGTACTGGTTACCGTAGGCATTCCACGTCGCATAGCGGTTGTCCTGAGCGACCGGAAAGCTGATGCCAAAGCGGACGATCGCTTTCTTCACGTTGTCGGTTTCCTGTTCGAACGGATACTCCGGTGTGTGTACCCCGACGACGACGAGGCCCCGGTCTTTGTATCGTTCATGCCAGCGCTCGATATATGGGACGGTATGAATGCAATTGACGCAACCGTAAGTCCAGAAGTCGACCAGCACCACCTGGCCGCGCAGTTGCTGCATGGTGAGCGCTTTGCTGTTGATCCATTGGTCGATGCCGGTGAATTCGGGTGCCGCGCCGGTGTTGCCGATCCGGCCTTGAGCGAACGGAATAGGGCTGAGCGCGGCTGCGGCGCCGACCCAGGCGGCAGTACAGACGAGTTTGATTCGCTTGAACATTTCAGTGTGCCGTGAAGGTAGGAAGGTGCGTGGAAAGAACGCTCAGGGCGAGCGTGTCGAACTGAAAGTCGATCGCGGCGGCCGTGATGATCCCGAGAACGCCGAAACATGGCTGCAATCGGGGCGAGATTCGCGCAACGCTGCGCGATTGCCGCAGCGCGCGTTGCCCGTGGCCGCGACGGGTAACGGCAGCCGTGCGACGAGCCGATCGAAGGGCTCGTGCCACTGCCGCAGCAGGCCGAACAGCGCCAACAAGGCTGCTGCTGCGGCGCAGACAGCGTGCTGTACGGCGTGCACAGCGCTCGGCACCGCGCCCGACGTCAGCGCCAGCGACACCGAGGCCACGATGAGCCCGGCGACAATGCACAGCGGCCGCACGCAGCCGGCGCGGTCGGCACGCTCAGCGCCCGCGCCCGGCAGAGCGGGCATCCCAGGCAGAACGCAACGCGACGCAATGGTGAACAGACCCGCGAGTCGCGCTAACGGCGGTTCGAGCAGGCTGGGCATGACGAGGCTCCCGTTGTCCGATTGGACGGCATGGCGCCATTGAAAGCCTGCTCTGTATCCCGGTTGTGTCGCCCCGACCGGCCGAATGCAAGGTGTTGTGTCCGGTCGCGGCGCGGATACATTAGGATACGTATCGGCTCGCCCGTTGCGCTATAAAGCTCACGTCATCCACATGGAGAGCGACATGAGCGCCGATCGCCTCGAAATGAAACGCGTCATCATGGCCGTTTGGGTAGCGGCGGGGGCGATTTTCACGGAAATCATGCAGCCGGCGTATTGTCCGTGTATTCAGGAGCGTGCCTGGCGGACGGAAAAACGAAGAGAGACGAACCGATGACGGAGAAGCCGGATCATGTGCTCGTGGTCGACGATGACCGCGCCATTCGCGAACTGGTGGGAAGCTACCTCGAAAAGAACGGCATGCGCGTCTCGCTGGCCGCCAATGGCCGTGAAATGCGCAATGTGCTCGAAAGCGGCGCACCCGACCTGATCGTGCTCGATCTCATGTTGCCGGGCGACGACGGGCTGGTTCTGTGCCGGGATCTGCGCGCGGGCAAGTTTCGCGCCGTGCCCGTGCTGATGCTCACCGCGCGCGGCGACGAAACTGACCGCATAGTCGGCCTCGAAATGGGCGCCGACGACTATCTTGCCAAACCGTTCGCCGTTCGCGAGCTGTTCGCGCGAATCCGCTCCGTGTTGCGTCGCACCCGAATGCTGCCGCCCGGCATGCAGGTGACGGAGGTCGCGCAATTGCTGGCGTTCGGCGACTGGCGGCTCGATACCACTGCGCGTCACCTGCTCGATGCCGAGAACATCATGGTCGCGCTGAGCGGCGCCGAATACCGGCTGTTGCGGGTCTTCCTCGACTATCCGCAGCGGGTTCTGACACGAGATCAACTGCTCAATCTGACCCAGGGCCGCCAGGCCGACGCGTTCGACCGTTCGATCGACTTGCTGGTCAGCCGCTTGCGGCAGCGTTTGCGGGACGAGGCGCGCGAGCCGCGCTACATCAAGACGCTGCGCAACGAGGGATATGTGTTTTCGTCGGCGGTCACCGTGATCGACGCGCTGCAATGAAACCGTCCGCGGGTTGGCATTGGCCGCGCACGCTGTTTGCCCGGCTCGCCGTCATACTTTTCGCGGGACTCGCGCTCGCGCAGGCGCTGTCGTTCTGGCTGACGTGGATGGAGCGCGATCGGGCCACCGTCGACCTGATGACAGGCTATGTCGAGCGCGAAGTCGTGAGTTCCGTTGCGCTGCTCGACCGCTTGCCGCAAGCAGAGCGCTCACGGTGGCTGCCACGGCTTTCCCGGCGCAGCTATCAATTCATCCTCGGACCGGGGGAGAACGGCGTCCCGATCGATGCGAGCCTGTCCGAGCGTTTCGCGCAAGCAATAACGGACGGAGTCGGCCGCACGTATGCGGTGAAGGTGAACGCGATCCCGGGCGGCCGCGAGCGCTTTCAGGCCCATCTGACGCTCACCGACGGCACACCGCTCACGATCGATTTCCGGCCGATGTCCGGCGTGCCGCTTTCGAATTGGCTGCCGCTCGTGCTCGTCGCGCAGCTTGCGATGCTGGCCGGTTGCTGCTGGTTTGCGGTCAGGCTCGCGACGCGGCCGCTGCATGAGCTTGCGCGCGCAGCCGACGGATTGGGGCCGGACCTGAAAGGCGCGCGGATGTCGGAAGCGGGCCCGTCCGAGGTGGCGCGCGCCGCGCGGGCGTTCAACGCGATGCAGGAGCGCATCGCGGCCTACACGGCCGAGCGCGTGCAGATACTCGCCGCGGTGTCGCACGATTTGCAGACGCCGATCACTCGAATGCGCTTGCGCGTGGACGTGATGGACGACAGCGACGAGGCCGCGAAGCTGCGCCAGGATCTGTTCGAAATGGAAAATCTGGTGCGCGAGGGGGTGACTTACGCGCGCACGCTGCACGGCGTGGCGGAAGCGCCGTGCCGCATCGATCTCGATGCACTGCTCGACAGCCTCGTCTGTGACTATGTCGATGCCGGCCACGACGTGTCGCTCACGAAGCGGGTGACGACGCCTATCGTCGTGAGGCCGCAGGCGCTGCGCCGCGTGATCGGCAACCTCATCGACAACGCGCTGAAATTCAGCTCGGCGGCAACGCTCGAGGCGACGCTGCTTGCGGACGGAAGCGTCGCCATCGACGTGCTCGATCGCGGGCCAGGCATTCCGGCAGAGCTGCTCGACAAGGTATTCGAGCCGTTCTACCGGATCGAGACGTCGCGCAACCGGGGCACGGGCGGCACGGGGCTCGGGCTGGCGATTTCCCGTCAATTGGCGCAGGCGATAGATGCTACGCTGGTGCTGCGTAATCGCCCCGGCGGCGGGCTGAGCGCGTTGCTGACGCTCAACGGGGCGCAACGCGCGCCCGTCCGCCCGCAAGCGGAGCGCCGCGCGGGCGATTTCTGATGCTCGAACCCGCTTCGCCGATGTAACCGGCGGTATGGTCAAACGCCCGTCGCCCGCCTGCAATCTACTTACCCGCCCCCACCC
>NZ_FXAN01000068.1 GCF_900176645.1 Burkholderia singularis
TCAACTCCCTCTCTAGCAGTCGGCCGCGCTTCCTTCTCTCTCCCCCGCTGTCCGTTTCCGTTTCAGCGAAAGAGGCGTGATTCTAGTCAGGCCCCGCCCTTCGCGCAACCCCTTAGCGAAAAAAATTTGCGTCGGCGGCTTTATGCGCGCCGACATCCATGCACTCACCGATGCTTGAACACCGGCTTACGCTTTTCAACGAATGCGGCCATTCCTTCCTTTTGATCTTCGGTGGCAAACAGCGAATGGAATAAGCGTCGCTCGAAATGCACGCCCTCGGCCAACGTCGTCTCGTATGCTCGATTAACCGCTTCCTTCACCATCATCACGGCCGGCAACGAAAACTCAGCAATCGTCGCGGCAGCGGCAATCGACTCATCCAGCAACTTGTCAGCGGGCAGGATCCGCGAAACCAACCCAGCGCGCTCCGCCTCCTCCGCATCCATGAAACGCGCAGTCAGGCACATGTCCATCGCCTTCGCCTTCGATACCGCACGCGTCAGGCGTTGCGTGCCGCCCGCCCCCGGCATCACGCCAAGCTTGATTTCCGGCTGGCCGAATTTTGCCGTGTCGGCCGCGAAAATGATGTCGCACATCATTGCCAACTCACAGCCGCCGCCCAGCGCAAATCCTGCGACAGCCGCGATGATCGGCTTACGGATCTGCCGCACGGTCTCCCAGTTGCGCGTGATGTAATCGCCTTTGTATGCATCCATGTACGAGTACTTGGCCATCATGCCGATATCGGCGCCAGCAGCGAACGCCTTCTCGCTGCCGGTAATGACGATCGCACCGATTCCCTCATCGGCATCGAACGCCTTCAGCGCAGCGCCCAGTTCGTCCATCAACGCATCGTTCAGCGCGTTCAACGCCTTCGGGCGATTCAACGTAATCAGCCCGACCCGGCCACGCGTCTGCGTCAGGATATTTTCGTAAGCCATCTCTTCCTCCTTGATCAAGGCAGCGCGAAACACCGCGCACACGCAAATAATTTAATGCTACCATTCATCGACCAACCGGTCGGTTAATTAATAACCATCGATCACTTCATCGCACATTAGGCCGCCGTCATGACACACTCCTTGTTCACGAAGCACGAAGCCACGCTGAAGCAAGCCCTTTCCGCGATCGAAACGCGCGGCTATTGGAGCCCGTTTGCCGAAATGCCGAGTCCCAAAGTGTACGGGGAAAGCGCAAACGCAGACGGTGAAGCCGCATTCAAAACGCAGCTCAATCAGCCGTTCGCACTCGACCAGCCCGCGTCGGGCGGCACGGTCGGCGCCGAGCAATCGCCATATGGCTTCGCGCTTGGCATTCGATACCCGAAATCGTCCCCCGACGAATTGATCGCCGCAGCCGCAAACGCGCAACCTGCGTGGCGCGCTGCCGGTCCGACCGCCTGGGCAGGTGTCTGTCTCGAAATCCTTGCCCGTCTGAATCGCGCGAGTTTCGAAATCGCATACAGCGTGATGCATACGACCGGCCAAGCATTCATGATGGCGTTCCAGGCAGGTGGACCGCACGCGCAGGACCGTGCACTCGAAGCCGTCGCCTATGCGTGGCAGGAACTGCAGCGCATTCCCGCCGATACGTACTGGGAAAAGCCGCAAGGCAAGAATCCGCCGCTTGCGATGCACAAGCGTTATATGGTCGTGCCGCGCGGCACGGGCCTCGTGCTCGGCTGCTCGACGTTCCCCACGTGGAACGGCTATCCCGGCATGTTCGCCGACCTCGCCACCGGCAACACGGTGATCGTCAAGCCACACCCCGGCGCGATCCTGCCGCTCGCCACCACTGTACGTATTGCGCGCGATACGCTACGCGACGCGGGCTTCGACCCGAATGTAGTCACGCTGCTCGCCACCGAAGGCGACGACGGCGCTCTCGTTCAGGCGCTCGCGCTGCGCCCCGAAATCAAATTGATCGACTTCACGGGCAGCACGCCGAACGGCAACTGGCTTGAGCGAAACGCCCATCAAGCGCAGGTGTATACCGAGAAAGCGGGCGTCAATCAGATCGTGATCGATTCCGTCGACGATCTGAAAGCCGCCGCCAGAAACATCGCGTTCTCGCTGTCGCTCTACTCGGGGCAGATGTGTACTGCGCCACAAAATATCTACGTACCTCGCGACGGCATTCACACTGCGGACGGACACATCGGCTTCGACGAAGTCGCGCGGGCAATTGCCGATGCCGTAAAAAAGCTGACCGGCGATCCGGAACGTGCGGTCGAACTCATCGGCGCGCTCCAGAACGAAGGGGTCGCGAAACGCATCGACGCAGCCCGCAAGCTCGGCTCCGTGCTCGCCGACAGTCAGGCACTCGTTCACCCGGCATTCGCCGGCGCCCGCGTGCGCACACCGCTGGTGCTGCAACTCGACGCAGCGGACCAGGCGAAGTTCACGCAGGAATGGTTCGGTCCGATCTCGTTCGTCATCGCGACCGATTCGACTGCGCAATCGCTTGACCTCGCTGGTTCGATCGCGGCCGAACACGGCGCGCTCACGCTTTCCGTCTATAGCACGAATGACGCTGTCGTCGATGCAGCGCATGAAGCCGCCGTGCGCGGCGGCGTCGCGCTGTCGATCAACTTGACGAGCGGCGTGTTCGTCAACCAGTCCGCGGCATTTTCGGATTTCCACGGGACTGGCGCCAATCCGGCCGCGAACGCATCGCTGTCCGACGCCGCATTTGTCGTGAACCGCTTTCGCATCGTGCAAAGTCGACACCATGTTGCGCCCAAGGCCGCTCCCGCGGAAGCCGGCCAAACGGCATAGCCCGTTCGGCCAGGCTGTCTATCACGCCGTCGTTCGCTACGATGCATGAATCCCCCGAGAGCCGCGCAAGGCTATCTCGACTGACAGGAGACTTTCGATGTCCTATCAAGCGATTCGTGTCGAAATCGATCGGGCCGCACACGTTGCGACGATCGAGCTCAATCGGCCCGACAAGCTCAATAGCTTTACGCGTGCGATGCATGGCGAACTCCAATCGGCATTAAACGATGTGCAAGCCGCGAACGCGCGCGCGTTGATTTTCACCGGCGCGGGACGCGGCTTCTGCGCCGGACAGGATCTCGCCGACCTCGATTCCTCGCCCGACTCGGCAACCGATCTCGGCGCGCTGATCGAAGCGCATTTCAATCCGCTGATCCGCCGGCTACAGGCGCTGCCGCTGCCCGTCATCGCAGCCGTCAACGGCACTGCTGCGGGCGCGGGAGCCAATCTCGCATTGGCGTGCGACCTTGTGATCGCGGCTCAATCGAGCAGCTTCATCCAGTCGTTCGTGAAGATCGGCCTCGTTCCCGACTCGGGCGGTACGTGGTTTCTGCCGCAACGCATCGGCCTTGCGCGTGCGCTCGGCCTCGCGTTGACAGGCGAAAAACTCTCTGCCGAGCAGGCTCAGCGCTGGGGACTCATCTGGCGTGTGGTCGACGACGGCGAACTCATCGACACGGTCACCCAGCTTGCCCGGCAACTTGCCCAACAGCCAACGCGCGCCATTGCCGCCATCAAGCAGGCAATGCGCGCGGGCGTGACCAACACGCTCGACCAGCAGCTCGACCTCGAACGAGACGTGCAACGCGAGCTGGGGCAATCGCACGACTATTCGGAAGGTGTCCGGGCATTCATCGAAAAGCGCGCGCCCCGATTCGAGGGGCGCTGAGATGACCGGGCATTCCGCAACCGGCGCGCTACCAGCAGAAGCGCTCGCCGAAACCGTCGCCCAGACGATGTATGCCGCCGATACCTGCAGCCGGGCGCTCGGCATCGAACTGCTCGAGGTACGGCCCGGCTATGCGCGCATGCGCATGTCCGTTAGGACTGACTTTCTGAACGGCCACCAGATTTGTCATGGAGGGCTCATCTTTACGTTGGCAGATTCGGCGTTCGCGTTCGCCTGTAACTCATACAACGTCAATACGGTCGCAGCCGGTTGTTCGATCGAATTCCTGCGGCCGGCAGCGGCAGGCGACACGCTGACTGCGGAAGCGAGAGAGCAGGCATTGAATGGGCGACATGGCATCTATGACATTCAGGTGACCAATCAGGCCGGTGAAATTGTCGCAATGTTCCGCGGTAAATCAGCACAAATTGCAGGAACGGTCGTCCCGCGAGATCGATAGCATCGTTTTACGCGAACGGCCTATAAAAATATCGGAGACAACCATGCCCCCATCGCTTCCGTTAGAACCCATCGAACAAGCGAGCCGGGACGAATTGCTCGCACTTCAGCTCGAACGGCTCAAATGGTCGCTCGCGCATGCATACGAGCATTCGCCCGTCTACCGTCGCAAATTCGATGCGGCAGGGGTTCATCCGAACGATCTGAAAACGCTCGCCGACTTATCCCGCTTCCCGTTTACGACCAAGCAAGACTTGCGCGACAACTATCCGTTCGGCATGTTCGCCGTGCCGCCCGAGTGGGTCTCGCGCATTCACGCATCGTCGGGCATGACAGGCAAGCCGACCGTGGTCGGCTACACGGCGCGCGACATCGACACGTGGGCCGGCGTCGTCGCGCGGTCTATTCGCGCGGCAGGCGCGCGGCCCGGCGACAAAGTCCATGTCAGTTACGGCTACGGTCTCTTCACAGGCGGCCTCGGCGCGCACTATGGCGCAGAGCGCGCAGGGCTCACCGTCATCCCGTTCGGCGGCGGCCAGACGGAAAAACAGGTGCAGCTCATTCAGGATTTCCGGCCCGACATCATCATGGTGACGCCGAGCTATATGCTGTCGATCGTCGACGAGATGGAGCGGCAGCATCTCGATCCTGCCCGGTGCTCGCTACGCATTGGCATCTTCGGTGCCGAGCCATGGACCAACGATATGCGACGGGCGATCGAGCGCCGGGTGGGGATCGACGCCGTCGACATTTACGGGCTGTCTGAAGTGATCGGTCCGGGCGTCGCGTCGGAATGCGTCGAGACGAAAGACGGCCCGACGATCTGGGAAGATCATTTCTATCCGGAGATCATCGATCCGGATACCGGCGAAGCGCTGCCTGATGGTGAATTCGGCGAGCTGGTGTTTACTTCGCTCACCAAGGAGGCGATGCCGATCATTCGTTACCGCACACGCGATCTGACCCGGCTATTGCCAGGCACGGCGCGCACGATGCGACGAATGGACAAAATTACCGGCCGCTGCGATGACATGATGATCGTGCGCGGCGTCAATGTGTTTCCGACTCAGCTCGAAGAACAGCTATTCAAACAGCACGTTTTTGCGCCGCATTATCAGATCGTGCTGACGAAGGACGGGCCGCTCGACGTGCTGACGCTCAATATCGAACCCAATCCGGACATTTCGCCAGACGCGGCCGCGATCGAAACGGGCCGCCGGGCGCTTGCACATGACATCAAAGCGATGGTCGGCGTGACGGCGATCATCGATGTGCTGCCTGTCGGCGGTATCGAGCGCTCCGTGGGTAAAGCACGCCGTATTGTCGACAAACGTTGGCCGTGAAGCGAGATTTGTCTTTTTGACGAACCACGAACCACGAACCACGAACCACGAACCACGAACCACGAACCACGAACCACGAACCACGAACGCAAAAAATAATCGAACATTGGACGCGTGAGTCAATAACCGCCGGCTCGCGTCGGCCAGGCCCGCCGCCGCGCATCGCATCCAGTCAGGCAAACCAAACCCGCCCCGCCCGGACGCAGCCTCACGCGAAAAACGCGTCGCGTGCCTCTGCCAGCCCCGCCGGCGGGCCGCTCACGCCAGCCGCCACGTCGTCGCTTACGAATTCGGGAAAAGCAGCCACATCCGGCCGACCTGCTTCATCCGCCCAGCCTGATCGCCCGCGTCGTCGCCGAGCCCCCAGAAATAGTCGGCACGCACGCCGCCCTTGATCGCGGTTCCCGTATCCTGCGCAAACACGAGCCGGTTGAGCGGTGCGTTCGTCATCGGCCGCGTCGTCTGCAGGAATACCGGAGTGCCGAGCGGAATCGACGACGGATCGACCGCGATCGACCGCTCGGGCGTGAGCGGCACGCCAAGCGCGCCGACCGGACCGTCCGCGCCGCCTTGCGGAACGGTTTCCTGCGACGGCATTTCACGGAAAAACACGAAGCGCGGATTGGTGTCGAGCAGCGCATCGACCCTGGCCGGGTTCGCGCGCGCCCACGCCTTGATTCCCTGCATCGTCGCCTGTCCGGCGCTGAGTTCGCCACGATCGAGCAGCCATTTGCCGATCGAGCGGTACGGCTGATTGTTCGTGCCGCCATAGCCGACGCGCATTACCGTGCCGTCGTCGAGCACGACCCGTCCGGAACCCTGCACTTGCAGGAAGAACGCTTCGATCGGATCGTCGACCCACACGAGTTCGTTGCCATTCAGCACGCCGGAGCGCATGAGCTGCGCGCGCGCCGGCAGCGGTGCGCCCGCCCGGTAGCCGGCGGGCCAGCGATAGAGCGCGTACTGGTACGGGCCGCGCCTCACCCGCGAACCGCGCAGCAGCGGCTCGTAATAGCCTGTCACGAGACCGTCGAGCGTGCCGTCGTTATTCGCGAACTGGAACGGCGTGAAATACGTCTCGAAGAACGTGCGTGCGCTGCCGACGTCGAGATCGTCGAGCCGCGCAGCCGCGGCGCACGCACGCCGCCAGTTCGGCTGGCGCTCGAGACGGACGCAATTTTGCCGCAGCGCGATCGTCGCGCCGACCAGGCTGTCGTCCTGCCAGCCCGGCACCTGCTGCCACGCCACCGGCGTCAGCCGAGTGGCGGCAATCTGCCCCGGCACGATCGCGGCGCCTGTCGGCGGCTTCGTGCGCACCGGCGAGCCGCCGCATGCCGCCAGAAGCACGGCGGCCGCCGCAGCAGCAGCCCACCCGGCAAACCGCCGGCTAAAACTCATACAATGTTCTTTGTTGATGGAAACTGCCATGTCCGATCTGCTCGACCAATACCCAATGCTCATCTTCGCGCTGGAATCTTTGCTGGCGCTCGCACTACTCGTCTTCATCGTCGTCTGGACGACCTCGGGTAAAAAGAAATCATCCAGCCGGCCCGACAAGCCCCAGCGCTGAACGCGCCCCTGCCCGACATTCATCCCGCCGCGGCACGCTTCAATGCAGCGTCCGCGGCATATGCAGCGCAAACTCTTCGACAGGCGCCTCGAAACGCTCGCCATCCTCCGCGACACAAAAATACGCGCCGCGCATCGTGCCCACCGGCGTTGCGATCACGGCCCAACTCGTATACTCGAACTGCTCGCCCGGCTGCAAAAGCGGCTGATGGCCGACTACGCCGAGCCCCTTGACCTCCTGTACGCCGTTCTCGCTGTCCGTAATGATCCAGTGCCGCGCAATCAGCTGCGCGGCGACCTGCCCGGTATTGCGTATCGTCAGCGTGTACGCGAATGCGTATTGACGGCGCTCGGGGTCGGATTGTTCCGGCAGATAGCACGTCTTCACCGACACGCTGAATTGGTACTGGCTCATGATGGTCTCGTCAGGATCGCCGCCCGCGTGCCACGCGGGCTTACGCACGCGCGGCCGTCGCCGCATTGGTCGGCATTCTGCTTGATGAGGCTCTGGCCCGCAACCGGGCGGCACGCGCATGGGCGGTAAAATGGCGTCTTTCGTCGCCTCGCGACGCTCCCCACGCACGCTCCTGAAAGCCATGACGCAATTTCGCATCGCCCCCAGCATCCTGTCGGCCGACTTCGCGCGGCTCGGCGAAGAGGTCCGCAACGTGATCGCCGCCGGCGCAGACTGGATCCATTTCGACGTGATGGACAACCATTATGTGCCGAACCTGACGATCGGCCCGCTCGTTTGCGAAGCGATCCGGCCGCACGTGCAGGCGCCGATTGACGTGCATCTGATGGTTCGGCCGGTCGACCGGATCGTGCCGGATTTCGCGAAGGCGGGCGCAAACGTGATCAGTTTCCATCCCGAGGCGTCGGACCATATCGACCGCACGCTCGGCCTGATCCGAGACCACGGCTGCAAGGCGGGCCTAGTGTTCAACCCGGCGACGCCGCTCAATTACCTCGATCACGTGATGGATCGCGTGGATCTCGTGCTGATCATGTCGGTGAACCCCGGCTTCGGCGGCCAATCGTTCATTGCGCACGCACTCGAGAAGCTGCGCGAAGCGCGCGCGCGGATCGACGCATATACCGAGCGCACCGGTCGCGAGATTCATCTCGAGATCGACGGCGGCGTGAAGGTGGACAACATCGCCGAGATTGCCGCGGCGGGCGCGGACACGTTCGTCGCAGGCTCGGCGATCTTCGGCAAGCCTGACTATCGGCAGGTCATCGGCGAGATGCGCGACGCGCTCGCTGCCGTCAAGCGCGCGTGACGGCGATGGCGATGCTCCCTCGCCTTGCCGCGCGGCGGATCGACGCGGCGTTGATCGATCTCGACGGCACGATGATCGACACTGCCGACGATTTCACGGCGAGCTTGAACGCGATGCTCGCCCGCCTCGGTGCGCGGACGGCAACGCGCAACGAAGTGATGCACTACGTCGGCAAAGGCTCTGAGAACCTGATCCAGCGCGTCCTGGCACCGCGCTTTGCGCAGCCCGACGCGCAAGCGCGCTTCGCCGACGCGCTTGCGCTCTATCAGCACGAGTACGCGAAGATCAACGGCCGCCACACGCGGCTTTATCCGGATGTCGCCGCAGGCTTGCAAGCAATGCGCGATGCGGGCCTGAAACTCGCGTGCGTGACAAACAAGCCGCACCGCTTCGCGGTCGATCTGCTCGCGCAATATCGGCTGGATGGCTATTTTTCAGCGGTGTTCGGCGGCGACAGCCTGCCGCGCAAAAAGCCCGACCCGGCGCCGATGCTCGCCGCGTGCGAGGCGCTCGGCGTCGCGCCGCATGCGGCGGTCGCGATCGGCGACTCGGAAAACGACGCGCTCGCCGGCCGCGCGGCCGGCATGGCGACGCTGACCGTGCCGTACGGCTACAACCACGGCAAAGCTATACAAATGATCGAATCGGATGGTATAGTCGATTCACTTCTGGCCGCCGCGCAAGCAATTGCCGCACACAATTCGGCCAGTTCAGCCGTCTGATCATTTTTCTTCCATCCGCATGTTTCTGAACAAAAAACGGAGTCTGAGCAGCATCGACCGGGGAGCCTGGCCCTGGCGTCGCTGGTCGCACCAACCTCGATGAGGTACGCTGAAGCTCGTCTTCAGCCCCGTTTTTTGTTTCGCTGCGCACCAAGCGCCCCGATCGTCGTCCAACCCGCTGGCTCACCGCATCCGAACGCATGCCGTTCGTGCGTGGGCCGAGGCGCGGCGTGCGATCGCCAGGCCCTCATCCATCGGTTCGTCCTCCGCTCGTCGACGATCCCGAGAGACAGTGCCCGGGCCACGCGCAGCCCTACCCGATTCCTGGCGCGCCGCGCCGATCGTCCCGACGAAGGACCGGAACATGACTGAACTCGAATTTCAATCGCTCACCAACGCCGGCTACAACCGCATTCCGCTGATCGCCGAAGCGCTCGCCGACCTTGAAACGCCGTTATCGCTATACCTGAAGCTCGCGCAACCCGAACGCGGCGGCGCGAACTCGTTCCTGCTGGAATCCGTCGTCGGCGGCGAGCGCTTCGGACGCTATTCGTTCATCGGTCTGCCCGCACGCACGCGGTTGCGCGTGAAAAACGGCGTATCGGAAGTCGTGACGGACGGGCAAGTCGTCGAGACGAACGACGGCGATCCGTTCGCATTCATCGCGGCATTCCAAAGCCGCTTCAAGGTTGCGCAGCGCGCCGGCCTGCCACGCTTTTGCGGCGGCCTTGCAGGCTATTTCGGCTACGACGCGGTGCGCTATATCGAAAAGAAGCTCGCGCACACCGCACCGCACGACGATCTCGGCCTGCCCGACATTCAGTTGCTGCTGACCGAGGAAGTCGCCGTCATCGACAACCTCGCGGGCAAGCTCTACCTGATCGTCTATGCCGACCCGGCAACGCCCGAGGCGTATACGAAGGCAAAGCACCGGCTGCGCGAGCTGAAGCAGCGGTTGCGCGCGAGCGTCGAGCCGCCCGTCACGTCGGCGAGCGTGCGCACCGAAATCTACCGCGAGTTCAAGAAGGACGACTATCTCGCTGCAGTCCGGCGCGCGAAGGAATACATCGCGGAAGGCGAACTGATGCAGATCCAGGTGGGCCAGCGCCTGTCGAAGCCGTACCGCGACAATCCGTTGTCGCTGTACCGCGCGCTGCGCTCGCTGAATCCGTCGCCGTACATGTATTACTACAACTTCGGCGATTGTCACGTGGTCGGCGCGTCGCCGGAAATTCTCGTGCGCCAGGAAAAGCGCGGCGACGACGAAATCGTCACGATCCGTCCGCTCGCGGGCACGCGCGCCCGAGGCAACACGCCCGAGCGCGACGCCGAACTCGCGACCGAGTTGCTGAACGATCCGAAGGAAATCGCCGAGCACGTGATGCTGATCGATCTGGCGCGCAACGACATCGGCCGGATCGCGCAAATCGGTTCGGTCGCCGTCACCGACAAGATGGTGATCGAAAAGTATTCACATGTGCAGCACATTGTCAGCTCGGTCGAAGGCAAGCTCAAACCCGGCATGACGAACTTCGACGTGCTGCGCGCGACATTCCCGGCCGGCACGCTGTCCGGCGCGCCGAAGGTGCGCGCGATGGAATTGATCGACCAGCTCGAGCCGGTGAAGCGCGGCCTTTATGGCGGCGCGGTCGGCTATCTGTCGTTCTCGGGCGAAATGGATCTCGCGATTGCGATCCGCACCGGCCTCATCCACAACGGCAATCTATACGTGCAGGCGGCGGCGGGCGTCGTCGCGGACTCGGTGCCCGAATCCGAATGGCAGGAAACCGAGAACAAGGCGCGCGCGGTACTGCGCGCGGCCGAGCAAGTGCAAGACGGCCTCGATTCCGATTTCTGACTGGAGATTGACCGGAGATTGACCACCCGGCTCACAAGCGGTGTCCGATAAAGGCAGCGCGGGAAAGCCTGCCTTCAACCGACACCCGCCGGGTGGTCGCCAGGAAACGCTGCATGCGTTCGAATGCCTCCTCGCCTTCCATCGCGACAAGTTGCGCGCGCCGCTTCTCACGCGCGGCATGCCAGCGTTCGCTAAGCTTCACCACATTTGCCGTGAGATCGACTTGGCGCTCCAGTTTCAGCCCCGCTTCGGCGATCTGGCATTCATTCAAACCGACGGGCGTATACAGAAAATAACCTGGCGTACCACGCTCCACGACCTCGTCCTTGCTGACGATACCCGTGACCAACGTGGGATCGGTATAGACGAACCGTCCGCCGGGTTTCAGCAGCCGCCGCCATTCGTTCAGCAGCGCCTGCCGATCGCGCAGATGAACGACCGAATCGATGCACAGCAACGCATCGAAGCTGCCATCCGGAAACGGCAGCGGCTGACGCACGTCGCAGTCGACGAACCGGCTGCGATCTTGCAGCCCCTGCTCCCGCGCAAGCCGTCGCGCAGTTTGCAGGCCGTCTGGCTGAATATCGACACCCGTGACCCGGCATCCGCTCTGCTTGGCAAGGAATAGCGCCGGCCCGCCCGAGCCGCTGCAAACGTCGAGCAGATGGGAATCGGCGCACAGGCCCAGCCACTGCCCAAACGCCCGAAAGTCATCGGCGGTCGACCAGTCGTTCTGCCCCAGATCCTCCCCATAAGTTTCCAAGCGTACCTCCTCGATTGCCTGGACCGTGAAGCCGCCAAATGCGCGTTCGTAGAAACCGGCGTGAAGATGAGTAGGCTCGTGGGTCATCTGCGGGGCTCCTGGCGAAGAGAATTGATCTTGTGGACAAGATGGCCGATCGCCGTATCCAGCGTGGCCTCGTCGAGATCATGCGTGAAGCAGAACCGAGCGGATGCGTTGGCCTGCTCGCCGCTCAGGCCGATCGCGGTAAGCACGTGCGAAGGCAGCAGTTCCGCGGAATTGCAGGCCGAGCCCGACGAAATAGCGACCTGATGCATCCCGGATACCAGCGCCTCCGATGCAACGCCTTCGAAACGAACGTTCACGACATAGGGCGAGCTGCACGAGAGATCGGTGTTCAACACGGCATCCGGTACGCGTTGAAACAGACGCTCGATGAAATAGTTCCGCAATGTCACGACTCGCGCATAACGCTGGGCGAGCGAGGACCGCGCCATTTCGCACGCGAGACCGAATCCGGCAATGAGCGGGGTCGGCAGTGTCCCGCTACGCAGACGGCTCTGGCCGCCGCCGTAAATAAATGGCCGCAGCTTGGGAGCCACGCGTGTATCGACGAAAAGTGCGCCGATGCCTTTGGGCCCCTGTATCTTGTGAGCGGAAACCGACAGCATGCCGATACCGGTTTCCTTGACATTCAGCCCAATCTTTCCCGCCGACTGAACCGCGTCTATATGCAGCCATGCTCCCGAACGGCGAGTGATCGCCGCGATTTCGTCCACGGGCTGAATCGTGCCGAGTTCCGAGTTCACGTGACCGATGCTGACAATGCGCGTGTCGGCCGACAGCCGCGCCTCGACCTCCGCCGGTTGCACGCGTCCGCTTGACGTGACCCGCAGGGTGTCGACTGCGAGCCCCCGGCGCCTCAGTTCCCGGCCGACGGACAACACGGATTTGTGATCGATCGGGCACAGCAGCGCGCCGGAAGGCGCGCGTTCGTCATGCTCGAAGCTGGAGAACAGCGCGATGTTGTTCGCCTCCGTCGCCCCCGACGTGAAGACGATCTCGTCAGCGCGCGCGCCGATCAGCAACGCGACTTGCCGCGCCGCGGTCTCGACTGCATGTTGCGCGCGCCGGCCCATCGCATGGGCGGATGCGGGATTGCCGAACTCCCGCTCCATGTAAAACCGCACGATATCGACCACTTCCGGCGAACATCGCGACGTGGCGCAGTGATCGAGATAGATCGCGTCACGGGAACTGTTGACGTTCACGACATCGCTCCCCGCTCGGATGTAATGACCTCGACGTTGACAAGCTTCGAGAAGATCTCGTCCGGCTGCATCTCGCCGCTGCCGCCCGGGTCCGCGATGATGACCTTCATGCCGGTCAGCCCATATAGGGACAGTGCGACCGATACCCCCGTTTTGACGGGCTGAAAGCACTCGCCGGGCGCAAACATCAGGAGCAAACGGTGCCCGCTCGCGTAAATCTCCGAGATCATCTCGGTGATCTCTCCGGCGCATCCGGTTACGCCACAGGTAATGAGCGGTTTATGGTCGCCGTTCTCGTCGATGAGAGAAATTTCGGTCCCCGCATCGGGGCCGTCGTCGAGCACGCGACGGTCGAGGCGCCCCGCCTTGACCAGCTTGTCGGCGCTTTTCTGGAAGCGGTATTTGAGCCAGGTTTCCGGAAAAGCGATCGGGTGCTTGCGGCTGGCAAGCACGTTGTCCTCGGAAAATTTTCCGCTGCGCTCGAGAACCGCACGATACGACGCCGGGAGCCTGTCGAACTGCTCATAAAAAACGCGCCGCAGCTCGGACGCGGAGCCGCTGGAAGTCGAAACGTATTGCCAGTCATTGATGAGCAGCAGGAATCGGATCGAGTCAAAGCGCTGCTTGAACGCTTGCGCAATACGAACGCCAAGTTCCCATGTATAGCCGGGAAATATGCCCACCCGCCGCGCAATCCTTTCGCGCATGGGCGATTCGTTTTCTTCGATTACGCCGGGTACGAGGCATCCTCGGGACTCGTCGAGGAAAAGCATGAAGTGCCCGGCCATGATAATGAGTTCCCGATTCGACGCAGCCGATATTTCCGCCTGAAGCAGGCCGAGCAGTTCCGCTTCGGATTGCACGAGGCAATGGTGATGAGCGTAGCTGAGCAGTTGGGGCTTGTCGGGAGGAGGCATAGCAGTTTTTCCGATATCCTTATGACTATATTGATAAAGTAGTCTTGTCTACCCCCCATCAGGTACCTATCAAGGTTGATAGGGTGCCCGCGTTTCCGGTAGCGACGCCGCACGCTCGGGCATTGCGCATTTCGACGAACGAGGACCGGCACCGCCTGCCGGAGGATGCAAACCATTGCCCCCACTTCACCGCCAGAACACGCGCGCCACCGGTCCTTTTGTGCTGTTAGAATGCCGTTCATGCGACACAGCGCTCGATTCCCCTCCGTACTCCTCTTTTTTGGTTGGCGTTAAGCCTGCCAAGTTCTTTGCACGGCCCCGCAGCGGGCGGCCCCATTTCCAATCTGGCGAATTGGGGCGAATTTGGGGCAGGCACCCGTTGAACGCCCCTGAATCCCAATCAAAAAACCGAGCCTTTTCAAGGAGTTAGGAGGAATCATGCTGCTCATGATCGACAACTACGATTCGTTCACCTACAACCTGGTCCAGTACTTCGGCGAACTCGGCGAAGACGTGCGCACCTATCGCAACGACGAAATCACGACGGCCGAAATCGCGGCGCTCGCACCGGCCGCGATCTGCCTGTCGCCCGGCCCGAGCAACCCGCAGCACGCAGGCATCACGCTCGACGTGCTGCGCGAATTCGCCGGCAAGACGCCGATCCTCGGCGTGTGCCTCGGCCATCAGGCGATCGGCGAGGCGTTCGGCGGGCGCGTCGTGCGCGCGAAAACCATCATGCACGGCAAGGTCAGCCGGATCGAAACCGACGGGCGAGGCGTGTTCGCCGATCTACCGAAGCATTTCGACGTGACGCGCTACCACTCGCTCGCGATCGAGCGCGAATCGTTGCCCGATTGCCTCGAAATCTCCGCATGGACCGACGACGGCGAAATCATGGGCGTGCGGCACAAGACGCTGCCGATCGAGGGCGTGCAGTTCCATCCGGAATCGATTCTGTCCGAGCACGGGCACGCGTTGCTCAAGAATTTCCTGAAGGAAACGCGGCAGGCGGCCGCTTATCCGGCATAACGACGGCGGCCCGACTCCATGACCATCACCCCTCAGGAAGCGCTGCAGCGCACGATCGAGCACCGCGAGATCTTCCACGACGAGATGCTGCACCTGATGCGGCTCATCATGCGCGGCGACATGTCGCCCGTGATGGCGGCCGCGATCATCACCGGTCTGCGCGTGAAGAAGGAGACGATCGGCGAGATCGCCGCCGCCGCGACCGTGATGCGCGAGTTCGCGCACCATGTCGAGGTGCCTGACAACACGCATTTCGTCGACATCGTCGGCACCGGCGGCGACGGCTCGCATACGTTCAACATCTCGACCGCGACGATGTTCGTCGCGGCGGCGGCGGGCGCGAAGGTCGCGAAGCATGGCAATCGCGGCGTGTCGAGCAAATCCGGCAGCGCCGACGTGCTGGAGGCGCTCGGCGTCAACATCGATCTGCCGCCCGAGCAGGTGGCCGCATCGATCGCCGAGACGGGCATGGGCTTCATGTTCGCGCCGAACCATCATCCGGCGATGAAGAACATCGCGCCCGTGCGCCGCGAACTCGGCGTGCGCACGATCTTCAACATCCTCGGGCCGCTCACCAATCCGGCCGGCGCGCCCAACCAGTTGATGGGCGTGTTCCATCCGGATCTCGTCGGCATCCAGGTGCGCGTGATGCAGCGGCTTGGCGCTTCGCACGTGCTCGTCGTCTACGGCAAGGACGGAATGGACGAGGTGTCGCTCGGCGCGGCGACGCTCGTCGGCGAACTCGTCGACGGCGACGTGCGAGAATACGAAATCCATCCGGAAGACTTCGGCCTGCAAATGGTGTCGAACCGCACGCTGAAGGTGGAAAACGCCGACGAATCGCGCGTGATGCTGCTCGGCGCGCTGGACAACAAACCGGGCGTCGCGCGCGAGATCGTCACGTTGAACGCGGGCACCGCGCTTTACGCGGCGAACGTCGCCACCTCGATTGCGCACGGCATCGAGCTTGCGCGCGAAGCCATCGCAAGCGGGCGCGCCCGCGCGAAGGTCGACGAGCTGGTGCGCTTCACGCAACAGTTCAAGCGCTGAACGCCGAGTACCGAGCACCGGGCGCGCGCCGGCGGGCATCGCCCCGGCCGAACCGATTCAACTCAGCAGGAATACCGATGAGCGATATCCTCGACAAAATCATCGCGGTAAAACGCGAAGAAATCGCCGCCGCGCAGAAAAACGCGCCGCTCGAAGCGCTGAAACAGCAAGCGTCGTCGCGCGATGCGCGCGACTTTGTCGGCGCGCTGCTCAAGCGGCATGCGGCGGGTGATGCGGCCGTCATCGCCGAGGTGAAGAAGGCGAGCCCGTCGAAAGGCGTGCTGCGCGAGCATTTCGTGCCCGCCGACATCGCCCGCTCGTATGAGCGGCACGGCGCCGCGTGCCTGTCGGTGTTGACCGACGAGCAGTTTTTCCAGGGCGGCGCGCACTACCTCGAACAAGCGCGCGCCGCGTGCAGCCTGCCCGTGCTGCGCAAGGACTTCATCGTCGACGCCTACCAGGTGCTCGAAGCCCGCGCGATGGGCGCGGATGCGATCCTGCTGATCGCGGCCGCGCTCGACACGCCGCTGATGCAGGATCTCGAAGCGTATGCGCATTCGCTCGGCTTGGCGGTGCTCGTCGAAGTGCACAATCGCGACGAGCTGCGTGAAGCGCTCACGCTGAAGACGCCGCTCGTGGGCATCAACAACCGCAATCTGCGCACGTTCGAAACGACGATCGACACGACGATCGGGATGCTCGACGCGATCCCGGACGATCGGATCGTCGTGACCGAATCGGGCATTCTGTCGCGCGCGGACGTCGAGCGCATGGAAGCGGCGGGCGTGCATACGTTCCTCGTCGGCGAGGCGTTCATGCGCGCCGACGATCCGGGCGCCGCGCTCGCGCAGATGTTTTTCTGACCCGCGGCGTATTCGACGATGGCGATCGAACAGGAAATCAAACTCGCGCTGCCCGCCGCGCAAGCCGACGCGGCGCGGCGCCTGCTCGATGCGCGCGCCGGCGCGCACGGCCGCGACATCGCG
This sequence comes from Burkholderia singularis, assembly GCF_900176645.1. GTDB lineage: Bacteria > Pseudomonadota > Gammaproteobacteria > Burkholderiales > Burkholderiaceae > Burkholderia > Burkholderia singularis. Next base: position 16,896 of record NZ_FXAN01000068.1, read on the forward strand.
CTCGCGAACGTCTATTTCGACACGCCGTCGCTCGCGCTTGCACGCGCGAAAAGCGCGTTGCGGCTTAGACGTGCGCCGCAAGGCTGGTTGCAGACGTTCAAGACGGCCGGCACCGCCGAAGGCGGGCTGCATCGCCGGCACGAATGGGAAATACCGGTTGCGGGCGAGGCGCTCGACATCAACGCGCTGATCAGCGCCTGTGACGTCGCCGCGGCCGCCGACGCGCTGCGCGCCGCCGCGCCCGAACTCGTCGCGCTCTTTCGCACCGATTTCTCGCGCACGCTCTGGCAAATCCCACACGCGGACGCGACGATCGAAGCCGCGCTCGATCGCGGCGAAATCGTCGCACAAATCGGCAGCGACACGCGGCGCGAGCCGATCTGCGAGATCGAACTCGAACTCGTCGACGGCGACGCCTCGGCGCTCGTCGCGCTGGCCGACGAGCTGAGCGCCAAGTTGCCGGGCATCGCACCGGACAACCTGAGCAAGGCGCAGCGCGGTTACCGGTTGCGCGACGGCACGCCACACGCCGGCTGACACGCCCGCTGCCCCCGCCTTCTCATGACTCAGCCCAAGCCGCCATCATCCCGCCCGATGCAACAGACTTCGCTGTTCGACGATCCGTCGCCCGAATCGCCCGCTTCGCCGTCCACTTCGTGCGCCGCGCCCACAACGGCAAACGCCACCGCCGTGCCGTCTCTCGCCGCACAATTCGACGCGCTGCCGCCCGACTGGCGCGCGCTCGTCGAACCGTTCATCGCAAGCAGCGCGTATGAACCGCTTTGCCGCTTCGTCGACGGCGAGCGCGCGGCGGGCAAACCGGTTTATCCGACCGACGTGTTTCGCGCGCTGCGGCTCACGCACCCGGACGACGTGAAAGTCGTGATCCTCGGCCAGGACCCGTATCACGGCGAAGATCACGGCACGCCGCAAGCGCACGGGCTTGCATTTTCGGTGCCGCCCGGAGTGAAGCCGCCGCCGTCGCTGCGCAACATCTTCAAGGAAATCTCGTCCGACTTCGGCTATGCGATTCCCCGTCACGGCTGTCTCGATTCATGGGCACGGCAAGGCGTGCTGCTGCTCAATACGGTGCTGACCGTCGAGCGTTCGCGCGCCGCCAGCCATGCGAAGCGCAGCTGGGAACCCTGCACCGATACGCTGATCCGCGAGCTTGCGAAGCGCGATCGGCATCTCGTTTTTATGCTGTGGGGCGCGCACGCACAGGCCAAGCGCGCGCTCTTCGATGCGAGCGAGCATTGTGTACTCGAAGCCCCGCACCCGTCGCCGCTGTCCGCGCATCGCGGGTTTCTCGGCTGCCGGCATTTCGCGCTCGCGAACGCGTACCTGGAGCAACACGGCCGCACGCCGATCGACTGGCGGCTGCCGGACGACGCTCAAACGCTCGCGTAACTTCCAGCCAGCCGCGCAGCTCGGCAAACTGCGTCGGGCTCGGCGGGGCAGTCTGGCGCTCCAACGCGCAAACCGCGGCAGATCAAGCCGCTGCCCGGCATACGAAAAAGCTGTCACGGCGCTAGCCGGCCTCGTCTTCGCACCCCGCTTGCGTCGATGAAATACAAACGCCGCTCCCTTTTTACGGGCAAGCGGCGTTTTTGCATCGAAACGGATCGTGAAACGGACGCGTCGCGCCCGCGTGTGGCATCACGCGGCGGCAATCGCCTCACGCGCCGTGGCCAGGCCCGCGCTCTGCGCATCCGGGCCCATGTTCAAGCCTTCCGCGAAGATAAATTGCACATCGGTCATGCCGAGGAAGCCGAGGAAGGTCTTCAGGTAAGGCGTTTGGGAATCGTTCGGCGTGCCGGTATATTTGCCGCCGCGCGCGGATACCACATACACCTTCTTGCCGGTGACCAGGCCTTCGGGCCCGTTCGCGGTGTAGCGGAACGTCACCCCCGCGCGCGCGATCCAGTCGAAGTAGGTCTTCAGTTGCGACGAGATACCGAAGTTGTACAACGGCGCGCCGATCACGATCACGTCGGCGGCCTGCAGTTCGGCGACCAGCGCATCGCTCTTCGCGACGATCGCGTTCTGCTCCGCACTGCGCTTGTCGGCCGGCGTGAAGAATGCACCGAGCACGGCGTCGTCGAGATGCGGCAGCGGATCGGCTTGCAGGTTGCGCAGCGTCACTTGCGCGCCAGGATTCGATTGTTGCAGCTTTGCCGTCAGCTCATCGGCCAGCAGCGTCGATTGCGCGCCTTGCGAGCGTGCAGCGGAATTGATTTGCAGAATGGTCGTCATGTCGAACTCCGATGAATTAGCGCACAAGCGGTGCGAGTGACGCCATTGTGCGTGGCCCCTTTGCATCGAAAAAGCTGAATTCCGGCGACGCATTGTTGCGGTAGAGGAACAATCGAGCGACTTAAATTTTTTTATCAATCGCGCCGCAAGTGCTTCCTCCTCCCGGTCCAACGGCGCCGCCCCTTCCTCTTCGAGCCGGCGGCTTCTACCCGGAACCCTTGCGGCCGCCCGCGCTCGACCGGCGGTCACCGCAACGCGCGCCGGCGTCGTCCGCCACTTCCGGCTCAACCGATCAACCCGCCAACCAGCCCGCCAGCGCCCGGCGGTGCGCCGGCGACGCCGCTTGCGCCACCAGCTTGTAACGCGTGATCTCCGGGCCGTCGAGCTTGAGTTTCGTCACACGCAGTTCATCGCGCCTGAATGCATGGATCTCGATCTTGTCGCCCGGCCGGTAGCGCGCGAGCAGCGCATCGAGATTCGAGCCCGTCACGCGCAGCCCATCGATCGCCACGAGCACATCGCCCGCCGACAGCCCCGCGCGATGCGCGGCGCTGCCCTCGTGGACAACCGCGAGCGCGCACTCCGCGCCGCCGCGCGTGCGCGCGCCAAGCGCCGGCTTGGGCGGTTGCGCGCCGTTTGCCCCGGTATCGGGCGTGAGCGTCACGCCAAACGGCTCGAACAGCTCGGCGAGCGACAGATCGCGCGTGCCCGACACCGCATCGTCGAACAACCGTCCCAGATCGACGCCGGTGGCCTCGGCGATCAGTGCCTTCACATCGTCCTCGCCGACGCCGCGCTGCGCGCCGCCGCGATAGAAATCGCGCCCGAACCGCTGCCACAACGCGCGCATCACGTCATCGAGCGATTTGCGCTGACGGCTTTGCGCGCGAATCGCCAAATCGAATGCCAACGCGACGAGCGAGCCCTTCGTGTAATAGCTGACGATCGCATTCGACGCATTCTCGTCCTGCCGGTAATACTTGATCCATGCGTCGAACGAGCTTTCGGCGACGCTCTGCCTGAGCCGGCCGGCGCCGCGCAGCACGCCGCCGATCGTGCGGCCGAGCGCGCCGAAGTAATCGTCCTGCGAAATCAGGCCGCTGCGCACGAGCATCAGGTCGTCGTAATACGATGTGAACCCCTCGAAGAGCCACAGCAGCGACGTATAGTTTTCGCGCGACAGGTCATACGGCGCGAACGCGGCCGGTTTGATCCGCTTGACGTTCCACGTATGGAAATATTCGTGGCTGCACAGGCCGAGATAGGTCCGGTAGCCTTCCGTCGTCTCGGCGCGGCCCTTCACCGGCAGATCGGTGCGGCTGCAGATCAGCGCGGTCGACGCGCGGTGCTCGAGCCCGCCATAGCCGTCGCTGACCGCCTGCGTCATGAACACGTAGCGCGGCATCGGCGCGCGCTTTGTCTTCGGCTCGAACAGCGCGATCTGCGCTTCGCACACACGCTTCAAATCCGCCGCGATCCGCTCGAGATCCAGGCCGATCACGCGGCCCGAAATCACGATGTCGTGCGGCACGCCATGCGCTTTGAACGAGGTCAACGCGAATTCGCCGAGCGTGACCGGATGATCGACCAGTTCGTCGTAATTGTCCGCGCGATACGTGCCGAAGCCGTAACGTTTGGTGCCGTGCGCCTCCGTCAGCGAAGTCGCGACGCGCCAGCGCCGGTACGCGTCGCCCGCCGGACGCTCGATCGTCACCTCGCACGGCTCGCCCTCACGCCCGAGCGCGGCGACAAATACGCTGGTGCCGTTGAAGAAGCCGCCGCTGTCATCGAGATGCGCGGCACGCACCGACAGATCCCACGCATAGACGTCGTAGCGCAGCGTGACCGGTCCGTGCGCGGGCGCGGCTTGCCACGTGTGCTTGTCGATCTTGTCGATCCGCAGCTTGCGCCCCGCGTCGTTGAACGCGCGCAGCGTCACGATATGGCGGGCGAATTCGCGCACCATGTAGCTGCCCGGAATCCACACGGGCAGCATGAAACGCTGGCCGGCCGGATCGGGATCGGCAAGCGTGAGCGTGACTTCGAACAAATGGGCAGCGGGATCTTTCGGAACGATCGTGTAGCGGATGGGCTTCATCGTCGGAGTCGGTCGGGGCAGTCGGAAACGGATATGAAAAGAAGCGCCGGCTTGTCGCCGGCGCCTGCGCTGCTGCGAAGAATCTGCGTCACGCCGCTCGGTGACGCACGTTGCGCCGCGTCACTTCACGCCGGCCAGCGCCTGATTCAGCTCGTCGGCGGACACGGCGCCCGGCAGACGCGTGCCGTCGGCGAGGAACACGGTCGGCGTGCCCGTCACGTTCATCCCGCGTCCGAGCGCGAGGTTCTTGTCGAGCGCCGTCGTGTCGCACGTCGCGGCGGCGGGGGCGCGATGCTCGAGCATCCACGCCTGCCATGCCTTCGCGCGGTCGCTCGCGCACCAGATCGATTTCGATTTCACCGTCGAATCCGGCGTCAGCACCGGATACAGGAACGTGTAGACCGTCACGTTGTCGATCGATTGCAGCGTCGTCTCGAATTTCTTGCAATACGGACAATTCGGATCGGAAAACACCGCGATCTTGCGCGCACCATTGCCCTTGACGACCTTGATCGCATTCGCAAGCGGCAGGCTCGCGAAATCGATCTTGTTGATCTCGGCCATGCGCGCGGCCGTGAGATTCTTGTGCGTCTTCGTGTCGATGAGTTCGCCGAGCAGCACGTAGTCGCCCGTGGCGTCGCTATAGATGATTTGCGAGCCGAGATTGACCTCGTACAACCCCGCAACCGGCGATTTCGTCACGCTCTTGACCGGCGCATCGGCGCCGAAGCGCGACTGCAGCGCGGCCTTCAGCTTATCGGTGGTCTGGTCTGCCTGCGCGGTACAGCCGAGCGTCGTCGCCGCAACGGCGAGCGCCAGCGAGGCGATGCGAATCGTTTTTTTCATGCTGGATATTCCTTCAGAACATGCGTCGTGCGTCGCCACAGTGTACGACGGCAGCGACGCAGTGTCGGACCGCCACGCCGCGCGAAGGTTCGCCCGGCCGCATATCGCCCGCTTAACCGAGCGCCGATGCGACCAGCCAGCGCTTGACGAGCGGCTGCGCGCCGACGAGCGCCATGCCCGTGTTGCGCACGACGCGCGCAAGCGTGCCGGGCAGCGCGAAGAGCCGCTGCAGGCCGTCGGTGGCGATCATCAGCGCGCGGATGTCCTCGCGGCGCGCGCGTTCGTAGCGGCGCAGCAGCACGGTATCGCCGAGGCCGCGGAACGCTTCGCGCTGCGCGATCGTGTCGACGAGCGCCGCGACGTCGCGCAGGCCCAGATTCATCCCCTGGCCGGCGAGCGGGTGGATCAGGTGCGCGGCATCGCCGACGAGCGCGACGCGCGGCGCGATCAACCGCTCGAGCGTCTGCAGCGCGAGCGGGAAGCCCTGCGCGGGCGTCACGCAGTCAAGCGCGCCGAGCCGGCCGGACGTGACACGCTCGACTTCGGCCGCCAGGCGCGCGGGATCGAGTGCGAGCAGCGCGTCGGCATGCGCGGTATGCGCGGACCAGACGAGCGACACATGACCGTCCGGCAGCGGCAGCAGCGCGATGATCTCGCCGTCGCGGAACCACTGATACGCGGTCTCGCGGTGCGGCTGCGACGCCTTGAAGTTCGCGACCACGCCGGTTTGCCGGTAATCGCGCCGTTCGACCTTCGCGCCGATCTGCGCGCGCACCCACGAATGCGCGCCATCGGCGCCGACGACGAGATCCGCCGAGATCACATCGCCGCTCGACAGCGTGAGCACCGCCTCGTCAGGCTTCACGTCGAAGCCCTGCGCGCGCGCATCGAGCCACGTGAGATTGGGCTGGAAGCGCAGCGCGGCATCGAGCGCGGCCTCGATCAGCGACGATTCACCGATCCATGCGAGCTGCGGTACCGACGCCTGAAACGCGGAGAAATGCAGTTCGGCGTGCGCATCGCCGTAGACGCGCATGTCGTAGACGGGCGCAAGCCGGCTATGGTCGAGCGCCTGCCAGACGCGCAGCCGCTCGAGGAGCGCCTGCGAACTCGCCGACAGTGCGTAGATGCGCGCATCGAACGCGCCATCGGCCGAGCGCGGCGCGGCCGGCTGCGCGAGCAGCGCCGTCTTGTGGCCCGCCTGCGTCAGCGCGAGCGCGGCGGTCTTGCCGACAAGGCCGCCGCCGACGACGGCGACGTCGAAGGTCTGAGGGTAGGCAGTCATGGCGCGCATTATAGCCGGGCCTGCCGCCCCGGCCCGCGCGTCGATTTGCGCTCCGTCAGGCTCCGGCAAACTCGCGTGCGCGATCCATCGATTACCGGCCGATGCCAATGTAACCGGCGCGCGCGACGCAACCGGCGCAGCCGGGCAGCCGCATTACGCGCCGCACGTTTTCTTACAAACGCACACCGCCTGTCATACGGCCGGCCGCTACAGTGAACCGGCGTTATTCCGATAGGAGATGTCGATGAAACGGATCGCCGCATTCGCCGCTGCCGCGCTCGTGCTGGGCAGCCTGCTTGGCGGTTGCATCGTGGTGCCGGACGGCGGCTACCACCATCACCGCGATTATTACTACGACCGCTACTGACCGGCGCGCCGCGCGGCGCGAGCCGTCGCGCCGGCCGCGCTCGGCGCTTTAAGTATTCCCCCCCACTGAACGGCCCCCTGATCCGGCCTGCCGCGTGCTATCGTTTCTATGACGGCGCGTGAATCGCGCGCGTCGAAAAACCGGTCTCGACCACCACCGTGAGCACGGCCATGAGCGACTTACGCCACCATCTCAATCAACAGGACCGAGTGGAGTTGCTCTGCTGGCTTTGCGTCGGCAACCTCGGTGCGTATTACCTGAACGAAAGCTGGCCCGGCGCGGCGTTCCAAGTTCAGTCGGCACACAAATGGCTCGATCGGCACGCGCGCGAAGCCGACTGGTTGTCGCTCGCGAAACTGTCGCTCATCGCGCTCGATATCGCGAAGCGGCACGCGGATTTCGTCAACGCGTCGTGGGCGCGCGATGCGGTCGAGGAAATTATCGATACTGACGATCTGAATTTCGAATCGCGCCTCGCGCTGCTCGTGCTGGACGATTGCCGCGCGGCGCTCGCCGACCGGCGGATCGCCGATTAGCGTTGCGTCGATCAGCGCCGATCGGAACGATCGATGCCGATAGCGGCGGTCAGCGTGGGCTAAAAGCGGATCATGGCCGCTCACGGCGGCGGCCATGATCCGCTCGGCGCGCTGCGTGCACCGCGGACGGCGCGCTGCCCGCGCCAGCCATCGCCAGCCGCCGATCCGCCATCAGAAATCAGAAATCAGAAATCAGAAATCAGAACCGTGCCGCGCGGCGGCCATCACGTTCGGCCGACACCATTCGATGACCGCGGCGATCGGATATCGCTTGGAGCCGCTCCGCCCGTGAACCTGCCCCCGCCAGCCCACGCGCCACCGCCCGCCGCCCCGTTGTGCCCGTCACGCAGCGCACCGCCACCGGACTTCGCGCGAATCGGCCCGCGCGGCACCCGTCATCCTTCGATCCGGATGGGCGGAAACCATTTGTCGCCGTTCTTGCCGAAAATCCGGCAGCGATGCGCGCCGTCGATATGCAGGCGGATGATGTCGGCGCCGGATTGCTTCGCGAGCCATTCCACGCCGGGGCGCTCGACGAGCGCATTGCCGTCCGGGCTGATACGGCCCTCCGGAAAGACCATGACGCTGTTGCCGTTCTTGAGTTCGCGCAGCAAACGGCGCATGCCGTAGGGCGAGCCGGAATCGACGGAAACCATGCGGCCGAGCCCCAGCGCCTGTCCGAGCAGAAGCGCCCAGCGGGTGCGCCTGAGGCGGCGCGAATGCAGCGTATCGATGCAAAAAACGAGCCGCACCGGACTCGCGAAAGCGACGAGCAAACCGTCGTGATAGGAAACGTGATTCGCACAAACGATATGGGGCGACGCCTTCAGGCGCGCCACGGTCTCGTCGGACAAAGAAACGCGGGTTCGAAACAGCCGCAGACCGGCTAAACTCAGCCAGCGCGTGAGAATAAATGTCGATTTCATTTCAGCCTCGTTGCTGAACGCCTATGCGATCGACTTCCGGCGCAGATCGATTTGGATAACTGAGCGTCAATGACTGAACGATTACGTCGGCAATGCCTCCTGCTGGCGATCTTCGGTGCCGTGTATCGCGGCCGCAAGCCGGCTGAAACGCCTCCGAGCAGGCCGCGCAGCCGCTACTCTATATTTTTTCGCTGTTTTTTTCACCGTTTTCAACGACGTTTTAACACTATTAATCAAGCTCGGATTCAATTTCCGGCGATTAATAATGCTGCAACGCGGCAACCCGATGAATCGGCCGCCCGTTTTTCCTATCGAAAGAAATCAACCGACTTCGTGATTGCCGCCGGGCCGCACGATTTGCCACCGCGCGCGCCTTCTTTTAGGGCTGGATCATGGACGAAAGCGGGCAGCCGAACGCGTTACAATCGCTGCTTCACCGAATCTCCGAAATTCCGAAGGAACCCATGAGCCTCAAATGCGGCATCGTCGGCTTGCCTAATGTCGGCAAGTCCACTCTGTTCAATGCGCTGACGAAGGCCGGCATCGCCGCCGAGAACTACCCGTTCTGCCAGGGTACCTAACTTATTCCTTTGATTCATGTAGTTAGGCCGAGGCTGGAAAATTCTGATGCAGAACCCGCATCAAATCTGAGCGGGCCAATGCTGCCCTAATAGGGCATCGCCAGAATACCGCATCCATCGCGTAACGCAACAGCCAGGCGCCTGCGTTGATGCTTCAATCAGGCAATGCCCGGCCTTCGGCAATGCCCGCCCCTCCGACCCGCACTACTCCCCGACCAAACCCGCAGCCAGGGATTTCAGCGGGCTACAGCCTCGTACCATACGGATTACCGCCAACATCGACGCCGCTGTAGTCTTCGCTTGTCATCGGCAAGCCTGTAGCTGGATTGATTGGGTAGAACGACATTGCTGCTCTCCTTGATGAGCGGTTGGAAATACCCCGCGCCTGTTCGCGGGGTGGTGGAAAATCAGTCCTCGTTCGGCATCAAAATCGTAATGACTGGCTCGGCGTTGTCGCCGGGGCCGATATGCAGATTCAGCGTAACCGGCCGGGGCGCATACCGTGACCGCCGCGCGGCACTCGGTACACATCGAACGCGATGCGCTGCGCACCCTGCGCACGCCGTGCGGCTCTCGACGCCATCCACAACATGTCCCACAAACGCGCCCACTCGTCCTGCGAAACCTGCCGCTGGCTGTCCGCCTCCGACCACGCGACGCAATCGGCCCAAACTGCTGCTGTCACCACCACTGGAATACGGAAACCCGCATCCCGCGCCTGCGAGCTGACATCGACCAGCGCGCCATCTGCAATCGCCTGCGCGCGGGTGTAAACGAAAATGGTCTTGCCGAAGATGTCGTGAAGGTCTTGCATGGTTTGCGCTCCTTAGAAGCTGACCGGATTCCGAGCTGGTGAGCCCCCGACTGTTTTCCGGTTTCGGCGGTGGGGTTGGCAGATGCTTCTGCCGCCGTCTTTCGTCACTGTTTCGCCCGTGGCGAACGACAACGCCAGGCAGTCAGCCATGCAAGGGAACGGGAGGAAGCCGCAGCCCGAAGGGACCGGGTGATACCCGTGCGCGGAGCGCCGAAGGCCCTTGCATGGCTGACTGCCTGGCGTAGAGTCGCCATCGCTTGGGCGAAGCAGTGACGAAAGACGGCGGTCGCGGTGTACCCGCGACGAAACCGGCGTCGCGCTCGAATGAGCGCGACCCCTGCACGCGCAGCGTGCGTGGCTCGCAAGCCGAAGGCGCGCAGTGGTCGGCTAGGGGCCGGCTACGTAGGGGAGCCGCATCGCGTAGCGATAGGGGGCAAGGCGTGCAGCCGCCGCCCACGCAATTGCACTCGCGCCCACGCGGGTCAAATGCGTGCCTGGGGGAGCCGAATCATTGCTGCGCGTCCCAACGTGCAGAGGGCGCCCCAGTGACCGATAATGATTTGGGGGCGAAGCCCCGCCCCACGCTGCGCGCGGGCAAGGTAGTCATGTCAAAGACCGCAGGCCACCGGCCGGAGTCGGCGGAGCATCCAGCGCCGACGAATGAGTACCTTGCCTGCGCGCAGCGTGGGGCGCTGGTTTTAAGGACACGGCGGGCGTCCAGCCCGACGAATTCCCGTGCGACCGTACAGGGCGCGTAAGGGGATGGTGGCCTTGCCGCGAAAGCGGCTTCGTTCCCCCTGTATGCGCCCCGGCATACAGGGGCACATACGGGCGGTGACGCGCTATACGGATATGTCGAAACCATTGGAGACATACCCGTGACAGCGCAGGACGGCCGCATTACGGCCAGCCAGAACGAGGTGCGCATGCTGCGCGCGCTCAATCGCTTCGGCTGGCTGCCGACGAAATCGCTTGCGGTGCTGCTCTGGCAGCCCTGGCTGCGCAAGCCGGCAGGTGAGCCGGACATGCGGCCGCTGATGCCAACTGCATCGGCCCGGCTGATGGCGCAACGCACGCTGCGCCGGCTGTATGAGGCGCATCAGGTGCTGCGGGCGCGCGCACCAGACGGCAGTTTGATTTACGCGCTGGCAGAAGCCGGCGTGCGCCGGCTCGCGCAGTTCGGCGTGCCGGCGTCCAGTGGCAAGGACCTGGTGCGGCGCTTCAGCGCGGCGCAGTTCCGCCATCGCAGTATTGCGAACGACGTTGCGCTCGCCAGTATCGTGGCCGGATTCCGCATCTCGACCGAACGCGAAATCGCAGTCGGAAAATGGCTAGGGGGCGAGCAAGGCATCGCAGACAAGAAGCCCGATGTGCTGCTACAGGGCAATGGACAAGTCTGGTGGGTCGAAGTCGAGAAATCGCGTCGCAACAAGACTGACCATGCGAAGCTGCACGCCTTCCTGAAAGCCTTCCATGAGGACGCCAATCGGGCAGACGGACCGGTGCTTGTCAACGGGCTGCGCTGGGCGAAAGTCATCTTCATCTGTACGCCAGCATTCCGTATTCGCCTCGTGCGCGAACTGGAGAAAGCCGGCTGGTCAGCGGAATCGATAAAACGATTGATTGCCTATGTCGATGACACGTACCATTTCACGGACATCGCCTTCCAGTGAAATGACGTTCCATCGCAGGGATTTTATTAAATCGGCTGACCAGGAAAAGGCACATAGGGCCTATCGCTCTGAATATCGTCCCCGGCTGCCCGGTTTTTATATCTGGTCCAGAACTGGAAAAGGCCAGGCGGAACAATCCGTCTGGCTTTTTTTGAAAACCACCTATGCGGCGGAGAACATCGGGTATTGCTCGTGAGTCTTGCATCGGAAATTCTTGATGCAGGTTTCATGCTTTTGGAAACCGCCTGAAATTTAATCTGCGGATATACGCAACATCGTCGATTGATGCGCTATACGGCTATGTGGGAATCACGTTTCAGTCATACGCCAGGTCGCCACAAATCGGCAGCCTGGGCACAGGTATCCACGCCAGGCTAGCCAGCCCGTGCGTGCAGTAGATGACCCTTTCTGCCCGCTACTCAAACGGGCCGTGCGATGCGCGCGTACACGCGCTGATAGCTATCGCACGTAACCAGGCATCACGGGTCAGCAGTTGCAGTGGAGAGGTGCAGATACACCAGAGGACCAGACGTATCGAGGCCACGCGTCGATGTCGCCGCGACAGCCGCCCAGCCCGGTCAATTGCCGGCTGGGCGATTGTTCTTTTCCCGACTGCTCCCACACGCCCGGATTTTTCAGGCGTGCAACGCTCCCAGGCGCACATTCGTCACGCGAATGAAACCCTCACCGGTCTTCGCACGGGCGTTCGACTGGAGCGGCCCGATGAGATTATCGAGCCGTCGCCAGAATTCGATGGACGATTCCGGCGCGACGCCGTTTTCACGGCACCACTCTTTATAGTTGCGATACACCTTGACGCGCGAGGCATCGGCGACCGTCGTGCGCTCCGCCGATACGTCGTCGGCCCACGCCGCGACCGTACTGGTAACGGTACGCGCGACTATCTTCGCGCGCCGCATGGGTTCGGGCAGCACGGGGTTGAATTGACCACGCGCCAGCAGCCGCACCAGTCCTTCCAGTACCCAGTTGAGCACACCGGACAGCTCATCGCGGATGATGTCACTCGCCAGCATCGGGTCACGCTCGCCCTCTGGAATATGGACGGGGAACGGCACGATGTCAAAGCGCCGCCAAAAGCCTTCGGAGTGGTCTGATACTTTCGGTACGTGGTTCGAGAGAATGAGCCATTTCGCAGGGATGCCCTTGCTGATGACTTCCTTGTATTTCTGGTCGATGGTCACCGTTTCGCCCGCGATAAGGGACTTCAGCCGGTTTGCTTTCAGCTTTCCTTCCGGCGCTTCATCGCAGTAAATAAGCGAAGCATCTATCAGCGGTGCGAGCTTGAAACCGTCCAGATTATCGAGACACACGGCGGCGACCTTCGCGTGCAGCTTCTGGAGAATGTTTGCCAGGACACCCTTGCCGTTCGCGCCGTTGCCGAGCCAGATTTGCGCGCGCTGATGCCGGGCATCGTGAATCAGCGTGTAACCCATGTATTCCTGAACGTATGCCCGCACGTCCTCGTCGGGCAATACCTGCTCGATGAACTTCTGAAACTTCTTCGGGGCGGGGGCGCGCGGGTCGAAGTTGCACTTCACGACATGGCGAAGGCATTTCGACTTGTCGTGCGCAAGCAGCGTTAGGCCAGCCGGTGCCGCGAGGACGTATCCGTTCAGCGCCGGAACCAGTGGCTCATCACTTGCGGCGGCGAGTCGAGGCAGCAGAAGTTGAGCCGTCTTGACAGCCGATTTCGCGTTGTTGGGAGTGACGTGGTGTCGAATGCCCTTACTTTTAAGCCAGACTGACGCCCTACGCAGCGCCTCATCGTCCTCGACGATTTCCCAGTGACGCCCATTCCATTCGACGAGCTGTTTATCGGCGTAGGCGGAAGTTTCCGACGCGCACAGCTCGTTTGCGTAGTCGTAAGGCTCGAAGGGGATGCGTGCTGCCATGATGAAATGCTCCTTGTGTGATTTATGTCACGAGTTCGTCTCGTGAGCATGGAGAGCATTTTTTCAAGGTATGCACGCCGTCAGAAGCGCGCTAGGGTCTAGCTACCAGGCTGTAGGGGCTATATACCAGCGCAGTTTGTCGAGGCACCCGGCTGCGCGATTAGGCATTTTTCAGCCATGTAATAGCCGTATTGAATGACACGCCGAAACGTTCGTGCTCCTTTTCCGCACAAAGCGTTTTTGTTTTGTATTCTCCGCGTCGCCACATTTCCAGAAATTTTTGCTTCCTGTCTCGGGAGCCATTTTTCTGGTTATAGCGTTTCTGCGAACCAATCACGCCAGAAACGGCTGCCGCCAGTTCACGATGCTGCCGTGCGGTATCCCTGCCAAACAGGCATAGGCTGACCAGGGTAAGCGCATCAACCGGACTGCTTTCAAGCTCGTCCTCCAGGGTTGAAAGCAGCTCGTCAAATGGGACGTATTGAGAGCCAACGCGCCCCAGTATTTCCCAGATTCCGATGGCTCGCGCTGCCGCCGAATGGATGGCTTCAGGCGCCTGATTTTTGGCAACAGGCTCAAGCATGGCCGCAGCCTCATCGGCATCATAATCCAAGTGTACAACCTGCTCGACAATACCTTTTCCGTTGTCGAACGACAGACCCAATCCTTTCAGTTTATTTCGTGCATCGTCGTTATCGACGTATCGGTAATCATCGATTATCTGAGAAATCTCATCGTCTGACGGCGAGGTCATGAGGTTGGCGATGGATACAGCCATCGACTTTTTAATCGACTCGTCTTTGCTCAATTTAAATTCTGCCGATAAATAAACAAAAATCTCCGCAACATCACGCGCGAGCACATACCTAACCAGAGTTACCGGACTTTTCGGACTATCTCATGGAGTCCACCGCACATGCCAGTGGGTTCCCGATTCCGCGTGCCGCACGTCCTAGGGGCAAAAGTCCGGTAACTCTGGTTATCGGCCACAAGGGACGGACGCTGTAGAGCCTCTGGCCCTGGCTGCCGTTTTTGCCTCGCACGAGGACAGCCATCAACGCCGCGCCGAAAGCATCTATCATCACGGCTTCGACTTCATAGCACCACCTTGCGCAGATGACCCAAGACTTGCAGAGCATCCCTCACGCCGAACCGGACGAGGCATCGCGCCCGAACGCAGCGGAGTACGAGAACCTTCCGCGCGAAACCCTTATCGAGATGCTGAGGCGACGCGACAGCCAAACCCCGTATGGCCTGGTCTGGGAAAGCAGGAACATTGCGCAAGACAAGGCGCTGAACCGCGATTTCGTCGGGCTTGAGCTAGACCCGGCGTTGTCGTGCGGTACGGGGCCGTGGCGCAATCTCATCATCGAGGGCGATAACTACGATGCCTTGCGCCATCTGGTCAGCACCTATGCCGGCCAGGTCAAACTTATCTATATTGACCCGCCGTACAACACGGGCCGCAAGGACTTTGTTTACAACGACAGCTATTTCGACCCGACCAATCGCTATCGGCATTCGACCTGGCTGGAGTTCATGTACCAGCGGTTACGGCTGGCCAAAGACTTGCTTGCGGAAGACGGCGTTATTTTTGTGTCCATCGACGATAACGAGCTGTTTAACCTCGGATTGTTAATGAACAAGGTGTTTGGCGAGAGCAATTTCATCGCCAACATTATTTGGCAGAAGGTTTTCTCACCCAAGAATACTGCCGTTCATTTTTCGGATGACCACGAGTACATCCTCGTCTATGCAGCTGATAGGGACGTTTGGCGCCCCAATCCCATGCCTCGCACGGCCGCGCAGGATGGTGCGTACAAGAACATGGACAACGACCCTAGAGGACCGTGGATGTCTAGTGACATATCTGCGCGCAATTTCTACTCAGCAGGCTCCTATGCGGTCACGGCTCCCTCTGGAAAGGTGATTTCCGGGCCGCCGCCGGGAAGATACTGGACGGTCTCGGAAGATAAATTCCACGAGTTGAACAGAGACAACCGCATTTGGTGGGGCAAGGGCGGTAACAACGCCCCGCGTCTGAAGCGCTTTCTCTCGGAAGTCAAGCAAGGCGTAGTACCTCAGACCCTGTGGACGTACGATGCCGTAGGCCACACGCAAGACGCCAAGAAGCAGCTTAACGAGATGCTGCCCAAGGAGCGAAGCGAAGACGTATTTTCGACGCCGAAGCCACTGCAGTTGATGGACCGTATTCTGCGTCTGGCAACGAAGCCGGGTGATTTGGTCCTGGACTTCTTTGCAGGCTCGGGGACGATGGCGCAAGCGCTGTTGCAACTCAATAAGGAGGATGGCGGCGAGCGCCGTTTCATTCTGGTATCTAACACTGAAGCCACTGATTCCGAGCCAGACAAAAACCTGTGCCGCGACGTGTGCGCGGCGCGAGTACGGCGAGCAATTGAAGGCTACACGACTGCGAAGGCTGACCAGGTGGAAGGCCTCGGCGGCAATTTTGCCTACGTGCGCGCTCGACACATCCCGACGCATCGACTGGAAGAACGGTTGGACGATGGTATGGTCTGGTCGTTTATCCAGATGAAGCACCATCATCCCCTGTCCAAGCGCGGCAAGCTGGTTTCGGTGTCGGCTTGGATGCAGGAGGTCATCATCTATGTCCCGGCCACCACGGCGAAAGTAAAGGCGGCTCTGCGCGAAGCACTGGCCGAGCATCCGCAAGCCGCTGTGTACACATGGACACCGGCCGCATTGGTGGATATGGTCAACGAAAACAATCTGCGAGAAGTGCCGTCCGACCTGACGCGCGGCTTCCGATTTGGCAAACTAGGGGGCGTTCAAGCATGAGCCGCATCGACCCGTTACCGTTCCAGGAGCGGCATATTGCTGCGCTGGTCGAACGATTCCAGAATCTGCGCGACAGCTACAACCTGCTGACCAATCCGGGGGAACTGAACACGCTGCGGAAGCAGTCAGCGGCCGTTATGCTTCAGGCACCGACTGGCGTTGGCAAGACGCTGATTGCAACCGAAGTCGTTGCGCGCTTCTCGGCGCTCGATAACGTCGTCTGGTTCTGGTTCGCGCCCTATGCCACGCTGATTGACCAAGCCGCATCGAGTTTGACGCGTCAGGCTTCGCAGCTCAAGATTCTGAATATCGAGCATCAGCGCACGGCGGATGAACTCGCATCTGGCGCGTTGTTTGTCATTACCTGGCAAACCGTGGCAACCAAGACGAGAGAAGCCCGGCGGGCGCGCACGACCGGCGACGATGGCCTGTCGGTCGATGACCTTATCGCGGATGCCCGCGCGCAAGGCCTGCGAATCGGCGTGGTGGTCGATGAAGCGCACCATGGCTTCGTCAAGGCAAAGGAAGCCTATCGCTTCTTCGTCGACGTGCTGTCGCCCGACTATGCGCTGTTGATGACGGCTACGCCGCGCGATGCGGACGTTGCCAGCTTCGCCACGAAAACCGGCTATCAGCTTGGCGAACCGTCGGACTGGGCGACCATCACCCGCTACGAGGGCTATCACGCGGGATTGCTGAAGTTCGGCGTCAAGACCGCGCAATTCCTGACCGGCAACAACGATGACGCGGCACTGGTCGATTTCGAAGAAGTCGCCCTGGCCGAGTGCGCGAACATGCACCGCCACATCAAAGGCGTACTGGCGGAACAAGGCATCAACCTCACGCCGCTGATGCTGGTCCAGGTGCCGAACGGCGGGGTATCGCTGGAAAGCGCACGCGATTATCTGACGAGCACGCTCAAGTTTCCCGAGTCAGCGGTCAAGGTTCACGTCTCCGAAGAACCCGACCCGAACTTGCAAGCACTCGCGCATGACCCTGCGGTCGAAGTGCTGGTATTCAAGATGGCAATCGCTATGGGCTTCGACGCCCCGCGTGCCTTCACCTTGGCTGCCCTGCGCGGTACGCGCGATGCAAATTTCGGCATCCAGGTGGTCGGTCGCATCATGCGCGTGCACCCGCTGTTGCAGCGCCGCCCCGACCTGCCGCCCGTGCTCGATTACGGCTATGTGTACCTTGCCAACCGGGAGGCGCAAGAGGGGCTGACGGGGGCTGCGTCGGTCATCAACAAGCTGCAAGAGCATACGGCCAGCACGGTGCCTGATACCGTCGTCACGTTCACGGTGGACTCGTCGTTTGTGCAAGTCGTCAAGCCCGGCCAAACGGCGACGATGTTCCCCGCCAGTCAGCCGGAGCCGTACGGCGAGCTTCTAGCAGAGGAAGATTTAGCGCCGTATGGCGCACCATCATCCACCCCGATACCTTCCGGGCAGTCTTCTCCCCTGTTTCCCGAGTTGAGCCGGGAAACGTTGGCGCATGGCGCGCATAATGGCCCGACGGCGCTGACCCATGCCTTTAGCCTGGATGCCGAAGAACAGCATCACTACTTGCTGAAAGTGGCCGACATGCCGGCACTTGTGACGGAAGTGCTGCCCGCGCATGCCGACGACTTTGAAACGCAACTGGTTTCGTTCATCGACTTCTCGGCGGTGATAGCCGACCGTGAACGTAGTAGAACGAAACTTGTCAAGCGAACGACGGAAATCTTCGATGAGACCAACAACACCCCGGACGATGAAGATGTCTGGGCGAGGATGTCTCCTGTCGGTATCGCGCAGCGGGCACGACAGATAGCCTTTGAACACCCAGATGTCGATAACCGTCAGTTCCTGCTGGCCCTGCGTCAGCGTTTCCGCAGCGCACTGGAAGCCGGCGGCTTCGAGTTGCCGGCCACGGACGAAGCCCTTACGCAGCAGCTCGAACTGGTTCTCGTTCGCAATCCTGGCCTGATACGGCAGGCTCATAAGCGTTGCCGCGCGAGCCAGATTCAGACCCGGACGCTTACGCTACCGCCGATACTGCAATCGAAATACCGATTGCCCCCGGCAAAGCGCAACGTGTACGGCGTTTTCCCGGCTGACCTTTCTCCCGACGAACTGCGCCTTGCTGAAATTCTGGATACCTCGGGCGAAGTGGAGTGGTGGCATCGGAATCCATCGCGGCAACCCGAATCCGTGGCGCTATATCACTGGTCGAGCGGTGTCGGCTTCTTCCCTGATTTTGTCGTCGCGGTGAAGGGGCGCAACATGGGCGACGGCATCGCACTACTGGAGTTCAAGGGACCGCAGCTCCAACAGTACGACAAGGAAAAGGCCGGTGCCGTACATATGCACTATGGCCGTGCGTTTATGGTCGGCCGTGGCTCAAAAGAGAAGAAGGAATTGCGCCTGTTCCGCCTGGTCGAAAAGGAACTGGTCGATGATGGCTTGTTCGAGGTTGGCCGACTGCGTTACGACTGATTTCAATGCACTCGCACCAGAGTTACCGGACTTTTTCAACCACCCCCATATGCCACAGGTTTTCAATTGTGTGCATCTGGCACCGAGGCGCGAAAGCTACGTATAGCTGTGGTGAAAAGTCCGGTAACTCTGGTAGTACGCGCCAGAATAAAAAGCCTCTCGTCAAAGATACGCTTCCGGCATTGGCTACTTTTCGTAGGGGCCAACGCCTCCGGCGTTACGCTGCAATTGCCGGCTCACCAGCCGTCCTGGTTGCGGATGATTGCATCGCTCCGCAGCGCATCCGGGACCCGCATGTCCACATCGAAGATACTTCGTTCCGCCCGCTCCGCGGGCGTTCGCAGCCAGGGACGGAGTTCGTCTGGCGAGCATGTCACGGAATCTTATCGGCGAGGAGAACCGCGCGAGCTTCGCTCGTGCCGGCTTACCCATTCTTTCGCCGCGCCAAGCTAGCACCCGTCGCAGCCTTCGCGCGCGGGGAGCGCAGCTCCTCACGTGCGAAGGCTGCGACGGGTGCTGCGGATGCGCGATGAAGCGATATGCCAGAACCCGGGTAAGCCTATTCCCTTAAAAACCAAGTTCTACCGGCAGGCTTGGCATCGAATTGCATGGTGCGGCATCTCTACTGCACGCCCTCCGCCGTATCTTCACGCCTTCGGCACGCATCTAGTAGCGCATCCTGAACTCGCGTCAGCTCCGGCGCAATGTCGGACGGCGACAAGCTGATGTAATGCCGGTGCAGAACATCGCTCGTCTTTGGCATATGCCCAAGAATCCGCCGGAGAGTCGCATCGCCTATACCGATACGTGCCCCGACCGACGCAAGCTGCTTGCGTAAGTCGTGCAGCGTGAAAACCGGCGCGCCAGCACGCTGTGCCATCTCCGCTACATGCTCCCCCGATACCCCGGCAAACAGTCTGTCGGCCGGCTCCAACGCGGCGCATCGTCGTTTCAGCACCGCCCGCATCGCGTCCGTTATCGGCAGGCTTTGAGGCTTGCCGTTCTTCGTATCGGGAATGCTGAGCACGTCCTGGTCGAAATCTACGTCGCGCCGTCGTATGCCGGTGCCTTCGTTCCGCCGCAACCCGGTCAGCATCATGAGCCACAAGTAATCGCGCGGTTCCTCGGGGAGCGCATCCACACCGGCCTTCCACTCTGGCAGACGGTTTTCATCGAGCTTACGCGCACGCGCAGCAGGCCGGGCAGGCATCAGGCCCGCCGCGCGTAGCCTGGCGAACGGACTCGGTATCTCGACGTTGTAAACCGCGCCGACATACTTCAAAAGCGAGCCGATAATGCCGCGCCCCTCGTCTGTACGAACTCGTGGCAATGCTGCCGGAAGGCCGCGCTAGCCAAGGCCGAAACCGGCTTATCGAACCATTCCGCGAAATGAGTCACGAGTATCGACTTGTACCGTTTCAGGCTCGATTCCTTGACCTTCCGAGCCGAGCCGTATTCGTCCAGTACCTCCCATAAGGTCGGCAGTTGAATCCTCGCCGGCTTGACGAAATCGCCTGCCCGGCACTGCCGAATGATGGGCAATGCCAAGTCTCTAGCTTGGCCGACTGAGACAAGCGGCCACCGTCCAAGCGTTACCCTGATGGGCCTGCTTTTCACGGTGGTCGATACACAAAAGGTCTGCGTCCGACTTCCAACGCGCAGGATGAGACCGCACAAAACCTTGTCCCGCAGAACCATACCCGGCTTCGCTGCACCCTTGCTCAGAAGCGCATCCGAAAGCGTTACAATCGTGGTTTTCTTGGTCAAAATTTGGTCAAAACTCGTATCAATCGTTGCGTTTCCGCTCCGGTTTGCGCGGTTCTGCACCAATTGCCCTGGCTGCCGCCTTTTCCGGCATCGCCGTCGCTGTCGCGCTGAGACAGCTCGCAACCAATTGATTTTTCAGGAATTTCCCATGAGCCTCAAATGCGGCATCGTCGGCTTGCCTAATGTCGGCAAGTCCACTCTGTTCAATGCGCTGACGAAGGCCGGCATCGCCGCCGAGAACTACCCGTTCTGCACGATCGAGCCGAACGTCGGCGTCGTCGAAGTGCCCGATGCGCGCCTGAAGGCGCTCGCCGACATCATTCAGCCCGAGCGCGTCGTGCCTGCCGTCGTCGAGTTCGTCGACATCGCGGGCCTCGTCGCCGGCGCGAGCAAGGGCGAGGGCCTCGGCAACCAGTTTCTCGCGAACATCCGCGAAACCGACGCGATCACGCACGTCGTGCGCTGCTTCGAGGACGACAACGTGATCCACGTCGCGGGCAAGGTGAGCCCGCTCGACGACATCGAGGTGATCAACACCGAACTCGCGCTCGCGGACCTCGGCACCGTCGAGAAGGCGCTCGCGCGCTACTCGAAGGCGGCGAAGTCGGGCAACGACAAGGAGGCCGCGAAGCTCGTCGCGGTGCTCGACAAGGCGCGCGCGCATCTCGATCAGGGCCGCGCCGTGCGCGGGCTCGATCTGTCGGACGACGAAAAGGCGCTGCTCAAGCCGTTTTGCCTGATCACCGCGAAACCGGCGATGTACGTCGCGAACGTGAAGGAAGACGGCTTCGAGAACAATCCGCACCTCGACTCGGTGCGCCGGTATGCGGAGGCGGAAAACTCGCCGGTCGTCGCGGTGTGCGCGGCGATCGAAGCGGAAATCGCCGATCTCGACGAAGCCGACAAGGAAGCCTTCCTCGCCGATATGGGCATGGACGAGCCGGGCCTGGACCGCGTGATCCGCGCGGGCTTCAAGCTGCTCGGGCTGCAGACGTATTTCACCGCGGGCGTGAAGGAAGTCCGCGCGTGGACGATCCATATCGGCGATACCGCGCCGCAGGCGGCGGGCGTGATCCATACGGATTTCGAGCGCGGCTTCATCCGCGCGCAGACGATCGCGTATGACGATTTCATCGCGTACAAGGGCGAGCAAGGCGCGAAGGAAGCGGGCAAGATGCGCGCGGAAGGCAAGGAATACATCGTGCAGGACGGTGACGTGATGAACTTCCTGTTCAACGTCTGACGCAACGCGCCCAAGCGCCGGGAGGAGCCCACTGGTATCCCGGCCTTTCACGAACCGCACGAAAAAGCTCGATGAAGGGATCGTGCCGTTCAGTTAGGGTAAAGGCCGCTCCGGTTGACGTCGGAGCGGCCTTTTTCCTTGTTTCGAACGCAGTTCGAATGGTTGCTGGCCCGCTAAGCCGCGCTTAACTGAATTGAACGGCATAAGCGCACGAAGCGGGCTGTTTCGTCTCTTCGAACGTCATCATCCGCACTTGCGGGAACCACGCGGCGCCTACCGCGCCGACGCCGTGCACGCGCGTGCCGCCGCACCGCCGCCGCCCGCATCCGTTCGCGACGCGGGCGACGCGGCCACCGCGTCCATCACCCGCCGAAGCCGAACACCGGCTCCGCAAGCCCGTACACGCCGGGCTGCGCGGCAAACACACCGCCCGCATGCGGATCAGCCCGGCGCGCGGCATCGGCAAGGCCAACGGCGGCACTCGTCACATAAAGCGTGCCGAGCCGCGGCCCGCCGAACGCGACGCAGCTCGGCTGACGGGTCGGCACGGCGATGCGCGCGGCCTCGCTGCCGTCATGCGCATATCGCACCACGCGCGATGCGCCCCATTGCGCATTCCACAAATAGCCGTCCCGGTCGACGGTCGAGCCGTCGGGCACGCCGTCGGCGCCATCCAGTTCAACAAACACCCGGTTGGACGCGAACGTGGGGTAGTCGCATGCGTGAATCCGCCGGGTGGGCGAATCGCAGTAATACATCGTCCGGCCGTCCGGCGCGAAAGCGATGCTGTTCGAAATCGCGCAGTTCGGCAACGGCAAACGCTCGAGCGTCAGATCGGCGTTCAGCCGATAGAAGCCGCCGATCGGCTCGGGCTCGTCGACATCATGCTTGGTGCCGAATACGAAACGGCCCTGCCGGTCGCAGCGGCCGTCGTTCAAACGCGTCGGCAGGCCGGGTTCGACATCGACGATCGCCGTCATCGCGGCGTGTTCCGTATCGAAATAGGCCAGATGCGTCGCCAGCCCGAGCAGCAGGTAGCGCGGATTGGTGCACAACGCGAAGCACGCAAGCCGTTCGGGCATCGGAAACGATACGCTTGTGTTCGTGCTGGGATCGTGGCGCCACAGTTGCCGGCCTTCGATGTCGGTCCAATACAGCAGGCCGCTGCGCCAGCACCAGGTCGCGCCCTCTCCCAGCGCGCACCGGCTGTCGATCAGCAAATCGGCGCGTATCTCGTTCGTCATGCGTTTGTCTCCATCGATTCAACAATCGTTATTCTTGATTCTTGGCCGCGGCAACACCGCGGTCCGGCTCCGGCATATCGCAGCCTATCAAGCCGCGCGCGGGCACGATCCGGGTACCGGCGAGGCGCCGGGCGTCTCGCGCCCGGCACGGCGTCTTGGCGTCTTGGCGTCTTGGCGTCTTGGCGTCTTGGCGTCTTGGCGTCTTGGCGTCTTGGCGTCTTGGCGTCTTGGCGTCTTGGCGTCTCGGTGTCCCGTCAGCCCCGCGCGGCCGCGCGCGTCCGCCGCGCAGCCGGCGCCCGCTCGATCAATCGGGCACGTCGACCCGCTCCACCGTGCGCAGCAGCCGCAGGATATCGCTCAAGCCGAAACCGCCGGGGTCCGGCCGCGGCTGGCCATGCTCGGCGGCGATGCGCATCGCGAAATTCAGTGCGTCCGAGCGCTCGCGCAGCAGCAGGCGCAATGCGTCGGCGACGATGCGTCTGTCCGGCGCGCTGCTCAGATCGAGGACGAATTGGGTCACCAGCGGGGCGGTCGATTCCACGGCGTCCAAGGCATCGATGTCGAATCCGGTTTCCGGTTGCATGTTTTTTTCCTCGTTGTCAGGTGGCTCTGAACCCACATCATCTCATCGATACGAGACCGGCATCATCATCGGCACCGTTGGGCCGCGACGCCGCGCCGCCCGGCGGCTGCGGCGCGGCGTCGAACCCACCGCCGCCGGCCGGGCGCCGTGCGGCGTGCCGCTCGATGATCCGCTGCAGCAGGCAGAAAGCGCAGAGCAGCGCGCCAATCACGATGCGCGTCCACCACGAGCTGAGCGTGCCGTCGAACGTAATCAGTGTCTGAATCGTGCCGAGTATGCCGACGCCGAACACCGAACCGACCACGTAGCCGACGCCGCCCGTCAGCAACGTGCCGCCGATCACGGTCGCCGCGATCGCGTCGAGCTCCATGCCTTGCGCCTGCAAGCCGTAGCCCGACAGCACGTAAAGCGTGAACACCACGCCGCCGAGCGCCGAGCACAGGCCGCTGAGCGCATACACGCCGATCTTGGTGCGCGCGACCGGCAGCCCCATCAGCAACGCCGAGCGCTCGTTGCCGCCGATCGCGTAGATGTTGCGTCCGAAGCGCGTGAAATGCGCGACGTAGATCGCCGCCGCGAGCACCGCGAGCGCGATCAGCGCGCCCGCATTCAGCGCGCCGCCGCCGAGAGGCACGCTCAGGCCGGCGACCGCATGAAACGTCGGTTCGTTGATCGTGATCGACTGCGTGGTGATCAGAAAGCATGCGCCGCGAGCGAGGAACATGCCCGCCAGCGTGACGATGAAAGGCTGCAGGCGGAAATAATGGATCAGCGCGCCCATCGACGCGCCATACAGCGTACCCATCGCGAGTACGGCCGGCACGACCGCCCAGATGGGCCAATGCAGCCATTCGGCACCGAGCGCGCAGAGAATCGTCGTCAGCGCGACGACGGAGCCGACCGACAGATCGATCCCGCCCGATACGATCACGAACGTCATGCCGATCGCCACGATCAGCAGGAACGCATTGTCGACGATGAGCCCCGACAGCACCTGCAACGAAAAGAATCCGGTGTACATCACGCAGCCGAAGCCGAACAGCACGGCGAACAACGCGATCGTCACGACAATGGGCAGGACTCGGGGGTCGGCCAGCCGGCCGGTCAGCTTGCTCATGGCGTGCGTGCTCCTGTTCCGGTGGCCGTGCGCGGCCGCGTGAAGCGCAGGTAACGCGCCGCCGCCCGCACGAGCAGCGCGCGCGCCGATTCGGACTGGATCACGCTCACCGCGATCACGACGATCGCCTTGACCACGAGCGTCGCCTCCGGCGGCACGCCGATCGAATAAGTCGTGTAGGTCAGGGTCTGGATGATCAGCGCGCCGAGCACGGTGCCGGCGAGGCTGAAGCGCCCGCCCGCGAGCGACGTGCCGCCGAGCGTCACCGCGAGAATCGCGTCGAGTTCGAGCAGCAGCCCCGCGTGATTGCCGTCGGCGCTGCGCACGTTCGAGCTGGCGATGATGCCGGCGAGCGCGGCCATCAAGCCGCAGAACACGTAGACGCCGAACACGATCGCGCTGGATCGCAGGCCCACCAGCCGGGTGGCGACCGGATTCACGCCGATCGACCGGATGAACAGGCCGAGCGCCGTGCGATTCGCGAGCCACGCGGTCACGGCCGTCGCGCCGGCGGCGATCCATATCGCGCACGGCACGGCCGCGAGATAGCCGTCGCCGAGCGCCAGGTAGCCGGGCGCTTCGATCGGAATGATCTGGCCGCCCGTGAGCAATTGGGCGATACCGCGCCCGGCAACCATCAGGATCAATGTGGCGACGATCGGCTGCATTCCGACGAACGCGACCAGCATGCCGTTCCATACGCCAGCCAGCAGCCCGACGCCCACCGCCGCGAGCAGCGCCGCGCCGATATCCGCGCGATGCGCCAACGGATGCGCTTCGAGAACCACTGCGGCGGCGGCCCCGGCGATCGCGACCACCGCGCCGACCGAAATGTCGATGCCGCGCGTGGCGATCACGAGCGTCATGCCGAGCGAGACGATCGCGAGCGGCGCCGCGCGGTTCAGGATATCGACCGGCGCGCCGAACAGATGACCGTCGAGCAACGTGATCGACAGGAAGTCGGCGCGGTGCGCGACGTCGATCGCGAGCAGCAGCGCGAGCGTCAGCGACGGCCAGACGAGCGGATGACGCACCAGCACGCGCAGGGACGTCATAGATGCCGTGGATGTCATGCGTCGTCTCCCGCAATGAGCCGGTACACGCGGTCTTCGGCAATCGCGCCGCCCGCCAGCTCGGCGACCTTGCGCCGGTCGCGCAGCACGGCGATCCGGTGGCTCACGCGCACCACCTCGGCGATTTCGGACGAAATGAAGAGGATCGCGAGCCCCTTTGCGCACAGCGCCAGCACGCGCTCCATGATGTCGAACTTCGCGGCGATATCGATGCCGCGCGTCGGTTCGTCGAGAATCAGCAGCTTCGGCTCGGTGACGAGCCAGCGCGCGAGCAGCACCTTCTGCTGGTTGCCGCCCGACAGCAGGCCGACCGGCTGCTCGGCGTCGCGCGCGCTGATGCCGAGCCGCGCGATCCATTCGTCGGCGATCTGACGCTGGCGCGCGCGGCCGATCATGCGCCACCAGCCGCGCCGCGCCTGCAGCGCGAGAACGATGTTCTCGCGAATCGACAGCGTGGCGACGATTCCCTCTTTCTTGCGATCCTCCGGGCAATACGCGATGCCGTGCCGCACCGCGTCGCGCGGCGACGCCAGTTTCACGGGCCGGCCGTCGATGCGTATCGTGCCCGCGTCGGCGCGCTCGGCGGCGAACGCGAGCCGTGCGGTCTCGGTGCGCCCGGAGCCGAGCAGCCCGGCGAGCCCGAGAATCCGGCCCGCGCGCACGTCGAGATCGACGGGCGGCAGCATGCCGCGCCGTGCCACGCCGCGCATCGACAGGAACGGTTCGGCCGAATCGCCGCCGCGCGCGGCGGCGGGCGCGCCGC
>NZ_FXAN01000022.1 GCF_900176645.1 Burkholderia singularis
CGATCACATCGCCGGCTGATCACCGTCCGAACAGGGTGGGGGAATTTTACTTCGACACTTCTGGGGAAATTACGTCCGACGTTGACAAATGTCGATGCATCGTCACACTCCGACTACAAATCGATCTGGATTCCGCCTGTTGTGCCCGCTACGCCGCCGAGCGCGGTTGGCGCAACGTCTGCGGCCCTGACCGTCACCGCATGCGGCCCGCTTCAACGGGTCGTTCACACCCCCGTCAAGGGCAAGTTCTTCGGCATGCTCATCAACTCCGACGTGGATCAGGGTACGACGGATGAACTTGAGCCCGTCACCGATGAAAACGGCGTCGTTCGCTATTACGACCGGGTGCTGATGCCGGATGGACGCACTCACCTGATGGGGACGCAGGCGATTATCTCGACCGCCGTGATCGGGACAGCCGGCGCACGAAACCTTGCGCTCGGCGGAGGTGGGTCAACTGGCGCGTGGGGGCAAGGCGGCATGGGCTCGTCTTCAGCCAACCAGCAGACGCAAACAAAAATCACTTTGCGTGCGTGCGAAGTCGGCGTGATCGAACCGCCGGCCCCGCCCCCGCTGCCCATCATCGCGAATATCCGCCAATGATTACCGTCCATCTTGCCACCGCCCTGATCTGCTTTTCGGGTCGGTGTCATCCGGCGCTCGTCGGCGCGGATACCCCGCGCGGCACCTACCCGATCGTCCATGCCGCCACGCGTGAACCGGGATACGGCGGGGACGTACTGGCCTTTGCTCGTGACGCGCATGGGGTCTATGCCATTCACCGAGTATGGACCCGCATTCCGAGTGAGCGCCGGGCACAGCGCATTCAATCCGTGAATGCGGCCGATCGCAATCAGGTGACGCACGGTTGCATCAACGTAACCGCCGACGTGTACGACGCGCTCGTGGACTGCTGTTCGACCGACAAACTGATTATTCAAAACTGAACGTGCCAAACGCGTAT
>NZ_FXAN01000101.1 GCF_900176645.1 Burkholderia singularis
GCACGGCGGGCCGGCCGCGTTCGCCAACCAGCCGCAGCCGGTGCAGGTGGCAAGCGCCACGCGCGGCGAGATGCCGATCGTCATCAACGCGCTCGGCACCGTCACGCCGCTCGCGAACGTGACGGTCAGAACGCAGCTCTCCGGCTATCTGCAATCGGTCGCATTCCAGGAAGGGCAGATCGTCAAGAAAGGCGACGTGCTCGCGCAGGTCGATCCGCGCCCATACCAAGTCTCGCTCGCCAACGCGCAGGGCGCGCTCGCGCGCGACGAGGCGCTGCTCGCGAACGCGCGCCTCGATCTGCAGCGCTACCAGACGCTGTTCGCGCAGGATTCGATCTCCAAGCAGCAGGCCGACACGCAGGCGTCGCTCGTCAAGCAATACGAGGGCACCGTGCAGATCGACCGCGCGGCGATCGATTCCGCCAAGCTCAACCTGACCTATGCGCGAATCACCGCGCCCTTGTCGGGCCGCGTGGGCTTGAGGCAGGTCGATCCGGGCAACTACGTGACGCCGTCGGATACGAACGGCATCGTCGTGCTCACGCAGCTCCAGCCGATCAGCGTGATCTTCACGACCTCGGAAGACAATTTGCCCGCGATCCTCAAGCAAGTGAACGCCGGCAACAAGCTGTCGGTCACCGCGTACAACCGCAACAACACCACGCCGCTCGAAACCGGCAAGCTGGAGACGCTCGACAACCAGATCGACACGACGACCGGCACCGTGAAGCTGCGCGCGACGTTCGAAAACAAGACCGGCCTGCTGTTTCCGAATCAGTTCGTCAATACGCGCCTGCTCGTCGACACGATCCGCGACGCGACGATCGTGCCAACGTCGGCCGTGCTGACGGGCTCGATCGGTCAATTCGTCTACGTCGTGAAGCCGGACAACACGGTCACCGTGCGCAAGGTGAAGCCGGGGCCCGTCGACGGCGAGCGCACGAGCATCGTCGAAGGTCTCGCGCCCGGCGAGCGGGTCGTCACGGACGGCTCGGACCGGTTGCGCGAAGGCGCGAAGATCTCGATTCCGGCCGAACAGCCGAAGCAGGCGCCAGGCGCGCGCGGCGCGGCTTCCGCATCGGCGGCATCCGGCGCGCATGCCGGGCGCCGGCGGCATGACGCATCGCAGGCTCAACCGCAATGACGCGCGCTGACCGATGAATCCGTCCCGCGTCTTCATTCTTCGCCCGGTCGGCACCGCGCTCCTGATGGCGGCGATCCTGCTCGCAGGCCTGGTCGCGCTGCGCTTTCTGCCGCTCGCCGCGCTGCCGGAGGTCGACTATCCGACGATCCAGGTCCGCACCTTGTACCCCGGCGCGAGCCCGGAGGTGATGACGTCGTCCGTCACCGCGCCGCTCGAGCGGCAGTTCGGGCAGATGCCGTCGCTCAATCAGATGTCGTCGCAAAGCTCGGCGGGCGCGTCGGTGATCACGCTGCAGTTCAGTCTCGATCTGCCGCTCGATGTCGCCGAGCAGGAAGTGCAGGCGGCGATCAACGCCGCGGGCAACCTGCTGCCGTCCGACCTGCCCGCGCCGCCGATCTATGCGAAGGTCAATCCGGCCGACGCGCCGGTGCTCACGCTCGCCGTCACGTCGAAGACGCTGCCGCTCACGCAAGTCCAGGATCTCGCCGACACGCGCCTCGCGATGAAGATCTCGCAGATCGGCGGCGTCGGCCTCGTGAGCCTGTCCGGCGGCAACCGGCCGGCGGTGCGCATCCAGGCGAACCCGCTCGCGCTCGCGTCTTACGGGATGAATCTCGACGACCTGCGCACGACGATCTCCAACCTGAACGTCAATACGCCGAAGGGCAACTTCGACGGCCCGACGCGCGCATACACGATCAACGCGAACGACCAGTTGACGAGCGCCGATCAATACAACGACGCGGTGGTCGCCTACAAGGGCGGCCGCCCGGTGATGCTGACCGACGTCGCGAAGATCGTCGCCGGTTCCGAGAACACCAAGCTCGGCGCCTGGGTGAACTCGGAACCCGCGATCATTCTGAACGTGCAGCGCCAGCCGGGCGCGAACGTGATCCAGACGGTCGACGGCATCAAGGCGATCCTGCCGAAGCTGCAGGAAACGCTGCCCGCCGCGCTCGACGTGCAGATCGTCACCGATCGCACGACGATGATCCGCGCCGCCGTGCGCGACGTGCAGTTCGAACTCGCGCTCGCGGTCGCGCTCGTCGTGCTGGTGATGTATCTGTTTCTCGCGAACCTCTACGCGACGATCATCCCGAGCCTGTCGGTGCCGCTGTCGCTGATCGGCACGCTCGCGGTGATGTATCTGTCGGGCTTCTCGCTGAACAACCTGTCGCTGATGGCGCTGACGATCGCCACCGGCTTCGTCGTCGACGACGCGATCGTGATGATCGAGAACATCGCGCGCTACGTCGAGGAAGGCGACACGGCGCTCGAAGCGGCGCTCAAGGGCTCCAGGCAGATCGGCTTCACGATCATCTCGCTGACGGTATCGCTGATCGCCGTGCTGATCCCGCT
Source organism: Burkholderia singularis (assembly GCF_900176645.1). Lineage (GTDB taxonomy): Bacteria > Pseudomonadota > Gammaproteobacteria > Burkholderiales > Burkholderiaceae > Burkholderia > Burkholderia singularis. The sequence continues at coordinate 2,504 of NZ_FXAN01000101.1, forward strand.
GCTGTTCATGGGCGACGTGGTCGGGCGGCTGTTCCACGAATTCGCGATCACGCTCGCGGTGACGATCGTGATCTCGGCGATCGTATCGCTCACGCTCGTACCGATGATGTGCGCGAAGCTCCTGCGCCACACGCCGCCGCCCGAGAGCCACCGCTTCGAGGCGAAGGTGCATGCGCTGATCGACCGCGTGATCGCGCGCTACGGCGTCGCGCTCGAATGGGTGCTGAACCGGCGGCGCTCGACGCTCGTCGTCGCGCTCCTGACGCTCGCGCTCACCGCGCTGCTGTATGTGCTGATCCCGAAGGGCTTCTTCCCGACCCAGGACACGGGGGCGATTCAAGCGATCACGCAGGCGCCGCAATCGGTGTCGTACCTGGCGATGGCCGAGCGGCAGCAGGCGCTCGCCGCCGAGATCCTGAAGAATCCGGATGTCGAAAGCCTGACGTCGTTCATCGGCGTCGACGGCTCGAATATCACGCTCAACAGCGGCCGGATGCTGATCAACCTGAAGCCGCGCGACGCGCGCAGCGCGTCGGCGAGCGAGATCATCCGCACGCTGCAGCAGCAGGTCGACGACGTTGCCGGCATCTCGCTCTACATGCAGCCGGTGCAGGATCTGACGATCGACTCGACGGTCAGCCCGACACAATATCAGTTCATGCTGACGAGCCCGAACCCGGACGAATTCGCGACGTGGGTGCCGAAGCTCGTCGAGCGGCTGAAAAAGGAGCCGTCGCTTGCCGACGTCGCGACCGATCTGCAGAACGACGGCAAATCCGTCTACATCGAGATCGATCGCGCCACCGCCGCGCGCTTCGGGATCACGCCCGCGACCGTCGACAACGCGCTGTACGACGCCTACGGCCAGCGGATCGTATCGACGATCTTCACGCAATCGAACCAATACCGCGTGATTCTCGAAACCGAACCGCAAATGCAGCACTACACCAACGCGCTGAACAACATCTATCTGCCGTCGGCGGGCGGCGGCCAGGTGCCGCTGTCGACGATCGCGACGTTCCACGAACGGCCGGCGCCGTTGCTCGTCTCGCATCTGTCGCAATTCCCGGCGACGACGATCTCGTTCAATCTCGCGCCGGGCGCGTCGCTCGGCGAAGCGGTCAACGCGATCCAGGCGGCCGAGCGCGAAGTCGGGTTGCCCGCTTCGTTCCAGACGCGCTTCCAGGGCGCAGCGCTCGCGTTCCAGGCATCGCTGTCGAACCAGCTGTTCCTGATCCTCGCGGCGATCGTCACGATGTACATCGTGCTCGGCGTGCTGTACGAGAGCTACATCCATCCGATCACGATCCTGTCGACGCTGCCGTCGGCCGGCGTCGGCGCGCTCGTCGCGCTGATGATCACCGGACACGACCTCGACATCATCGGCATCATCGGCATCGTGCTGCTGATCGGCATCGTGAAGAAAAACGCGATCATGATGATCGACTTCGCGCTCGAGGCCGAGCGCGTCGAGGGCAAGCCGCCGCGCGAGGCGATTTACCAGGCGTGTCTGCTGCGCTTTCGCCCGATCCTGATGACCACGCTCGCCGCGCTGCTCGGCGCCGTGCCGCTCGTGCTCGGCACGGGCTCGGGCTCCGAGCTGCGCCAGCCGCTCGGCATCGCGATCGCGGGCGGGCTGATCGTCTCGCAGGTGCTCACGCTGTTCACGACGCCCGTGATCTATCTCGGTTTCGACTCGCTCGCACGCCGCGTGCGCGGCCTGTTCGAGCGCAGCAGGCCGACTGCCGCGAATCCGGACGCGTAAATGAATCTGTCGCGCCCTTTCATCACCCACCCCGTCGCGACCACGCTGCTTGCGCTCGGCATCGCGCTCGCCGGCCTGTTCGCGTTCATGAGGCTGCCGGTGTCGCCGCTGCCGCAAGTCGATTTCCCGACGATCATGGTGCAGGCGTCGCTGCCGGGCGCGAGCCCCGAGACCGTCGCGACCAGCGTGACGAGCCCGCTCGAGCGGCATCTGGGCTCGATCGCGGACGTCGCCGAAATGACGTCGATGAGTTCGGTGGGCAACGCGCGGATCGTGTTGCAATTCAACCTGAACCGTGACATCGACGGCGCCGCGCGCGACGTGCAGGCGGCGATCAACGCCGCGCGCGCCGATCTGCCGACGAGCCTCAAGAGCAATCCGACCTACCGCAAGGTCAACCCGGCCGACTCGCCGATCATGGTCGTCGCGCTGACGTCGAAAACCGCGTCGCCCGCGAAGCTGTACGACGCCGCGTCGACGGTGCTGCAGCAATCGCTGTCGCAGGTCGACGGCGTCGGCCAGGTCAGCGTGAGCGGCTCGGCGAACCCGGCCGTGCGCGTGGAGCTCGAGCCGCAGGCGTTGTTCCACTACGGCATCGGCCTCGAGGACGTGCGTGCGGCGCTCGCGTCGGCCAACGCGAACAGCCCGAAAGGCGCGATCGAGTTCGGGCCGACGCACTATCAGCTCTACACGAACGACCAGGCGTCGCAGGCGTCGCAATACCGCGATCTCGTGATCGCCTATCGCAACCGTGCCGCGGTGAGCCTTTCCGACGTGTCGAGCGTCGTCGATTCGGTCGAGGATCTGCGCAACCTCGGCCTGGCCGACGGCAACCGTGCGGTGCTCGTGATCCTGTACCGGTCGCCCGGCGCGAACATCATCGAGACGATCGATCGCGTGAAGGCCGCGCTGCCGCAACTGACGGCGTCGCTGCCCGCCGACGTCACGGTCACGCCGATACTCGACCGTTCCGGCACGATCCGCGCATCGCTGACCGACACCGAGCACACGCTGCTCATCGCGGTCAGCCTGGTCGTGATGGTCGTGTTCCTGTTCCTGCGCAACTGGCGCGCGACGCTGATTCCGAGCGTCGCGGTGCCGATCTCGATCGTCGGCACGTTCGGTGCGATGTATCTGCTCGGATTCTCGCTGAACAACCTGTCGTTGATGGCGCTGATCGTCGCGACGGGCTTCGTCGTCGACGATGCGATCGTCGTGCTCGAGAACATCTCGCGCCACATCGAGAACGGCAAGCCGCGCTTGCAAGCGGCGTTCGAGGGCGCGCGCGAGGTCGGCTTCACCGTGCTGTCGATCAGCCTGTCGCTCGTCGCGGTGTTTCTGCCGATTTTGCTAATGGGCGGCATCGTCGGGCGCCTGTTTCGCGAGTTCGCGCTCACGCTGTCGCTCGCGATCGGCGTGTCGCTCATCGTATCGCTGACGCTCACGCCGATGATGTGCGCGCGCCTGCTGCCCGAAGCCCACGATCCGCGCGACGAGGGCCGCCTGGCGCGCTGGCTGGAGCGCGGTTTCGGGCGGATGCAGCGCGGCTACGAGCGTTCGCTGTCGTGGGCGCTGCGCCATCCGCGCACGATCCTGCTCACGCTCGCCGCAACCATCGCGCTCAACCTGTATCTGTACGTCGTCGTGCCGAAGGGCTTTTTCCCGCAGCAGGACACGGGGCTCATGATCGGCGGCATCCAGGCCGATCAGACCACGTCGTTCCAGGCGATGAAGCTCAAGTTCTCGGAGATGATGCGCATCGTCGGCGAGAATCCGAACGTCGCGCATATCGCGGGCTTCACCGGCGGCGCGCAGACCAACTCGGGCTTCATGTTCGTCGCGCTGAAAAGCAAGCCCGAGCGCAAGCTGTCCGCCGATCAGGTGATCCAGCAGTTGCGGCCCAAGCTCGCGGCCGTCGCGGGCGCGACCACCTTCCTGCAAGCCGCGCAGGATATCCGGATGGGCGGCCGGCAGAGCAATGCGCAATATCAGTTCACGCTGCTCGGTGATTCGACGCCCGAGTTGTACAAATGGGGGCCGCTGCTGACCGAAGCGCTGAAAAAGCGCCCCGAACTCGCCGACGTGAATTCCGATCAACAGCAAGGCGGCCTCGAGGCGATGGTGACGATCGACCGCGCCACCGCCGCGCGCCTGGGCATCAAGCCCGCGCAAATCGACAACACGCTGTACGACGCGTTCGGCCAGCGCCAGGTATCGACGATCTACAACGCGCTGAACCAATATCACGTCATCATGGAAGTCGCGCCGCGCTACTGGCAGGACCCGGAGATGCTCAAGCAGGTGTACATCAGCACGTCGGGCGGCAGCGCGAGCGGCTCGCAGACGACCAACGCGGCGGCGGGCACCTATGTCGCGACGTCCGCGGGCACGTCGGCGGCAGGCACGAGCGCGACGAGCGCCGCCGCGATCGCCTCCGATTCCGCGCGCAACCAGGCGCTCAACTCGATCGCATCGAGCGGCAAGTCGAGCGCATCGGCGGGAGCGGCCGTGTCGACGTCGAAATCGCCGATGATTCCGCTGTCGGCGATCGCGAGCTTCGGCCCGAGCACGACGCCGCTGTCGGTCAATCATCAGGGCCTTTTCGTCGCGACGACGATTTCGTTCAACCTGCCGCCGGGCGTGTCGCTGTCGAGCGCAACCCAGGCGATCTACCAGACGATGGCCGAAATCGGCGTGCCGCCGACGATCACCGGCAGCTTCCAGGGCACCGCGCAGGCGTTCCAGCAATCGACGCGCGACCAACCGATCCTGATCCTCGCCGCGCTCGCCGCCGTCTACATCGTGCTCGGCATTCTGTACGAGAGCTACATCCATCCGGTCACGATTCTGTCGACACTGCCGTCCGCGGGCGTCGGCGCGCTGCTCGGCCTGCTGCTCTTCAAGACCGAGTTCAGCATCATCGCGCTGATCGGCGTGATTCTGCTGATCGGGATCGTGAAAAAGAACGCGATCATGATGGTCGACTTTGCAATCGATGCGTCTCGGCAAGGCAAATCGTCATTCGATGCAATTCACGAAGCCTGCGTGCTGCGTTTTCGCCCGATCATGATGACGACGATGGCGGCGCTGCTCGGCGCGCTGCCGCTCGCATTCGGCCGCGGCGACGGCGCGGAGCTGCGCGCGCCGCTCGGCATCGCGATCGCGGGCGGGCTCATCGTGTCGCAGATGCTGACGCTCTATACGACGCCGATCGTCTACTTGTATATGGACCGTCTGCGCGTGCGCTGGGAAAACCGCCGGCGCGCCACGCGAGCGGCTGGCGCCGCGGGCGCGGGCGAATGATCGAGCGGGCTCGCCGCCGCAGGCGGGTCCGCTTCCGCGCTTCCGATTTCGCTGCCAATTTCCGTGCGACAACACCCGCATCCGGTCGCCCGGCACACTGCAGGTTTCGTGCCACTGCCGCCCCGTTTCGCCTCCTCGCCGATCCGGCCTGAATTCGGCCTAAACTTATCCAACAGCCAGCGGTCCTATCACAAAAGGCACGCTCGGCCTGGCGCAATGCGAGGAGTGGTTTCATGTCGAAGGTACTACTGATTGGCGCGTCCGGCCGCACGGGCCACGCACTTGCGGACCTGCTGCTCAAGCAGCAGGATTTCGAGGTCACAGCGCTCGTGCGCCGGCCGGATTACACGTTGCCGGGGGCAACGGTGATCGTCGCCGATCTGACGGCCGACTTCTCGTTCGCCTTCGACGGCATCACCTATGCGATCTACGCGGCGGGTTCGGCCGAATCCGAAGGCGAAGCCGAGGAGCAGCAGATCGACCGCGACGCCGTCGCGCGCGCCGCCACCTATGCGAAGGCGTACAACGTCCAGAAGCTCGTCGTGATCAGTTCGCTGTCCGCGTACTGGCCGGAGCGCAGCCCCAGCATGCTGCGCCACTATTCGCAGATGAAGCGCGAGGGCGACGAGCGCGTGATCGCCTCCGGCGTCGATTACGTGATCCTGCGGCCCGGCCCGCTGTCGGACGATCCGGGCGTCGGCACGATCGCGCTCACCGAGGAGCGGGTCGACGACGCGCCGCCCGTCGCGCGGCAGGACGTCGCGTGGGCCGCGATCGAAGCGATCAAGCGCGACATCTCGAAAAAGACGATCGGTTTCGTCGGCGGCGGCGTGCCGATCGAGCAAGCGTTGCGCGCGTAATCCACGACAACTGCGCGACGACAACCGCGCCCCGCGCCGGCGCAGGCTCGCATGCGCGAGCCCGGTCGGCGCATCCGCGTGCGGCGCGACGCGTGGCCCGCCCCGCCGCACGGCGCGATCACGGCTGCTTATGCGACGCCGCCCAGGCCTTCACCGCGTGAAGCGTATTCTCGACGTGCTTGTCCGGCGACAGGCTCGTGTATTCGTAGATCACCTTCCCTTCGGGCGAAATCACGTAGGACACGCGGTTCGCCTTGTCGATCGCCGGCAGTTTCGCGTCGTAGGCGCGAATGATCTTCGCATCAGGGTCCGCCGCGACCGGAAATTTGCTGCGACACTCGCTGACCGAGAATTTCGTCAGCGTGCCGATATCGTCGGCCGACACGCCGATCACCGTTGCGCCATATTGCTTGTAAGCATCCACCGCATCGGCGAACGCATGCGCCTCGATGGTGCAACCCTTCGTGAAGGCAGCCGGATAGAAATACAGCACCACCGGCCCCTGCTTCAACTCGCTCGCGAGCGAATACGTATACGTCTTGCCGCCGAGCGACGCCTGAGTGCTGAAGTCCGGCGCGGTGTCGCCGATCTTCAGGACCGCGTGCGCCATGGCCGCATGCAGCGCGAAGAACGCCGCCGCGATGCTCGGAATCCATTTTCGTTTCATCCCAATCCTCGTTGTTGATAGGGTCTTCCGAATCCGGCCCGCTTTAACCGGCAACATGCACCGAGCTTCATATTTCAAGCACATGCTATCGATGAAACATTCCAGGCCAAATCCCCCTCATCGCTAAAGAATCGACACAATACGCCGTTATTACGTCTGGACGATACCGGTTCCAGCCTCTATACGCCAGCGATATACATGGAAGCCTTCACGAACAATGCGCCCCGCAAGGGCTCATGGCGCGCCGCGCTTCGCACGCTGCGCCGCTTCGCGTGGTCGGGCGGCGCGCTGATGCCCGCGCGCGCCGGCACGCCACGCGCCGACGATACCGTGCAGAGCTGGTTGGAGCAAACCGTCGGCGCGGTCGATTTCCTCGCCCATGTCGATCGCGACCTGCGCTTTCTCTACGTGTCGGACGCGAGCCTGCGCTTCATCGGCTACCACCGCGATTACCTGCATACGCTGACGCTGCGCGACCTGATCCACGACGAGGATACCGCGGCGCTCGACACGTTGCTTGCGCGCGCGTCGGAAACCGGCAACGTCGAAAAAACCACGCTCTGTCTCGTCAAGTCGCTCACCTATCCGCTCGACGTCGAGGTGCGCGCGGTGAGAAGCCGCCACCATGGCGTCGACGGCTTCGCGATCGCGGCCTTCGACGTTTCATCGTGGCGCGCGATCGAGGCGCGGCTCACCTACGAGTTGCACCACGATCCGATGACGGGCCTCGATAATCTGTCCGCCCTGCTGCCCGAGCTGATGCGCGCGCAACAGGCGGCCGACGACGGCAACGGCTGCACGGCGCTGCTGCTGCTCGATCTCGACGACTATCAGCGAATCAACCGCGCACTCGGCTACGATGCAGGCGACGCGCTGCTGCGCGACACCGCGCAGCGGCTGCAGCGGCTCGCAACGCAGGGCGAGCGGCTGGCGCGCGTGGCGAGCGACAAGTTCGCGATCATGCTGACCGCGGCGACGCGCGCCGCCGCGATCGATGCGGCGCAGGCGTTCGCGCGCCGGCTGCAAACGGCGATCCAGCAGCCGTATTCATACGAAGGCCAGTCCGTGCATCTGTCCGCGAGCGTCGGCATCGCGCTGTATCCAGACATCCGCGCGACGCCGTGGCACACGCAGCATCACAGTCCGCTGCTGCGCCGGGCGGATCGCGCGCTTGCCCAGGCAAAGACCGCGGGCGGCAACGCGCTCGCCTTCCACCAGCCGACCGACGATCCGGCCGACGCCGAACGCCTGAAGCTCGAAGCCGATCTGTACAACGGCGTGCGCAACGGCGAATTCTCGCTGCACTTCCAGCCGATCACCAAAAGCAGCACGGGCGCCGTCGTCGGCGTCGAGGCGCTGATCCGCTGGCAACATCCGACGCACGGGCTCGTCGCGCCCGCGACGTTCATTCCGCTCGCCGAATCGATCGGCCTCATCAACTATCTCGGCAACTGGGTGCTCAAAGCCGCGTGCATGCAGCTCGTCGCGTGGGACCGGCAAGGCATCGCACTGCAATACGTGGCCGTCAATGTCTCGCCGCAGCAGTTCCGCGATCCGCGCTTCACGCAAAGCGTGCGGGATGCGATCAAGTTGACGGGCATCGATCCGCGCAGAATCGTGCTCGAGATCACCGAGAGCCTGCTGATGCGCGATCCGCAGCACGCGAAATCGCTGCTCGAGGAAGTGACCGAACTTGGCATCCGCTTCGCGGTCGACGATTTCGGCACCGGCTACTCGAGCCTCGCCTATCTGCAGCGCTTTCCGCTTGCGAAGCTGAAGATCGATCGCAGCTTCGTCGAAAACCTGTTGACGTCGAGAAATGATCGGGCGATCGTGTCGGCGGTCGTCGGCCTCGCGCAGACACTCGAACTCGAACTCGTCGCCGAGGGCGTCGAGACCGAAGCACAGCGTGCGCTGCTGACCGAGATGGGTTGCAACCACATCCAAGGCTGGCTCGTGTGCCGGGCGCTGCCGTCCGATGAGCTGGCCATGCGCTTCGAAGCGCAGCAGTTGCATTTGCACGAGGCCGCATGACGCACGAAGACGGCCTTTTCAATCATTGATTCGTATGCCCATCACCGCACAATTATCAAGGACGGCGCTGCTCGATAAGCTCTGGGCCCGGATGAACGAGCGCGGCGATTTTCCGCTGCTGTCGGACGCGGTGCGCGCGACGATGGCGGCGATGAAGCACGACGATCTCGACATCACGGCGCTCGTGCGCGTCGTGCTGTCCGATTTCGCGCTGACGCAGAAAGTGCTGCGGCTCGCCAACTCGGCAATGTATATGGCGTTCGGCGGCAACATCACCACGGTCACGCGCGCGCTGATGGTACTGGGGATGGATGCGGTCGGCCATCTCGTCGTCGGGCTCAAGCTGGTCGACCACTTCCATCACAGCGCGCCGCGCCGCATCGCCGCGAAGCTCGAACTGAACCGCGCGCTGCTGTCGGGCTGCATCGCGCGCAAGCTCACCGCGCACGTGGATTTACGCAAGGGCGAGGAAGCAGTCGTCTGCACGCTGATGCGGCAAGTCGGCAAACTGCTCGTCGTCTGCTATCTCGACGCCGAATGGGACGCGATCCGCCGTATTGCCGAATTGAACGACGGGAACGACGAAGACGGCGAAGCCGCATGCCGAACGGTGCTCGGCGTCGGCTTCGCCGAGATCGGTCTCGAAGCCGCGAGTCGCTGGCGGCTGCCCGAATTGACTCGCTGCGGAATGATGCCGTATCGCCCGGACGACGACGCGCCGCGCGACGTCCAGTGGCTGCGCGCAGTCAGTCATTACTCGACCGACGTGGCCGCCGTGCTCACGTCGGCGAGCGCGTGCGAACGCGACGCACGGCTCGCCTCGCTCGCGCAGCGCTTTCAAGGCGTGCTTGGCGCCGATCCCGCAAGGCTCGTCGAGATCGCTGCGTCGGTGTCGCGCGAAGAGACGAGCGACACGGTGATGCGCGAAATCGTCGAATTGCGCGCAAGCGCCGACAAAATGGCGCGCGGCGCGTCGAATCCGCGCGCGTGCCTCGAAGCGGGGCTCGCGGACTTGCGCGCATTGCCGTCCGAGCATGTGCTTGGCCCGGTGCTCGCACTCGCGTCCGAAAGCGTGCTTGCGGGACTCGCGTTCACCCGCGTCGTGATGTTCGTGCGGCGCGATGACGGCGTGTTCGCCGCGCAGCTCGGATTCGGGCCCGATGTCGATGCGATGCTCGATATGCTGCGTTTTGACGAGGCCTTCGAGCCAGACGTGTTCCATCTCGCGATCAGCAACTCGGTCGGCATTTTCATCGAAAACGTGCGCGATCCGAAAATGGCGAAACGGCTGCCCACGTGGTACCGCGCGGCCTTCGACGATGCGCTCGCATTCGTGCTGCTGCCTGTCGCCGCCTGCGGAACCACGGCAGCACTGCTGTATGGCGATTGGTCGCACGGGCAACCGGCGCGCAAAATCACGTCAGTGGAAATGAGCGAACTCAACGCGCTCGCGAAGGAACTCGGGCGCTTCTTCCACCACGCACCGGCCGACGACGCCTGATGCGCGCGACGCGCAGCGCCCCCGCTAATTCCGTCGTGCGGAATCGATAGCAGAACAAAGTCGAAGCCAGCCGTTGACCAGCGCGACGCACGCAAAGCATGATGGCGGCGAATTTGCGATGCGGCCGCCGGCAAGCCGTGCGGAAGCCTCGCTGCGCAGCCTTGCACAACGGACCAGCCAGATGACTTCGCCCCTTCGATCCCGCCCGCGGGCCTCCCGCGCGCCTCAGGACGGCTTGCGCCGCTCGCTGCTGAAGGCAGCAGGTGCGACGGCCGCGCTCGCCTCGCCGCTGCTGGGCGGTTTTGCCGCGCTGTCCGCAAGCGGCGGCGCGCTTGCGCAAAGCAGCGCTCAAACGCCCGCCACGCTTAGGATCGGCTATCAAAAATACGGCAACCTCGTATTGATGAAAGCACGCGGCTCGCTCGAAAAGCGGCTCACCGCGCAACGCGTTGCCGTTCAGTGGATCGAATTCCCCGGCGGTCCGCAATTGCTCGAAGGCTTGAATGCAGGAGCAATCGACTTCGGCACCGTCGGCGAGACGCCGCCGGTCTTCGCGCTCGCGGGCGGCGTTGATTTCGTCTATGTCGGCAGCGAGCCGCCCGCGCCGAAAGGCGAAGCGATCGTCGTGCCTCACGATTCGCCGATCCGCACGATCGCCGATTTGCGCGGCAAGAAGATCGCGCTCAACAAGGGCTCCAACGTTCACTATCTGCTCGTCAACGCGCTGCAGCGGGCGCGGATCGATTACCGGGATATCTCGCCAGTCTATCTCGCCCCCGCCGATGCGCGCGCCGCATTCGTCCAGCGCAGCGTCGACGCGTGGGTGATCTGGGACCCGTATCTCGCCGCAATCGAGCGGCAGGCGAACGTGCGCACGCTCGCCAACGGCGAAGGGCTCGTGAACAATGCGCAGTACTACGTCGCGAGCCGCAAGTTCGCCGACGCCGCACCGCAACTCGTGCAGGCGCTGCTCGCCGAAATCGGCACGCTCGACAGTTGGGCGCGCACGCATATCCCGGCTGCGGCGGTGCAGCTCTCACCGCTCGTCGGACTCGACACCGCGACGCTCGAACTCGCGCTGAACCGCGCCAGCTACGGCGTGCAGACAGTCGACAGCGCAGCGCTCGCGTACCAGCAGCAGATCGCCGACACGTTTTCGAGCCTCAAGCTGATTCCGCGCAAGATCGACGTTTCGTCCGCGCGCTGGCAGCACGCATAGCGCGCGAGAGCGGTACGCGGGCTTCCGCTTCCGTGCGAAGCTCGCACCGCGAACGAATGCCGCCGTCACCGACGCCGCCGCGCACCGATCGGCAGCCGACCGCGCATCGGCGAACGCACGCCGCGTCCGGCTCAGCGGCGCGATGTCTTCAGCGCCGGCGGCTCGGTGTCGTCCCTGTCCAGCGCTTGAACGCCCTGCTGAAATTCGCACGATCGGTATAGCCGACACGCGCGGCAATCTCGTCGACGCTCAGTTGCGTGCCTTCGAGCAAACGCAGCGCATCGCGCAGGCGGATTTCGTCGAGCAGCGCCGAGTACGTCGTTCCGCAATCGCTCAACTTGCGCTTGAGCGTGCGCTCGGACAGATGCAGCTCGCGCGCGACCTGATCGAGCGACGGATAGCCGTCGCCACCGCAAATCAGCAAATTGCGCACGCGCTCGACGACGCTCTCGACATACCCGAGCCGCGCCAGTTCCTCGTCGCACTGTTGCACGATCATCTGTGCCGTTTGCGCGTTGGCCGTCAAGATCGGCTCGTCGAGCCGCGCCGCGTCGAAGCGGATCTGATTGGCCGGCGCGTCGAAGTGGCAGCGCGGCAGCCGCTCGCGATAACGCTCGAAATAGGCAGGCTGCGGCCATTCGAAATGCAATTCGGTGCGCCCCATCGTCTCGTCACGAGAAGGCGTGAGCAACGAATTGAATAGAATCGCCGTCTCGACCATGAAATTCTCGACTCCGAACTGCCGCAGCCGGCCGAGCGGAAACGCCTCGAGCACATCGATCTGCACGGATTGTTCGAGCCGCGCGAGCCGCACCGAAAAAAAAGGCACGCGAGTCGGAAGATAGCGGATGCCGAGTTCGACCGCCTCACCAAGCGTCGCGCAGCTCATCAAGCCGAAGCCGATCAATCCGGATTTCGTCAGGCTGCTGCGCAGGCCGATCTCGATCGCGATCGCCGGATCGTTGGTCGCCCCGAGCAGATTGAACACGATCGCAGCCTGCTGCAACGGCGTAATGCGCACGTTCGGCGATTCGAGCTGCGCGCGCGTGACCCCCGTGCCCGCGAGAATGTCCTCGCCGGCAATGCCGCGCTCCTCGGCCAGCATCAGCATAAAAAGCGGATAGGCGGATGAAACGGTGGCCTTGTTCAATTGCCTGGTGGGGTCCGGAACGGACGAAACCATGCTCGACTCCATGCAGTGATCGAGTCGATTATAGCCACAATGGCCCAAAATGACTCTTTCTTTGGCACACCCGCCCCTCCCGGCAGAAACGCAAGCGGCTCTAAGATGGTGCCATCGACAAACCAAGCGTCGATCATTCAGGGATACGGATCAAAACTTATGAACCAGACCAAGACGATGCGCTTCAAGAACGACGCGGAGAAAGTCGCGTATGTTCGCCGTGAGGTCAACGCGGCAAGCGATGCGTTGCGCGCGAAATACCCGCTGCTCGACAATCAGAACCTGATCGGTGCGAGCGTGATGGCGGTATGCGTCGCGATCGTGATCGGCTCAGCCTATCTGTATGCGCGCGGCGCGATCGCGTGGTACGTCGCGCTGATCGTCGCGACGCTTGCGACGTCGCTGATTCACGAACTCGAACACGATTTGATTCATCTGATGTACTTCAAGACGAAACCTTGGGCCTACCATTTGATGATGGCGCTTTGCTGGCTCACCCGCCCCGGCACGATCAATCCGTGGACGCGGCGCCGGATGCATCTGCATCATCACAAGGTATCGGGCGGCGAATCGGATCTCGAGGAGTACGGGATCACGAACGGCGAACGCTGGAGTCTGAAGCGGCTGCTGATGATCGCCGACGGTATGCTCGCCGTCGCGTTTCGGCCGCTCGGCATGCGCAAAAAAGTATTGCAGTACGTTGCAGCGCAGCCCGAGCAGGGCCGTGGCGCAAGCGTGCAGTTGCGCATCGAGCAACTGATGTCGTACATGCCGATCGGCCACCTGTACTACGTGCTCTGGCACACGTTCATCGTCTACCACGTCGGTCTCTTCGCGCTGCATGCGCTCGGCTATCAACCGGACATTCCGGCAATCGTCGCGCAAACGATGCATGTCGTCGACTTTCTCACAGTCACGTGGCTCGGACCGAATTTCGTGCGCAGCTTCTGCATCAACTTCATCAGCTCGAACATGCATTACTACGGCGACATCGACGCGCGCAACGTCATCCAGCAAACGCAGGTGCTGAACCCTTGGTGGCTGATTCCGATGCAACTGTTCTGCTTCAACTTCGGCAGCACGCATGCAATTCACCACTTCGTCGTGCGTGATCCGTTCTACATTCGCCAGCTCACCGCGAAGCGCGCCCATGCGGCAATGCGCGCGGTCGGCGTGCGCTTCAACGATATCGGCACGTTCCGTCGCGCGAACCGCTGGAACGAAGTGCGCGCAGCGTAATCGTCGCCACGGCGTGCGTTGCCGACCTGTCATGCCGGGCCGCCCATGCGCGGCCCGCGCTGCTTTCTCCGGCCGTCTTGCGGCTTATAGCAACGGGCAAGCCGTGACGTGCGTGCCGCGCTCGACGCATGCCTGCTCATATTCGCGCAGGTAGGCGCGCTCGCCGTCTGTCAACAGCGTTAGATCGATCAGATCCCAGTCGTAGCCGACGGTCACGAGATTTTCGAAAGTCACCTTGTCCGGTTCCGTCTCGCTCGGATGAATGACGACGATGTTCTCGATCCGCACGCCCCCCTTGCCCGGCAAGTAAATACCCGGCTCGATCGAAATCACCGCATTCGGCACCAGCCCATATGACGACGCGGGACTGAACCGCACCCCGCTCTCGTGCACGTGGATGCCAACCCCATGCCCGGTGCCGTGCGCATAATCGTAGCCATGCTTGCGGCATACCTCGCGCACTGCAGCGTCCACATCGGCACCTGACGCATCCTTCGGAAAATGCGTGACAAGCCCCTTGATGCAGGCCTTCAGCGCAACCGTATAAATTTCGCGCTGCCACGGCTGCGCTTGCGTATCCGGCCGACTCCGGCGCAGCACGACGCGCGTGCAGTCGGTCGCAAAACCGCCGTCGTAATACGCACCGCTATCGAGCAGCACGAGTTCGCCTTCGGTCAATTCGACATCGGCACTCGCGGCCGCGTAGTGCGCGGACGCGCTGTTCGCGCCGTTTGCGGCAATGCTCGTAAAGCTCAGCGATACCGCGCCGCGCGTGCCGTAAGCATCGTTGATCATGCGCGCGAGATCGTATTCCGAATGCGTTCGCCCCGGCTCTCCCGTCTTTGCCCAGCGCATCACCTCCGCAATTGCCGCACTGCTGCGCGCGAACGCATCGCGAAACTGAGCGAGCACTTCAGGCGTCTTGCTTGCCCGTGCCGCCTCGATCGGGTTGTAGTCCACATGACGAGCGCCGGGCCAGATCCTGCGCATCACATCCGGTAGCGCGCAGTTGGCTGCGTCGAAGCCGTAGCACAGGAACTCGACGTCGAATTGCGCGAGAAAGCGCTCGAGCTCGGCGATATCGCAACGAATCACAGTCAGCATCGGATAAGATCCGATCTCCACCGGGCAACGATCGACGCCTTCCGGCAAAAACAACACTGCGGCAGCGTCGACGACAAACACGAAGCCGAGATGCGACGACGTGTACGGCAGATGATAGCCGCGGCTGTTCAGCAGATAACTCGCATCGTCAGCCATACAGCTCAGGAATGCCGTCTTCGCCGACGGTTCCCCGACATGCTCGCGGATTCGCTTATTCAGCATCGCGATGTTTTCTGCGATGCTCATGCCAGTCGTCGATTGCGGCACTTCGAAGATCGGACGCTCGACGCGCCATCCCGGCAACGAAATCGCCTGATCGATTTCGCGATTCGCGAGACTTGTCCATTGCACGCCGAGCGCTTGCGTATCCAGCAGCAAGCGCTGCCGCTGCGCGACGCTCATACGCAACGAATCGTAGCCTGCCCGCTCGAGTTCGGCCTTATGCAGAACGAACCAATCTGTGATCGCTTGCCACATCGACCCGTTTAGACTCACCTTCTCCACTTGCACAAACGCAGGATCGCACTGCTTTTCCGCTTGCAGGTGATAGCGTCCATCGACGAACAGCACGAACTGCGGCACGCCGAGCCGCCGAGCGGCGGCCTCGCTCAGAAACAAACCGGAGCCGGCCGATCCGTCGAACCCGGACAATGCATAACGCTGATTGTTGAGGCTGGGCAAATATTCGGTGAGATATTCGTCCTGCGAAGTGATTACGAGGACATCAAGCTGCAGCGTATCCATTAGCCGCGACAGATCTGCATGAACCTGAGCGACCGGCGCATTGTAAAGAGGTAAGTCGGAGAAATTATATTTGAGCTGGTCGATCATCAGATGCCCCATCGATATTGGTAGACGTGACGGCTTCTGCGCTCAGCGCCGCTGAACAAAACCTACCTTTCGATTAAATTTACGTCAAGCTTAAATTTTTGTGCTACTTAAGTTTGGATATGACTGGGCGACTGACGTTGATTGCATGCGCCGAGCGTGGCCGCCCTCTCCTTCGTCAATGGAATAGCGGCTGGCGCGATATCGCACCAGCGACCATCCTGCCTTGCTGGCCTGCTGGCCAAATAAATGCTCCGTCGCGCACTGCCCGCGGCGAAACGACGAGCAACAGTACGGACGCCTGCTGCTTTCGAGGAGATCCGCGATATGCCTCCGGCTGCTGCGCATTCGCGATCACCGAGATGGGCTAAGCGGTTAGGACGCTGAACCATCGATGAGGAATGGGAGGAACCTGTACCCGCGAGCGCACCGTTCGAGTCAGAAGCGAATAGGTTCTGTTTCGGAGCAGAAGACGGGACCTTGAAGCAGCGCTTGACGGAAGAGCCAGTCATCGGGTTTCTGGGTAAGCGTGGAGCCGATACCGTGTTGACGGCGTGAGTTACCGGTTTCCCCAACGATTGGAAGCCATGCGTAGCAGCGTGGCATTGG